>JAYTWR010000193.1:0-97073 GCA_043743335.1 Burkholderiales bacterium
CCGTCAACATCACCGGCGTGATGGCCGCGTTGGTGATGGGCGTGTAGTCGCGTATCGGGTCATACGGCAATTTGGCGCGCAGCGCCGGGTTAATGGAAAACTGCGTCGATGAACCCATCAACAGGGTGTAGCCGTCGGGCGCCGCCTTGCCCGCAATTTGCATGCTGAGTACACCGCTGCCGCCGGAGCGGTTATCGACGATCACTTGCTGGCCCCACGCGTCGGTGAGTTTTTGCGCAATCCCGCGTGCCAGCAAATCCGCCACGCCGCCGGGCACAAAGCCCACGATAAAACGCACCGGGCGCGACGGGTAATCTTGCGCGTGGCTGTTGGCCGCTGCGACCGCTAAGTGCGCCAAGAGCGCCAACATCAACGCACGCCTTGGCCTACGGGTGATTTTGTAAAATGTCTCTGTGTTCAATTGCGGTCTCTTCAGGGCGAGCAACCACGCGTTGCGCAGTGCTGTCGTATTGTGCCGCACAATGTGCGCCGTCAAGGCGCGAGAACAGCGGGTATTCCGGCGCTGAGCCAAGGCTAAAATTCCCACTACAATGCCGTACGCTGCGCGCGGCAGAAACGTCGCAACTAATTGATTTTATTGAACATTATGTTTTCAAGCCGATTGACCCTTCAAGCCCGTAGGGCGATGCCGACGGTACTCATTTTGAGCACGGCGCCATTTGTCACTGCGTGCGCCGTCGCTCAAGACTACCCCGCACGCCCGGTGCGCTGGGTGCTGGGCTTTGCACCGGGCGGCTCGCCCGATTCAGTGGCGCGCATCGTCACGCCGCCGCTCAGCGCGCAGATGGGCCAATCGATGGTGCTCGATAATCGCCCCGGCGCGAATGGCATTCTCGCGGCGGACATCGTGGCGAAATCCAGTGCCGACGGTTACACGCTGTTAATCACCTCGGCGGCGTTTGCCATCAACCCCAGCATCGTGCGCAAGCTGCCGTTTGATGCGATCAAGAGCTTTGCACCCATCACCAATATTTCATCGTCTGAAGCGCTGCTGCTGGCGGTCAGCCCTTCGGTGCCGGCCAACACTGTGCAGGAATTGATACAGCTTGCGAAGAAACCCGGCACGAAATTCGCCTATGGCACCTCCGGCGTGGGCAACGTCACGCATCTCGCGGCGGCGCTGTTCGCCGTGCGTACCGGCACGCAGCTCACCCACGTGCCGTACAAAGGCGGCGGGCCAATGACGGTGGCGCTGATGAGCGGCGAAGTGCAACTGGTGATGTCCAATCCCGGTACGCTGGTGAGTCAGGTGCGCGCGGGGCGCATACGCGCACTGGCGTACAACGCCCCAACGCGCTGGTCGCTGCTGCCGAATGTGCCGACCATGATCGAAGCGGGTGTCAGCGGCATGGCGTTTGATGCGAGTTGGTACGGCGTATTTGCGCCCGCCAAAACGTCCGCCGCTGTCATCGGCAAGCTGCACAGCGAAATTCGCCATGTGCTCAAAGCGCCCACTGTGCGCGAGAGCCTCAGCGCTATCGGCATGGAACCGGTGGGCAACACGCCCGTGGCGTTCAAGGCCTTCGTCGAGAAATCCATCGCGCGCTACGCCGAGGTGGTCAAGCTCGCGGGCATTGCGCCGGAGTAAGGCTCTGTGAATCAGGTGATGCGATGGAAATCTTAAAAATCCGTGTCTATTCAGTGCAGGCGTAACATCAAAATCTTCCCTCACCCCCACCCCTCTCCCGGAGGGAGAGGGGAGCAAACCGCATTCGAAATCGCGAGACTATTTTGGTTCGCGCGGACGTGGGGTTGCCCCCTCTCCCTCCGGGACAAGGGCACACTTGAAGCGCAGCAGAGGGTAGGGGTGAGGGAAACTTTTCGCACTTTTGTTCCGCACTGAATAGTTACAATGCAATCCCTTTGTAGCCATCTGCCCATGCAGTGGCACGTTCGCTGAATCACCTCATGCAAACTTCGCTATTCCGCCACGCCACCTTTACGCGCTTTTGGGTGGGCGACATTGCCTCCGTGTTAGCCAATCAAATGCTGGTGCTGGCCGTCGGCTGGCAGGTGTATGACCTCACCAACAGCGCGATGAGTTTGGGGCTGGTGGGTTTGGCGCATTTCGGCGCGCAATTTTTGTGCACGTTACCTGCCGGGCATGTGGCCGACCGCTATGACCGGCGTTACGTGGCGGCGCTGTGCCAGGGCATACAGTGCGCGGTAGCGATCACCCTAGCCGCCGCAAATAGGTCAGGCTGGATCAGCGCTGAACTCATTTACGCCTGCGTGGTGCTTACCGGCGTGGCGCAAACTTTTCAGAACCCGGCGATGCGTTCGCTGCTGCCTTCGCTGGTGGGCGAAGCGCAGCTCGCGCGCTGCATTGCGTTTCACGGCGCGGCCAAAAAAGCCGCCATCATCGCCGGCCCGGCGCTGGGCGGGCTGGTCTATCTGTGGGGCGCGAGCGTGGTCTACGTTAGCAGCGCCCTGTGTTATGCGCTGGCCGGCGTGATTATTCTTTACATACACGCCACCTTCGTCAAACGCGACCACGAACCGGCCACACTGCAATACGTGCTGGGCGGCCTGCACTATATTTTCAGCAAGCCCATCATCCTCGGGGCCATCACGCTGGATTTATTCGCCACGCTGTTGGGCGGTGCGGTGGCGCTGCTGCCGGTGTACGCGCGCGATATTCTGCAAACCGGCCCGCTGGGCCTGGGCCTGCTGCGCTCGGCCCCGGCGGTAGGCGCGCTATTCGCTTCGATCTATCTTGTACGCTGGCCGCTCACGCACAGCGTGGGCAAAATTCTGTTCATTTCGGTAACGACGTTCGGCGTGACCACCGTGGTGTTCGGCTTATCGACGTCGCTGCTGCTGTCGCTGGCCGCACTTGCCATCATGGGCATGGCGGACATGGTGAGCGTGGTCATCCGCTCATCGCTGGTGCAACTCGAAACCCCGGCGGACATGCGCGGTCGCGTCAGCGCCGTGCATTCGCTCTTCACCGGCACCGCCAATCATCTGGGGCAATTTGAATCGGGCATCACCGCCGCGTGGTGGGGCACGGTGCCATCGGTGGTGGTGGGCGGCGTCGGCACGCTGGTGGTGGTAGGCCTGTGGCTACGCTGGTTTCCGGGTTTGGTGCGGCGTGAGGCGCTCACGGTGAAGCGGGAATAACGGCCCTCCTGCTGAGTGACAGCACTACAACATCTCCAGCGGTTGCGGTCGCGTGGGCGCTGGAAAAATCTTATCTAATTCAATGCGTTGAGATTCCGTGAGTGATATGTCTCTTGCTGCGGCGTTCTCCTCAACCCGCGCCATGCTCGAACACTTGGGAATCACCATCACATCGTCCTTCGCCAGCAACCAAGCCAGCGCCAGTTGCGCGGGCGTGATACCGGCAGCTTTCGCCAAAGCCACGAATTTTGCGTTCTTGAACAAACGTGCCTGCTCTAGCGGCGAATACGCCATCACCGGTACGCGCCGCTCACGCAACCACGGCCGTAAATCCCATTCGATGCCGCGTCGCGACAGGTTGTAGAGCAACTGATTTGTCGCGGTCGCCTCGCCGCCCGGCGTGCGCCACCATTCCTGCATCGCGGAAAGATCAAGATTGCTGACACCGTAGTGGCGAATTTTTCCGGCGCGCTGCAAGGCCATCAGCGCTTCCAGCGTTTCGGCGAAGGGCACACCACCGCGCCAGTGCAACAAATACAAATCGATGCGGTCGGTGTTGAGATTTTTGAGGCTGCGCTCGCACGCCGCCGCAGTGCCGCGGCGCGAGGCGTTGGACGGCAACACTTTGCTCACGATAAACACGTCACTGCGCCGTCCCGCCACGGCTTGCGCTACCCGTTGCTCGGAACGGCCATCGCCGTACATTTCAGCGGTGTCGATTAGTGTTAAACCAAGGTCTATGCCGCGCTGGAGCGTGGCGATCTCTTGCGCGCGCTGGGCCGGGTTGTCGCCCATGTTCCAGGTGCCTTGCCCCAGCGCAGGCACACGCTCGCCCGAGGGCAGTGTGACGGTTTTCATGCGCGCTAGGGTAATCGCAGATGCGCTAAACGGTAATCGTTGTGAGTCGCATGGAAATGCAAAGTCATGATTATTGCCGAATGTATTTGGTCACGCTTTTGTGGGCGACTTCGGCGGCGTAGATCGCGCCTTTGCCGTCGGCAGCCAAGCCTTCGCCCATGTTTTCTTGGTCCGGCTCCGGCCCCACGCCGGGAATGTGTGAGCGCACTACGCCGTCTTTTGCGCTGCCGATGCGAATGCCGCGACGCATGCCCGGATTGCGCTTGGCATCGGACTGGTGATCGGTCACGTACAGCGTGTCGTTAACGTCGATGTAAATGCCGCTGGGACGACCGAACTGTTTCCACTCGGTAATGTATTGTCCGTCAGCGTCAAAAATTTGCACGCGGCTGTTGCCGCGATCAGCGACGAACACACGCCCGCTGGAATCGAGCGCGATGCCGTGCAGCTCACCAAAGTCGCCGGGCGCGCTGCCTTTCTTGCCCCATGTCTTGATGAACTTGCCGTCCTTGGCGAATTTCATGATGCGTGCGTTGGAATCGCCACCATGACCATCCGCGACAAAAATATCGCCGTTGGCCGCAACCGCCACCGCCGACGGGCGATGAAACGTGTCCATTGCGTCGCCCGCCACGCCGGGCTTGCCCAGCGTCAGCAGCACTTTGCCTTCGCGGCTGAATTTGACGACGGTATGGCCCTTGCCGTCCTTGCCCGCGGCGTCGCTCACCCACACATTGCCTTCGCGATCCACATGAATGCTGTGCGGGAACACAAACAGATTGGCCCCAAACGCGCGCACGAACGCGCCTGCCGGATCGAACTGGATAACCGGCGGCAACGGCGATTCGGCGCAGGTATTTCCGCCACAGCGCTCGAACACCCACACATTCCCGGCGCGATCCACATCCAGCGTGCTGGTGGAACCCCACGTGCGGCCGTCGGGCATCTTGGCCCAGTGGGCGACGGCGCGCCACGCGGTGTCCTGCGCGGTCACCCACGGCGCAGCCAACAGCGATACGGCAACGGCGATCTGAAAGAATTTGTGCATAACGCCTCCTGAGCGATTCATGTCTCGCAGCTTCCGCTGATGGACGGGCAGCGTCAAGCCGCGACGCGCTAACGCCGCGTCAATATCACGTCAATATCAAGTCAATATCACGTCAGCGTCACGTCAATGCGTGCGGTTTCGCTCGTGGCGAACCCGTTGTCACCGCGCCACTGAAATTCCAGCGTGCCGCTTTCGGTCGCTACCGTGGTGAATTGAATAAACGGGTTGGCAGACACCGAGGGGTGCAGCTCCGCGCGAAACACTTCCACGCCGTTGTACAGGCAGACAAAGGTGGTGATGATGTCGCGCGGAATCGGCACGCCCAGATGCGTGCGGCGAAAGCCGGTTTCCATGGCGTGCGCCACTAGCGTTTTGATAGGGATGATGTCGCCACGCCGGGCGGTTTTGGGCACATCGAGGCGGACATTGGCCATGCTGATTCAGCGTTATTTTACGTCGGCAGTTCTTCAAGACACGCCGCCAGCGTCACAATCAAATGCGCACTGTCCGACCAAAACGTGCCGTCGCTCATTTCAGCAATCGCGATGACGCCTTGCGTATCCGCCATGCGCACGCGCGTGGCGGCATAAGCGCGCCCGGCACGTGGGCCGAGACGAAAGCTCACCATCTCCGGCAAGGGATTGCGTTCGGTAAAAACATGGATCGCTTTGACGTGATCGGCGTCGGTCATGGGGCTATCAACGCTGACGCTAATCGGCACCAAATGGCCGTTCTCAACCAACGGGGGAATGTCGAGCTTGACGCGGCCCGGCCGTATCGCCGCCGTGCCCACCAGCGCGCGAATTTTTTGCGGCATATCGTTCAGCGGTGTGCGCGTCATTTGCGCACGCGCAACCGTCGGCAGCACAGCCGCACTCGCTGCCGCCAAAGAAGCGGCCACAAACTCACGGCGGGCAATAACCATAAAACCCTTTAAAATCAATTACTTACTGACGAACCGCGCACGGTACATCAGCAAGGTTTACGCAAGCTACACCAAGGTGACGCCAAGGTTCTTCAGCGGCACATTGCGCAGCCGCTTGCCGGTGGCCGCTGCGATGGCGTTGAGCACCGCCGGCGCCGCCACGCAAATCGTCGGCTCGCCCACACCACCCCAGAAGCCGCCCGACGGCATGACGATGGATTCGACCTTGGGCATTTGCGCCAGACGCATGGAATTGAAGGTGTTGAAATTCAACTCCTGCACACGGCCATCTTTGATGGTGTTTTCCTGCATGAACAACGCCGACAGCCCATACACAAACGAGCCAGCGATCTGCCGCTCGATTTGCGCCGGGTTGACCGCGTAGCCGGGATCGGTCGCGCAAATAATGCGATGCACCTTCACTTTGTTGCCGCCCTCGACAGAGACTTCAGCGCACGCAGCGACATAGCTGTTGAACGCCTTCATCTGCGCCAAGCCGCGATAAATGCCTTTGGGTGCAGGCTTGCTCCAGCCCACTTTTTCCGCCACCGCGTTGAGCACAGCCCAATGCTTGGGGGCCTTGCTCATCAGCTTGCGGCGGAACTCGAGCGGATCCTGACCGGCGGCCTGCGCGAGCTCGTCCATAAAGCATTCGATGTAGATCGCGTTTTGATTGATGTTCACACCACGCCAGAAACCCGGCGGCACATGCGTGTTGCGCATGGCGTGATCGATCAACAGATTGGGTACCGCGTGGTAGCCAAACTCGAATTCGCCGGAGCGCGCCAGCCCCTGAAACGTGGCCGGGTCCATGCCCTTAATCAAGGCCTCCGGGCGCACCGCGGTCAAAATCGACTGACCCGAAATACGCATGTGCAGGCCGGTCAAATTGTTGTTGGCGTCGAACGCGCCGGTGAGTTTGCACTGCGTGATCGGGTGATAACGGCCCTGCGCCATGTCTTCTTCGCGCGTCCATTGCAGTTTGACCGGCACGCCGGGCATTTGCTTGGCGATGAGCACGGATTGCGTTACAAAATCATGGAAGGCGCCACGACGGCCAAATGCGCCGCCGATAATCATTTTGTAGACATCGCACTTGTCAGCGGGCAGGCCCGACGCCGCCAGCACGGCCGCAAACGCAGCCTCACCATTTTGCGTGCCGCACCAGACTTCGCACTTGTCGTCGGTGTAACGCGCGGTGGCGTTCATCGGCTCCATCGGCGCGTGGTTCAGGAACGGATACGAATACACCGCTTCCACCTTTTTTGCCGCGCCGGCAATCGCCGCCTTGGCGTCGCCCGCATCGTTGCCGACAAACGCCTGCGGTGCATCGAGGCCTTCTTTCAGCATCTCGGCAATCGAGGCGCTGGACACTTTGGCGTTGGGGCCTTCATCCCACACAATGGGCAGCGCGTCGAGCGCAACCTTGGCTTGCCACCAGTAATCGGCCACCACCGCCACGGCGGTTTCGCCCACTTGCAGCACTTTTCTCACACCCTTCATGCCAGACACTTTGGCCGCGTCAAAACTCTTGACCTTGCCGCCGAACACCGGGCACTCCTTAATGCTGGCGTTGAGCATGCCGGGCATTTTGAAGTCGGCGCCGTACAGCATTTTGCCGGTGAGTTTGTCCACCGTATCCAGACGCTTCATCGGCTTGCCGATGATTTTCCAGTCTTTCGGGTCTTTCAGCGGCACATCTTTCGGCGGCGTGATGCGCGCGGCAGCCTCGGCCACTTTGCCGAAAGTGACTTTGCGACCCGACGGCGTGTGGGTAATCACACTGTTAGCGGCGACGCATTCCGACGCAGGCACTTTCCACGCTTCCGCAGCGGCCTGGATCAACATCACGCGCGCCGTGGCACCGCCCCGACGCACATACTCGTGCGACTCGCGAATGCCACGACTGCCGCCGGTGGAGTAATCGCCCCATGCGCGCTTGCGTTTGACGCTCTCGCCCGGTGTCGGGTATTCGGTGACGACTTTGTTCCAGTCGCATTCCAGCTCTTCGGCCACCATTTGCGCAAGGCCGGTCAGCGTGCCCTGCCCCATTTCTGTACGCGCGATGCGAATCACCACGGTGTCGTCCGGGCGTATCACGATCCAGTGGGTGATTTCAGGCGAGCCATCCTGCGCACGCACAATGCCGGGGCCAAACGGCGGCAACTTTAAACCGAGCGCAAGCCCGGTGCCAGCGGCAGCAGTGCCGATCACAAACGAACGGCGGGACACTTTAGGTGCGGCCATTGTTGCTAGGGTTGTTTTCATGATGGTTTCCTTAGGCTTTGGCAGCAGCGTGTATGGCTTCGCGCACCTGCTGAAAGGTGCCGCAGCGGCAAATGTTGGTCATCGCGGCATCGATATCCGCGTCGGTGGGCTTAGGCTTGCTGTTGAGCAGCGCCGTGGCCGTCATAATCATCCCCGACTGGCAATAACCGCACTGCGGCACGTCATGCTCGTGCCAAGCCTTTTGAACTTTGGTCAACACGCCATTCACCGCAAGACCTTCAATGGTGGTGATTTTTTTGCCCTCGGCCGCACTCACCGGCATCACGCACGAACGCACCGGCGCGCCATCCACCATCACCGTGCAAGCGCCGCACTGCGCCACACCACAACCGTACTTGGTGCCCGTCAAGCCCACCTGCTCGCGTATCGCCCACAACAACGGCGTAGTGGAATCAACATCGACGTCGTGAGTTCTGCCATTAATGTTAAGTCTTGCCATGATGCCTCCTGATTGAAACTTTGAAGTGAAACAAAAAGATTACGATGCGGAATCAAACCGTCGCATTATTCGTCAATGCTTGTGGAAAAACAAGGGCTTGCGGGTGGGTGAGCGGCCTGTTACCGGCAGCAAATCGGTGCCAATGCGTTGTGCCCAGCTTTACCGCAGAAGCAATGCGAACCAGCCTTGTCCGCGCGGCACAATTCTCTATAAAAACAATCAGTTATCACTTTGCGCTTGTCACGCTGCCAAGACGGCCTGCGCTGTTTCCCGCGCAGTGACTCACGCTATAGTTTCACGGCCTCAAATTTGCGATAGAGCGACCCCAGCCGCGCGATGGGTATGCGAAATTGGCTGCGCGCCTTGACGTTGACGCGCGCCTTACTGGCGTTCATCACCTTGGATGCGGGGTCGTACATCACGTCGCCCGCAGCAAACGCGTTCATATACAGCGCAAACTCGGTTCCCTCTCCCAACAACACAGGACTGTCATAGCGATACGCTGGGGGCGACGCATCTTTTTTGGTGTACGGGACATAGGCTGCCGCTGAATGTTTTCGCGCCCAATGGTCAATGAGCCGGCGATACGACCACGCCGCCGATACCACGCCGCGCCCGTCAACCAGCTCAATGCCGCCGCCGACATCCACAATTTTGCCGCCAGCCGGGTCGAAACCCCGCAATTTCAGGGTTTGCCCAGACTTGGTGCAGAGCGCATCCGCCCGATGTATCCCGGTAAAATAAAGCACATCGCCGCCCACATCGCGCCCGTATTTCCGCACGAAGGCCTCCACGCCATGCGTTCCATAGAAGCCGGCGTCCGGCTCAGGCGTCATCAATGTCACTTTGCCGCTGCCGCAGGCTTTGATCTCCCAACCCAAATAATCCGGCGCAGACTTTGCGTTCGGCCGTATGCCCAACAGTGCTTCCAGCGTGTACCCGCCGCCGTTACGCGCTTGGTATTCCAGTTGCCGCCCCTGCGCGTCGAGCCTGCGCGAAACGTGCCATCCCTGCGCATGTATCGAGCGCAATCGCGACAGGAGTTCTTCACGCGCCGGGACTGGCTGGTTAGGTAACAGCGCCAGCCGCCACAACACGCCTTCAGCCGGAAATTCACCTGCGTCGCGACGTTGGATAAATTCGCGGGATATCGCGCTGTTTGCGGCCGCGAGCCAAGCGTAGGTCGTTCCGTCCGGATGAACGCCAAAAAACATCACCCGTCCATCCGGGCCATTGTTGTGCTTTCGGGACGCGCGGGGCACCGGTTGCAGCATTGCAGAGGGCGCGGTTGGGCATCCTCGCAAAAACCCCGACAGCCGGATTTCCGGGTAATCCGGGTACAAAATCAGTTGCGCGCCGGGCGCTTCGGCGGTATTGCCGTCCCCGTCAATCCAGCGCATTTGCAGCGCGGCTTTGAAATTCTGCCGCTTGTTACCGGGTTCTGAATGGAGTTCCCGATAGGGAAAAAACTTCAATATCTCAAAGCTGCCGCCCAAATAAATTTGCTGCTTGGTGTTGTCATTCTCTGCCAGCGATTTGCAAAAAACCTGCGTCACGCCCAAGTCACGCATGCAGCGCAGCATCGACTCCACTGTGGCGAACGCCATTACGCCGCCCTATCGCCTACATCAACCATCAGCATCCAGCCGATTCCCAAACCTTTGCATGAACACCGGATAGGCCGCTTCGTAAACATCGTCACCGTGTAATTTGAAGAATGTCGCAAGCATCAAGCGCAACACCGCTACGTCACGGCGGGAAAACACGGGCTTTCCGCTTTCGCTGTAAGCGATGGTGGCGGGATCGTCATCCGGATGAAACAGCAGGTCTTTCTGCGACATCGCCGCGAACCAGTGCAGCATGCCATCGAAGGAGAAATCATTGCAGGTCGGAACGTAACTAATTGATTTCATTTAATTTTTCCTTAAGCAGCCACAGCCAGATTGGCAAAAGACATTTGGCCATTTCCGGCCCGTACAAACTGCGACATCATTCTGGCAACCTCTGCAATCACAGGCACTGCGACGCAGTTTCCAAACTGTTTGTAGGCTCGGGTATCCGACACCGGGATGCGGAAGGTGTCCGGCAGGCCCATTAACCGGGCGCACTCGCGTGGGGTCAGGCGGCGCGGGTTTTTACGCGGTTGTTTGATGAGTATTTCAGAGCCATCTTTGTAATACCGCGCTGACAAGGTGCGCGCCACGTCATTTCCGGTGACCAAGCCAAAACCAAATCCATTGCCCTTGAGCCGGTGCTTTTCTGCATAGGCCTGCAGGTAATTCCACAAGTGCGTGGTCAAAGTGTATTTGGGATTCACGCGGTGCGCGCCATATTCAAAATAGCGCCCTTCGTCCCACGGCAAATCGGGTTCACTACCGTCGGTTTTGTGGAATATGGCCGACAATTTAATCTGATTTTTTTCTGGCAAACGCAGGGCGGCCCAATCAAAGCCCACCGCTTCGCGAAAACCGGCTATCAATATCCGCTCCCGATGCTGCGGCAGGAAATGCGCGGCATCAATCACCTTCCAGTGAATGTGGTAGCCCAATTCTTCGGTCAACGTGCGCTTGATGACATCGAAAGTACGGCCCTTGTCGTGAGACTGGAGGTTTTTGACGTTCTCCAGTAAAAAGGCGCGCGGCTGCTTCGCCTTGATGATGCGCGCCACATCAAAAAAAAGCGTGCCTTGGGTTTCGTCCTTGAAACCATGCTGCTTGCCCAACGCATTTTTCTTGGAAACACCGGCAATGGAGAACGGCTGACACGGAAACCCCGCGAGCAGCACATCGTGATCCGGAATGTCCCCTTCCGGGACGAGCGTAATGTCGCCGTCGATGCGGTGCGACCGGGGAAAATTGGCGGCGTAGGTCTTCTGCGCGTAGCTGTCCCATTCACTGGTGTAGACGCATTGACCGCCGATTTGTTCGAACGCCCTGCGTATGCCGCCGATGCCCGCAAACAAATCAATAAAGGTGAACTCGCCAACCATGAGCGGCTCCGCTGGAAACGGGATCACCAGTTGCTTGAGCGCTGGCACCACGTAACTGGGCGGCGCACTGTGGCCGGCCTCCCACCGCCGTATCGTGCGCGTGTCTACTTCAAGCAGCTTTGCTAGCTCGGCTTGCGTATGCAGCTTGCGCGCGGCTTCGAGGTAACGATGAACTGCCAAGGCATTACCGGACGTACGCAATACAGTGGCCAATGGGGATCCTTCTTCGCGAACAACAGAGGTTATCTGGGAACAAAAGCGGACATTACGCCCTACGGATTACCCAGTCAACCCGTTTTCAGCCGTTTTAAAAATGGCCAGCGTATCAACGACTTACAAAATCCATCGCACAGACCGCCGAACACAGCCCGCACTTACAGCGCCCCCACATCCAGCTTCGCCTCCCGCACCAGCTTGGTCCACGCCGCCAATTCCGCTGCGATGAGCTCTCGCATGCCAGCGGGCGTGGAGGTGGCGGCTTCGAGGCCGCTGCTGATAAACATTTGCACCGCTGCCGGCGCACGCAGGCCTTTGTTGATGGCGGCGTTGAGTTTTTGCACTATGGGCTGCGGCGTGCCGACGGGGGCCATCAGGCCGCGCCATCCGGTGTTGTTAAAACCCGGCACGGTTTCGGCGAGGGTGGGCAGGTGGGGCGCGCCAGTCAGCCGGCGCGTGTAGCCGACGCCGAGTATTTTGAGACGTGCCGTCGCCACGTGCGGCTGCACGGTGGGCAGCGATATAAACGCGGCGTGCATTTGGCCGGCGATCAAATCGGTGAGCAGCGCGCTGCCGCCGCGGTACGGCACGTGCACCATATCTATGCCGGCGAGCTTCATCAACAGCACAGCGCCCACATGGTTGGGCGTACTGTTACCGGGCGATCCGATGTTGAGCTTGCCCGCACGACTTTTCGCGTAAACCAGAAACTCGCGCAGGTTGTTGGGCGGCAAGCCGCCAAAGGTCACCAGCGCATACGGCACCAGCGTGGCGAGGCCGATGGGTTCGAAATCCTTTAACGGGTCGTAGCCGAGCTTCATGCCGAACGCCGGGGCGAAGGTCATGCCGCCGGAGGTCGCCACCAGCAACGTGTAACCATCCGGCGGCGCTTTGGCCGCGAGCGCATGGCCCACGGTAGCGCCCGCACCGGGCCGGCTGTCGACCACCACTTGCTGGCCCAGCGCCTCGGTAATGCTCTCGCCCATGATGCGCGCGGTGGAGTCCGCACCCGCGCCCGGCGGGTAGGGCAGGATCAGGCGTATGGGTTTGGTGGGGTAGGCCGCGAAGTCCGCCGGGGCCTGCGCGAGTGACGCTTGAGGCATCGCCATTGCTGCAACGACGCACAGCAGCGGCGCGATGCATCGCCACTGACTGCATAAAATAAAATTCAATAAAATCAATTACTTACTTGCTTACTCAATATCCGGTTCGGCAATTAAATCACCCATACGCACGATGTCAATGACGCTGCGCACGCCCATTTTCTCCATGATGTGCGCCTTGTGTACCTCCACGGTGCGGTGGCTGATGCTCAGCGCCACGCCGATTTCCTTGGCGTGCAGGCCGCGCGTGAGGTGCTGCAGCACTTCGCGCTCGCGCGGCGACAACGACGACAGCATCACTTCGCGTCGCGCTTTACCCGCCTGTGCGTTCATGTGACCCAGTTCGTGTTCAAACGCGGTTTCGATGGCGCTAATCAGTTGCTCGTCCTCGAACGGCTTTTCCAGAAAATCAATGGCCCGTCCGCGAAACGCCGCGCGCGCTGAGTTCACGTCGCCATGCCCGGTGATGATGACCACTGGCAGTTTGGCGCCGCGCGCGATGAGCTCGGCCTGCAATTGCAAGCCGCTTAGGCCCGGCATGCGAATGTCGGCGATCACACAGCCCATCCACGTTGCATCAAAGGCATGCAAAAAATCTTCGGCGCTGGCGAATTGGGCGATGTGGTAACCGCGCAACCTGAGCGACAGCGATAGCGAATCACGGATGGCGGCATCATCGTCCACCACGTACACGGTGAGCTTTGTGCGTTGCATGTCAGGCAAGGCTTCACCGGCACCCTCGCGCGGCCCGCTGTGAGCCGCGCCACTGGCGTTGGCGTTCTGGGCGTTGACGTTCTCGGCGTTGACGTTTTGTGCGTTCACGATGCGCGCTTTCCTGTGCGGGGGTTACGAGTTGTCCGGGCGGGACGGCCTATCCGGCAGCAGTGTAAAACACACCAAACCGCTGTCGCCGGGAACCGCCCAAATTTCACCGCCGTGAGCATCCATGATTGCGCGGCTGATGGCAAGCCCCATGCCCATGCCCGACGACTTGGTGGTCACAAACGAGTCGAAGAGTCGCGCCGCATCGCGCTCGCGTATCCCCGTGCCGCTATCGCGCACTTTCACCAGCAAGCGCTGTGACGAATCGATGCCGAGGTGTACCGACACGCGGCCCTTTGAGGAATCGGTGGCATTGGCAGCGGCGCTATCGATGGCGTTTAGCAACAGGTTGCGCAACACCACTTCGATTTGCACCGCATCGACCAACGCCCGCGCAGCGTGTTCACCGGCTTCGCAACGCAGCGCAACCTGCGCGGCATCTGCCTTGGTGCGCAGCGACGCGATCACGCCCTCGGCGACGGCGCGCAAGTCCACGGGTTCCAGCCGTGTTGCGCCGGAACGAAAAAAGTCGCGCAGACGGCGCACCACCGCCGCCGTGCGCCGGGATTCTTCGACCAGCTTATCCATGGTCTGCTGCAACTGTGGGAAATTCACCACCGGCGCGGCGGCCAACAGTTGCCCCGCCGTGGCGTAGCCCGACAGCGCGGTCAACGGTTGATTGATTTCATGGGCAATGGCGGCGGCCATCTCGCCCGCGGCCGCAAGCCGCAGCGATTCGCGCAGCTCGGCGGTGGCCCGCAGCCGCTCGTCTACGGACACGCCGAGCAGCAAAACGGTGACCGTCAGCGTGATCAGTAATAGCTGTAGCTCAAACACCGACAGGGGCTGATAACCGCTCAAATGCATCACCGCAAACACGCCGGATTGAATCAGCGCCAGCGCACCAGCAGCCCCTACCATGCCGAACCGCGCCGCCGCCCCTATGGGCGGCAAAAACAGCACATAGAAAAAGCGCACGTGATCCTTCGTGTCCTGCCCAAACACCCACCATATGCACAAGGCGATGGCCGCTACCAGCAGCCAAGCCTCTTTCGCCCGCAGGAGGGTAAGGAATTGCGCGCGCCGCTTTTCGCTGAACAACATCATCACCAGCGGTGCCGCCACCAGAGTGCCGACGCTGTAACCGATGAAAAAGCGCCGCGCACCGTTGAAATAGCGATCCACCGGGCCGATGCCAAACGACACCAGCACGCCCACATACGCTATGCTGCATACCAGCATGCACACGAACGTCACACCGATCAGCCGCATCACATCGCGCCGTGTGTCGAGCTCGGCGCGTACGCGAAAACGGTGCGTCAACAGATACGCCATCGCGGCATAAGCGGCAGTCAGCACCGCGCTGTTGATGAGCATCAACAACAACGGACGCCGCAGTACCGGCAAGGCATATTCGCCCAACAGCACCACCAGAAAAATCAGTAGCACGTAGCGCGTGCCGCACGACATTAACAGCGCAACCGCCACCGCCGCTTCCGGATTGAACGGGGTAACACCAAACCGTGCGGGAAACAAATACGTAAGCCAATCAAGCAACACGTAAATCGCCCCAAAACCGGCGGCGCGCACGCTCGCGTGTTGCCACCATGACCCTAGTCCCGCCGGCAGCGGGCCATGAGCGGATAGCGGAGGGGCGGCGTGCATCGGGCTAACAGCCTTGTTCATCGGCAAATTGTCCCACAGTGTGGCGCGCGGGGCGCGGCACACTGTGGCCACACAGGCGATTGCCTCGGCAGGCCCGGATGTGGTATCGTAAAGTATGCGTAACATATTGCTTTTATTGAGTTTATTGGGATTTTCGGCTTTTTCAGCCACGGCCATGCTGGGCACCGCGCTGCTTTGGCCGCAGGCGTGCGAAGCGCAGCAAATTCGCCAATTGCCGGTGAACGGCCAACGCGGCACCACGGGTGAAAAGCTGCCGTTGCCGCAAGTGATCATTGGGCGTGAAGCGCTGACGCTCGCACCCGGCGGCGTGATTTACGATACCAGCAACCGCACCATCGTTCACGGTGCCCTGCCGGTGGATGCCGATGTGTGGGTTCAGTTCAACCCCGGCGGGCAGATTCAGCGCATTTACATCCTGCGGCCCGAAGAACAGGCCCGCCTTGATGCCGCAAAGCAATCGATATTCTTTTGACCGGCCTGCCTGAGTAAGCCCGCTTGACGAAAGTCTATATCAAGACCTTCGGCTGCCAGATGAACGAGTATGACTCGGACAAAATGGCGGACGTGTTGCGTGCGTCGCACGACATGCAGCCCACCGATAACGTCGCCGAAGCCGATGTGATTTTGTTCAACACCTGCTCCGTGCGCGAGAAAGCGCAGGAGAAGGTGTTTCACGATCTGGGGCGGGTCAAAAACCTCAAGCGCAACAAGCCTGATCTGCTGATCGGCGTGGGTGGCTGTGTGGCCAGTCAAGAAGGCGCATCCATTGTCGCCCGTGCGCCCTATGTAGACTTAGTATTCGGCCCGCAAACCCTGCATCGCCTGCCGCAACTTATCAACGCGCGACGCAAGACCGGCAAGCCGCAGGTGGATATTTCGTTCCCGGAAGTCGAGAAATTCGATCACCTGCCGCCGGCTCGCGTGGAGGGTGCCTCGGCATTTGTGTCGATCATGGAAGGGTGCAGCAAGTATTGCAGCTTTTGCGTAGTGCCCTACACGCGCGGCGAAGAAGTCTCGCGCCCGTTCGACGGCGTGCTCACCGAAGTGGCTGAACTCGCCTTGCAGGGCGTGAAGGAAATCACCCTGTTGGGGCAAAACGTCAACGCGTATGCGGCGCGCACCGAGGACGGCGACACGGCGGATTTCGCGCTGCTGCTCGACTACGTGGCGGCGGTGCCCGGCATCGAGCGCATCCGCTACACGACATCGCATCCGAAAGAGTTCACTCAGCGCTTGATCGATGCCTACGCCACCAACCCCAAGCTGGTGAATCAGGTGCATCTGCCGGTGCAGTGCGGCTCGGATCGCGTGCTGGCGGCAATGAAGCGCGGTTATACCGTGCTGGAATTCAAATCCATCGTGCGTCGTCTGCGTGCGGTGCGGCCCGATATTTCGATTTCATCGGATTTTATTGTCGGCTTTCCGGGTGAAAGCGACGCCGATTTCGAAGCCACCCTGCGCCTGATCGACGACATCAAATTCGACGGCGCTTACAGCTTCGTTTACAGCCGCCGCCCTGGCACGCCGGCAGCGGACCTTGCCGACGACACGCCGGAAGCCACCAAACTCGCGCGCCTGCAACACCTGCAAAGCGTAGTCGATGCACAACTGCACCGTTTCAGCCGCGCCATGCTAAACACCACGCAGCGGGTGCTGGTCACCGGCCACGCGCGGCGCGAGCGTCAACTGGCCGCGCGCACCGACAACAATCGCGTGGTCAATTTTGATGGCCCAGCCACGCTGATTAACCAGTTTACGGATGTTAAGATCACCGAAGCGCTGCATTACACCTTACGCGGCGAATTGATAAAAACCCTTGAAAAACAATAGCTTGGAATTAAGCTTCACGCCAGTCAACAACCATCGGCTGGCCAATCTGTGCGGCGCGTTGGACGAAAATCTGCGCCGCATTGAAAGTGCTTGTGAAGTCACCATCGCGCGACACGGCGAGCATTTCACCGTCAGCGGCGCGGCGGAAAAAGCACGCGTGGCCGCGCGTGTGCTTGAATCGTTTTACGCCAAGGCCCACCAAGCGCTCGATCCCGAGGACCTGCAGCTCGGCTTGGTGCAGGCCGCGCACACGCCCAGCACGCACAGCGCGGGCGGGGAGCCGGTGTTGATTACGCGCCGCCCCGATTTGCAGGGCCGCACGCCGCATCAAGTTGAGTATCTAAAAAAAATCCACGGGCACGACATCACCTTCGGCATCGGCCCGGCGGGCACCGGCAAAACCTATCTCGCGGTGGCCTGCGCGGTCGATGCCTTTGAGCGCGATGCGGTCAAACGACTGGTGCTGGTGCGCCCGGCGGTTGAGGCCGGCGAGCGGCTGGGTTTTTTGCCCGGCGACATGGCGCAAAAGGTCGATCCGTATCTGCGCCCGCTGTACGACGCGCTGTATGATTTGATGGGCTACGATAAGGTGGCAAAAATGTTCGAGCGCGGTGCCATTGAAGTGGCGCCGCTGGCGTTCATGCGCGGGCGCACGCTCAATCACGCGTTCGTGATTCTCGACGAAGCGCAAAACACCACGCCCGAGCAAATGAAAATGTTTTTAACCCGCATCGGCTTTGGCAGCCGCGTGGTGGTCACCGGCGACGTGACACAAATCGATCTCGCCAAGGGGCAAAAAAGCGGCCTCATCGACGCACACGAAATTCTCAAAGCCGTACGCGGCATTGCGTTCACCTATTTCGGCGCGGAAGACGTGGTGCGCCATCCGCTGGTGCAACGCATCGTCAATGCCTACGAGAGCCGCAAGGGTAAAAGCGCCGGTGCGCAAACGCCGAGGGACGACGCGCCGTCATGACGCCAACGGCTGCGCGATCGTCACGCGCCGTGGTGCTGAATTTGGCGGTGCTGAATTTGGCAGTGCTGCATTTGGCAGTGCAATACGCCGTCACCGCCAGCGGCAAGCCATCGCGCGCGCAGTTTCGCCGCTGGGTGCGCGCGGCGCTGGAGCACGATGCGCGCATCACGCTGCGCATCGTCGGGCAGGCCGAGGGGTTGACGCTCAACCGCCATTTCCGCAGCAAAGATTACGCCACCAATGTGCTGACGTTTATTCTCCACGATCAAACGCCGTTTGAAGGCGATCTGGCGCTGTGTGCGCCAGTGGTCGCGCGCGAGGCGCGCGCGCAAAAAAAAACGCTCGCCGCGCATTACGCCCACCTCACCATACATGGCGTGCTGCATTTGCAGGGCTACGATCACGAAAACAATGCAGATGCCAAGGTGATGGAATCGCGCGAAACCGCGATCATGGCAAAATTGGGGTATGCTGATCCGTACCGTTAGCAAGTAGTCTTATGGCCAGCGACACTCACGACAAACCTTCCGTGCTCGACCGCATCTCGGCATTTTTAATGCGCGAGCCGGAAGACCGCGAGCAACTGTTGCAATTGCTACATTCGGCGCACGAGCGCAATTTGCTTGACGCCGATGCGCTGGCGATGATTGAGGGCGTGCTGCAGGTGTCGGAAATGCAGGCGCGCGACATCATGATTCCACGCTCGCAAATGGATGTGATCGACATCGGCGAATCGCCGGAGCAATTCATTCCCACGGTGATGCAGACGGCGCACTCGCGCTTTCCGGTGATCGGCGAAAACAAAGACAACGTGATCGGCATTCTGCTCGCCAAAGATTTGTTGCGTTACTACGCTGGCGAAGAAGAATTCAACGTGCGCGACATGCTGCGCCCGGCGGTGTTTATCCCCGAATCGAAACCGCTCAATGTGCTGCTGAAAGAGTTTCGCGCCAGCCGCAATCACATCGCGATTGTGGTCGATGAATACGGCGGCGTGGCGGGCCTGGTCACCATTGAAGACGTACTCGAACAAATCGTTGGCGACATCGAAGACGAACACGATATCGACGAGGTAGACGAGAAAATCGTCGAAGAGCGCGGCGGTCAGTATCGCGTCAAGGCCATTACGGAAGTAGTTGATTTTAATGAGGTTTTTGGCACTCACTACAGCGACGAACAATTCGACACCGTCGGCGGTTTGGTGTTGAACCGCTTTGGCCGCATCCCCAAACGCGGCGAGCAAATCAGCTTTGACAACCTGTCGATCAAAGTGCTGCGCGCCGACAGCCGTCGCATGCACCTGCTACAAGTGGTGAAAAAACCGGAGAAACCCGCCGCGTGAAGTGGCCGCCGGTGTCGTGTTTGATTCCCGTGCTGGCCGGTGCCCTCACCGTGGCTGGCTTCGCGCCTTTTGAACTGTGGCCGCTGCCATTCGTGACGCTGGCGTGGCTGTTTCGGCAATGGGCGCGCGCTGAAACGCCACGGCAGGCGTTCAATACCGGCTGGGCGTTTGGCTTGGGTTTTTTTCTGGCGGGCGTGTCGTGGATTTACGTGAGTCTCGCCACCTTTGGCGCGATGCCGATGCCCATTGCCGCTGCCGCCACGTTGTTGTTTTGCGCGTTTCTGGCCTTGTTTCCGGCCGCCGCAGGGTACGCGGCCGTGCGATTGCGCGCACCGCCAGCGGTCACCGCAACACTGGCAGCACCCGCGCTGTGGGTCGGCGTGGAGTGGGTGCGTAGCTGGATTTTCACCGGCTTTCCGTGGAACACCATCGGTTATTCGCAAATTCCCACCAGCCCCTTGGCGGGCTATGCGCCGGTAGCGGGCATTTATGGCGTGAGTTTGCTGGTGGCGATAGCGGCGGGCTGCATCGCATTGCTGACGCTCCGCGTGCGCGACGTGCGCTGGGCAGCGGCGATACCCGTAGCGCTTGTGCTCGGTGGCTGGGGCCTGCAACAGGTTGAGTGGACCACGCCCACCGGCACGCCGCTGACAGTCAGCCTGCTGCAAGGCAATGTCGCGCAGGATATGAAGTGGCGCGAAGACCAGGTGCTCGCCACGCTGGACGCTTACGCCAAAATGGTGACCGCCAGCCGCGCGCAGTTGATTGTGTTGCCGGAAACGGCGCTGCCGCTATTTTTGCATCAGGTGCCGACGGATTATCTTGACCTGCTGGCCACGCACGCGCGCAAAAACCACGGCGACGTCATCATCGGCGTGCCGGAGCGTGTGCCGAATGAGGGCTATTACAACAGCGCGATTTCGCTGGGTACCGCTGCCAGCCAAAAGTACCGCAAATCGCATCTGGTACCGTTTGGCGAATTCATTCCGCTGCGGCCTGTGCTGGCGTGGATTGTAAATATTCTGAGCATCCCATTGCAGGATTTCGCGCGCGGCAGCATCGCGCAACAGCCGCTCAACCTAGCCGGGCAGCGCGTGGCGCTCAATATCTGCTATGAAGACGTGTTCGGTGAAGAAATCATCCGCCAATTGCCGCAGGCAACAATGCTGGTCAATGTGAGCAACGTCGCGTGGTTTGGCCGCTCGATGGCACCGCGCCAGCATTTGCAAATTTCGCAGGCGCGCGCGCTGGAAACGGGCCGTTACATGCTGCGCGCCACCAACACCGGTATGACGGCAGTGATCGATCAACGCGGCCACGTCGTGAAGGTCGCAGCGGAATACGCCGTGGCGACCGTAGAACACACCGTGCCGGGCTATCAAGGTGCTACACCTTATGTGCGCTGGGGCAACCGCGTTGCACTGTTAATCGCAGCGATGATGTTCGGATGGGCATTTTTGCGCCGCAACACAAGGGCGACTGCTTAAAAATCCCTGTAAAATTCTGGGTTTACAAGCGAACTGTGACTTAGCCTCGATGCAAACTTTTCAGCACCTGATCCTCGCGCTCAACCATTATTGGGACAAGCACCACTGCGCGCTGTTGCAGTCCTACGACATGGAAGTGGGCGCAGGCACGTTTCACACCGCAACGTTTTTGCGCGCCATCGGGCCGGAGCCGTGGAACGCGGCGTATGTGCAGCCTTCGCGCCGCCCGAAAGATGGTCGCTACGGTGAAAACCCCAACCGTTTGCAGCACTATTATCAGTATCAAGTGGTGCTGAAGCCGTCACCCGCCAATATTCTGGATTTGTATCTGGGCTCGCTTAAAGAAATCGGCATCAATCCGCTGGAGCACGACATCCGCTTTGTCGAAGACGACTGGGAATCGCCCACGCTGGGCGCGTGGGGCCTCGGCTGGGAAGTGTGGCTTAACGGCATGGAAGTCACGCAGTTCACCTATTTTCAGGAGGTCGGCGGCATTCCGTGCAAGCCGGTGATGGGCGAAATTACCTACGGCTTGGAGCGGCTGGCAATGTATCTGCAAGGCGTTGAAAGCGTGTTTGATTTGCAATGGGCACCGGGCGTGACTTACCGCGACGTATATTTGCAAAATGAAATCGAGCAATCCACCTACAACTTTGAGCACGCCAACGTGGATATGCTATTGCAGCAATTCGGCCAGTTTGAGTCCGAAGCTAAGCGCTTGTTTGAAGCGGGACTGGCGCTGCCGGGCTACGAAATGGTGATGAAGTGCTCGCACAGCTTCAACCTTTTGGATGCGCGCGGAGCCATTTCGGTGACCGAGCGCGCAGCCTACATCGCGCGCGTGCGGACATTGGCGCGCGCTGCGGCACAGGCGTATTACCAATCGCGCAAAGTGCGCGGCTTTGAGCGCGCCACTGACGAAACTATACAAGCCTTTGTTTCTAAAGAAGAAATTGACGAGGTCATGGCAACCCGCACCGGGAGAACAGCATGAGCGCGCCGCTGCTGGTTGAGTTGTTTACGGAAGAATTGCCGCCCAAGGCGCTACAGCGGCTGGGCGAGGCATTTGCGCACGGGCTGCGCGATGATCTGGCCGCCAGCGCCTTGCTGGCCGCCGATTGCAAAATCGACATTTTTGCCACGCCACGACGGTTAGCCGCGCGATTCTCCAGCGTGTTGGATAAAGCGCCCGACCGTCAAATCGACGAACGGCTGCTGCCGGAAAAAGTGGGGCTTGATGCCACCGGCAAACCCACGCCCGCCTTGCTTAAAAAGCTGGCGTCGTTGGGCCGTGACGACAGTGCGGTGGCCTCCATCAAAAAGGCCAACGACGGCAAACTGGTGATGCTATTTTTGCCGCAACTGGCCGCCGGTCTTTCGCTGCAAGCGGGTTTGCAGGCCGCACTGGAAAAAACCATCGCGCGTTTGCCCATCCCGAAAGTGATGAGCTACCAGTTGCCCAACAGCACCGAAACCGTGAAGTTTGTGCGCCCGGCGCACGGGCTGGTGGCGCTGCACGGCACCGAGGTGGTCAACGTGCAGGCATTGGGGCTTGCGGCAGGGCGTGTCACGCACGGGCACCGCTTTCTCGGCGCGCGCGATATTGCACTCGGCAATGCCGGTGAATACGACGCACGCCTGAACGCTGAGGGCAAAGTCATTGCCGGTTTTGAAGCGCGCCGTGCTGAAATTGCCGTGCAGCTCAAAGCCAAAGCAGCGGAATTAAGCGGCACGCTTGGCGAGTACGACGCTTTGCTGAACGAGGTGACGGCGTTGGTGGAATGGCCGGTGGTTTACGTCGCGGGCTTCGAGGCGGCGTTTTTGACGGTGCCCCAGGAATGCCTGATTCTGACCATGCGCACCAACCAGAAATATTTCCCGCTGTTCGACGCGGCGGGCAAGCTCACCGAGAAGTTTTTAGTGGTCAGCAATATGCAGGTGAATGATCCCACGAATATTATCGAGGGCAACAAACGCGTGGTGCGCCCGCGGCTGGCCGATGCGCGGTTTTTCTATGATCAAGATCGCAAGGCGCGGCTGGAAACGCGCGTGCCGGGTCTGGCCAAGGTGGTGTATCACAACAAACTCGGCACGCAGCTTGAGCGCGTGCAGCGCGTGCAATTACTCGCCGGCAAAATCGCCCGCTTGATCGGGGCTGACCCGTTGTTGGCGGAGCGCGCCGCGTGGCTCGCCAAAGCCGATTTGGTCACCGGCATGGTGGGTGAATTCCCCGAGTTGCAGGGCATCATGGGCCGCTATTACGCGCAGCACGACGGCGAGCCTGCGTTGGTTGCCGATGCCATTGCCGAGCACTATCTGCCGCGCTTCGCCGGCGACAAGCTGCCGGAAAGCCCGGTGGCCTGCTGCGTGGCGCTGGCCGACAAGCTCGACACGCTGATTGGCATTTTTGGCGTCGGGGCGATACCTACCGGCGACAAAGACCCGTTCGCGCTACGGCGTCACGCGCTGGGCGTCATTCGTATTTTGGCGGAACGCCAACTGCCGTTGCAGGTGGGCGAGTTGCTGAAACTGGCGCACGAAACCTTCCCCACCGGCACGCTGCTGGAATCACACGACCACAAAGGCATGGCCACGCCGAACGCGGTGGAAGCGACCTTTTTTGTCATCGAACGCGCGAAAAGTTATCTGCGCGACCTCGGTTATTCGGTGCTGGAAATTGAATCGGTACTCGATCTGTTGCCGCGTCCGCTCGAATACGTGGCGCGCTTGGAAGCGGCGCGCCAGTTTCTGGCATTGCCCGAATCGGCGGGCTTGGCAGAAGCCGACAAGCGCATCCGCAACATCCTCAGCAAATCCGGCGGGCAGGTCACCGGTCGCCGAGCCGATGACGGCAAGCTGCAAGAAAGTGAAGAAAAACAATTACTTACAACAACCCGGCAATTACGCACGCAGGTCGATGCCTTGCTCAAGCAGGCAAAATTCAGCGACGCACTGCGCGTTACTGCGCAACTGCATCAACCGGTCTCGCAGTTTTTCGACAAGGTGATGGTCAACGTTGAAGACCCAGTCCTGCGTGAAAACCGCTTCGCGTTGCTACACGAAGTGGCAAATCTGACCCATCAAGTCGTCAACATCTCCAAACTCGCCACATGAAACTGATTGTGCTTGATCGCGATGGTGTAATTAACCACGACAGCGCGGCGTATATCAAAAGCCCTGCGGAATGGCGGCCCATTGCGGGTAGCCTAAACGCGATTTCGCGGCTGAATCACGCGGGCTTTCACGTGATTGTCGCCACCAATCAATCGGGTGTGGGGCGCGGCCTGTTTGATATGGTCGCGTTGAACGCCATCCACGACAAAATGCACAAGGCGTTGGCCCAAGCCGGCGCGCGCGTGGACGCGGTTTTTTTCTGCCCGCATGCAGCGGACGACCACTGCAATTGCCGCAAGCCCAAAGCCGGCATGTTTGAAGACATCGCCCACCGGCTCAACACCAATCTCACCGGCGTGCCGGTGATAGGGGACAGCATCCGCGATCTGCAGGCCGCCGCCGCCGTGCAAGCGGCACCGATACTGGTGCTCACCGGCAACGGCAAAAAAACGCAGCGTAGCGGCGCGTTGCCGCCCGCCACACGCGTATTTGCCGACCTGTCCGCTGCGGTGGATGCGCTGGTTGCCTGACGACGCCACCGTTGCTCTTTCTACGCGCCTGCCTGTTTTTACTGTTCCAGTTGGTGGTGACGCCAGTGTTTTCGGTCATCGCACTGCTGACATTTCCGTTGTCACGGCTCACGCGCTATCGCGTCATCACGCTGTGGTCGCGGCTGATCACCCGTGCCGCCACCGTGATTTGCGGCGTGCGCTACCGGGTAATCGGCGCGGAAAACATTCCGCACGCGCCGTGTGTGATTCTCTCCAAGCACCAGTCGGCGTGGGAAACGCTGGCGTGGCAGACGATATTTCCGCCGCAGGTGTGGGTGATGAAGCGCGAGCTGTTGTGGATACCGTTCTTCGGCTGGGGGCTGGCGATGCTTTCGCCCATTGCGATCAATCGCGGCTCCGGCAGCAAGGCGCTGCGGCAAATGGCAGAACAGGGTGCGGAGCGTTTGACCGCGGGCTTTTATATCGTCATTTTCCCCGAAGGCACCCGCGTTGCGCCGGGCGAACGAGGGGCGTACCATCCGGGTGGTGCGTGGCTGACGGTGAAAACCCATGCGCTGGCGCTGCCCGTGGCGCACAACGCAGGGGAGTGCTGGCGCAAGAACGCTTTCATCAAACGTCCGGGTTTGATTACCGTCAGCATCGGCAAACCGATTGTTTCTACAGGCTTATCCGCAGCGGAATTGAATCAACGCGTTGAAGACTGGATTGAATCCGAAATGCCCCGACTGAAATCCTATGGCGAACCCCGCTAGCGCACAGCTCGAATTGCCGTTTGCGCCGTTGTCCATGAACCCGGTGGTGGCCAGCGCCACGGTGCTCGACGGCCAGCCGGTGAATTACATTCTGCATCGCAGCCACGGCCGACGGCGCATCTCGCTGTCAGTGGATGATCGCGGCTTGCGCGTGGGCGCGCCGCTGCGCGCGAGCTTGCGCGAAATCGAAACGGTGCTGCGCGATCACGCGCGCTGGGTGGTGCGCAAGCTGGCCGATTGGAGCGACAAACGTGCGCCCGCGCGACGCTGGGCAAGCGGCGAGACGGTGGCGTACCTCGGCTTGCCGCTAAAAATTGAAGTCGCGCCCGGTGTCAGCGCGGTGGAACTCGCAGCACCCCTATTGCGCATACGCGCGCCCGATCTTGCCGCAGCAGCGGTGGCCGCGCTCGCCAAACACTGGCTGCAAGAGCAGGCGCTGGCGCATTTTCACCGGCGTATCGAGCACTTTCGCACCCACATCACGCTGGAGACGGTGGCGATACGCCTGTCGAATGCGCGTTCGCGCTGGGGCAGTTGCCATGCCAGCGGGCGCATTTCGCTCAACTGGCGCTTGATCCACATGCCGCAGCACCTGATCGATTACGTGGTGGTGCATGAGCTGGCGCACCTGCGTGAAATGAACCACTCGCCGCGATTCTGGGCAGTAGTGGGCAGCGTGATTCCCGACTACGCCGCGCGTCGCCGCGAGATACGCCGCGAGTCTCACCGTTACTTGGTGGATTGACACGGGTGCCCGTTAGGCCCACAGCAGGCCCACCGCAGGCGCGTGCTAAACTTTGCGCCACACCCGTTCGATTCTGCACCACAGCGATACGCCATGCGCACCTCCTTCATCACCCTAGTTCTATGCTGCGCGCTGGGCGCTTGCGGCTATCGCACGCCCCTTGCTTTACCCCAGCCTAGCGCAAAGCCCCCCGCGACCAAGCCTGCACCGGCGCAGCCCCCCAACAATGCCTCGCCCGCCACTGAAGTGCTATGAACCCACTTGATCACAACGCGTTTGCTTACCGCAGCCAAGCGCTGCACGCGGAAGACGTGGCGTTGAGCCACATCGCAGAAAATTACGGCACGCCGTGTTACGTCTATTCCAAAGCCGCGCTGACCGGTGCCTATCGCGGCTTCGATGCCGCATTCGCCGCGCACGCGCATCTGGTTTGCTACGCGGTGAAAGCTAACCCGAATCTGGCGATTCTGAATCTCTTTGCGCGACTGGGCAGCGGCTTTGATATTGTTTCCGGCGGCGAACTGGCGCGCGTGATTGCCGCTGGCGGTGATCCGCACAAGGTGGTTTTTTCGGGCGTCGGCAAGACGGCAATCGAAATTCGCGATGCCTTAACCGCTGGAATTCTGTGTTTTAACGTCGAATCGCCATCGGAGCTGGCGCGTATTGACCACATTGCCGCCGCGATGGGCAAAGTGGCACCGGTGAGTTTGCGTGTAAACCCGGACGTGGACGCTAAAACGCATCCGTATATTGCCACTGGGTTCAAGGAAAGCAAATTCGGCGTAGCGCATGGGGATGCGCTGGCGCTGTACCGTCACGCGCGCGGTCTGAAGCATTTGCACATTGACGGCATCGATTGCCACATCGGCTCGCAGCTTATGGATATCAAGCCCTTCAGCGCGGCAGTGGAGCGTGTCATCGCGCTGGTCGAGCAACTCAACGCGGACGGCATCGCGCTCACGCATATTGATTTGGGCGGCGGGCTGGGCATTCAATACAAGCCCGACGAAAACGCCAACAGCGTCAATGACTACGCTGCTGCGATTCTCAATGGCGTCAAAGGCCGTAGCGAAAAACTGCTGTTCGAGCCGGGACGCTTCCTCACCGGCAACGCAGGTGTGTTGCTGACGCGCGTGGAGTACCTGAAGCAGGGCGCTGATCGCAATTTCGCCATCGTCGATGCCGCCATGAATGACCTGATGCGCCCGGCGCTCTACGACGCTTGGCACGATATCGTGCCGGTGACCCTGTCTGACGCTGCACTTGCCGAGTGGGAAATCGTCGGCCCGGTGTGTGAGAGCGGCGATTTCCTCGGGCGCGGACGCAAGCTCGCCCTCCAAGAGGGCGCGCTGCTCGCCATACGTTCTGCCGGGGCGTACGGCATGAGCATGAGCTCCAACTACAACACGCGTCCGCGCGCAGCGGAAGTGATGGTGGATGGCGCATCGACGCAGGTCATTCGTCAACGTGAAACGGTGGCCTCGCTCTACGCCAACGAATCCGTTTTGAAGTAGCGTGTGAATGAATTCACGCTCAGCATCACGTCCCACGTTGTACGGATACAACATGTTTCGCGTGATGATGGTACTTACGCGACACTGATTACGAGTGGCGTGTGTTGTACTAATCGCACAATCCCAAACATCATTGCAAAAATAAGTCAATAAAAGTGTTGCTTTATTTTTGTACTGTGGAATAGAATTGGCGCACCATGCATGGTTTCGCTGGTTGTTGTGTGATGTGTGTGTAAAATTTTTTGCAGCACTTTTACGCCGCATCCGCGATTGCAAGCAGAATAATGCGGCAAGTTGCGCAGAGTTCTTTGAATTATGGATGGGGCTGCGGAAAAATATCCGTAGCAAACGATGCCACAGTTAACTTAAAAGGAGACTCACATGGCAGCGAAGAAAAAAGCAGCAAAGAAAAAAGTAGCTAAGAAAAAAGCAGCGAAGAAGTAATCAGCAGTAACTTCTATCAACGGAGACCGATGTTTGGTCTCCGTTGTTTTTTTGGCACTGGTTTTATGCGGTGATCACGTTGCATGCCGCATGCCGCATCCTTATGCGGGCACAAAGACATTGAGCAGTGCAAATAAAATTGTTTTAAATCAAGTAGTTACAACAAATCTCAATGGCAAAGGCCGTTGCTAGATTCAACGACACGGTTTTTAGCGCGCTACGGATTCAACTGCTTGTAAATCGCCGTCGCCACGCGCAGCAGATCGGCTTTTTCGATTTCACCGGACAAGGCGTAGCCGAGTTTTTGATCCAGCCAATAAAACACGCCGACGTTTTTCTCCTGTGCAAAACGAAACGCCGATTCGCTGGGGGCACCTGCGTTGACGCGCACGTACAAAGTCAGCCGCTGGCCCTTGCCATCCTGATACATGAAGTGTGCAACCGGCGAACGGTCATCCGGCTGCCCCGGCAGCAAACGTCCGCCGACCAATGCAAACCCTTGATCGCCCAGATGCGGCACTCTGAGTGGCGTGCCCAGCCGTTTGGACAACCATGCCGTGAGATGCGCCTCTTGATCGGCGCCCACCTCCACCGGATGGCGCACTTCCGGACTGTAAACCACGTGCGCCACTGCCGCCTGCCGCACGAAAGCGGGTGACGTGGCCGCCGCACGCGCAGCATCCTTCGGCGCGAACAACCACCAGCCCGCGCCGGTACCCATCACACCGCCCACAGCCAGGCACGCCAGCATCGCCGCATAGGGCAAACCACGCAAAACACCCGCACGCGCTGAACGCCGCAGCGGTACGCTCAATGAGTCTGGTATGGCTTCGCCGAGCGCATCATCGTAGGCGCTATGCAGCGCGACGTTTTGCCGGCGATAGTGTGCAAGGCGCGTCGCATCCTGCGGTTGATCGCGCAGCCACGCCTCGACTTGCGCCTGCGCCGACGCGCGCAATTGCCCGTCTACCCACGCTTGCAAATCCGCTTCGGTAATCACGGGCTTATTCATTTCACCACCTTTAATACGCCAGCCGCGCCTTCACCGCCCAGCAGTGCGCGCAAGCGCTCGCGCGCCCGATACAGCCGCGACATCACCGTGCCGACTGGGATGCCCAGCGCTGCGGCCGTTTCGCCATAGCTCAATTGCTCCAATGCAATCAACAACAAGACCTCACGCTGCTCCACCGGCAGGCGGCGGATCGCCCGATCCATCTCGCCCACCTCGATGAAATCCACCGGACTTGACCGCGCAGGCACGTTATACGCCTCGTCATCCAGTTCAACCGTAATGCCCGGCGGGTTCGCGCGCACCTGATTCACGAACACGTTGTGCATGATGGTGAACATCCAAGCGCGCAGGTCGCTGCCCTGCCGCCACAGGTGTTGTTTTACCAGTGCGCGCTCAAGGGTATCCTGCACCAGATCGTCGGCGCGCAAGGTGTCGCCGGTTAGCGCGCGCGCGTAGCGCCGCAACCGCGGAATCACCGCTGAAGCCTGTGTGCCGAAATCATCCACGGTGCTTGGGGTTCCTTTGTAACCGGCTACCTGCGGCTAACAACGGGTAGCGGCAATTATTCCGCCGCACCCGTCAGCCAAAGCCATGCGGGCGTTTAGATCAAAAACAGCGTCGCCAGACCCAAAAATATGAAAAACCCGCCGCTGTCGGTGATGGCGGTGATCAAGACGCTGGCACCCACCGCCGGATCACGTCCGAGTTTATCCATCGCCATCGGAATCGCCACGCCCATGCACGCCGCCAGCAGCAAATTCAACGCCATCGCGAGCATCATCACCAAGCTTAACTGCCAGTTGTGATAAATCAGGAAAGCAAAAAGACCCACCAAGCTGCCCCAAATCAGGCCGTTCAAGGCGCTAACGGAAAGCTCTTTGACGAACAATTTGCTGGCGCTCTGCCGGGTTATCTGCCCCAGCGCCAACGCGCGCACAATCATGGTAATAGTTTGATTGCCGGAATTGCCGCCGATGCCCGCGATAATCGGCATCAGCGCCGCCAACGCCACCAGCTTGGCAATGGAACCTTCAAAAATGCCGATCACGCGCGACGCCACAAACGCGGTAATCAAATTCAGTGCCAGCCACGACCAGCGGTTTTGCACGCTTTTCCACACCGACGCGAAAATATCTTCGTCTTCGCGCAAACCGCCTGCGCTCAGCTTCTCGCTGTCGGTTTTTTCGCGGTTGTAATCCACCACCGCGTTCACCGTCATGCGGCCCACCAGCTTGCCGTCGTCGTCCACCACCGGTGCCGACACCAAATCGTAGCGCTCGAACGCGGCCACCACGTCGGCGGCATCGTCGCTGACGTTAAATTGCGTGTAATCCTTCAACATCACGTCGCCCACCACCACATCCAGGTCGGTAACCAGCATGCGATTGACCGGCACCAAGCCCTTTAATTGCTCGGCGCGATCCACCACAAACAATTGGTCGGTGTGATCCGGCAACTCGTCGAGCCGACGCAGATAGCGCAGCACGACTTCGAGCGTCACGTCCTCGCGTATCTGCACCATGTCAAAATCCATCAGCGCCCCGGCGGTATCTTCGGGATACGACATCGCCTCGCGCAACTGCTCGCGCTCTTCGGGCGGCAGCAGCTTGAACACATCTTCAATAACTTCTCGCGGCAGGTCGGGTGCGAGATCGGCGATTTCATCGGTATCGAGTTGCCCGGTGGCGGCGACCAGCTCATGGGCGTCCATGTACTCGATGAGGGTCTCGCGCACTGCATCGGACACCTCCAGCAGAATCTCGCCGTCGCGATCCGCCTTGACCAAATCCCATACCACCAGCCGCTGGTCGCGCGGCAGGGCGTCGAGTATGTAGGCCACGTCAGCCGGATGCAGCGGATCGAGCAGCGCGCGGATGTCTTCGAGGTTTTCCGCCTGGCGTTGGGGATCGGGCGGCGCGCTGCCCGGGTCTTCCGCCGCCGCTTCGGCCATCGCCCGCAACTCATCGTGTACACGCAACAACGCCGAGGCGTGTTCAAGCGCCTCGTGTACATCGTTTACGTCATGTGCCTCGACAGGTGTATTGCGGGCCGGTTCCATAACCCCTTCGCGATGGTATTTGTGCGCACAAACGCCGCCTAAACGCTGCTAAAACGTCACCTAGACGCCGCCTAAACGCACACAGTGCCACCGCGCAGGGCCGCGCGGGGGTCGCCCGATTTTATGGCTAGCTACTTGTTTTGTCTAAGTTTTTTTGCCCGCAGGCGCGCCCGCAGCAAGCAGCATCGCGTCACGCTCACGATACCATTCGTGCGCGTATTCACACGGTGCATAGTCCGCGAAATACGGGCCGCCCAGCGTGTAATGTACCAACGCGGCATCGGCGCGCGGCGCGCTGTAGCCCACCAAATGGTTCCAGCGATCCGGCAACGCGCCGATCAGCGCGTCATCGTTCAACCACTTGAACTGATGCAATGCCAATCCCGACGCAGTATTCACAAAGTCCGGCGTCAGTGCGCGGCATTTGGCGTTGTTAAACAACATCACGCTCGACCAGTTTTTTTTCGCATATTTGGTCTGCGGCTCACCGAGAAACTTAGTGGTCTCACGCGGTACGTGATCGTGCTGAACAACCATTACCGCGTAGCGCTCGTCGCGCAAGGCCCACAGCTTGGCGATATCGTCCAGCATCAGCATGTCGCAATCCATAAACAGCGACCAGCCCGCAAAGTCCGACAAATACGGCGTCAAAAAGCGCGAAAACGAAAAATCCGTGCTCTGCAACGGATGCCGCTCACGCGTGAGCAAGCCTTGCAGTTGCGACAGCATCAGCGGTGCCACCGACACCGGCTGCGATGCCCGCGCCTGAATGCTATACGCGAGCACGCTGAACGCGATAGCTTCGCGGGAATCGTAGCCGATGAAAACAGGAATCATGTTGCAATAGTTGTTCTGAAGAGTCGTCAAAAAATTGATATAAATCAAATAGTTACGCTATTTTGTCGATTGCGGTCGTAGCGGGCCCTTGCGCGGCTGTCCGCCTGTGGTGAGGTACTCCACATCGTCGCGCTTCCACAGCCCGCAGGCCAAATGCACCAGCCCAAGTTTGGCGTGCGGTAGGCTCGGCTCAACAAAATGCCCTGATGCCTCGTCCAACAGCGGCATGGCGTGGCAGGTCATCCAGTTATGGCGCGCAGGCAAAAAATGCGGCCGGATGTCGTTGCTGTACACCGACATATTCAAGGCCGTTTGCTCCAAAAAATTGGAGCAGTATTGCTTGATCGCACCCTTGATCGTGTTTTGCCACAACGCCCATAACTTGTGGCCCGGTTGCATGGCGAACGCACCGCAATTCATCATGGGAAAATAACTCAATCGGTTTGCCACCTCGTCGCCGTAGTACTTCGACAGATTGTCGTAATACACCTGCCGACTGTCGTTACGCATGAACATATTGTCGTAGCAGCGCGAGAGTTCAAGACACACCGCAAACTCGCCGCGCTGCGCCGCGCGCACAAAATCGTAAAGCATGTCTTGATCTTGCACCCAGATGTCGGCGTCTATCCACAGAATCACATCGGCGTTTTTGACATAGTTCGGCAGAAAGGGCCGTGCGGTCATGGCCTTGAACCACTCCGGAACGCCTTTCCACTGCGTCACATCCACGTCCCAGCCGGGATTGATCAGGGCGTGCCCGGCGTGTTCCAGCTCGGCACGCTGTGCTGCCGTCAATCCGACATCCAGAACGTGTAGATGGAAATTGCCTAAGCGGTCTATACCGGCCAGCGAGCGTATGAGGTGCCCGAGGCTGGCAAAATAGATATCGTTGGCCGCGGTGGCAATGGCGATGCGCATGAGGTGCGGAGCATGATTCGAATGCGAGGCACTTTAGCATACCCCTGTACGCGCCGTCACCACGGCAGACTATAATGCGCGTGCGCCGCAACCCGACAAAACCAGCACGCCTAACCTTCATGCCGCGATTGGACGATCAACTGCAAAAAGCATGGGGCGCATTGCAAAGCGGCAACCTCGTCGGCGCCATCGGCGTTCTCGAAACCCTACTCCAGCGTGCGCCAGCCAATCCGCAAGCGCTGTGCCTGCTGGGCATGGCGCGCGTTGCAGCGGGCGATGCGCTCAACGCAGTAGCGCCACTGGAGCAATCGCTCAAGTCAGATGCGCGCAATGGCATGGCGCTGGACAGCTTGGGCCTTGCTTTTTTAAGCTTGGATCGTTTTGCCGACGCCGCGCAAGTGTTACAGCGGGCGGCCGAGATACCCGATGCGCCGGCGGTCGTCTTCATGCGACTGGGGCTGGCGCTGCTGCATCTGAACGATGCGGCCGGCGCGGTGCAGCATCTGTCGCGCGCCGTGCGTCTGGACCCCGCGGACCTCAATGGCAAACTGAATCTCGGCAAGGGCTTGTTGCGATTAGGTGATGCCGCAGCGGCGCGCGAGCAATTTTTAGCGGTGTTGCAAGAGGCCCCTAACGATTTGAATGCGCACGAGGGCGTCGCACAAAGTGGTGTGGCCTTGGGGCGTTTGCAAGAAGCCCTACCGCATCTGCGTTTTGTATCCGCTGCCGAGCCGCAAAACAGCGTCGCGCTATATGGTTTAGCGTCAGTGCTCTTTGAAACGGGCCAATTGGAAGAGGCTGAAATTCTGGCCGAGCGCCTGCTGACGCAACAGCCTGATGTGGCTCACGCCTATACCTTGCTTTGTAACTGCTTGTTTATTAACAATAAATTTGATAAGGCTTTGGCGCTTTTGGAGCAGGGCTACGAGCGCACTGGCGATGGCGAACTGCTGGGTCTGCTGACCTTTCAGTATCGGCAAATCTGCGATTGGCCCAAATGGCGGGCGTCGTGGGACAAGCTGGCGCCGCTGGTGGACACCCGCGCGGCGTTAGGCAGTCCGTTTTGGCTGTTGTGTGAGCCGATTACCGCCGCGCAACAACTGCGCTACACGCAAGCATGGGCCAAGGCGCGCTTTAACGGCATTCTCCCCATGCCGCCCGCAGGTAACACTGCGCCGCGCGAAGGCCGCCGCTTGCGCGTGGGTTATTTGTCATCGGATTTTCAGGAGCACGCCGCTGCCTATTTGATTGCAGATGTCATCGAACATCACGACCGCAGCCGTTTTGAAACATTTGCGTATTCGTATGGCCCGCAAGACAACAGCGCCATGCGCCAACGCCTGCTGCTGGCGTTTGATCACTTTGTCGACATTGCGTGGGAGACCGACGACGCGGCTGCTGCACGCATCCGTGCTGATCAGATCGACATTCTGGTGGAACTCAAAGGCTACACCGTGGGCGACCGCATCACTATCATGGCGCGCCGACCCTGCAACATACAGGTGACGTGGCTGGGTTATCCCGGCACCACCGGCGCGCCGTTTGTGGATTACCTGATTGCCGACGCCTACATTATTCCGCCGGGCGAAGCGTCAACGTGCTGCGAGCAGGTCGTGCGCATGCCGCACAGCTACCAGCCGAATGACCGCAAGCGCGTGGTTGCCGAGCCATTAAGCCGTGCCGAGTACGGCCTGCCCGAACGTGGACACCTATTTTGCTGTTTCAACCAAACGTACAAGATCACGCCGGATGTATTTGCGGTGTGGATGCGCCTGCTGCAACGCATACCCGAAAGCGTGCTGTGGCTGGTGGATGGGCCTTCGCTGACGAAGGAAAATCTGTGGCGCGAAGCCCAGTCGTTGGGCGTTGAGCGAAACCGACTCATTTTCGCGACACGCAAGCCCTATGCAGAGCATCTTGCGCGGTACCGTGTGGCGGATCTTGCGCTCGATACCTTTCCCTACACCTCACACACTACGCTAAGCGATGCCTTGTGGTGTGGTTGCCCGACCGTGGGCTTGCGTGGCGAAACGTTTGCCTCGCGGGTTTCGGGTAGCCTGCTCATGGCGGCAGGACTGCCAGATTTGATTACGCATAATCTTGACGATTACGAGCAACTGGCCTGTCAGATTGCTGGTAGCGCAGACGTCCTGAAAAACCTGCGCTCAAGGGTGGCGCAAGCCAAGGCAACGGCACCGCAATTTGACTCAGCTTTGTTCGCACGCGACCTCGAAGCAATTTTCGAAACCCTGATCCGACGATGAAGCTTGAAAAACGTCTATTTCACCAAAGTTCCGGTTTGGCGCAACGGGACTACCTGATCGAGAATTCGACGGGCGGTGTGGTTCTAAGCTTGCGCTCCTTGCGTACGACTGCCGCGCGCACGGCGTGCGCGATATCCGCTTGCGTTGCCGGTCGGCGGCGAGTCGCAAGAAGGCCGTAAGCCTCCTCGGGCGCAAAGCGCTTTCCGGTGTCAACAGGGCGCAGCAGTATCCCTTGTGCTGTGCGCTCGAACGCCACCTCACCGCCGATGCAGATTTGCCCTGCCTCGCGTAAGTGGCGTGGAATCACGATTTGCCACTTGTTGGAAACCTTTGACGTGTCCATCAGAGCGCTCCTAATTATTTAACAATAATAACGTGCATTGTGCCGCGCTCCCGCCGGGCTTGCAACACGAACGCTGCGCCACGCTTGTTCGTCAATCGGAAAACACCCATAAAAAAACGGGTGCCGAAGCGCCCGTTAAATCTCAACTTAAAGGTGTAAAGCTAAGTGTCGAAAAACGCGCAGGGCATTAGCCCGATTTCCATTAAGGCGCGTTCCAAGGATTAATCAAATCGATGCCAGCGCCCTTATAGTCTCGCACGTTGCGGGTTGCCAGAACAAAACCTCGCCTGATAGTAATAGCGGCAATCGCGCAATCGCCAAAGTGAATCGGATTACCCGCTGCTTGCGTGCCCGCGAACACACGCCCAAATGCGTGCGCGCTGTCCTGATCGAACGATAGTACACGCCCCTCAAACTGGGCGACTAATTCTGTCGTCGCGCCCTGCAACGCCGTGCGGCGTTTCCCCACGGGCAATGTCTCGATGCCCGCCTGTAGCTCGGCCAAGGTAATTGTAGTGAGGTAGAGCGTTTCCGGTGCCTGCCGATCCAACCAAGCCAACACCGCCGCATCAGGCTTCGATTTGAGGGGTTCGGAGACAAGATGGGTATCCAGAATAATCATGATTCAATGTTCACCGGCCGAACCGGGCTACGCCTGCGCGTTTTGGGAAATTCAATGCCCCCATATTTACGACCGATTTCCGCTAACGCTGTGCCCATGCCACGCTGCGGTCGCACCGCGTTTTGTAGGATCATGCGCATTTCGGCCTCGGTACTGCGCCCACGCTGTTCAGCGCGTTTCTTTAGCGCGCGCAGGGTTTCATCGGGCAAATTTCGGATGGTCACGGCTGCCATAATTAACTATCGCTATCACTATCACTATCACTATCGTTTCGTCAAATTGATACCGCTACGATATCATTTGCAACAAATGATAGCAACTCGGCGCTGGTTCAGAGCCCTATGACGCAAGGTCAAAGGAACCACTTCATCCACGGGTGCGTTTGAAGGCCCGCAGGGTGTTCGCGGCAAACATCTGGTTGCGGCCTACGATATGGCTGGGAACCAATTTGCCCGATTGAACCTGGCGGCGTAGCGTCGGCATCGACACCTCAAGATATTCAGCCGCTTCGGCGGCGGAAAAGCGTTCCCGTTGCAAATGACCAAACACCTGCTCGTGCGTGAAATCATCTTCGCGGAACGCTTGGCCCGTCAATAGAGAAAAAAACCGGGCGCGCTCGGTCTCGGGCATGCGCTTCATCTCGGTAAAGAGATCTTCTGCCTTCAGTGCGTGGCTCATTGCACAACTCCTTTGCCGTTTTCCAGCCGCAGATAATGCTTCAATGCGTCGTAAAAATTCTCGTGCATTCCAACTTTATAGAAATCGATTGCCAAGAATTCCAAGGGCGCATGCTTCGTTGGCGCTCTATAGGCCAGCAGGTATTCTTGGCGATTGAAGCGGAACTTGTAAACCCGTATGCCGGCCAGATCGCCTACCTTCAGCTCGCCGATATCCGGTGTTTCGCAAACCGCCTCGACCGCATCCTCAATGGCCAGTTGCAAGGGTTTGTGCGCTTTTTTGACATACTGGACGAACGGGCGCTTAAAATTCGATCGCATGATTCTATATTAGATATTGTTTGATTTTAAGTCAAATCATAGCTTAATGAGATGAATAACCGACCAAGTCCTTCCACAAAGCACGAACTTCTTGGCACCCATAAAAAAACGGGCGCCGAAGCGCCCGTTAAATCCCAACTTAAAGGTGTAAAGCTAAGTTACATCCGTGCTTAGAACTTGTGAACCATGCCGAAGGCAATTGCGTTGGAATCCGAACCCGGGTTGACGGTCGTGGTGGAGCCGCCAATTTCGTAGTTCGCGTTATTCTTGTTGTCAAGACGCGAGTAGCCGAGCGTCAACTCCGTACGCTTGGACAGCATGTGTACGTAACGAATCGACGCTATCGACGCGCCGGTGCCAGAGTAGCCACCCAGAGCAATCGCTGTCGGCAACGGACGCTGACCCATCGCCGGGCCGAACGCCACTGCAGTGGCCAAGCCGCCGGTCACATCACCCGCGCGCGAGTACGCTGCGCGCAAGCCGTGCGGCCCGGAGATCGTCCAGTCAATACCGACATGCCAGGTGTTGACTTTGGTCGATTGCGCCAGAGCCGAGGTGTCAGCCTTTTGCTGGGAATACTGCGCGCCCAGTTTCAGGCTGTTCGAGAACGTGTACGAACCCGCCAACACCCACGCACTTTCAGAGCTGCCGTTACAGGCGCTCAACGCCGTAACCGGGCCGGCTGCCACTGCGTTCGGGCAAGCTGCGCCTGCGGCCGTTACGCCGTAGAAGTCTTTATGCTTTTCATACGCCAAGCCCAAGCTCAACGGGCCGTTGTTGTATTGACCGCCAATGGACCACAGACGCGCTTTTAACTGGCCGTTGGTCGCACCCGTTTGGTTGTTGCCCACGGTAACAGACGCCATACCCGTGAAACCGCCAAAGTTCGGCGTGTCATAGGACAGCAGGTTGTTTTGACGACGACGCCATGCGCCGGGGGTAGTGGCTAGGCCCAGTTGGGCTGCCGTGCCGTTCGGAGCGGAGATACTATAGGTGGATGATTGGCCATACAAAATGCGGCCCGCACCGTAAACACCGGTGTCGTTGGCACCGACCATGTCATTGGTCACACGCTTGAACGGGGTGCCCCAGTTGCCCATGAAAATGTTACCGAAACCGCCTTTGACGCCCATGGCGCTGTCGCGATTGCACAAACCTTGTGAGGTAGCACCGGTGCCCGTGTTAGCGCTGCCACGATAGTCCATGGTGGTTTCGCACTGGAACCACGCCGACATACCGCCGCCCAGTTTTTCTTCGCCACGGAAGCCCAAGGCTGAACCGGGGTTTTGCCATTGGTCATAGCGGCTGCGCGGATCAGTTGCTGTGCGATCAGACGGCTTGATCGACGCGTATTCGGCAACCACTGCGCCATACACATTGACGGTTGCGTTTTGTGCGATAGCTACCGGGGCCATCATTGCGCCCAGTGCGCCGGTTACTGCTGCTGCTAATAGTTTCTTCTGCATGTAAATCTCCTTTTAAATTAAGCTTCCCCCACGCAACGCAAGCCACTGATATCGGGTGCAACTGAACGGGAGTGTTTTTACTGACGCACTACTACTTAAAATACGCGCCTATTATCTGTTTACCCTCGCTCTAGCTCAACAGTACACGGGATAAAACTGACACAGAGTCTGCGCTTGTTGTGTCCATGCAACAGGTGATAAATACGCGTTAACGGGTATATCTAACGCCGTTAAATCGCTTTGTGCCGCCGTAAAACCGGCGGCTCGCCTTTGCATAAAACCTACAATATCATTTAAAATCAATTACTTATCGTTAGTGTTATTTAACCCATGCCCCTTGCAACCGACCGCCAAATTGAGTCCGCCTTACAAAACCACCAACAGGGTGACTTGACGGGGGCCATGGCCGCTTACCGCCAGATATTGACGCAGGCGCCCGGCGATACGCTGGCCACGGGGCTGCTGGGCACCGCATTGCTGCAATCGGGCGATGCGCAACAGGCTTTACCCTATCTAGAAGCCGCTGTATCCAAGCAGCGCAACAACGCCGGGTTTTTGGGCCATCTGGCGCAGGCTTACTTTGAATTGACTATGTATGCCGACGCGGCAGAGCATTTTCGCAAGGCCTTGCGACTTGCGCCCGCCGAAGCGCAGTTTCAGCTTGGCTTGGCCAATTCGCTGGCGCTGCAAGGGCAGTACGCCGAAGCGCGGCGTTTACTGGAGCGCGTGCTGGCGCGGCACCCGCAACACGCCATGGCTTGGTTCAATTTAGGCCATGTGCTGCGCGACTTGCACGAACCCGCGCCCGCGATAGCGGCGTATCAAAAAGTGTTGGCCCTCGCGCCGGATTTTGCCGAGGCACGCAATGCGCTAGGCAATGTGCTGCATACCGCCATGCAGCTTGCCGCTGCCGAGCGCGAATACCGGCTGTGCATTCGCGATGCGCCGCAGTTTTTGCCCGCGCGGCAAAATTTGGTGTCGGTGCTGATTGATCAAGGTCAATTTGATGCAGCAGAAGCCGCGTGTCGCGACATTCTGCAACTCGACCCGGCCAACGCCCACGCGCACGGCATGCTGGCGGACACTTTTAACGCCCGCGGACGTTTGGTGGACGCCACACGCCACTATGCCGAAGCGGCGCGACTCGCGCCGGACGACATCGCCACGCGCATCAGCCTCGCTACCAAGCTGTGCGATACCGGCGACATCACGGGCGGCCTGCGCGAATTTGGCGAGGTGCTGCAACAACAGCCGATAGCGCAGCCAGCGATGCCGGAACTACATCAGGCTTTATCGACGATGTTTCTCGCGCACGGGTTTTTGGCCGAAGGCTGGGCGCATTATCGTCAGCGGCCCGCGTTCATCGCGTTTCGCGACAAACTCGCTGGCGTCACACTGACGCAAACCTTGCCTGAAATTTTGGCGGGTTTGCCTATTAGCGTGTTACGTGAACAGGGGCTGGGCGACGAAATATTTTTCCTGCGCTACGCGCGCTTGCTGACGCAGCGCGGCGCGCGCGTGACGTATCGCTGCAGCGATGCCATTGCCAGCTTGATCAAACGCTTGCCTGACGTGGCCGAGGTGATTGCCAGCGACGCCGCAGTGCCCGCCTGCTATGCGGCGATTATGGCTGGGGATTTACCCCACGCGCTGGGCAATTTGCCGATAGAACTTGGCGGTGCCGATCCGCTTTGGGGGTTCCCTTGGACACAAGCCCATTATTGCGCGCTGCCGCAGCCGAGTATTCGGATCGACCCCTTGCCCGACCGCGTGGCGCAAATGCGCGCGCAGCTTGCCGAAATCGGCCCGCCACCCTACATCGGCGTCACATGGCGTGGCGGCACGCCCCCCAGCGAACAAGGCGCAGGCTCGTGGGTGCTGTTCAAAAACGTGGCCATTGCGCAACTGGGCGCTGCGTTAAAGCCCTGTAAAGGCACGTTTATCGCCCTGCAACGCAACCCGGAGCCGGGCGAAATCGCTGCGCTGGAAGCCACACTTGGTGCAAAGGTTCACGATTTTACCCATAAAAACAAAGCGTTAGAGGATATGCACGCCCTGCTCGCGCTGATCGATGAGTACGTCGGCGTGAGCAACACCAATATGCACCTGCGTGCCGCCGCCGGCAAAACGGCGCGCGTGCTGGTGCCCGCACCCGCGGAGTGGCGCTGGATGGCGACGGGCGACGCGTCACCGTGGTTTCCCGGCTTTTCGGTGTACCGGCAAAGCCTACACGGCACGTGGGACGCAGCGCTGAGCCAACTCCAGCACGATCTGACCGCGCGCTGAAGCGCTAAAATCTGCGCATGCCTTCGTCACCGCTTTCCGCCGCCTACCACGAAATCAAACGCCTGCGCAGTTGCGGCGACATCCATGCCGCGCTGGCGATGCTGCAAGCGCAGCGGCCCGCGGCGGATGGCGATACCTTCGAAGCCGTCGTCACGTTATACATCGCGGGCGATCTCGACAGCGCCGTTAACGTATGCCGCACCCACCCATGGCAGGCACCATGGGCGATCAGCATGAGCCGCGCGTTGATCGACCTGCTGGCGAACCACAACGCGGCGCAGGCGCTCACGCACGCACGCGTCGCCCTGCGGGATCAAAACGCGGCACCGGATGCGCAGGCGTTTTATCTCTCATTGTTGCAAGCCAATGGGCTGATCGACGAAGCCTGCGGGTACATGCTGGACCATCTCGCACCGCCGCCGCTGGGCGAGACGTTTCTGCTGACCGTGATGGCCGAAATCGCTGCCGCCGCGCAGCAATGGATGCCCGCCTATCAGCTTGGGTGCGCGGTAATGGCTACGGACACCTCGAACTACCGCGCGCTCATCGCGCTAAGCCTAGCGAACTACCAGTTCAATAATTTTCACGAAGCACTGGGCAACGCGCAGTGTGCCGATCTTATCCATCGCGGCGCGCTGCCGTCCACGCTGCAACTCATGCGTTGCCACAACCGGCTGGGGGATTACTACAGCGCCGTCGCCGCGTTTGATAGCCTTGACGCCGCGATCACGCCGCCGCCTGAGCTGCACGTGGCGCTGGGTATGGCATACGCCGGGCTGGAAAATTCGGCGCAGGCCGAGGCCGCCTATTGCGCCGCACTGACGGCAAATCCGCCGCCCATCGAAGCCCTGCGCGCGCTGCTGAAAATCTATCTCGACTCGGCGGATCACGATGCGCTCGCGGCGTTCGTCACGGCGCACGCGGCACTTATCGATGACGACACCGAGTGCATTTTGCGCCAAGGCATGGAGCAGTTACGCCAAGGCAAGCGCGACGAGGCTGCGGCCTTGTTCAGAAAATGCAATGAAATCAATATCTTGCAAAAAGATGCTTACAGTCTCTTACCGTGGCCAGTGCCTGAACCGCGCGTCCGCCACGATTACGAGCAACTGGATTTACTGCGCCGACGCGGCAAACTCAACCCCGCCGGGCGGGATGCGCTGCGCGTGCTGCAACCGTTTTACGAGCAATCGGGCAACACGGCGCGCACCTTTGCGCCGCAGGGGGCGTTGGCTGACGCCTTCAAAAAAGCCTTGTGCGACATTCACTATTATCCGGATCCGGTGTTCAACGAAGTGGCGCTGGGCGCCAACGACTTTGCCACGCTCGAAGCGCAATACGCGGCTGAGAATATCGTCGTCATCGACAATTTCCTGTCAGCCGAAGCGCTGGGCGAATTGCGCCGCTACAGCGAAGAAGCAACAGTGTGGAAGGTGTACAACGCGGGCGGCTACACCGCCGGGCTGATGGTGAAGGGTTTCGCACCGCGCGTGTTGCTGGCGATTGCCGATGAACTGCGACACAAAATGCCGCAGATCATCCAACACTATCCGCTGTTGCAGGCGTGGGGCTTCAAATACGATCAGCGCTTGCAGGGCATTACCCTGCACGCAGATTTTGCGCGGGTGAACGTAAACTTCTGGATTACGCCGGACGAGGCCTGCGAAGACCCCACCACCGGCGGCATGGTGGTCTACAACCACCCGGTGCCGAAAAGCTGGACGTTTGAAGATTACAACGTCAATCCACCGAAGCTAAAAGCCTTTCTGAAGGTGCACGACGCCACGCCACTGCGCGTGCCGTATCGCGCAAACCGCTGCGTGTTGTTCGACTCTAGCCTGATCCATGTGACCGATGAACTGCACTTCAAGCCGGGATTTGAAAATCGTCGCGTGAATATCACGCTGCTGTTCGGTCGCGTGCGCGCCACGGAGTAACAGCGCCTGCCGTTTTAAATCCCCAACTTAGATGCCGAAGTTAGATACCGAAGTTAGATCCCTAAGCCGCCCAATTGCTTTTCAGGATAGCGCGTGCCCGCCGCCGCGTGTAGCGGAAACGCCGCGTTCAGCCGCGCGATATCATCCGCGCTTAACAGCACATCCATCGCCGTGCAATTCTGCTCCAGATACGCACGCCGCTTGGTGCCGGGAATCGGCACCACATGCGGCCCTTGCGCCAGCAGCCAGGCCAGCGCGATCTGCGCCGGGGTGGCTTTTTTAGCCGCCGCTATATCTTCAATCGGCTTAATCAAGTCTTTGTTTTTATTGATATTTTCTACCCCGAAGCGTGGGTGGTCGCGGCGCCGGTCGCTGGGCAATAAGGCATCCAGTGTTTTCAGGGTGGCCGTGAGAAAGCCGCGCCCGAGTGGCGCGTAGGCCATGAACGCAATACCTAATTCGCGGCACGCGGGAATGATGGCGTGCTCGACGTCGCGGCTCCACAACGAATATTCGGTTTCCAGCGCCACTATCGGATGCACCTTGTGCGCGCGGCGTAGGGTTTCCGGCCCGGCTTCGGAAAGCTGCAAATAGCGCACCTTGCCTTGCTCCACCAGCCGCTTCATGGCACCCACAGTGTCTTCAATCGGCACGGTGGGGTCTACGCGGTGCAGGCCATAAATGTCGATCACATCCACGCCCAGCATTTTGAGACTTTTGTCGCAAGCCTGCGGCACGTAATCGGGGTGGCCGCCGGTGAGCGCGGATTTGGTGCCACCGCCCAAGGCCAGATTGCCGAACTTGGTGGCGATCAACACTTTGTCGCGACGGCCTTTGACGGCCTTGCCGACCAAGGCCTCATTCACGCCCGCGCCGTAGGCGTCCGACGTGACCATGAGGTTCACGCCGAGATCCACCGCCCGGTGGATGGTCGCAATCGATTCTGCGTCGTCCGGCACGCCGTAGCTGATGGACATGCCCATGCAGCCTAGGCCCATGGCGGATACTTGAGGGCCGTTGTGGCCCAGTTGGATTGTACGCATGGTCATTGTGACTCCTGATGGGGTGCGATGTCGCGTTAAAAGATTTCAGCTAGGCACGCGTTCAAGGCGAATTCGGTTTGTGGCAGATTAGCGGTGAAACCCAAAGACTCGCTTAGCGTACGGCCTTCGCGCAGCTTGACCGCCTCCGGCGCAACATGCCAGCAGGCGATGCCCAAAGCGCTCGCCAGTCGCGCGAACTCCGGCTGCTGTTTTGTGCTTAATATCAAACACTTACGTGCATTCCGCGCAAACAGCAGGTTTGCCATGTTAGCGCCGTACGGCCCGGCGACGACTTCTGCGGATGCCGCAAAGCGCATTTGTTCCGCGAAACTGTGGGCCTCGGGGTCGATGGCCACAAAGCCGTGGCGCTCGAACAGTTGAACGACCTCAGCCTCGTTCAGCAACGGGCGGTCTTTCGCATTGCGTCGCGCGAGATACAGCCTGCGCGGGCCATCCTGCGCCGTGGCGGGCAAGTGCGCGCGCAGGTAATTCAAACCCGTCACGCTGTGCGCGTGATGAAAATACGACGTGGTGCAGTAGTACAGCTCGCGACACTCAACACGCACGTGGGCGCGATGGCGGATCAAGCGGTTTTCGGCAATACCCATCGCGGCGAGCGAGGCCAATTGGTAGGGCGCAGCGTCACCGTGCAACAGGATCGGCAGATTACCCAAATCGCCCAAGTCACCCGTGTCACCCGTGTCACCATCGGCCGCATACGCCGCCAGCCGCGGCAGGCTGCCGAAAAACCACGCGGCGTAGTTGGTGGTGGCGGGCAAATAGAGCGCGGCGTCATTCACGCGCGCGGTTTCGCGATGGCGCACGGCGACGATAATTTGGCGCTCCGACGCGACGATGCCCGGAAACTCCGGCGGTAGGTGATGGCACAACTCGGCGTTGTTGTAGCCGATGTTGTCGTTGAGCAATTGCCCGGCGGCGGTCAATAAAATATTGGGCGCGATGGCGGTGCAACGCGCCATCGCCAGCAGCCGCAAGGCCGGCGGTTGCCAAGGTGCCGCCCAAGGCTCGAACTGCGCCAGCCCCGCGAGTAACCGTGCGGTGGATGCCACTGCGGCATCTTCGAAAACCCGCAGTTGGCGCACGCCTTTGGCGCTCGCGGCAGCCTCAACCGCGAGCACAGGGTGCGCCAAAGCTATTGACGCTAACCCTTTGATTTGTAAATAATTTTTTGCGGCCTTGAGCGCCGCCGTCACGTTGCCTTCGGCAAGTTTGAGGGCGGCGAACTGCCGAGCCTGATCTGCCTCGGTCATTACCCGCTAGCCTGCGCCCAACGACAACTTACTTGGCGTAGGTCACCGTCAAATCGCCGACGCCTTGCACATGCCCTTCAAGCGTGTCGCCCTTTTGCACCGGGCCCACGCCCGACGGCGTGCCGGACATGATGATGTCGCCAGCGCGCAGGGTAATCAATTTCGACAGATACGCAATGGTCTCAGGCACGTTCCAGATCATGTCGGCCAAATCACCCGTTTGCTTGACCACGCCATTGACTTTAAGCGTGATCGCGCCTTTGGCCGGGTGGCCCACCATGGCTACGGTTTTGAGCGCGGTGCATGGCGCAGATTCATCAAACGCCTTGCCCATTTCCCACGGGCGACCCATTTTCTTGGCTTCGCCCTGCACATCGCGGCGCGTCATGTCGAGGCCGACGCCGTAGCCGAACACGTGATCCAGCGCTTTTTCCACAGGAATATCCTTGCCGCCCTTGCCGATAGCAACAATCATTTCGATTTCGTGATGCAAATCTTTGGTGACGGTCGGATAGGCAATTGTCGCGCCGCTCATCACAATCGCGTCTGCTGGCTTCATAAAGAAAAACGGCGGCTCGCGATCCGGGTCATGGCCCATTTCGCGCGCGTGCTCGGCATAGTTGCGGCCCACGCAGTAGATGCGGCCGACGGGAAACGCCGCATTGCTTTCGGCGACGGGTAATGTGGTGGGGCCGGGGAAATCAATGGCGTAACTCATGGTGTAATCCTTCGAGAGAGAATTTGCGCGCTTTCACGCGCGGCGATGCGCAACGGACGGGCGATTATCCGGGAAACCGTTCCTTTGGGTCAAACACCTGCGTGCCGTCACCGCACCGCATCGGGCAAGCCGGTTGAGAATAGCGCCGCACTCCACTATGCTCTCGGCCCATGCCATCGACGCAAACCTTGAATCAAATCGCTTTTTTCTGGGTGGGGCAGGATGTCACCATCCCGTCGCTGCTGGTGCGCTCGATACGCCACGCGTTCGGCGCGCAATTCAGCATTCTGCAACTTTCAGACCGCGAGACGCCGCCGGTGGCGGGCGTCACCACGCACAAGAAAATCAAGCTCTCGCCGCACATTATGGTGGCACGGCTGGAGGCTTTTGCCGCTTCTGCGGTCACCACGCCCACGCTGTTTCTCGACGCCGACATGTTGGTGCTGCGCCCGTTTGACCTGCCGCCGCTGGCCGAAAACGATGTCGGCGTCACCCCGCGCGGCGAACGCGACACCATTCGCTTTTCCAAACGCGAATGGGCGGAGTTTCCGGAATTCACCGAGAAGGATTCCGCGCAAATGATGCCCTACATCTACTCTTTTGTGTACGTGCGCTCGCCGGTGATTTTTCTGCGACAACTGAATGCCTTGCGCAAAATGCCCAAGCGCTTTCACCGCTGGTACGGCGATCAGATGACGCTGAAGAGCGAGCTGGACGCGCCGGGGCGGTTTACGCTACGCAATTTTGATGTCAATGTTTACAACCGTACCGTGCGCTCACGCGTGGAGTTTGAAGAAGTCCGCGACGCATCCAACGCAGTCTGCATCGCGCACTTCAAAGGGCCGGACAGCAAAGCCGCCATGCACGAATCGCTGGCGATGTTGGCCGGCTAGTGCCGCCGCCGCACTAGGGCCGCCCATGACCGAATCCACCAGCCTCTGGGCGTTGTTCGTCAGCAGCTTTCTCGCCGCCACACTGCTGCCCGGCGGCTCGGAAGTGGTGCTGTTTGGCGTGCTGAAGCTGCATCCCGGTCAGTTGTGGGCGGCGCTGGGCGTTGCGACCTTGGGCAACACGCTGGGTGGCATGTCGTCTTATGGGATCGGCAGGCTGATTCCGCAAAAGCAGGCCCTAAAAGGGCTGGCAACGGTGCAGCGCTACGGCGCGCCGGTATTGCTGCTGGCTTGGGTGCCGATCATCGGCGATCCACTGTGCCTGGCCGCTGGCTGGCTGCGGTTAAATCCTTGGTGGTCGGCGCTGTGTATCGCGGTGGGAAAATTCGTGCGCTATGGGGTGATTGCGGTGCTGGTGGTTTAGCCTGTCGACTGGGCCCCACGGGCGGCGCGGTACGTGATGTAATGCCAACTATCGATTGCTGTACGTAAAATAATACCGGTTTTCCGTGAAATAGCCGGGTAAAGTGTGACCTGATTCACAGGCGGTTGGCGGCGGGTACTCGTAATCTTGCGCCCGCTGGTTCGACGCCACGTGCCCTGTGGTGCAACATCGTCGCGCAACATCGGCACAACAGGAGATACTGATGAGCTTGCCCTCTCTTTCCAACACCGGATCCACTTCAATCAAATTGCAATTTAACGACGCCGCTGCATGCGCGCGCTGGGTGGCGGCGCTGCCGATCACCAATGTGCAACTGGTGCATCAAACGCTGTCGGAGCAAATCGCGGCGCTTGCCATCGTCAATGTGGCGCCGTTGGAGCGGTTGAAAATGATCGAGGCGCTGAAAGAGCCTTTGATGTTCGCGCAAGCGGAACTCGCCAAGCGTTACATCGGCAAGCCCTTGCCGCTCGATCAGGCTGACGCCAAGGCATGGGACAGTGTGATGACGCTGTGGCGCGCGGCGGCTGCGGTGTACCGTAGTTGTCTGGATGCCTTTCGCGCGGGCGATTTGACGCTGGTGCCGCATGCCGCCCTGTTAACGCTGCGTTGCCTGCGCACGATGGCCTGCGGCTTGTTTGAGCACTATCAGGTGTATCGCGAACCCGATGCCGCCACGTGGCGTGGCTTTCACGAGCTGTTCGCGTTCGCTGAGGACCAAGGCCTGTCGCGCGTGCGCGTGCAGGATGTTTTCGGCAAGCGCGACGCGGATTCCAGTTGCGCCGAGGCCTATGTGCAGGGGCTCATGGCGAACCTTGCCAATCCGTATGCGCTGTCGGTGCGGCAAATCGCCTTTGTGCGGCGCTGGCTGGAGAAATGGTCGTCGCTGGTGGAGCTGTCGCGCCAGCCGTTGCCGCCGGGACAGATCCCGCCGCTGGCGGTAGATTTTGCTAGCGATAGTCCGCCTGGGCTGGCGGCGCAAATAACCCATAGTGATACGGTGCGCTATATCGATATGGAGCCGCTGTCCAAAACGCTGCGCCAAACCATCAATATGCTCAAGCAGGGCCAAACGCCGGGACAGATCGGCTTGGGTGACGACGCGCGTCAGCCGGGTTGTGAAAACCTCATCATGCTGCTTTATTTGCAATGGTGCCGCGCCGGTACCTTGCGCACTGAAGAGCGCAACACCATTGCAGCCCCTGTAGAAGTCTGTTTTGGCATCGCCGATAGCTTTAACGCGCTGGGCGGCGACAACCGCAGCAAGAAAGATATCGAATTCAACGCGCGCGACAAATGGGAAATGGACAACTTGGGTTTCTCCATGCGCCTGTCGAATACCGCGAAGCAGGCGTTGGTGAAAAAATCCGAAGCGTGGCAGGTGCTCAACCAAAGCAACTCGGGCTTTATGTGCATGCTGCGCGATCCCAGCGGTGTCATGCGCATGGTACACAATCAGTTGCTGGGCATACGCCGCAGCAGTGAAGCGCCCAAGCTCGGCACGGTGCAATGGATCAGGGTGACGAGCAGCGGCGAAACCCAGTGCGGCGTACGCCTGTTTGCTGGCGCGGCGCAACCGGCCAAGGTGCGGCCCGCGAACTTCATCCTGCCGACCGGGCAGGAATATGAAGTGGCGTTGATCACGCCAGCCGTGCCGATGCCCGCCACACCGGCAACGATTGTGCTGCCTGCAGGTTGGTTTCAGAGCGGGCGCTTGCTTGAGCTGGAAGGCAACCCGCAAGATGCCCAGAAGCGGCTGGTCAAACTGCTGACGCTGATTGAGCGTGGCGCAGACTTCGACCGTTGTGCCGTGGAAACAGTGTAGGCCAGCAAGACCGTGAGGACGGTTCCCGGTTATGATGTGCGCCCGCCGCAACTGCGGACTCACGTTATTGCACAGGAACCGTAGCAACCATGGCTGGCATCGACCGTAATACGCCGTCGCCCACCGAGATCAAGCTGCATCAGGTCTCGCGCGTGCTGGAGCTCACTTTCAGCGACGGCAAAACCTTTGCATTGCCGTGCGAATTTCTGCGCGTGTATTCGCCCTCCGCCGAAGTGCGCGGCCACGGGCCGGGGCAAGAGACGCTGCAGGTGGGCAAGAAAAATGTTGAGATCAAGGCCGTGGAACCCGTAGGCAACTACGCGGTGCAGCTGGCGTTCTCCGACGGCCACAACACCGGCATTTATTCGTGGGACATTCTGTACGACTACGGCGTGCGTCAGCACGAGCTGTGGCAAGACTATTTGCGGCGCATGGAAGCCGCAGGCGCGTCGCGCGATTAACCGCCGTTCCAGCCCACGCCCATGAAAACCACTGATTTCGGCTATCAGTCTGTTCCTGAATCCGAAAAAGCGCGCAAAGTCGAGGGCGTATTCACCTCAGTAGCGCAACGCTACGACGTGATGAACGATCTCATGTCGGCGGGGCTGCACCGGCTGTGGAAACGCTTCACCCTAGATCAAAGTTTTGTGCGCGCCGGTGAACGTGTGCTGGATGTCGCTGGCGGCACCGCCGATTTGTCGCGCGCGTTCGCCAAGCGTGTCGGTCCCGCAGGCTCAGTCGTGCTCACGGACATTAACGCGGCCATGCTAGGCATAGGCCGCGACCGCTTGATCGACGACGGCGTGTTCGCGCCCGCCGTGCAGTGCGACGCGGAAAAGCTGCCGTTCGCCGCAAATTACTTCGATTGCGTGTGCGTCGCCTTTGGGCTACGCAACATGACGCACAAAGACGCTGCGCTGGCTGACATGTACCGGGTGCTGCGCCCGGGGGGCCGCTTGCTGGTGCTGGAATTCAGCCGCGTATGGAAGCCGCTGCAAGGTGCCTACGACGCGTACTCGTTTAACGTGTTGCCGAAAATGGGCGAACTCATCACCCAAGACGCCGACAGTTACCGCTATCTTGCCGAATCCATCCGCATGCACCCAGACCAAGAAACCTTAAAGCAGATGATGCTCACCGCCGGCCTAGAGCGCGTGGAATACTTTAATCTGGCCGCTGGCGTGGTGGCGCTGCATCGCGGCTACAAGTTTTGATTTATAACTAGTTGATTTTAAACGATTTTTTATACTAATGTCCAAGTACATTTATTGTAATATGTGTGCCGTATTATTCGCACTATAATGGCATCGTGCCATTGAAATGCCACTCAAGAGCATCCATCTATGGCTAAGAACTCGTTACGAGTTTTCTTTGTTGTAGCAATTCAGTCACGCTGGTGAAATAACCGAAAGAGGAAAACATGAATAAATTACTCAGCATCATTGCAGTGTTGTTTGGATTCACGATGGTAGTGGTAGATGCCGAAGCCGCGCGCGTCGGCAGTGGCAAGAACGCTGGCCGCCAAAGCAGCAGCACCAGCTCCAATAACGCCTCATCCGCTCCGGCGCAAAAAACCGCCCCTGCACAAGCCGCACCGACGCCGCCCGCGCCCGCACCCTCAGGCATGAGCCGCTTCCTCGGCCCCTTGGCTGGTATCGCCGCTGGTCTGGGCATCGCCGCACTGTTGAGCCACATGGGCTTGGGTGGTGCGATGGCCAGCATGTTAAGCGGCATCCTGATGATCGGCCTGTTGCTGGTTGCCGGCTTCTTCATCTATCGCATGCTGACGCGCAACAAATCAGCCCCGCAGCAACCGCTGGGCTACGCAGGTGCCGGCAACAACAGCGCTGCCCCTGCACCGGCCGCACCCCAAGTGCAACCCGCGCAATTCACCGGCAACGCAGCGCCCGGCTCGCTCGCCGCTACTATCGGTGGCGCACCCTCGGTAGCCGCCGACGCACCGGCAGCCAGCCGTTGGCCCGCCGACTTCAACGTCGCTGAGTTTGAGCGTCAAGCCAAACTTAATTTCGAGCGCCTGCAAGCCGCGAACGATGCGGGTGACGCCTCGACCCTGCGCGATTTCCTCACCCCGGCGCTCTACACCGAGCTCGAAGCCGAAATGAAATCCGCGTGGGGCTCGCAGCAAAAAACCGAAGCCGTCGATCTCAAGGCCGAAGTACTGGATGTCGTGACCGAGAACGAGATGTATGTCGTCAGCGTGCGCTACACCGGCCAAATTCGCGAGAACGGCGTGCTGAGCAACCTCAACGAAATCTGGCACCTTGAAAAACCCGTCAGCGGTCGTGACGGCTGGCGTGTTTCGGGCATACAGCAAGTGTCGTAATCGTAGTTTTTTCAGCACCACAAAAACGCCCGGCGACCCCGGGCGTTTTTTAATCCCGGAAACCCATGGCCACTTCCATTCCTCGGCAACTGGCGCTGGCCGAACAGCATTTCAGAAAAGGAAACCACGACTTCGCCGAACCCTTGCTGCGGGAAATTCTGTCGCGCACGCCGGCCCACACCAAAGCGAATGAACTGCTGGGCTACATCACCGGCAATCGCGGGGAGTTGGACGTCTCGTTTGCGCTGCTGAAAACCGCCGTTGCTTCGCCCGAAGCCTCGGGAGAAGCCAGCTACTACTTGGGCAAACATTTTCTCGACCGGCAGTTATTCAGCGATGCTTGCGTCGCCTTCGAGCAAGCCTTAAGCCGCGCCGGCAATTTTTTTGAAGGGCTGCACGACCTCGCGGTCGCGATGACCGGAAGCGGCAATGCTGCGGCGGCGCTGGCGTTCTACGACAAGGCGCTGGCGCTGCGCCCCGATTTCGCACAAGGCTGGTTCAACAAGGCTGTTGCGCTTGATGCGCTCAACCGGTTTGACGATGCGCTGCACAGTTACAACAAGGCGCTGGCGATTGATCCGAGCGACGCCACGGCGTGGTACAACCGCGGCGCGACCCTCAATGATCTGGGCCGCTACGATGAGGCCCTCGCCAGTCACGACAAAACCCTGGCGCTCGATCCCGCTCATGCAAAAGCTTGGTCGAATCGCGGCGTGACGCTGTCGGCGCTCAAGCGCTACAAAGAGGCGCTGGCATGTCACGAAAAAGCATTGTCGTTGCAGCCCGGCTTTGCAGAAGCTTGGGGCCGGGGCGCAGATGTCTTTAGCGAACTGAAATATCCCGACAAGGCGCTCACCTATTTCGCCAAGGCCTTGGCGTTAAAGGCCGATATTCCGTATGCGCAGGGCGGCTTGTTGCGCGCGCGCATGGCCCTGTGCCTGTGGACGGCGACACCCGGTGTTGGGCCTGCGACGTTGGCTATCGGACAGCACTTCGAACAATTACTAACGGCTATCGATGCGCAGCAACGCGTAGCGACGCCGTTTGTGGCGCTTGCGATGCCGTCAACCTTGGCGCAACAACGCCTTTGCGGTGAAATTTACAGCCGGGATCGCAGTCCGGTTGTCGCGCCTTACGGGCGAGCGCAATTCCTAAAAACAGACGGTCGCATCAGGATTGGTTATTTCTCCTGCGATTTCAGAACACATGCCGTGTCGTTTCTGACTGCGGGCTTGTTTGAGCACCACGACCGGTCGCGCTTTGAAGTTCACGCCTTTGCGCTCAGTGTGCCCGACGACGATCCCGTAACGGCCAGACTCAGGGCGGCGTTTGAGCATTTTCACAACGTCGAAAACCTGCCCGATCACGAGGTTGTCGAGCAGGCGCGTCGCCTAAACATCGATATCGCCATAGACCTTACCGGGCACACACAAGGTGCCCGCACCGGCATCTTTGCGCGCCGCGCCGCGCCTGTGCAAGTCAGTTATCTTGGCTTTCCCGGCACCATGGGCGCACCCTTCATCGATTACCTCGTCGCTGACAGTATTGTGGTTCCCGACGGCAATGCCGATGCGTATACCGAGAAAGTGGTGTTTCTGCCGGATTGTTTTCAAATCAATGATGCGGCTCGCGCTGTGGCGCCAGCCCCCTGCCGAGCGTCATGCGGCATACCTGATGAGGCGTTTGTTTTCTGCTCGTTCAATAGCGTCTACAAAATCAATCCGCGCATCTTCGATGTGTGGATGAATATCATGCAGGGCGTGCAACACAGCGTGCTGTGGTTAGTCGGCGAAACCGATGCGCAACAGAAAAACCTCCGCGCTTGGGCGGCGACGCGCGGCGTTGCCCCGCACCGGCTGATATTTGCCGGCACACTGCCGTACGCCGGGCATCTGGCGCGGTATGCCTTGGCCGATCTGGTGTTGGATACACTGCCGTTTAATGGCGGCACCACCACCAGCGATGCCCTGTGGGGCGGCGCGCCGGTATTAACCTGTACCGGCAATACATTTGCCGGACGCATGGCTGCGAGTTTGCTGCATACGATGGGCCTGCCGGAACTGGTGACGGGGTCGCTCGATGACTATCAGACGCAAGCCGTGCATCTCGCGCACCACCCAGCCAAGCTGGAAGCGCTGCGACAACGACTCAGTGCAAATCGCGCTACGTCTCCTTTGTTCAACACGCGCTTGGGCACACGGCATATCGAAGCCGCCTACGTTGAAATGCACCAACGCGCTGCTGCCGGTCTGCCGCCAGCCCATTTGCGCATCGCGCACTTGACTGAAACGGCAGCGGCAGACACCGCGGGAAACCGACCTCGGCATTCAATGGGATAATCGCTTTATGCGCTTACCCGTCATTGCCGCCCCCCTCAACCACGTGCTCCGCGCCAATTCGTGGGCGCGCGAACGGCTCGCGCCCTTTGCCGGTCGCGTGGTGTGCATCGACAATCCGCCGTTTTCGGTCAACATGGCTGTGACGGCGAACGGCGAAATTGCGGAAGCCGCCCCCGCTGCCACGCCCGACGTCACCGTGCATCTCACGCCGGGGCTGACCTTGCGCCTGCTGGCACGCGACCTGTCGGTATGGCAGGACATCAAAGTTGAGGGCGACGCCGCCTTTGCCGCTGCGATCAATTACGTGGCGCGCAACATCCGCTGGGATGTCGAAGAAGATTTAAGCCGCGTGGTCGGCGATATCGCCGCGCATCGCATGGTTGAAGCCGGGCGCAAGCTCGATCAGTGGACACGGCAGGGTGCGGACAATCTGGCGCGTTCGTTCGCTGAATACTGGACCGAAGAGCGACCCTTGATCGCCAGCCGCGCGGACATTGCGCTATTCAATCGCGAAGTGGATGCCTTGCGCGACGATCTCGCGCGGCTCGAAAAGCGCATTGAGTTACACGAACGACTGCAGGGTTGAGTAACCCGGCGGCGGCGTTCATTTCCCCGCGCCCGCTCGCGCACCGCTAAAATCGCCTTATGCGTTCCCTGTCCCCCGCGCACCTTTTCCGTCTGTTGACGATCATCCGTGTCGCGCTGCGTTTCGGCCTCGATGAGTATCTGCACGGCGACGCGCGTGTCGGCGGCCTGCACACTGCTTTACGTAAGCTATTGTTTTGGCGGGACTTTTCTGCGCCGCGCGCCGTACGTTTGCGGCTGGCGCTGGAAGCGCTGGGGCCGATTTTCGTCAAATTCGGGCAGATCCTGTCCACCCGGCGCGATCTGCTGCCGGACGACATCGCCAACGAACTCGCCAAACTGCAAGATCAGGTGCCGCCGTTTCCGGGCGCTGACGCCATCGCCGTCATCGAGCGAGCGCATCAAAAGCCGATTGCCGACATCTTTCGCGCCTTTGACCGCACGGCGCTGGCCAGTGCGTCGGTGGCGCAAGTGCATCTGGCGGAGCTAAACGATGGCCGCGAAGCCGCCGTGAAGATTTTGCGGCCCGGCATCGCACAAGTCATTCGCAACGATCTGGCTTTGCTGAATGCCGGTGCATCGCTGATGGAATGCCTGTGGGCCGACGGCAAACGCTTGCGCCCGCACGAAGTGGTCGCCGAATTCGCCCGCCATCTCAATGACGAACTCGATCTCATGCGCGAGGCCGCCAACGCCAGCCAATTGCATCGCAATTTCGCCGGCTCACCTTTGCTACGGGTGCCGGAAATTTACTGGGAACATTGCTCGACCGAAGTGATGGTAATGCAGCGCATGCACGGCGCGCCGGTGTCGCACGTGGCCGAACTGCGCGCGCAGGGCGTGGATATCCCCAAGCTCGCGCGCGCGGGTGTGGAAATCTTTTTCACCCAAGTATTTCGCGACGGCTTTTTCCACGCCGACATGCATCCCGGCAATATTTTTGTTACGCCAACGGGGCAATACATCGCGCTCGATTTTGGCATCATGGGCACGCTCACGCCCGTCGACAAAAACTATCTGGCGCAAAATTTTCTCGCCTTTTTTCGCCGCGATTACCGACGTGTGGCGCAGGTGCATATCGAATCGGGCTGGGCACCCGCCGGCACACGCGTCGATGAATTCGAGACTGCCATACGCGCCGTGTGCGAACCCATTTTTGACAAGCCGCTGAAAGATATTTCGTTCGGTAAGCTGTTGCTGCGCCTGTTTCAGACGTCGCGGCGCTTCAATATGCAAATCCAGCCGCAACTGGTGATGCTGCAAAAAACCCTGCTCAATATCGAAGGCTTGGGCCGCGACCTCGATCCCGAACTCGATTTATGGGCCACCGCCAAACCGTTTCTGGAGCGTTGGATGTCCGAGCAAGTCGGCTGGCGCGCGCTGCTGCGGCAAGTGCAGGAAGAAGCGCCGTTCTGGGCCGCGACGCTGCCGCAACTGCCGCGCTTGATCCACCAGGCGCTCAGCCAAGACCGCGTGGCGCCGCTGCAGCAAGAAATCACCCAGCTACAGCAAGCCCACCGGCGGCTGCGACAATCGCTGGCGCTAATCGTCACCTTATTTGCGCTCAGCACGGCGCTCGTGGCCCTGCTCATCGCGCTGCGTTAGCCTTATAATTTCAGCCAGATTTTTCTGGCTGCTTGCTGAGGCGCACAGTGCTGATCTGGTTTGTCGTCATTTACCTGTTGATTTCGCTCGCCATCGGCTTGATCGCCGCCACGCGCGTACACAACGCAAAAGACTTCGCGATCGCGGGCCGCCATTTGCCGCTGCCCATCGTGATGGCCACCGTGTTCGCCACGTGGTTTGGGGCGGAAACGGTGCTCGGTATTTCCGCCACCTTCGTCAAAGAGGGTTTGCGCGGCGTGGTAGCCGACCCCTTTGGTTCAAGCCTGTGCCTGATTTTTGCCGGCCTGTTTTTCGCCGCCAAACTCTATCGCATGAATCTGCTTACCATTGGCGATTACTATCGCTTGCGCTATAACCGCACGGTTGAAATTTTATGCACGCTGGCCATCGTCACGTCGTACTTGGGCTGGGTGGCGGCGCAAATCAAGGCGCTGGGACTGGTGTTTTTTGTGGTCACCGATGGTGCCATCAGCCAGCAAACCGGCATGATCATCGGCGCAGCCATCGTGCTCACCTACACCACGTTCGGCGGCATGCTGTCGGTGGCGATACTCGATTTTGTGCAAATGACCGTCATCATGGGCGGCATGCTTTACATCGCCTACGTCATCGCCGGCATGACCGGCGGTGTGGGTGCGGTAGTGGCGCACGCCAACGCGGCGGGCAAACTGGCGTTTTTCCCCGAGGCGTCAGTGACGGCATGGGTGCCGTTCATCGGCGCGTGGATCACCATGATGTTGGGCTCGATTCCGCAGCAAGATGTGTTCCAGCGCATCACTTCGGCCAAGGATGAAAAAACCGCCGTGCGCGGCTCGGTGCTGGGCGGCTCGATTTATTTTCTGTTCGCGTTCGTGCCGATGTTTCTGGCCTACGCCGCGACGCTGGTAGATCCGAAGATATTCAACGAGTTGCTCACCAGAGATTCGCAACTGGTGCTGCCCACGCTGATACTTCAACACACGCCGCTGTTCGCGCAGGTGGTGTTTTTCGGCGCACTGCTATCGGCGATCATGAGCTGTTCGAGCGCTACCTTGCTCGCGCCGTCGGTGGCGTTTTCGGAAAACATTCTGCGCAACATTTTCCCCGGCATGAGCGATCGCGTGTTTTTGCGCACCATGCGCATCGTGCTGGTGTGCTTTGCGTGCATTGTGCTGGTCTTTGCACTGAATTCCAGTGCGAGCATTTTCAAAATGGTGGAAAACGCCTACAAAATCACGCTGGTGTGTGCGTTCTTTCCGTTGTGTTTGGGGCTCTACTGGAAGCGCGCCACCACGCAGGGCGCACTCGCAGGCATCCTGTGCGGATTTTTCACTTGGATTTTGCTGGAGTATTTCGGTACTCACAACGACGTGTGGCTGCCGCAATTAATCGGCTTTTGCGCCGCCGGGGCCAGCATGGTAGCGGGATCGTTGTTGCCGCAAGTGATCGGCCGACCCACGCCCTTGCATCCTGAAGCGCACGCGCCGCATCCGCATGCCTCGACACAACACGTGCCCGCCACCGGGCATCACCACACCCACGGCACGCATCGCCCTTAAACGCTACCGCGCTTGGCGCAGACAAAATTCCCTTTAAAAACAATTAGTTACCATATATTTATGGCCAGGCCGCACGAAACGCGTCGGCAAATTCTGCCAGCCGCGCCTGCGGCAGCAGGTTTATGCCTGCGGCACCCTTGCGCCCGCCACCGGTTTCAAAGCGCGCGCACAGCTCATCCGCGCCGTTGAGATTCGCCTGCGGCGCACGCACGCTGACGGTGTAGCCGCCGGCCTTGGCGACCAGCACCGCATGTGCGCGGCGCGCATGTTCCTGCGCGAGGCGGTTGCCGAACAAGCCATTCACACGACGGCTCCAGGCCGCGTCCGGCAGCACGTAGAGCGCGGCGCTGTCATTGGAGAATTCAGGTTTTATGTCATCGGCGCGCTCGAAGTCTTCGCGCAACGCCTGTTTCAACACGTCGAACACCGGCTCGTCGATCATGAATTTGCGCGGGTCGGTGTACGGTGAAATCGTTTCATACAAATCGGCCGGCGGGTAATGCAAATCATCGGGCGTTTCGCCGTAGGCGTTGTAGTTGAGGCAATCGCCCAGCTCATGCAGGCGCGCGAGTTCGGTGTGATCCAGATCGAGCGATTGCGCCGCCTTGATTGCCGACGCAACAAGATTGTCGCCAAACGCCGCCACCACGGCCCATATACGGTAGCGCCCCGACAAATGACGATCCACAATCAGACTGGTGCAAATATCCGCGGCGGTGTCGATGTGTGCGATGAGATTGGCATGCACGGGGATGAAGCCCGCCGCGTGATGATCAAAATACTCGCATTTGACGCCGCGCCCCAGCAATTTGCCCAGCGCCGACGCATTGGATTTCAGTGAAATGTCGAGCACGGTGATTTCGTCGCCGGCTTGCGCCTGCAACAATTCGACACGCTCCAGCAGTTTGATATCGCGTTTGACGCCGGTGATGCGTTCACTGTGGCGCGGTTGTGCGAGCCGCAACTGGTGCAGAGCGCACAGCCCATCGGCGTCGCCGTTAAAAATGTCGTAGTATTTGTGCAATGGCTGCTGAGTCGAAATGAATGGATAAGATGCGCAAAGGGACGCACGATGGCGCGCAAAATAACAGCGCGCCGGCTGACTCGCGTCATGTGTATCTGCTGGCGCTGACACTGGCGATAGCTTACCTGCTCGTTATCGTCTACGCCAGCTTGCAGCCGCTGCGCGGCTGGCGCTTGCCAGCAGAAGATGTGTACGGCTTTCTGAGTGCGCCGCTGCCGCGTTACATCACCCTTAGCGACGTGCTGATCAACGTGTCGGCGTATATCCCGCTCGGCTTTATGCTGACGCTGGGCCTGCGCATTGCATTGCCGCCGGTGGCGGCTGTCGTCATGGGCGTCGTGATGGCGGCCGCACTCAGCATCGGCATGGAAGCCCTACAAATGTTTTTGCCCGCGCGTATCGCATCGAACGTGGACGTAATGGCCAACAGCGTGGGCGCGTTGATCGGCGCATTGGCGGCGCCGCTGTTTTTGCCCTCGCAACGTATCGGCGCGCGGCTCGGGGTGCTGCGCGACCGCGTGTTCTTGCCCGGCGCGCTGATCGACAGCGGCATCGTGGTGGCGACATTGTGGATCGTCACGCACCTTAATCCGTTGACGCAGGTGTTCGGCACCGGCCATTTGCGCGCGACCTTCGATTTGCCCGATCCCCTGTTCCACACGCCCAGCCTGCTGCTGTCGGCCGAAGCCAGCGTGGTGTTTTTTAATCTGTTGGGGGTGGGGCTGCTGCTGTCGACTTTGCTGCATGCCGAATCCCGCCGCGGGCTGGTGATCGGCGTTGTCATCGCGGCAGCCATCGCCTGCAAAATGCTGATTAACCTGTTTCTCGCCAAACCGCTGGGCGCGTGGGCTTGGATGACGCCAGGCGCGCTGCTGGGCCTGCTGCTCGGCACCACACTGCTGGCGGGCCTGTTGACCTTTGGCCGCAGGGCGCGGTTGGCACTCGCGCTGCTGTGCCTGTTGATGGCGCTGGCGGCGATCAATCTTGCGCCGGACAACCCGTATTTCAGCCTGCCGCCGCAACTGACCAGCGGCAAGGCCAGTCACTTTTTGAGTTTTTCCAGCATCTTGGGGGCGCTGTCGGAGCTGTGGCCGCTAATCGCGCTGGGGTACCTGTGCGTGGCGCTCTGGCACAGCCGCACGCGCCGCCTCTATAATGAGCGCACACCCTGAGACAAGGACACTCCCGTGAGCTACTTCGAACGACACGTTTTCTTTTGCTGTAACCAGCGCACCAACGGCGCGAACTGCTGCAACGACCACGGCGCCAGCAAAATCCGCGACTACGCCAAAGACAAAGTCAAAGAACTGAAGTTGAACGGCAAAGGCAAGGTGCGCGTCAACATGGCAGGCTGCCTTGATCGCTGCGATGAAGGCCCGGTGATGGTGGTCTACCCCGAAGAAGTCTGGTACACCTATGTCGATCAGGAAGATGTCGACGAAATCGTACAAGAGCATTTGCGCCACGGGCGCGTGGTAGAACGGCTGAAAATCTGATTTTCACACATTCGCACCCCATGACTTCCCCCGATACCCGCAGTTACGCTATACGCGCACAATCCACCGCCACCCACGGGCGCGTGATGTGCAGCGTGCGCAATCACCATTTCATTGTAGATGGCCCCGTGCAAAACGGCGCGCCCGGCGAAGCGGTCACACCAGCCGAGTTGTTCCTCGCCGGCATCGCGGCCTGTGGCGTAGAGCTGGTGCAATCGTTTGCCAAAGCAGAAGCCATGCCGCTGCGCGCCATCGACGTAAACATCGGCGGCATGATGGATCGCGCGAAGCCGGTGCGACAGGACGTGTCCGTCTTCAACGCGGTGCATATCCAATTCGCCTTGTCCGGTGTCACGCCTGCGCAAGGCACAGCGTTGATCGACCGCTTCAAGGGAAGGTGACCGCTCTACGGCAGCGTCGCGGTCGCGACGCCGGATGTGCGGGTTGAAGTCACCGTGACACGGTGAGGCGGCCTGCACGGTTATGCCTTCGCCTGTCAAAACGACGCTGATCCCCGGCCCCGCCGGCAATATCGAATGCGATATCAGCGAGCCGGCGAATCGCGACGTGCCATTACGAGGTATCGCGCTGATCGCGCACCCCAATCCATTGCAGGGCGGTGCCAAGGACAACAAAGTTGTTACCACGCTGGCGCGCACGTTTAACAGCCTTGGCTACGTGGCTTTGCGGCCCAATTTTCGTGGCGTGGGCGCGACGGATGGCTTGCACGACAAGGGCGTAGGCGAAACCGATGACTTGATCGCGGTGGCGGACTACGCCAAAAATACTTATATAAATCAATTAGTGACATTGGTCGGCTTTTCGTTTGGCAGCTTTGTGCAAACACGCGTGGCGAAGCGTATGGCGTGTGAGCGCCTGGTGCTGGTGGGCCCAGCGGTGAATCGCTTTGCCGCCGAACCCGTGCCGGAGAACACCTTGATCGTTCACGGCGAGCAAGATGACGTGGTACCACTCACCGCCGTGATGGATTGGGCGCGCCCGCAAAATCTGCCGGTGGTGGTGTTACCCGGCGGCGATCATTTTTTTCACGGACGCCTGCATCTGTTGTCGGCTATCGTCACGCGCTGGTGCGCATGACGCCATGACCCATCTGGCGGTGCGCGGCCTGCGCAAATCGTACGCAGGGCGCGAAGTGATTGCGGGCATTACCGCGCTGGCACAAGCCGCCGCGCAACTGCTGCCATTGACCCACGCGGTCGCGCGGTCGCGGCCGTTGTTGCAGGGCAGTTTGCCGGATCAAGCTTGGGCTGCATGTGCTGGTGCTTGCGCTGTACGCCGGTGTAAGCTACGCACTCGCGCGGCATTTGCTGCGCCAGCGCCTGCTTAAATAAATTGTAACTGTTCAGCTTCGACGTAGGATGCTGGTGAGCCTCGCGAACCGCATCGTTCGCGTGATAGGCGTACGCAACGCAATTGCACGATACAAGCCCCACGACCGATGCGGTTCCTTCGTCACCGGCATCCTACGGTTAAGCTGAACAGTTACAATAAACTCAATTAAATCAATATGTTATGGATTAAAGCCCTACACATCGTTTTCGTCACTGCGTGGTTCGCCGGGCTGTTTTATTGTCCGCGCATTCTAGTGAATCTGGCGATGGAAACCGACGCTGCTGCGACCGCGCGCCTGCTCATCATGGCGCGCAAGCTATATCGCTTCATGACGCTGCTCAGCGTGCCCGCGCTGGGCTTCGGCCTGTGGTTGTGGCTGGGCTACGACATCAGCGGCGGCTGGCTGCACGCGAAGCTGGCGTTGGTGATTTTGCTCGTCGGATATCACCATGCCTGCGGATCGTTGCTGACTAAATTTGAACAGGGCCGCAATACGCGCTCCCATTTGTGGTTTCGCTGGTTTAACGAAGTGCCGGTGATTATTTTGCTGCTGGTGGTCATATTGGTTGTGGTCAAGCCATTTTGATGCCCGTGCGAAATTTCTGTGCCGGCGCCGGCGTTGTGCTCGCCTTGATAAGCGCGCTGGCACAGGGCGAGGCCAGCATCATCGTGCAGCAGTCGCCGCTGGCGGGCTTTCAGTATTACGACGGCAAAGCCTTGTGGGACGACATGAAGCTCGGCGACGCACTCACGTTGGTGCGCGAGCGCGACAACCCGCACGACGCCAACGCGGTGCGCATTGAATGGAACGGCAGCTGCCTTGGCTATATTCCGCGCCGTGAAAACGCCGACGTAGCGCGACAAATAGATCGCGGTGCGCTGGTGAAGGCGCGCATTGTCAAACTCACACAAGCGCGTAATCCGTGGCAGCGCGTCTTGTTTGAAGTGTATGTCGATCTGTGATGGCGCTTTGAGCACGGACGCGCAATTTTTCGCTAGCTGCCCGCGCGGGCTCGAAGCCGTGCTCGCAGCGGAACTCAACGCGCTGCAGGCGCGCGCCGTCAAAGCGGTAGAGGGCGGCGTACATTTTGCTGGGCCGTTGACTATCGGCTATGCCGCCAATTTGCACTCGCGTGTGGCGAGCCGCGTGCTGTGGCGCGTGGGTGTGGCACGCTACCGTCACACGAATGCGGATCAGGATATTTACGACGCCACCGGCAAAATCGATTGGCCCAAGCTATTCGCCGTAGAGCGCACGCTGCGGGTAAACGTTTCCGCGATCAAAGCGCCGGTGAAAAGCCTCGATTTCATTACGCTGCGTATCAAAGACGCTATCTGCGATGTGTTTCGCGCGCGCGGCGGGCAGCGACCCAGCATCGACACGCATGCGCCCGACGTGCGTGTGCATGCGTTTCTTACTGCCGCAGATCTCACGCTGTATCTCGATCTGTCGGGCGAGCCGCTGTTCAAACGCGGTTACCGGCAAGAGGCCGGCGAAGCGCCGCTGCGGGAGAATCTCGCTGCTGGCATGCTGGCGCTGTCGGGCTGGACGCCGGATCAGCCGCTGCTCGACCCGCTGTGCGGCAGCGGCACCATTTTGTGCGAAGCCGCGCAAATCGCCACGCAGCGTGCCCCTGGCATTGGTCGCGCGTTTGGTTTTGAGAAGCTATTGAATTACGACGCAGCAGCGTGGACAGCGCTGCGGGAGACCGCTTACGCTGCTGAAAATAACACAATAAAATCAATTATTTACGGCTCCGACTTGCGCGGCGACGCGCTGGAGCTGGCACGCGCCAATCTGGACGAACTCGACCTCACCGCGCAAGTCACACTGAAACAAGCCAACGTGTTTGAAATGCCCGCGCCCGCTCCGGCCGGCGTCATCGTTACCAACCCGCCGTACGGCGTGCGGCTGGAAGACCGCGATCAACTCGCAGCGTTTTATCCCAAACTCGGCGACGCGCTGAAAAAGCGCTACAGCGGCTGGACGGCGTATATTTTGTCGTCGGACATGCAATTGGCGAAAGGCATCGGACTGGCTGCTTCTAAGCGCACGCCGCTGTTTAACGGCGCACTGGAATGCCGGCTGTTCGAATACAAAATGGTGGCGGGTTTCATGCGGCGAGTGAAGCCGGGGGCAACGCCCGACGCCCATTAAAATATAAAAAGCCGGATTCGCACCGGCTTTTTAACGTCATCCGCAAAGATCGGCGGATGTCAGGTCAGCGACAAATGCTCAATGCCGGTCATGACGTCTTTGCCCTTGGCTTCTTTGCCTTGCAGCTTGATCGACAACCGCAATTCATTGAGTGAATCGGCGTTGCGCAGTGCGTCTTCATAGCTGACCAAGCCCGCTTCATACAATTCGAACAAGTGCTGGTCGAAGGTTTGCATGCCAATCTCGCGCGATTTTTTCATGATCTCTTTAATCTCGTGCACGTCGCCCTTGAAAATGAGATCAGACACCAGCGGCGAGTTGAGCATGATTTCCACCGCCGCCGCACGCCCTTTGCCGTCGCGCTTGGGCAGCAATCGCTGCGACACAATGGCGCGAATATTGAGTGACAAATCCATCAGCAATTGGTGTTTGCGCTCTTCGGGGAAGAAGTTGATGATGCGATCCAGCGCCTGATTGGCGCTGTTGGCGTGTAGCGTTGCCATGCACAAGTGGCCGGTCTCGGCGAAGGCGATGGCGTAATCCATGGTTTCACGGTCGCGAATTTCGCCGATCAAAATCACATCCGGTGCCTGACGTAGGGTGTTGCGCAGCGCGGCGTGCCACGTCTCGGTATCCACGCCCACTTCACGCTGCGTGATGACGCAGTTTTTGTGCTCGTGCACAAATTCAATCGGGTCTTCGATGGTAATGATGTGGCCGTAGCTGTTTTCGTTGCGATGGCCCACCATCGCCGCCAGCGAGGTGGATTTACCCGAGCCGGTACCGCCCACCATCATCACCAAGCCGCGCTTGGCCATCACCACGTCTTTCAACACCGGCGGGAGGCCCAATTCGTCAAAGTTGGGGATTTTCGCAACAATGGTACGCAGCACCATGCCCACGCGGCCCTGCTGAACAAACGCGCTGACGCGAAAACGCCCGATGTTGCCGGGGCTGATGGCGAAGTTACATTCCTTGGTGGATTCGAATTCCGCCGACTGCTTGTCGTTCATCATGGCTGCGACGAGATCAGCCGTATGCTGCGGCGTGAGCGACTGATTTGCCACCGGCGTCATTTTGCCGTCGAGCTTGATCGCGGGCGGAAAGCCCGCCGTGATAAACAGGTCAGAAGCCTTCTTCGAAACCATTGCACGCAACAGGTCGTGCATGAATTTGACGCCGGTGTCTCTATCCATGGTAGTGCTCCCGCTGCTGAAACCGCGTTAGTTGAAGTTATCTTTGTTGGCCGCTTTATTGCGGGCTTCTTCCTTGCTGACGATGTTGCGCTTGACCAAATCTTGCAAGTTCTGATCGAGCGTCTGCATGCCGAGCGCAGCACCAGTTTGGATGGCCGAGTACATCTGCGCGATTTTAGATTCACGAATTAGATTGCGGATGGCCGGGGTGCCAACCATGATTTCGTGCGCGGCCACACGGCCTGTGCCGTCTTTGGTCTTTAGCAAACTCTGTGAAATCACCGCCCGCAGCGACTCCGACAACATGGCACGCATCATTTCTTTTTCTTCGCCCGGGAACACGTCGATAATCCGATCAATGGTTTTGGCGGCCGAGCTGGTATGCAGCGTACCGAACACCAAGTGGCCGGTTTCTGCAGCGCTCATCGCGAGACGAATGGTTTCAAGATCGCGCAGCTCGCCCACCAGAATAATGTCCGGGTCTTCCCGCAGCGCGGAACGCAGCGCGTTGTTAAACGACAACGTATGCGGGCCGACTTCGCGCTGGTTAATCAGGCATTTCTTGGATTCGTGCACGAACTCGATGGGGTCTTCCACCGTGAGGATATGACCGTACTCGTTCTCATTAATGTGATTCACAATCGCCGCCAGCGTGGTCGACTTGCCGGAGCCCGTGGGGCCGGTGACCAGCACTACGCCGCGCGGCTGATTGGCGATTTCGATGAACACCTTGGGCGCTTTCAGGTCTTCCAGCGACAAAATTTTCGAGGGAATGGTCCGAAACACGCCGCCCGCGCCGCGATTTTGCACAAAGGCATTGACACGAAAGCGCGCGAGATTCGGGATCTCAAAAGAAAAATCGCACTCGAGATTTTCTTCGTAAAACTTGCGTTGGCCGTCGTTCATGATGTCATAAATCATGGCGTGCACGTCTTTGTGCTCCAGCGGCGGCAAGTTGATGCGGCGCACGTCGCCGTGCACCCGTATCATCGGCGGCAGGCCCGACGACAAGTGCAGATCCGACGCTTTATTCTTCACCACAAAGGCCAACAGTTCAGCGATGTCCATTATAATTTCCCGGCTTAGCCTAGATTTGAAGTTTGCCCCATAACATCTTGATTCTACGCCACTTTACGGGCAACTCTGCATAGTCAAATTATGTCCACAATCGACATCAACTTGCAAGCGGTGAGCGCGCGTGTCAGGCGTGCGGTGCAGGCGGCGGGGCGAAGCGCAAGCGCCGTGACACTGCTCGCGGTCAGCAAAACATTTTCGGCGGACGCGGTACGCGAGTGCGCCGCCGCCGGTCAGCGTGCGTTCGGCGAGAATTATTTGCAAGAGGCGCTGGACAAGATTGAAGTCTTGCACGCGCTTGATCTGGTATGGCATTTCATTGGCCCCATTCAAAGCAACAAGACGCGCCCCATCGCGGAAAATTTTGCCTGGGTGCACAGCGTCGAGCGCGAACGCGTGGCGCTGCGGCTAAATGACGCACGCCCCGCGCACCTGCCACCGCTGAATGTCTGCCTTCAGGTGAATATCAGCGGAGAAGCCAGCAAGTCTGGCGTGGCGCCCGGTGACGCAGCCGCGCTGGCGCACGCCATAGCCGCTTTGCCACGCCTCAAACTGCGCGGCTTGATGGCGATACCCGAGCCTACGCCGGATGTCGCCTTGCGCCGTCGGCGCTTTGCCTTGTTGCGCGACATTCAGGCGCAACTGATGGCGGCGGGCCACGCGCTCGATACCCTGTCGATGGGCATGTCAGACGATCTCGAAGACGCCATCGCCGAAGGCGCCACACTGGTGCGCGTCGGCACCGCCATCTTCGGCAAACGCACCTGAGGTGTTACCCTCACCACTTAACGCTAAACGCTTAACGCTTAACGCGAAACAGAAAAATGAACATCACCTTCATCGGCGGCGGCAATATGGCCACCGCCATCATCGGCGGCTTGATCCAGCGCGGCTGGGATCGCACGTCACTGCGTGCGGTTGAAATCCTGCCCGCCGCACGCGAGAAGCTGGAACAATCGTTAAACATCAAAACCTTCGCCAGCATCACTGCCGAAGCAATGCAAGCCGATTGCGTAGTGCTCGCCATCAAGCCACAGCAGATGCGTGAGGCCGCCACCGCGCTCGCGCCGCTGGTGAGCAAAGCGCTGGTAATCACCATCGCCGCTGGCATACGCGGCAGTGATTTGTCACGCTGGCTCAACGGTCACACGCGCATTGTGCGCGTCATGCCCAACACCCCGGCGCTGGTGCTGGCAGGTATCTCGGGCCTGTATGCGTTGCCCGGCGTTTCTGCTGAAGACCGCGCCGGCGCCGAGCGCATTTTGGGCGCGGTGGGCGAAACGGTGTGGGTGGCGCGCGAAGACGATATCGACGCCGTGACGGCGGTGTCCGGCAGCGGTCCGGCCTATGTGTTTTACTTTATTGAAGCGCTGGATCAGGCCGCGCGCGATCTCGGCATGAGTGCCGAAACCGCGCGGCGACTCGCCATCGCCACCTTCACCGGTGCATCCAAACTCGCCGCCGAAAGCCGTGAAGACGCCGCCGTATTACGCGCGCGCGTCACGTCCAAAGGCGGCACGACCGAACGCGCGCTGGCGTCTATGGAAGCCGATGCGATCAAGGCCGCGATCGGCCGCGCGGTGAAAGCGGCCGCCGATCGTTCACGCGAGTTGGGCGATGAACTGGGCAAAGACTGACTGCGGGATTAAACATAACTAATTGATTTTATTGATATTTTTATATGTTGCTTGAAGCGGTAGCGTTCGTCATTCGCGCGCTGGCTGAATTTTTCGCCGGCGTGTTGCTGTTGCGTTTTTGGATGCAGGTGAGCCGCGTTGCCGGTCGTAATCTGCTGTCTGAATTCGTGCAGCCGTTGACCAACTTCGCGGTATTGCCCGCACGCCGCATCATCCCCGGTTTGTGGGGCTGGGATCTGGCGACACTGGTGCTGGCTTGGCTCACGTTGATACTCGAAATCGTGTTGCTGCTGCTGTTACGTGGTGGCACGCTGGCACCGGGCATGGTGCTGATGATGGCGCTGCTGCTGTTGCTGCGGCTGGCAGTGTATTTCGCTATCGGCGCGATTTTTGTGCAGGCGATTCTGTCGTGGGTGAATCCCGCCAGCCCGTTGGCACCTGTGGTGTCGGCCCTGACGCGCCCGCTACTGCGCCCGATACAGCGCATCGTGCCGCCCATCGGCATGGTTGATTTGTCACCACTGGTGGCACTGCTGATTCTGCAACTGATCTTGATGGTGCCGCTGGCGTGGCTGGGCAGCCTGCTCAACGCCGGGTTCTGATTCAGCTTCGCTGGATTTTGTTCGGCTCAACCCTAGAAACGGCGGTTTCTAAGTTCCCGTTAAGTATCACGCTTGGTTGGCTTTCCGGGCACCGACTCGCTCTCCTCCGCACCCTTTCGCCTGAGCACGTACGCACGCACCAACAGCGTCACGGCAATCCACAGCCCCAGCAGCGCGAGTGGCGCCACCACCGCCAGCGGCCACAGCACAGCTACTGTCACCAACACCAGTACGACGAGCGCGACCATGGCCATGATGCCCGCCTCAGCGGGGCCGAGCACTCGGTGGTTGGTCATGGCTGCGCCGACGGTATTGCTGATGCGCAAGGCGCCTGCCGCCGCACGTGAAGCGCTGCCACGAAAACGCCCGCGCGCGCCGGAGCGACCGCGCGTGGCGTGCAACACGGCGGGCCGCACACGATTGCGCGCGGACAACACAATTTCCGTGGCATTGCACAGGTCTTCTTCGTAAGCGGTTTCCATTCGTGCGGCAAAACCAGCGTCTTCAATGGCGACATCCAGTTCGTAGTTGCCGAGCCAGCTTGCGATGTTCAAATTGGTGGATCCCACCCGCGCCCAGCGCCCGTCGGCCACTGCGGTTTTGGCATGCAGCATGGGGCCATTCCACTCAAACACGCGGATGCCCGCTTCCAGCAGTGTGCGATATCCCGCACGCGACAAGGTGGAGACCGCCAGCAGATTACTCACGCCAGGCACCAGCAGGCGCACGTCCACGCCATCCAGCGCAGCCGCGCGCAGCGCCTGCACATAAGGTGCCATGCCGACGTAGTACGCATCGGTCAGCCACAGCGTGCGCGTGGCCATGGCCGCAATCAACTGATCCAGCCGATACAGACTGGCATAGTTGGGTAAATTGGCCATCACGCGCAGCGTCACGTCGCCGGTGTGCGGCATGGATGCGGGGTCAGCAAAGGCGGCCTCCGGCAACGGCGCGCCAGTCGCCGCCCACACTTGCGCAAACGCACGCTCGACATCGGCCACCGCCGGCCCGGTGATGGCAATGCCGGTATCGCGCCACGGCGCGACGCCCTTCGCTGCGTCGCCTTCCCAACGCGAACTCACGCACAGGCCCGATACAAAACCGACTTGGCCGTCCACACTCATCATTTTGCGATGGTCGCGCTGCATCCAGCCAAACGGGCTACCCAGCGACGGTGGGTTAAAGGTACGCACTTGGCCACCGGCTTCCACCAGCGGTGCCAGCACGGTGTGTGAACCTTGCCCGCAGCCGCCGACCCAATCGTAAATCACGCGCACGACCACACCGGCTCGTGCGCGCTCCGCCAGCGCAGCCGCAAAACGCTGCCCCACGACATCGTTCGCAATAATGTAGTTTTCGAAAAAAATCGTGCGTTGCGCACAAGCGATGGCCTCCAACCATGCTGGGTAATTTTCACTAGCGTCTTTCAGTAAACGCACCTGATTACCCGGCACCAGCGGTGCCCCCGCCGTACGCGACAACGCCTGCCCGGCCAGCCGGCGCACCGGGCCTTGGGAACGCGGATCAAAGCGGCGAAAATCGTCTGCCACGGCTGCAGCCTCCGGCTGTAAACTTGGAAAAGCATTTAGCCACTGAGAACATAAAGAACACAGAGAACACAGAGAACACAGAGAACACCGTGGGAATTCAGGCCGTTACCGTGCTTCACCAGTATCACGCAGCCGCATCAGCCAAAGGTAGGGTCTTTCCTCGGTGTCCTCTGTGTCTTCGGTGGCAATGGCCTTTTGGGGGTAGCGCGCTGTTACATCAGCACGATGTCGAACTGTTCCTGGTTGTAAAGACTTTCCACCTGCAGCGAGACCGGCTTGCCGATGTCGTCCGACAGTATTGCGAGGCTCTGCGACTCCTCGTCAAGAAACATGTCGATCACCTGTTGCGAAGCGAGAATGCGAAATTCGCGCGCGTTGAACTGCCGCGCCTCGCGCATCAGCTCGCGCAGGATTTGGTAGCAGACGGTCTGCGCGGTTTTAAGTTCGCCGCGTCCCTCGCACACCGGACACGGCTGGCACAACACATGCGCCAGCGATTCCCGCGTGCGCTTGCGCGTCATTTCCACCAGCCCCAGTTGCGTGAAACCGTTAATGGTCATGCGCGTGCGGTCGCGCGCCAGCGCCTTGCGGAACTCGTTGAGCACGGCGTTGCGGTGCTCTTCGGTATCCATATCAATGAAGTCGATAATGATAATGCCGCCCAAGTTGCGCAGCCGCAACTGGCGCGCGATCACCTGCGCCGCTTCGAGATTGGTTTTGAAAATGGTGTCGTCGAAACTGCGCACGCCGACAAAGCCGCCGGTGTTGACATCCACCGTGGTCAGTGCTTCGGTCTGATCGATAATCAAATAGCCGCCTGATTTCAAATCTACGCGGCGCGCCAGCGCTTTTTCGATTTCGCTTTCCACGCCATACAAATCAAACAGCGGTCGTTCACCCTGATAACAATTGATGCGATCCGCACTGGTGGGCGTGTAGTCGCGCGCGAATTGCAGCATGGTGGTGTGTATCTCCGGCGTGTCGACCACGATGCGCGTGGTTTCATCGCCGACAAAATCGCGCAACACGCGCAAGCCCAGATGCAAATCCTGATACAGCACGGTCAAGGCTGGCGCGCTCTGCGCTTTTTCCTGTATGCCGCTCCAGATTTTGCGCAAATACGCCAAGTCCGACGCTAGCTCGCCCTCGGTTGCCGTCTCCGCCATGGTGCGAATGATGTAACCGCCTTTGTCGCTTTCGGGCAGCAGCTTTTGCAGCTTTTCACGCAGGTGCGTGCGGTTTTCTTCATCCTCAATACGCTGCGAGATGCCGATGTACGCGTCGTCCTGCGGCAAGTACACGAGAAAGCGCCCGGCGATGCTGATCTGCGTCGACAACCGCGCACCCTTGGTGCCGAGCGGGTCTTTCACCACCTGCACCACTAGGGTTTGGCCTTCACGCAACAGGCTTTCAATCGGCGGCCCACCGCCGCCATTGTGGCGGTTGCCCCAAATGTCCGCCACGTGCAAAAACGCCGCGCGTTCGCCGGCGATATCCACGAACGCCGACTGCATGCCCGGCAACACGCGCACCACCTTGCCCATGTACACGTTGCCCACCAGCCCGCGCGCCGAGGTGCGCTCCACATGTAACTCGTGCATCACGCCGTTTTCGATGACCGCAACGCGGGTTTCCTGCGGGGTGACGTTGATGAGGATTTCTTCGCTCATGTTTTTTAATACTCGATGCCGAACAGCGCGAGCAATTCCGCCGTTTCAAACAACGGCAAACCCATGATGCCGGAGTAGCTGCCGTCGATGCGGGCAATGAACGCTGCCGCACGGCCTTGCACGGCGTAGGCACCAGCCTTGTCCAAGGATTCGCCGCTGGCAATATAACGGCGGATTTGCGCAACGTCCAGTTCGCGCAGGCACACTGTGGATACGCTGACACGTGTTTCGAGCCGTTCGCCGTAAGCCATGGCGACAGCGGTGATCACGCTATGGCTACGGCCTGACAGTGATTTGAGGATGCGTTCGGCGTCGACGGCGTGTTGCGGTTTGCCGATAATCGCGTCGTCGAGCGCGATGGTGGTGTCAGCCGCCAGCACGGGTTTGATCAGCCCTGTCGCTCGGCGCGACATCACTTCCAGCCCCTTGCGCGCCTTGGCGGTCGCCACACGCAATGCGTAGTCGCGCGCGGGTTCGTCGCGGCGCGCGGATTCATCGACATCAACCCCGCGCGGCACCGCTTCGCGCAACAGCAGCAGTTCATGGCCCACGCCGATTTGCCGTAGCAATTCACGGCGACGCGGGCTACGGGATGCGAGGAACAGGTTTTTGTCGGTGACGGGCATGGTGTTGCCTCTATTTCGAATGCGCGAAGACTGTCTTACACACGATGATACGGATGATTGTTCAATATCGAAACCGCGCGATATAACTGCTCCGCGAGTAGCACACGCACGAGGCCATGCGGCAGGGTCAGCGGCGACAGCGACCACAGCCAGTCTGCGCCGGATTTCAGCCGCGCCGCCGTGCCATCGGCACCACCGATCACAAACGCCACATCGCGCCCGTCGCCGCGCCAGCGATCGAGCCGCTGCGCGAGTTGTTGCGTGGAAACAGCTTTACCGGTTTCATCGAGCACCACGCTGAGCGCGCCCTTGGGCAGCGCGGCTTCGATGCGTTGGGCTTCTTTTTCCAGTACGCGGGCGGCGGCGCTGCTGCCCGGTTCGTCGCGCCGCGCCTCGGGCTTGAGTTCAATGAGATTGAGCGGCATATCACGCGGCATCCGTTTGGCGTACTGGTTAAAGCCGCTATCGAGCCAATCCGGCAGGCGATGCCCTACGGCGACGACACTGAGCTTCAACGCGCGAGGTTCCTCAAGACTTGGCAGGCTTCGCGCGCTTGACCTTGGCGCGAGGCGCAGCGGGCTTGGAACGCTTGGGTGGCTTGGCACGCTTGGAAAGCCGAGTTTTTTTGACCGTTTTCGCTTTGGCTGGCTTGTCTTTGGCAACCTTCTCGACTTTGGGTTCTTTCGCGGCCTTGGGCGGTGGCGCCCACAGTTCTTCGAGATTGTAGTAAGCACGAATCGCTGGCTGCATGATGTGCACTACCGTGTCGCCGATATCCACCAGCACCCATTCGCCGGTTTGCTCGCCTTCGACACCGTAAATTTTGCCGCCGGTGGCTTTCACCTGCTGCTGCACACGATCGGCCAGCGCGCGGCACTGGCGATTGGATTCACCGGTGGCGACGATCACCTTGTCGAAGTAGGCCGTCATTTTTTTCACGTCGAAGACTTGGATGTCGCGCGCCTTTACGTCTTCCAGCGCATCAACCGCCGCGCGCGTTATTTTATCCAGTCGCATCATGATATTTTCTCTCTTAAAAACAAGTAGTTATGATCTATATACTCCAGTACTGCATCGGTAGTGAAGTAGCGCGCACTGCGCTTTGCTGCGGTGGCCGCGATGGCCGCGCGAATGGCGGTGGCGGAAATATCCAGCGCGGTAATCGGCACGACGGCTATGCGCCCCGCAGGTGACTGGTGCAACGCCGTGGCTGCGGCTGCGGCTGCGGCTGTGCCAACATCAGCGTCCAAGCGGCGCAGCGCGAATTCTTGTGTGAGCGCGGCATCGCTGAGCTGCGTCAACAGCGCGCCCGGCCGGTGCGCTACAGCCAGATGCGCGAGGCCGAAAATCTCTTGCCAGCGATGCCAGCGGTGAAAACCGAGAAACGCATCTGCGCCCATGATCAACACCAGCGGCTGCGCTGCGCCGAGCTCGGCGCGCAACGCGGTAAGCGTGTCGAAGCTGTACGACAAACCGTCGCGGCGTGTCTCGCGGTCATCCACGTTAAACAGCGGATTGCCCGCCGTGGCGAGCCGCACCATCGCAAGCCGGTGCGCGGCGCTGGTTTCCGGCGTGGCGCGATGCGGCGGCGTACCGCCGGGGATGAAGCGCACTTCGCTTAAAGCCAGCGACTCCGCGACTTCCTGCGCCAGCCGCAAGTGCCCGTAGTGTACCGGATCGAAAGTACCGCCGAGAATGCCGATGGCGCCTTGCAAATCAGAGCACCAAGCGCCGTATGTCCGCCAGCGTTTGCGAGAGGAACGACACAAATCGCGCGCCTTGGGCGCCGTCGATCACGCGGTGATCGTACGACAGCGACAGCGGCAACATCAGCCGCGGCTGAAATGCCTTGCCGTCCCACACGGGTTTCATCACCGCTTTACCCACGCCGAGGATCGCCACTTCGGGCGCGTTGATAATCGGCGTGAACATCGTGCCGCCCAAACCGCCAAGACTGGAAATCGAAAAGCAGCCGCCCTGCACATCCGCCGGGGCGATTTTGCCGCTGCGCATGCGGTCGCTGACGGTGCCAAGCTCTTGCGCAATTTCCAACAACCCTTTTTTATCCACATCGCGCAGCACTGGCACCACCAAGCCGTTGGGCGTATCCACTGCCACACCGATGTGGAAATAATTTTTGAGAATCAGGCTTTCACTATCAGCCGACAACGATGAGTTGAACTCGGGAAACTGCTTCAACGCCACCACCGAAGCTTTCATCAAAAAGCCCAGCAGGGTGAACTTGATACCTTTCTTTTGCGCCTCAGCCGATTGCGATTTACGGAAGGCTTCGAGATCGGTGATATCCGCTTCGTCGTGCTGCGTGACGTGCGGAATACTCACCCAGTTGCGATGCAAAAAACTACCCGAGAGTTTGCGGATGCGCGACAGCGGTTTGCTTTCAATCGCGCCGAATTTCGCAAAATCCACCTGCGGCATCGGCGGCAGATTCAGGCCCAAGCCACTGCCGGAAGCCCCGGTAGCCTCGCCGCGCGGCTTCGCCAGTTCACCCTTAACAAACGACTGCACGTCTTCGCGCAAAATGCGGCTCTTGGGGCCGCTACCGGTGACACGCGCGAGAGCAACGCCGAGTTCACGCGCAAACTGCCGCACCGACGGACTGGCGTGTGCCGTACCGCTGCTGATGGCGGCGGGTACCGACGTGGGTACCGATGCGGGTGCCTGTGTGGGCAGTGCGGCCGATTGCGCCGGCTTTGCTGCCACAGGCGCGGGTGCTGCAGCGGCAGGCACCGCCACTTTTGCCACCGGTGCGGCAGCCGTCGTCGTCGTTGCCGTCGTTACCGTCGTTACAATAGGCTCCAGCGTCAATACCAACGTGCCCTTGGAAACCTTGTCGCCGGTTTTCACCATAATGGCTTTGACCACGCCGCCAGCGGGCGAGGGCACATCCATGGTCGCCTTGTCGGACTCCAGCGTCATTAGCGAATCTTCGGCCTTGACGGTATCGCCAGGCTTGACGAACACCTCGATCACCGGAATATTTTTATAGTCGCCGATGTCCGGGACGGTTACTTCAATCGCATTGGCCATAGTGTGCGCTTAGTTATAACTAATTGATTTTATTGGGTTTTATTTTCTATACGGACGTGGGAATGGGTTTTTCAGGATCAATGCCGTAGCGTTGAATGGCTTCCGTCACCTTGGCGCGCGCGATCAATTCCTGATCGGCCAGCGCGTTGAGCGCCGCCACCGCGACATAATTGCGATCTACTTCAAAGTGCCGCCGCAGCGCACGTCGCGTATCTGAGCGACCAAAGCCATCGGTGCCGAGCACGGCGTAGTGCGGCGTGGGCAGAAACGCGCGAATCTGATCGGCGTACGCCTTCATGTAATCGGTGGCGGCGATGACCGGCCCGTTGCGATCCTTGAGGCATTGTGCGACGTACGATTCGCGCGGCGTGGCTTCGGGATGCAGCGTGTTCCAGCGCTGCGCTTCTAGCCCGTCGCGGCGCAGTTGGTTAAAGCTGGTAACGCTCCAGATATCGGCGGCGATGCCAAAATCTTTTTCCAACATTTCTGCGCCCGCAATCACCTCGCGCAAAATCGTACCGCTGCCGAGCAACTGCACCCGGAGTTGATCTTTCCGACCTTTGCCCGACGCAGCCCCCTCGCGCAGCAAATACATGCCGCGCAGTATGCCCTTCTCCACACCATCGGGCATGGCCGGATGGGTGTAATTTTCGTTCATCACGGTAATGTAATAGAACACGTCTTCCTGTTCCTGACACATGCGCCGCAGGCCGTCCTGAATAATCACCGCCAGCTCGTAGGCGTAGGTCGGGTCATACGTCAGGCAGTTGGGAATGGTGGAGGCCATGATGTGACTGTGGCCGTCTTCGTGTTGCAGACCTTCGCCGTTCAGCGTGGTGCGCCCGGCGGTGCCGCCGAGCAAAAAGCCACGCGCGCGCATGTCGCCGGCCGCCCACGCCAAGTCGCCGATGCGCTGAAAGCCGAACATCGAATAAAAAATATAAAACGGAATCATCATCCGCTGGTGCGTGCTGTACGAGGTCGCCGCAGCGATCCACGATGACATCGCGCCTGGCTCGTTGATGCCTTCCTGCAAAATCTGTCCGGTTTTATCTTCTTTGTAGAACATCAACTGATCGGCGTCTTGCGGCGTGTAAAGCTGGCCCACACTCGAATAAATCCCGAGCTGGCGGAACATGCCTTCCATGCCGAAGGTGCGCGACTCGTCCGGCACGATCGGCACCACAAATTGACCAAATTTTTTGTCGCGCACCAGCGTGTTGAGTATGCGCACGAACGCCATGGTGGTAGACACCTCACGGTCATCTGTGCCCTTGAGTTGCGCATCGAATGCCGACAGCGGCGGCGCTTCCAGCGGCTCTGCTTTCCTGCGGCGTGACGGCAACGAGCCGCCCATCGCCGCAATGCGGCTGCGCATGTATTGCATTTCCGGCGCGCCTTCCGGCGGACGATAGAACGGCACTTTTTCCAGTTGATCGTCGGGAATCGGCACGCTGAAGCGATCGCGAAACGCCTTGATCGAGGCGGTGCCCATTTTCTTTTGCTGGTGGGTGATGTTTTGCCCTTCGCCCGCCTCGCCCATGCCGTAACCCTTGATGGTTTTGGCGAGGATCACCGTGGGTTGGCCGACATGCTTGGTCGCCGCCGCGTAGGCCGCATACATTTTGTGCGGATCGTGGCCGCCGCGATTGAGGCGCCAAATTTCTTCGTCAGACATATTCGCCACCATCGCTGCGAGTTCCGGGTATTTGCCGAAGAAATGTTTGCGCACATAAGCGCCGTTTTGCGACTTCATGGTCTGGTATTCGCCGTCGACGCACTCTTCCATGCGCTTTAATAGGATGCCGGATTTGTCCTTCATCAGCAGCGGGTCCCAGTTTGAACCCCACACTACTTTGATGACGTTCCAGCCTGCCCCGCGAAAATCGCCTTCGAGTTCCTGAATAATTTTGCCGTTGCCGCGCACCGGGCCGTCGAGCCGTTGCAAATTGCAGTTGATGACAAAAATCAGGTTGTCGAGTTTTTCGCGGCCCGCCAGCGAAATCGCACCCAGCGATTCCGGTTCGTCCATTTCGCCGTCGCCCATGAACGCCCACACTTTGCGCCCCTGCGCCGGGATGATGCTGCGGTCGCGCAGGTAGCGCATGAAGCGCGCCTGATATATTGCCATCAGCGGCCCCAGTCCCATCGACACCGTGGGGAACTGCCAGAAATCCGGCATCAGCCACGGATGCGGGTACGACGACAAACCTTTGCCATCCACTTCTTGCCGGAAGCTTTCCAGTTGCGCTTCCGTAATGCGGCCTTCAAGAAAGGCGCGCGCATACACGCCGGGCGCGGAATGGCCTTGAAAGAAAATCAAGTCGCCGAGATAGTTTTCGTTGGCGGCGCGGAAAAAATGATTGAACCCCACGTCGTAGAGCGTCGCCGCCGAGGCAAAACTGGCAATGTGCCCGCCCAATTCGCCGGAATCTTTGTTGGCGCGCACCACGGTGGCCATCGCGTTCCAGCGCACCAGCGAGCGTATGCGATGCTCCATTTCAGGGTCGCCCGGCGAGCGCTCTTCGCGGTCGGCGGGGATGGTATTGATATACGCCGTGTTGGCGTTGTACGGAATGTACGCGCCTGTCGTCCGAGCGCGCGCCACCAGTTGCTCCAGCAAAAACTGCGCGCGCACCGGGCCTTCATGTGCGATCACGGCATCCAGTGCATCCAGCCACTCGCGGGTTTCCTGCGGATCGGCGTCGGGCGCGGCGTTTAGTGATGGGGTGGGGGCGGTCATGTCGATACGATTACCTTTGTAAGGCCGGGTTGGAACTGGCTAGAAGCGGGCCAAGGGCGCGCAAGCCTTGGTGATGCCCTACCCGAGAGCGCCTGAATTATAGCATTCGCGCTTGTCGTTTCCCTGCGAGAGAAATACGAGATTCTATTGTAACTATATGATTTTATTTAGTTTATTTTATGAGCACCAAAGGCTTCACGCCCAGCGTCTGGCTGATTTTTTCAGCCGTCAGCCGCGCATCGGCTGGGCTGGCGTACGGCCCGGCGAGCACGCGAAAAAGGTTGTCGCGCTGAACCACCTGCACTTGCGGTGACAGCCAATCCACATCGCCACGCAGGCGCGCCGCATAGGCGTCGGCGTTTTCGCGTGAACCAAATGCCGCTAATTGCAAGTGTACGCCGCCGGCTTCAACCGACAGCGGAATCGGCGGCGGCGCAGCGGGCGCAGCCGATGCCGCGACGGGTGCCGACGAAGGCGGCACACCCGCTATGCCCGAAGTGCCGGGCATGATGAGTTCGACATCCACCTGCGCGCTCCCGCCTGCGACAAACCCCAGTTTGTAAGCGGCGGTATACGACAAATCGATCAAGCGGCTATCGATAAACGGGCCGCGGTCGTTCACCCGCACCACCACGGATTTGCCGTTGGCGACGCTGGTCACGCGCACGTAGCTCGGCAGCGGCAGTGTAGGATGCGCCGCGCTCATGCCGTACATGTCGTAGGTTTCGCCGGTGGAGGTGAGTTTGCCGTGATAGCGGCGGCCATACCACGACGCCACGCCGCGCGCGCGATACGGCGCCACAGCAGTCATCGGCACATAATTGCGGCCCATCACGGTATACGGGCGCAGGGCACCGCGATGTAGCGGCTCCACGCGCGGCACGGCGTCGGGGATGCTGTCGACGTTCGCTGGCGGGTTAGCGCCGGGACCGTCGTCCAGATAATAACCGCCACTTTTTGACGTAGGCGCAGACGCAGACGGGGGCGCAGAAGCCACCGGTGGCGGCGACGCTCGCCGGCCACCAAACAAGCCGCAACCGGCGAGCAGCGCAAGTGCTGCGACACCCAGCGCCATCTGCAGCGCGCGCCTCATGTGTGCACCAGCTTGCGATGCGTTTGTATGCTCATCAGTATCCCCAAACCCAGACACAGCGACACCAGCGACGTGCCGCCATAGCTGATCAGCGGCAACGGCACGCCTACCACGGGCAGGATGCCGCTCACCATGCCCATGTTGACAAAAGCGTAGGTAAAAAACGTCAGCGTGATCGCGCCCGCCAAGAGGCGCGTGAACAGGGTGGGCGCGTTGGCGGCAATGATCGCGCCGCGCAAGATAACTATCAAAAACAGCCCCAGCAACAGCACATTGCCCAGCAGGCCGAACTCCTCGGAAAACACCGCGAATATAAAATCGGTGGTGCGCTCGGGGATGAAATCCAGATGCGTCTGCGTGCCACCCATCCACCCTTTGCCAGTCCATCCGCCGGAACCGACTGCGATGGTGGATTGTATGGTGTGATAGCCGCTACCCAGCGGGTCTTCCATCGGATCAATCAGGGTGCGTATGCGTTGCTGCTGGTAGTCATGCATCATCGACCAAGCGACAGGCGCAGCGGCGGCACTTGCTATGGCCAACCCGGCGATGATTTTCCAGGATAGTCCGGCCAGAAACAGCACGTAGCCGCCGCTGGCGAGTATTAATATCGCGGTGCCCAAATCCGGCTGCCGCGCGATCAAGGCTACCGGCACCAATAACATTGCCGCAGCGATGACAAAATTGCTGGTACGCAGCGTGCCTTCATAGTGGTGGAAGTACCACGCCAGCATCAAGGGTGCTGCGATTTTCATCAGCTCCGATGGTTGAATGCGGGTGATGCCAATATTCAGCCAGCGCCGCGCGCCGTTGACGATATCGCCCTTGACCGCTACGCCCAGCAACAGAATCAGGCCGATGACAAACAGCGGCAGCGCCAGCCGCATCAGAAAATGCGGCGGGATGTTGGCGACAATCCACATCACCGTCAGCGCCACCAGCATATTAATCATTTGCCCGGAAACGCGCGGCCAGCCCGCGTTGGATGCGCTGTATAAAACGGTAAGGCCCACACCCATCAGCAACAACACCGCACCCAACAGCGGCCCGTCAATATGGTCTGTCAGTAACCGCGAGAAGCGCCGCAGATAGTACGCGATCATCGCGTGGCCTCTGCTTTGGCGGCATCGCTGGCGGCTTCAGGCGTTTCTTTGCCGAGCAAATAATAATCCAGCACCTGCCGCGCAATGGGCGCAGCGGCCTTGGCACCAAAGCCGGCGTTTTCGACAATTAACGCCACCGCGATGCGCGGCTTGTCGGCGGGCGCATAAGCGATAAACAGCGCGTGATCGCGAAAACGTTCCTGCACTCGGCTCTCCACATATTTGTCACCCTGCTTGATGGCGATCACCTGCGCGGTGCCGGTTTTGCCGCCGCTGGTGTACTCGGCACCTGCAAATACCGACGCGCTGGTGCCCTCTTTGTTCACCCCCACCAGCGCTTTTTTGATCACCGCCACGTGCTCCGGGTTCCACGCCAGCGTGCGCAGCGGCTGCGGCTCCACAGGTGTGCGCGCCTTGCTGCGAACATCTTCAATAAAATCAACGACATGCGGTTTGAACATCACGCCTTCGTTGGCCAGCGTCGAAATCGCTGACGCCAATTGCAACGGCGTATACGCGTTGTAACCTTGGCCGATGGCAATGCTCACGGTTTCACCGGCAAACCATTCGCGGTTAAAGCGCTTCTTTTTCCACTCCTTCGACGGCAAGGTGCCGGTGGATTCTCCGGTCAAATCAATGCCGCTGCGTGAACCAAAACCCAACTGCGACATAAACTTTGAGATGGCATCGATGCCCAGATCATTGGCCAGCACGTAGTAATAGGTGTCGCACGACACGACAATGGATTTATACATATCCACCCAGCCGTGACCGTTCACCGCATCGTCGCGAAACTGGTGGTTGCCCATCCAGAAATAACCGGGATCGGAGATGCCGCTTTGCGGTGTGCGCTTGCCGTACGTCAACGCCGCCAACGCCATGAACGGTTTAAAGGTAGAGCCCGGCGGATACGTGCCGTTGAGTGCGCGATTTAACATCGGGCGGTCGGGCGAGTTACGCAACTCGGCCCAGCTTTGCGGATCAATGCCGTCGACAAACAAATTAGGATCAAAACTGGGTTTGCTCACGAAGGCCAGCACGCCGCCAGTTTGCGGGTCCATTGCCACCAGCGCACCGCGCCGGTTACCGAAGGCTTTGAACGCCAGCGCCTGCAAGCCCGCATCCAGCTTCAACACCAGATTAGAACCCGACGTGGGCGGCGTGCGTGACAGCAAGCGAACGGCGCGCCCAGCGGAATCGATTTCCACCTGCTCCACGCCCGTGGTGCCATGCAGCGCGCGCTCGTAGCTTTGTTCCAAGCCCATTTTGCCGATGTAATCGGTGCCACGATAATTGGCAAGATCGCCCGTTTCTTCGAGCCGGTCGAGTTCTTTTTGATTAATACGCCCGATGTAGCCGATCACGTGCGAAAACAATTCCCCCTGCGGATACTGGCGAAACAGCCGCGCCTTGATTTCCACGCCCGGAAAACGATAACGATGCGCCGCAAAGCGCGCGATTTCCTCGTCTGACAGGCGCGAGCGTATGGGCAGGCTCTCAAAGCTTTTGCTCTCTTCGAGCAACTGGCGGAAACGCCGCCGGTCACGCGGCGATATGTCGACGATCTCGCCAAGACTGTCGACGGTGTTATCGACGTTGCCGGCTTTGCTGGGGGTGATTTCCAGCGTGTGCGCCGTGTAGTTGTACGCGAGCTGCACGCCGTTGCGATCACTGATGACGCCACGACCCGGTGTGGCCGGTACGACCGAGATGCGATTGGCCTCCGCCAACGTGTGATAGTGATCGTGCCGCACCACCTGCAAATACGCAAAGCGAACCAGCAGCAACACAAACATCACCACCACAAACACGGTCAATATAACAAGCCTTACCTTGAACTGCTGTTCTTCCCGCTGCGCATCGCGAAACTCGACGCCCTTACTGAAAATCAGTCTAGCCATGATCCGGATCAGCGCGCGGCCGTTGCGGCAACTTCAACAGATACGACAACGCAGGCCATAGCAGCCCACCGATGATGCTGCCGAAAAAATACCAGTAGCCGGGAAAATCACTGCCGGCCGCCAGCCGTATCAACAACACGATCATATCGTTCAGCAACAGCAGCGGTGCCGCGTGCAACGCCTGCGGCGTGATGGAAAAGCGTTGCACACGCCGGTGCAACGCAATGCCCGCGTACGCCAGTATGGTGTACGACAAGGCATGCTGGCCGAACAGGCTGCCGTCGGCGACGTCCATCAAAAGGCCCAACAGCCACGCGATAGTGAAGCCGACTTTGCGCGGCTGATCGATACACCAATACAGCAACACCAGCGCGACAAAATCCGGGCGCACCCACAAGCCCCAGCCTGCCCACGGCAGCAAATTGATGAGCAGTGCCACCACCAGCGTGAACACAATAAAACCGGTTTGGGCGGGCTTGAGAATTTCCTGCGGCGAGCCGGGGTAAAAATTAATCATGATGCGCTCATCCGCCCTTTTTGCCCTTGCGCCCGCGCAGTGCGACTTCACTGTCTTCCACCGGACGCGGCGGCAAGGCTTCCGACCCTTGCACCACGAACACGCGCGTGTTGTTACTCACACCGCCGAGCGGCCGGCAGGTCACTTTGGAAAACGTTGCTGCGGGATTGGGCTCAATCGCCACCACCTCCGCCACCGGCAACCCCGGCGCGTAAATACCGTCGATGCCGGATGTCACCAGTTGATCGCCCTTTTGCACGTCGGCGTTCAGCGGTACGAATTGCAGCTCCATCACACCGCCAACACCGGTGCCCGCCAGCACCGAGCGCAGCCCGCTACGCACATTGAGCACCGGTATCAAGTGGCCTTTGTCGGTAATCAATGTCACTTCGGCCAACATGGGATAGGCCCGCGTCACTTGGCCCACCACGCCGGATGCGTCAATCACCGGCTGGCCATTGCGCACCTCGTGCTGCGTGCCTTTGTCGATGACGATACGCTGGGTGAACGGATCGCGCGCGGCGTAGAGCACCTCAGCCAGCGTCGAGCTTCCCGCATTGCGCTCACGGGCGTCGAGCAGTTTGCGCAAGTGGGCATTCTCGGCTTCGAGCGCTTTGGTTTTTTGCGTTAGCGTTGCGCCGGCGAGATTTTCCTGCACAAGGCGAACGTTTTCGTCGCGCAACGCGGCGCGCGAACTGAAAAATTCACCGATATGCCGCAGCAAACTGGCGGGCGCGGCAGCCAGGCGTTGCAGCGGATAAATCGCCACGGCAGCGACTTGCCGTATGGCGTCCAGGTGTTTGTAACGCCCGTCGGCGATTAACAGCGCCAGTGACAACGCAGAAAAAATCAGCAGGCGGGTTAGCGGGCTGGCGCCGGTTTTGAAGAACGGCGGCGGCGTGTGTTCCATCGCTCGGCCACAGGGCGGCGGTTACGCGCGGGCGCAGATGCCGTAACACCCCGACTCAATCGCATCAATCGTCATAGGCGAAGATGGTGTTGTAGCGCTCTTCCAGCGCCTTACCCGAGCCACGCGCCACGCAGGTCAGCGGGTCGTCGGCAATAATCACCGGCAAGCCGGTTTCTTCCATCAACAGCCGATCGATGTCGCGCAGCAGTGCGCCGCCGCCGGTCAACACCATGCCTTTTTCGGCGATATCAGCCGCGAGTTCGGGCGGTGTTTGTTCGAGCGCGGATTTCACTGCGCTGACGATGCTGTTTAGCGGATCGGTCAAAGCTTCAAGGATTTCGTTGCTGGTGATGGTAAAGCTGCGCGGGATGCCTTCGGCGAGATTGCGGCCTTTGACTTCTTTTTCGCGCACTTCGGAGCCGGGAAACGCCGAGCCGATTTCTTTTTTGATTTGTTCGGCGGTGGTTTCGCCGATCAACATGCCGTAGTTGCGGCGAATGTAGTTGATGATGGCTTCGTCAAATTTGTCGCCACCGACGCGCACCGAGCCTTTGTAGACTAAGCCACCGAGCGCGATGACGCCTACCTCGGTAGTGCCGCCGCCAATGTCCACCACCATCGAGCCTGTCGCCTCACCCACCGGCAAATCAGCGCCAATGGCAGCCGCCATGGGTTCTTCAATCAAGTTGACCTTGGATGCGCCCGCACCCAGCGCCGACTCGCGAATCGCGCGCCGCTCGACTTGCGTGCTACCGCACGGCACGCAAATAATAATGCGCGGGCTGCGTTTGAAAAAATGCGAGCGGTGCACCTTGCGGATAAAGTGCTTCAACATCTGTTCTGTGACGGTGAAGTCGGCGATCACGCCGTCTTTCATCGGACGAATGGCGGTGATATTGCCGGGCGTGCGGCCCAGCATCTGTTTGGCGGCAAGGCCAACATCTTGCATGACTTTTTTGCCGTTGGGACCGCCCTCTTGCCGAATGGCAACCACCGAAGGCTCGTCGAGCACGATGCCTTTGCCGCGCATGAAAATCAGCGTGTTCGCCGTGCCAAGATCGATCGCAAGATCGTCCTGAAAATAATTGCCGAAGAAACCAAACATAGGGGGCTTTCGAGTAAGAAAATACCGCTGCGATTGCGCTGGAGTGGCACGGAAACGCGTCACAACGCAGCGTGCTGTAATGGGCGGTTATGATACTCTTGCCGTCAGCCTTTTTGAAGAATCTTTTTGCAGAATTCCCAATAACCTACTATGGCATTGACACTGGACGACGTGAAGCGCGTGGCGCATCTCGCGCGCATCGCCATCACCGATAACGAAGCCGCGGCGACGCACGCGCAGCTCACCGGCATCTTTGGGTTGATTGCCCAGATGGCGGCGGTGGACGTTAGCGCGATTGCGCCGATGTCCCACGCGCAGGATGTGGCGCAGCGCCTGCGCGAAGACGCCGTCAGTGAAGGCGATCTTCGCGAGCGCTTTCAGGCCGTCGCGCCGCAGGTAGAAGCGGGCCTTTATCTCGTGCCGAAGGTAATCGAGTAGGCTCGCGCTGTGCGCTCGGCTTACCGGAAAACCTCTAACCCGCCTTCTTTCGCACGCAACTTCGCCAGTAACACGCCATGCAACCCGATCCGCACCAAGCAACGCTGCGTCAACTGTCTGATGGCTTGGCCGCCGGAAAGTTCTCCAGCGCTGAGATAACACAAGAATTTCTCAATAAAATCAATAAGTTAAACACAACGCTGAATTGCTTTATCAGCGTTGATAGCGACAAAAGCCTGTCTCAAGCGCGCGCTGCCGACGCGCTGCGCGCCGCCGGTAAAGCGCAACCGCTGACGGGCGCGCCCCTCGCCCAGAAAGATATATTCTGCGCACAGGGCTGGCTCACCACTTGCGGCTCGAAAATGTTGTCGAATTTCGTGTCGCCCTACGACGCGCATGTCATTGAGCGTTTTAACGCGGCAGGCGCGGTGAATCTGGGCAAAACCAATATGGACGAGTTCGCCATGGGCTCGTCCAACGAAACCTCGTTTTATGGCCCGGTGCGTAATCCGTGGGATCAAACGCGCGTGCCCGGCGGCAGTTCCGGCGGGTCGGCGGCGGCGGTTGCGGCTCGGCTGGCTCCGGCGGCCACCGGTACCGACACCGGCGGCTCTATCCGCCAGCCAGCGGCACTCACCGGCATTTGCGGGCTGAAACCGACTTATGGCGTGGTGTCACGCTACGGCATGATCGCTTTTGCCTCCAGCCTCGACCAAGGCGGGCCGATGGCACGTACTGCGGATGATTTGGGCCTGATGCTTAACGTGATGGCGGGTTTTGACGCGCGCGATTCCACCAGCCTGCAACGTGACGCTGAGGATTACACACGCGATCTGGCCCAGCCATTAAAGGGCAAACGCATCGGCTTGCCCAAAGAGTTTTTTGCCGCAGGGGCCGCCGCCGATGTGATCAAAGCCGTGGAAGCGGCCATCGCGGAATACCGCAAACTCGGCTGCGAAATCGTCGATGTAAGCCTGCCGAATATGGGGCTGTCGGTGCCGGTGTATTACGTGCTGGCACCCGCCGAGGCGTCCAGCAATCTGTCGCGTTTTGACGGCGTACGCTACGGCCACCGCGCCAAAGACTACACTGACCTCACCGAAATGTATGAAAAAAGCCGCGCCGAGGGCTTTGGCGCGGAGGTCAAACGACGCATTCTGATCGGCGCTTACGTGCTGTCGCACGGCTACTACGACGCCTATTACATCCGCGCGCAAAAACTGCGACGGCTGATTGCACAGGATTTCACCGAGGCCTTCAAGCACTGCGACGTCATCATGGGGCCGACCAGCCCTTCCACGGCGTTTAGAATCGGCGAGAAATCCGGCGATCCGGTGCAAATGTATTTGTCAGATATTTACACCATCGCCGTCAATTTGGCCGGACTGCCGGGCATGTCGATACCCTGCGGCTTTGATAGCGGCGGGTTGCCTGTGGGCCTGCAAATCATCGGCAATTATTTTTCCGAAGCGCACATGCTAAACGTAGCGCATCAGTATCAGTTGGCTACCGCTTGGCACCTGTGGGCACCCAGCGGTATTTAAACCTTTACACGATCACGGGAGGTGAACGAGTAAGCGGATGAACAAGTAAACGAGTAGACCCTGACCAACAGTGGGGTTACTCGTTTACTTGTTCACCCGTTCACCCGCTCACGAATTTAAAATGAATTGGGAAGTCGTCATCGGTCTCGAAACCCACGCGCAACTGTCGACGGTGTCGAAAATATTTTCCGGCGCGTCCACGGCTTTTGGCGCGGCGCCCAACACGCAGGCCTGTGCGGTAGATATCGCGCTGCCCGGCGTGTTGCCAGTGCTGAACCACGGGGCAGTCGAGCGCGCCATACGCTTTGGTCTTGCCGTGGGGGCCAAGATCAATCCACGCTCGGTGTTCGCGCGCAAAAATTATTTTTATCCAGATTTGCCCAAGGGCTACCAAATCAGCCAATACGAGCTGCCGATCGTCGAAGGTGGCAGCATCAGCTATCTAGTTGATAATAAAGAGAAAATTGTTCAACTCACGCGCGCGCACTTGGAAGAAGACGCCGGCAAATCGCTGCACGAAGCATTTAGCGACGCGACGGGCATTGATCTGAATCGTGCCGGCACGCCGCTGCTGGAAATTGTCACCGAGCCCGAGATGCGCTCGGCGGCCGAGGCCGTGGCCTACGCCAGGACGCTGCACGCGCTGGTGCGCTGGATCGGCATTTGCGACGGCAACATGCAGGAAGGCTCGTTCCGTTGCGATGCCAACGTGTCCGTAAGGCGCGCGGGCGAAGCGCTCGGCACGCGCTGCGAAATCAAGAACCTGAATTCGTTCCGCTTTCTCGAACAGGCGATCAATTACGAAGTGCGACGCCAGATCGACATCATCGAAGACGGCGGCAAGATCAAGCAGGAAACGCGTCTGTTTGATCCCGACAAAAACGAAACCCGCTCCATGCGCTCGAAAGAGGACGCGCACGACTACCGCTATTTTCCGGATCCGGATTTGTTACCGCTGGCCGTCAGCAACGCGACGATAGAAGCCATACGCGCCACGCTGCCAGAATTGCCGCAAGCCAAGCAAGCGCGCTTCGCTGCGACGTATGGGGTGACGGCTTACGATGCTGCGCTGCTCACTGGCAGCCGCGAGCTGGCCGATTATTTTGAGGCCGCCGTGCAAAACGCCGACGCAAAAACCGCCAAACTGTGCGCCAACTGGGTCACCGGGCAACTCAACGCCCGCCTCAACGAGGAAAGCGGGGAGATCGCGAGCAGCAAAATCAGCAGCGCACAATTGCGCCGTTTGGTGGATCGCATTGCCGACGGCAGCGTTTCCGGCAACACCGCCAAGGGCATTTTCGACGCCATTTGGGCGGGCGATGCCAGTGGTCCGGATGCCGCAGATATCCTTATAAAAAACAAAGGGTTACAGCAAATATCCGACATCGGCGCGATCGAGAAAATCGTCGACGACGTACTCACCGCCAACGCGCAGCAAGTCGCCGACTACAAGGCCGGCAAGGAAAAAGCATTCAATTCGCTGGTCGGCCAAGCCATGAAGGCAACCAAGGGCAAGGCCAATCCACAGCAGGTGAACGAGATTTTGAAGCGCAAGCTGGCGCTATAATGCCAGCCGAATTCAACTCGTGTTGCGCTATTTCTTGGCGGGCGCAGGCGTTGCTGCGGGTGCCGCTGGTGCTGCAGAAACAGCGGGCGCGGGGGCCGGGGGCGGCGGCAACGGTGTTTCCGGTCCCATGGGCATACCACGCAATGCGGCGTAGCGTTTGCGATACCCGGCGTAGGCGGCAATGGTGTCGGCCTTGGCCTTTTCATTGGTGGCAATGTCACTTGAAATACGCTTGTACTCGCGTTCGGCGCGCGCGAGGTCTTCCTTGGTGGAAGGCGGCACCGGTTTTTTGTCTTTTTCCAGATCCGCCACGCGTTTCTTGGCATCTTCGAGGCGCTCGCTGGCCCCCTTGATAGCGCCATTTTGCTGGACAATAAAATTGTCCAGTGCCTGCAGTTCGCGGTTGCGCTTCAAATCAATTTCTTTTTCGCTGGTGAAGGTATTGAGCAGCGCGGTGTCTTGACGCTTTTGCTCGGTCAAGCGCTTCGTTTCTTCCGCCTTGGCCTGCGTCTGCTCTTTTTCAGCGGCTTGGCGTTTGGCGATTTCGTCCGCTGACTCGGCGGTTTTGCGCACATTACCCTGCTTGTCGAGCTCTTTGGTGGCACTGCCCGCAAACTCAGCCGGCACTTTGTCGCCGCAACCCACCACCTTGCCCGAGGCATCTTTCCAGCAAACGATTTTGCCTTGCGCATGCGTCGCAGGCACATTGAGCGCAAGCACTAACGTGCCAACCAGTGCAATGGAAATGCCGGGAAAGACTCGGGTCATGATTTATCCTTTTGATACACGTCGTTACAGCGTTTCACGCCGGCATTGCCACAAGGGCGTTCGCGTGGGAGCATGGCGGTTGCCACAAACCAAGGCCGCATTATAGCGGTGCGGCGTAAGCCCCAACAATGATCATTCCACCACCAACGCCGGGCAACTGACTGACTACCCTGCAATAGCGCGCCAGAGCCCCCTCGGTTGACAATCCACGCACAGCGACTAGCCATGGTTTGCCACGCCGCCGTTTTGGTGTCGCGGTGCCCCTGACAAAACCGGTACGCACGCCCATGTTACGCATCGTCTCCCTCAATTTGAACGGTATCCGCTCGGCCGAACGCAAAGGCTTTTTGCCATGGCTCGCCACACACCAGCCCGACATGCTGTGCGTGCAGGAGATCAAGGCACAGGCGGAAGACATGACATCTGAAATGCTCGCCCCGGCGGGTTACCACGGGCATTTTCATTACGCGCAGAAAAAGGGCTACAGCGGCGTCGGGCTGTATAGCCGGGTAAAGCCGAAGCAAGTTGTCATCGGCATGGGCGTGCGCGAATTCGACGACGAGGGCCGTTACGTCGAAGCTGATTTCGGCAAGCTGACGGTGGTCTCCGTGTATCTGCCGTCAGGCTCCAGCGGTGAAGATCGCCAGCAGGCGAAGTTTCGCTTCATGGAAAAATTCTATCCGCGCCTGAAAAAGCTCAAAGCCAGCGGACGCGAAGTGGTGGTATGCGGCGACTGGAACATCGCCCACAAAGAAATCGATCTGAAGAATTGGCGCGGCAACAAAAAGAATTCCGGCTTTTTGCCCGAAGAGCGCGAATGGCTCACCCAAGTATTTGATGCGTTGCAGTGGGTGGATGTATTTCGCCGCATCGACGACCGGCCCGATCAATACACTTGGTGGTCGAATCGCGGACAGGCGTATGCGAAGAACGTCGGCTGGCGCATTGACTATCACATTGCCACGCCCGGCATAGCGGCCACGGCAATTAACGCGGCGATCTACAAGGATGAAAAATTCTCGGATCACGCGCCACTCACCATCGATTACGACTTCAAGCTTTAATGTCAGATAGCGACGCAAAACCCTCATGGCGTGAGATGTTTGTCGCCATGTTAAGCCGCCGCATGCTGGTAGCGCTGCTGATGGGGTTTGCCTGCGGGTTGCCACTGCTGTTGACTGGCTCCGTGTTGCAGGCTTGGTTGAAGGATGGCGGGGTTAGCCTGACCGACATCGGCTTTTTCGCACTGGTGGGTTTGCCGTATACGCTCAAGTTTTTGTGGGCGCCCTTGTTCGATCGTTATGTGCCGCCATTGTTGGGGCGCCGACGCGGTTGGTTGGTGATGGCGCAACTGGTGCTGGCGGCGGCGCTCGCTGCGTTAAGTCTCGCGCAGCCCACGCCCGGCCATTTGTGGTGGATCTCTGTAGCAGCGCTGCTGGTGTCCTTCTTTTCGGCCTCGCAAGACATTGTCGTGGACGCCTATCGCCGCGAGAGCCTGTCGGATAATGAACTGGGCTTAGGGTCGGCGCTTTACGTCAACGGCTATCGCGTGGGCATGCTACTCGCCAGTGGTGGCGGGCTGATTATTGCCGATCACACCTCTTTTGCCTTGATGTATCAGTTGATGGCGGCTTGCATGGTGTTGTGCGTGGGCGTGACCCTATGGGCGGTCGAACCGCCGCTACCCGAAGGCGCACCCACGTCGTTGCACGAAGCGGTGGTGTTGCCGTTTCGCGATTACTTTGCGCGCGAGGGCGCGTGGTTGGCGCTGGCGTTTATTCTGTTTTACAAACTCGGCGACATCATGGCGAGCAGCATTACCACGCCGTTTTATCTCGAATTGGGATACTCCAAAACCGAGATCGGCGCGGTGGTGAAACTGTTTGGCTTTTGGGCCACCATCGTCGGCGGCACGCTGGGCGGCATGATCATTATGCGCATCGGCATGACGCGCGCGCTGTGGGCGTTTGGCGTGTTGCAAATGGTATCGACACTGGGCTTTCTGGCGCTGGCCTATATCGGTCATAACAATGCGGCATTGGCGGCGGTGATTGCCATCGAAAACCTTGCGGGTGGCTTGGGCACTGCCGCGTTTGTGGGCTTTATGGGCGCGTTAACCGACAAGCGCTTTACCGCCACACAATACGCCTTGCTGTCGAGCTTGATGGGCGTGCCGAGGGTGTTTATCGCCGCACCTGCGGGCTGGTTGGCAACTACGCTCGGCTGGCCGGTATTTTTTGCCCTCTGCACACTACTGGCCATACCCGGCTTGCTGCTGATCCGCAGCGTGGCACGCCTGCACCAAACTCAGCCCGCGCCGAAATGATAAATCGCCAAAGCCCCTAGTAAATTAGGTAATAAATTCAACGACTTACCGTCTGTCAGCACTTTGCGCTCAAGGATACGGATGTGGCGTTCGGCGCAAAACTGCTCGAAGTCGTCGAGTGTGCACAGGTGGATGTTCGGTGTGTCAAACCATTGGTGCGGCAGATTCTCTGAAATCGGCATGCGCCCAGACAACACGTGCAGGCGGTTGCGCCAGTAGCCGAAATTCGGGAACGTCAGAATGCCCTCGCGGCCCACGCGCAGCATTTCGCGAATAATGCGCTCGCCGTTGCGCATGGCTTGCAGCGTCTGCGACAGAATCACGTAATCGAATGACTGATCGTCAAACTCGCGCAAGCCTCGTTCTAGGTTGCGCTGAATCACGTTGACGCCGTTTTTCACGCACGCCAACACATTGGCGTCGTCGATCTCTACACCGTAACCGGTAATGTTGCGCTCGCGCGTAAGATAGTTGAACAGCGCTCCGTCGCCGCAGCCCAAATCCAGCACGCGCGCGCCGGGCTTGACCCATTGTGCGATGGCGGCAAAATCAGCGCGGTCAATGCTGATACCGTTCATGGCGCGCCCCCGGTGGCAATGCGCTCAAAGTACGCCGCCACCAGCTTGTGATAGCGCTCATCATCTAGCAAAAACGCATCATGGCCGTGCGGCGCATCGATTTCAGCATACGTCACATCACGCTTGTTCTTGAGCAAGGCATGCACGATCTCGCGCGAGCGCTCGGGCGAAAAGCGCCAGTCCGTGGTAAACGACACCACTAAAAACCCGGCAGTTGCCGGTGCCAACGCTTTGGCTAAATCGCCGCCATACTCAAACGCCGGATCAAAATAATCTAACGCCTTGGTGATGCGTAAATAAGTGTTGGCGTCGAAGTAACCGGAGAATTTGTCCGCTTGGTAACGCAGATAAGACTCGATCTCGAATTCCGTATCGAAGCTGTAATTCACGCGCCCGTGCTTCAAGGTGCGGCCGAACTTGTTCGCCATTTCGTCGTCGGACAAATACGTAATGTGCCCCACCATGCGCGCCACGCGCAGGCCCCGGCGCGGCGTGGCGTTGTGCGCGTAATAATCACCGCCGTGAAAATCCGGATCAGTGAGTATGGCTTGCCGAGCTACCTCATTAAACGCAATGTTCTGCGCCGACAGATTGGGCGCGCAGGCAATCACCAGCGCGTGTCGTGTGCGCTGCGGATAGGCGATGCTCCATTGCAGGCACTGCATGGCGCCCAAACTGCCGCCCATCACGGCGGCGAATTGCGCGATGCCCAAATAATCCGCCAGCCGCGCCTGTGCGTTCACCCAATCGTCCACCGTTACCAGCGGAAAATCTGCGCCCCACGGTTGGCCCGTTTGCGCATTGATCGACAGCGGCCCGGTAGAGCCGTGACAGCCGCCCAGGTTATTCACGCCCACCACAAAAAACCGGTTCGTATCCAGCGGCTTGCCGGGGCCGATCATGTTGTCCCACCAACCGACATTGTTCGGCTCGTGGGCGTAGACACCCGCAACATGGTGCGAGGCATTAAGCGCGTGGCACACCAGCACCGCATTCGAGCGCGCGGCGTTCAAAGTGCCATAGGTCTCAAACGCGAGTTCGTAATCGGCGATCGCACGCCCGCACTTGAGCGGCAATGGCTCGCGGAACGCAGCCCGTTGCGGCGTGACCACGCCCACGCTGGCGGTAGTAGGGCTGGCTATATTTTTTACAGCATCCATGAAAAAACCCGGCGAGCTTGCGCAATTCACCGGGTTTGAGTCACGTGGCCTTAACCAAGCACCACCATCTCTTTAGCCGGATTTATTGCGCGCCCGCAATCTGACTTCAAATCGGCGCGTCAAAACAAGGACTTACATTACCTCGCCACACGTAAATTGTCAATTTCTATGCTAGGCCGGCTGCTCCCACGGTCGCCCGCGTGGCCTAGCTTCGCGCCGCTCTCCGATAATTTTTTCGATTTTGGCGAGGACGCGGCTGTTGCCCAACGGCTGGCTTTGATTTAACGCCAACCGGATGTCGTCAATCGCCGCTCAATCCAGCGCAGGACGAAACACGTCGCGATGGGCTGTCTGCCGCTCGCGCTCGCCACGCCCTAGCGCAAGATACAGTGGGTGTGGTGCGAGCAGCGCATCAGCGTGCGCCTTGACGATGTGTAGCGGCTATCCACAGGGTGCCGGTGCGCTTGTAGGTGCGATTGATGTATGCGCATAGCGCGGCGGCGGGTGGATTTGTTCGAAGCGGTTGAGCGCGGTTCGTGGCGAACAATGCACGGTCAACTGGCCGGTTGACTCATTGCGTCGCGCCAGCATACATTGGTGGCAGGTCGAAAATGGTGTTTAAAATTCCTATTCTCCACGTCAGTGGGCACAGCGATCAAGCGTGAGCTATCAACACCCGCTTCATTCACCGTTTGCTCCAGCGGCTCAGCGCTGCGGCCTTTCCGATGCCGGTGCCACCGCCGTGATGACGGCAACGTTGTTGTGCGTGCTCATGGGTATTTCTCCTGTGCGGTTTCTATGGTTATGCCGCAGCGAATTGCCATTGCCCGCACCCGTGTTTGTCTGACGCTAACGGCTCATCAGTTCGGCCAGCCGTTCCAAATCGCGCGCTTCCACATCCGAAATGGCGGCGTAACGCAGCCCGCCGCTGGCCCAGGTGGTGAGCCCGTAACCGCGTGCGACGCTGGTGCTGGGTAGCGAAGGCTCATGGCTTTCATGGCTTTGCGCGCGCCACACAAAGACATTAACCACGTGGTTGCGTATGCGATAGACGATGGCAGCAGCTTGGCGGTCGCCGATGTGATCCAGCCGTGCACCAGCGAGTTTGAAACCTTCTGTCGCAAAATCACGTACGACAGGGGCGAAATCCACCTTGCCCTGAAACCACGGCTTGACGACATGTTGATCGGATGCAATGACATCCAACAACCGCCCATTGCCGGTGAGCGAGGCGACATGGCTGGCGGCGATTTGCTCACGCAACGGATCTTCAGTCGCAGGCTGTGCCAGCCACAGCCCGGTGATCAAGCCCAGCAGTGCTGTCGCGCAGGCGAGCGCGCCTGCGGCGAACCAACCGGGTTGTCGCCGTGGCGTCACGGTGGGTTGAGCGCCGCCACCATCAAATGCTTCGATTTGCTGGCGCAATGATGTCGGCGCGTGGTGATACGGTGCGTGCGCACGCAGTGTCGCGCGCAGGCTGTCGCGTTCAGCTTGTGCTGCGCGGCAGGCGGCGCACCCAGCGAGGTGTTGCGTAATCTCCATGCTGGTTTGCGCATCGAGCTCGTTGTCGATATAGGCGTCGAGTTTGGGCTGGACGTGATTGCAGTTCATGACCATTTCCTGAGTCGTGAGGCGGTTATGCGCTGTTGCAACAGATCGCGCCCGCGCGCCAGACGCGACATCACCGTGCCGATGGGCACTGCGACGATGGCGCTGATTTCTTTGTAGGACATATCTTCCAATTCGCGTAGCACAATGACCTCGCGGTATTCAGCGGGCAGTGTTGCAATTTGTCGGCGTACCCAACGCGCTTCGTCGTTTTGCAAGGCCATCGTTTCCGGCGACGCACTTGACGCACTGCCACCCACACCACCATGACTATCTTCTTCATAGGCGTCTTCTATGGCGCGCGTCTTGTTACCGCGCAGCCAATCGAAAGCGCAGTGGCGTACGATGGTCATGAACCAGGCTTTGGGGCTTTCGTCTCGCGCGTCACCAAACGCCCGATAGGCGCGCACGCAGGCCTCCTGCACGGCTTCTTCTGCACCGAAGTCGTCACGCGTCAACCAGCGTGCGAGGTTGTACGCTGCATCCAGATGCGCAAGCACTGCCTCCTTGAAACGCGCTAGCCGTGCAGCCTCTTGCATGAGTTTTTGTGCCATTTGACCGGGGTAATCATCTGAAGACTTAATCTCGCGCAGATTTATTCCACGACATTTCTGGAATAAGTCGCAGACGCACAGAGTCTATATCAATGAGAACCATGATGGCTATGGCTGCTATTAAAATTATTCAATTAAATCAAGGAGATAGCAATGACAGGCTCTATCAATCGGCGAGACTTTCTGGCGTTATCAGGTGTAGGCGGTTTGGTAATGGCATCGGGTTTACCGGGCTGTGCCAGCATGGCAGGCAGTGGTGATTTCAGTTTTGTGCAAGTCACCGATGTGCATTGGGGTTATGCCAACCCCAAGGTGAATCCGGAATCGGTGAAGACGTTGCCACGGGCCATTGCCGCCATCAATGCGATGGAGCAAAAGCCCGACTTTGTGGTGTTCACCGGCGACCTCACGCAAACCACCGATGACCCCAAGGTGCGGCGCCAGCGTCTGAGTGAAGTCAAAGGCATGATCGGCGACCTCACCAGCCGTGGTCATCAGGTGCGCACCTTCGCCGGCGAGCACGATGCGTCTCTTGATCGCGGCGAAGCGTATCTTGAAATCTTCGGCGGGCAGTTGAACTACACCTTTGATCACAAGGGCATCCACTTTATCGTGCTGGACAACTGCTCTGATCCTGCGCCGTTGTTGGGTGCCAAGCAGATCGACTGGCTGAAGGCTGATCTGGCGCAACAAAAGACCGATGCGCCTATCGTGGTGCTCACACACCGTCCCTTGTTCGCGATGTATCCGCAGTGGGACTGGGCCACACGGGATGGTGATCAGGCCATCAACGCCTTGATGCCGTACAAGAACGTGACGGTGTTCTACGGTCACGTGCATCATGAACATCATTTCAAGACGGGCCATATCGAGCACCACGCCGCGATGTCCACCATGTTCCCGCTGGCGCCGGTGGGCACCATGCCGCAGAAGACCCAATTGCCGTGGGATGCGGCCGCGCCGTACAAGGGCTTGGGCTTCCGCAGCATACGCGCCACCGCTAGCGGTAGCGCCGCACAGCCGCGCGAAATTCCGTTTGCGCGAGCGTAGGCAATGACCCCGTTATTGGTACGCCTTGCCGTGCTGGCTGTGGTAGCTGCCTGTGGCGGCTATTGGACTGCGTCAGATACCGTTTTAGCGCAAGCGCCAGCAACGCGCATTGCGGTGGACGTGCGCAAGTTTGAGTTTGCCCCAGCCGAGATACGCGTAAAAAGGGGCCAGTCCGTCACTTTTGTTTTGTCCACCACGGATTTTGTGCACGGCTTCGCCATCCCTGACTTTAACGCGCGCGTCGATGTGATTCCCGGCAAGCCCACCGAACTCACCCTCACGCCAGGGAAGAGCGGCAAGTTTCACGTGCTTTGCGACAACTTCTGTGGCGAGGGGCACGACAAGATGAACGCGTGGCTTGTTGTGAGCGACTAGGCGCTTCGAAACCTACCTTGCGCTGACAGACCGCACTACGCCCATTGTTGCGGCGGGCCGCAAGAGCAATAGCTCGCGTAGGGCGCAATCGTTATTGCGCTGCATGATAGACGCGCATACCGCCTTCGGTGCAATGCGCCGCGCTTATTGCCCCCCTACGGCCCTACCGTACGTCGACCGCCACCGCCTCAATCCCAAACGCCCCCGCCGCCAACAACATATGCCGGTCATTGGTATAAACACGCCGTAGCCCGTGTTCCCTCGCACAAACCAGATGCAGTGCATCGGCCGAGCGGATGGTTATGGTTTTGCTCAGCGACCGCAGAGATTCAGCCGTTTTGGCGATCAAGCTGTCCGTGATCGCAAGCCACGTCCACAACCCTGCCGCGCAATCATCGGTGAATTGCGCTGATACCTCTTGGAATTCAGCTTCGGTGAAGGCACCTTCGCGCCATTTGCGGTGAAACACGCTGGTGACTTCAATGCGGCCAAGGGCGCTGCAATGCGCGCGCCCGAGGGATTCGGTCAGTTGCCGGACGGCGTCGCTTTCAGGTTCGTCAACGTAAAAGGTGGCGATGTACGCCGAGTCGAATGCCTATAATGGGTAGAGTAGAGGACAGGCTCTCGCCTGCCCTCCCTCATCAAACCGTGCATGCGGTTTTCCCGCACACGGCTTTCCGATGTTCTTTACGCCAAAG
>JAYTWR010000194.1:0-29844 GCA_043743335.1 Burkholderiales bacterium
CGCAATGTGCTTGAGTTCCTGACCCACGCCGTACGCGCTCACGTCGGGAACGGTAACAAGCCCACTTTGCTACCTGCTTTAGCGGGGTGAACGGTTACCATTTTTTTGTGTTCATATTGAAATCCCTTTCTGTTTGTTGCGTTTAACTAACCAGGCAACCGTAAAAACCACATTGAATCATCTTGGTATTACGGTTTAGAAGATAAGTCACCCATGATATTTGCGCAATAGTCCGTTCGGACTAATGGCGTGACTTTTTTCACGGTTGTTGACATTTAATTCATGTGAAATCCCCATATCGTTGCCGTGGACGCACCGAAAATGTTGCAGAAAAGTTACGGCGCTTTGTTGGGCACGTTTTTTTCTACGCCTATATGCCTATACGCCTCTAAGCCTATAAGTCTCTGCGCCGCTAACGCTTTTTACGCAGGCTGTGCCACCAGCGTCATAAACGCTTCTTCCATGGTGCCGGCGTTTTGCGCGCGTATGAGTTCTGCCGGCGTGCCGGCGAAGCGTAGCTTGCCGCCGTCGATCACGGCCACGCGATCGCACATTTCTTCCACATCGGCCAGCGCGTGTGAGGTGAAGAATATGGTTTTGCCTTCGTCGCGCAGGGCTTTGAGTTTGCGCTTGAGGAGAATGCGCGCACGCGGGTCGAGGCCGCTGGTGGGCTCGTCGAGAATGTAGAGGTCTTTGCCTGAGAGCATGCAGGCGGCGAGGCCGAGTTTCTGGTTCATGCCTTTGCTGTAGGCGCGCACGGCTTTGTCGAGCGCTGCGGGGACGAGATCGAGTTCTTGCAGCACGTGGGCGGCGGCGCTTTCGTCGTAGCGGGCGTGGTGCATTTTGGCCATGTATTGCAGGAAATCGCGGCCCGTCAGGTAGTACGGTGGGTTGAAGCGTTCAGGCAGGTAGGCCAAGCGCGCACGCGAGGCGGTCAGGCGGTGTGAAACGCCGAAAATTTTAATCGTGCCGCCATTCGCACGATCCGGCTCGCAAAAATCGAGTAGGCACTTGATGAGGGTAGTTTTGCCCGCGCCATTGGCACCCACCAAGCCAAAGCATTCGCCGGGCGCGACGGTTAGCGTGAATGCGTTCAGTGCCTTGGGCGCGCTTGGGCCGGCACCGGCGTAGGCTTTGCTGACTTCGTGAAATTGCAGGGCGGTGGCGATCATGGCGGGGTTTGGCGGAATGGCGCGATTTTGGCATATCGGCAGCGGCGAGTGATCGTTGTCGATTTGTGATTCAGGTATCGAGCCGTTAAAATGCCTCGCTTATTGTTGCCCGCTAGCCCTGTGCCCAGGAATTTAAGTTGCAAGACCCCAAAAACATCATAGAAATCAAAGACGTAAGCTACGCCTATGGCGCGCGTCCGATACTCACCGGGATCAACATGAGCATCCCGCGCGGGGCGACGGTGGCGATTATGGGCATTAGCGGGTCGGGTAAAACCACGTTGCTGCGGCTGATTGCCGGCGTGATGAAGGCCAAGCAGGGCGAGGTTTGGGTCAATGGCCATTTAGTAAACAACCTCGACATGGCGGGCATTTATCAAATGCGGCGGCGGCTGGGTATGATGTTTCAGTTTGGCGCACTGTTTACCGATTTGTCGGTGTTCGACAACGTGGCGTTTCAGATGCGCGAGCATACCGATTTGTCTGAGCCGATGATCCGTGATTTGGTGTTGATGAAGCTGCACGCGGTGGGCCTGCGCGGTGCGCACCCGTTGATGCCGTCGGAGTTGTCAGGCGGCATGTCGCGGCGCGTGGCGCTGGCGCGTGCGATTGCGCTGGACCCCATGCTGATGCTGTACGATGAACCGTTCACCGGCCTAGACCCGATTGCCATGGGCGTAATCAGCAATCTGATCAAAGCGTTGAACGCGGCGCTGGGCGCAACCTCGATTCTGGTGACGCACGACGTGCAAGAAGCGCTGGAAGTCGTTGACTACGTGTACTATCTGTCCGATGGAAAAATGGTGGCGCACGGTACGCCCGATCAAATCCGCAATTCGACTGACCCGCTGGTGCGCCAGTTTGTGTATGGCGAATTCGACGGCCCGGTGGCCTATCAATACCCCGGTCGCAAGCTCGCGGCGGACATGAGGCTCAGTAGCTAATGGCCATTCACAAAGGCTTTTCGGTGCGCGGCGTCGGTGCGCGTACGATCGACAGCCTATTGCGGCTGGGCTACGCCACACGCTTTATCGCGCGCACGATTGCGAGTTCCGGCACCTGTTTGAGGCGCCCGCGGCTGGTGATCCGGGAGTTGTATTTCACCGGCGTGCTGTCGCTGATTATTATTCTGGTGTCGGGCTTGTTCGTCGGCATGGTGTTGGGGTATCAGGGGTATTACACGCTGCAAACCTACGGTTCGGAATCCGCGCTCGGCGTGCTGGTGGCGCTGTCGCTGGTGCGCGAGCTGGGGCCGGTGATGGCCGCACTGCTGTTTGCCAGCCGCGCGGGTTCGGCGATGACCGCTGAGATTGGTTTGATGAAAGCCACTGAGCAGTTATCGGCGATGGAAATGATGGCCGTCGATCCGATTTCGCGCGTGGTGGCACCGCGGTTTTGGGCGGGGTTTATTTCTATGCCGTTGCTGGCGGCGATGTTCAGCGCGATGGGGGTGTTCGGCGGCTACCTGGTGGGCGTGGTGCAAATCGGCGTGGATGAAGGCTCGTTCTGGTCGCAGATGCAAAGTGCGGTGGATTTTCAAAAAGACATCATGAACGGCGTGATCAAGAGCGTCGTGTTCGGTTTTGCCGTCACGTGGATTTCGCTGTTCGAGGGCTACGACGCGCCGCCGACGGCCGAGGGCGTTTCAGGCGCGACCACGCGCACTGTGGTGACCTCGTCACTGGCCATACTGGCGCTGGATTTTCTGTTAACCGCATTCATGTTCGGAGGGGTCTGATGCAGCGCTCTACGCTTGATCTTTGGGTGGGTATCTTCGTGATGGCGGGTATCGGCGCGCTGCTGGTGCTGGCGATGAAAGTCGGCAACATGACCACGGCGGGCAGCGGCGAGACGTATCAACTCACCGCGCAGTTCGATAACATCGGCGGCTTGAAACCGCGCGCACCGGTCAAGAGCGCCGGCGTGGTGGTGGGGCGGGTAGCCGGCATCACTTTTGACAACGATAAATTCGCCGCACGCGTGACGCTGAATATCGACAAGACGTATAAATTCCCCAAAGACAGCAGCGCGTCGATATTGACCTCTGGCTTGCTGGGCGAGCAATACATCGGGCTCGAAGGCGGCGGCGACACGGCCAACCTCAACACGGGCGATCGCATCAAGCAAACGCAGTCGGCAGTGGTGTTGGAGAAATTAATCGGGCAGTTTTTGTATAGCAAAGCGGCGGAAGGCGGCGACAAGAAATAACCGCGACCAACGGGTGATCAAGACTAGGGTGTCAACGTGAAGAAATTAACTAACTATTTGATTTTATTAAGTTTTTTATTTATCCCGCTGGGCGCGCACGCGCAAGTGGTGGCACCGGACGTACTGGCGCGTAGTGTCACCGACGACGTGTTGGCGGTGATACGCGCCGACAAAGACATTCAGGCGGGTAACCAGAAAAAAGTGCTGGAACTGGTGGAAGCGAAAATCCTGCCGCACTTTAACTTTGCCGGCATGACGCAGTTGGCCATGGGCCGTAACTGGCGGCAGGCTACGCCCGAGCAGCAAAAGCGGCTCACCACGGAATTCCGTGCGTTGCTGGTGCGTACCTACACCACCGCGTTTGTGCAGTATCGCAATCAAACCGTTGAGTACAAACCGCTGCGCATGGCGGCGAATGAAAACGATGTGGTGGTGCAGTCGTTCATCAAGCAAAGCAGCGGCCCGCCCGTGGGCGTTGATTACAACATGGAAAAAACCGACGCTGGCTGGAAGGTCTACAACATGAAAATTGAAGGCATCAGCCTAGTAGAAAACTATCGCGGCAGCTTCAACACCGAAATCCAGAAAAACGGCATCGATGGTCTGATTAAAGCGCTGGCCGACAAAAACCGCAGCAACGCGCAGCAGGTGACGCAAAAGTGATTTCGCTGGCAGGCGACAAGGCGACACTCGCCGGGCCGGTGACGCTGGCGAATGTGAACACCGTGCTCGATGAAGGCGCGCGCTTGTTCAAAGCGTCGGCGCTGACGGTGGGGGCGGTGGTGACGGTTGATTTGGGCGGCGTAACGGAAGTCGATTCCACCGCTGTCAGCTTGCTGCTCGAATGGCGGCGCGCCGCGCAGCGCGACAAACGTGTGATCGAATATGTGAATTACCCCGCCAATCTTAAGAGCCTGATCCAGCTATACGGCGTTGCCGAATTGCTCGACACCCGGTAACGGACGGGCAGGGTCGCGGGGTGGCGCTAGGTATGATCAAATCGGATTATAAATTTAGGCATTGATATAGGTAAAAACACATGACCACACCCGAACAACTCAAGGGCTACATCGAAGCCGGCATGACGTGCCAGCATGTGCAAGTGACCGGCGACGGCGCGCATTTCGAAGCCATCATCGTGAGCGATCTGTTCAGCGGCAAAAACAAAGTGCAGCAGCACCAGGTGGTTTATAAAGCGCTGGGTGATCGCATGCGCGAAGAAATCCACGCGCTGTCAATGCAAACGTTGACGCCGGCGCAGTGGGCGGAGCGTCAGTAACGTTAGATCAACGCCTGTGGCAACGAAAGCGGCAACGAAAGCTAGAAGTCATGGATAAATTATCAATTGAAGGCGGCGTGCCGCTGAACGGCGACGTCGCTATCTCCGGCGCGAAGAACGCCGCGCTGCCGATTTTGTGCGCGAGCCTGCTGACGGCGGAACCGTTGCGGGTCAGCAATGTGCCGCATCTGCGTGACGTGACGACGATGTTGTCGCTGCTGGGGCAAATGGGTGTCACGATATCCGTGGACGAAAAACTCGGCGTGGAATTGTGCGCGGCGAACATTCATCACCCCGAAGCGCCGTACGACATGGTGAAAACCATGCGTGCTTCGGTGCTGGTGTTGGGGCCGCTGGCGGCGCGCTATGGCGAGGCGCGCGTGTCGCTGCCGGGCGGCTGCGCCATTGGCCTGCGTCCGGTGGATCAGCATTTGAAGGGCTTGCACGCATTGGGCGCGACCATCACCATGGATCACGGTTATATGATTGTGCGTGCGCCGCGTTTGAAAGGCACGCGCATTTGTATGGATTTGGTTACGGTCACCGGCACGGAAAATTTGATGATGGCCGCTGCACTCGCCGAAGGCGTCACGGTGATTGAAAACGCCGCGCGCGAGCCGGAAATCCCCGATCTCGCCGCGTGTCTCACCGCGATGGGCGCAAACATCAAAGGCGCGGGCAGCGATGTCATTACCGTTGAAGGTGTGCACAAGCTGCACGGCGCAAGCCACCGCGTGATGCCAGACCGCATTGAGACCGGCACGTTTTTGGTGGCGGCCGCAGCCACTGGCGGCACGGTGCGCGTTACCGGCGCACGTCCCGGTACGCTCGACGCCGTGCTCGACAAGCTGCGCGAAGCCGGCGCGAACGTCGAGGCCGGCAGCGATTGGATCACCGTGTCACCCGGCAAAAAATTAAAGGCGGTGAATCTGCGCACAGCACCCTACCCGGCGTTTCCCACCGACATGCAAGCGCAATTTGTCGCGCTGAATTGCATCGCCAACGGTACCGCGGTGGTGAACGAAACCATTTTTGAAAACCGCTTCATGCACGTGCAGGAATTGCAGCGCCTCGGTGCCGATATCGAAGTCGAAGGCAATACCGCGATTGTCAAAGGCGTAGCGCATCTGGACGGCGCCACGGTGATGGCCACCGATCTGCGTGCGTCGGCGAGCCTGGTGATTGCTGGTTTGGTGGCGCGAGGCACGACGTTAGTGGATCGCATTTACCATCTGGATCGCGGCTATGAGTCGATAGAAGAAAAGTTGTCGAAGCTGGGCGCGCGCATCAAACGCGTGAGTTGATCGAGACTAGAGGTTATGTAAGTAATTGATTTTAAACAATTTTTATAAAGCCCTTTGCCATGCAAGTCTATAACCCCACAGCCCCTAGCCCCGAGGCGACGAAGAATCTGCGTCATTCCGTGGGCGATCTCAAAGGCAAGGTGATTGGCTTTATCGACAACACCAAGCCCAACTTCAATCTGCTGGCAGAAGATCTTGCCGCGCTGTTGATCAGCCGCTACGGTGCCAAGGCCGTGATTCGCAAGCGCAAGCACAGCGTGGCAACACCGGCGCCGAACGCGTTTTTGGATGAACTCGCGCGCGAATGTGATCTGGTCATCACCGGCTCGGGCGACTGAGGCTCCTGCACGTCGTGGAGTATCCACGACAGTGTTGAAATCGCCAAACGCGGCCGCGCGTCAATGACTGTGGTGTCCAACGCGTTTATCTCGCTCGGCCGCGCGCAGGCGCGCGCGCTGGGGCATGCCGATCTGCCGCTGGCGGTGATTCCGCATCCGTTCGGCAGTCGCAACCGCGAAGAGGTGCGCGCACTGGCCGAGCAATGCGTGGACGAGATCGCCCGGTTGGCGGCGGCGAAATGAGTGCGGCGCCCGCCGTGATGCCATTGACGCGTGCCGAGTTGGTCGAAGCCCCCGATGACCTCGATGAGCTGATCGAATTTTTTCACGCACGCCGCTGGAGCGATGGCCTGCCCATCGTGCCGCCCACACGCGAACGCGTCGAACGCATGCTCGCATGCACCACGCGTAAAGCCGATGAGGTGGTGGCGAAAGTCGCGCCAGGGTATGGCGCAGCCACTGTCGAACGCATCGCCATCAATGCGGTGATGGCGGGTTGTCGCGGGGATTACCTGCCGCTGCTGATCGCGGCGACGCAGGCGATGAGCGCGCCGGAATTCAACCTGCAAGGCATTCAGGCCACCACCAACCCGGTGGCGGTGTGGTTGATTATCAACGGCCCGATCGCCGAGCAACTGCAAGTCAACGCCGGCCCGAATTGCCTAGGGCAGGGCGCAGTGGCGAATGCCACGCTCGGCCGCGCGCTGCGGTTGATTCTGCAAAACATCGGCGGCGCGCTGCCCGGCGACATGGATCGCGCCACCCACGGCCAGCCCGGCAAGTTTTCATTTTGCTGCGCCGAAAACGAAGCGCAATCGCCGTGGCCGCCGCTGCACGTCGACCGTGGCTTCAGACGCGATCAAAGCACCGTGACGGTGGTTGGCGCTGCGGGCACGCACAACATGAACACCCATGCGAAAGACATCGACGACTTGCTGCGCGTGATCGCCGACACCATGGCGTTCCCCACCAGCAACGATTACTGGATCGGCGGCGAGCCGTGGATTATCGTTTCGCCCGAACACGCGGAAATTCTGCACGCGGGCGGCTTGAGCAAAGCGGATGTGCAGCGCCGCTTGTGGACGCAATCGAAAATGTCTGCGCGGCGCATGGCGGTGCGGGAACTGGAGCGCACGCAAGCGGTGCGTGCGAGCAAGCAGGCGCCGGTTACGGTGGACACGCTGCTTGAGATTGCTGATACGCCGGAGCGGATCGGCATCCTTGTGGCTGGTGGGCCGGGGACGCATTCGGTTTATGTGCCGTCGTTTGGGGATGCGAGGGCGGTGACGCGGGAAGTATTGCTGTAACGAGGGGCCATGGCTGGCTCCGAACTCAGCGGAAGAATTCTTAAGAACCTGCAGGGCGCAATCGTATTGCGCCGAATGAAATCCGTTGTTGTTTCCGCAGTAACTTCAAAATCGCCGGGGGCAGCCCGGCGGCTGGTCACTTTTCTTGCGCCGCCAAGAAAAGTAACCAAAAGAAGGCGGCCCCCGGTTCGCCGACCCCCTCCTGCGCTACTCGACGCGCCGGGCGGCTGCGGAACTCGGCCTCGCGATAGAGCTGCGAGACCTCAGACAGTCCTCGCCGACTGCCCCCGGCGCGTCTGCGTTGCTCGGCGGCTCTCAGGGGGACGGGTAGCGCAGACCTTTGCGAGCGTTGATGCCTCGTTCTACTGGGTTGCACTGCCTATTTTGCGCACTGCGTGCGCGGGTGTGGGGTGGCGTACGGTAAAATCTTGTTTTAATTGAGTCTTTCCCTCCCGCCGTGATTACCATTGCCCTGTCCAAGGGCCGCATTTTTGATGAAACTGTGCCGCTGTTGCTAGCGGCGGGCATACGCACATCTGAAGACCCAGAAAAATCCCGCAAGTTGATTATCGGCACGAACAAGCCGGATGTGCGGGTGATTATTGTGCGCGCTACGGATGTGCCGACTTATGTGCAGTACGGTGCGGCTGATATGGGCGTTGCCGGCAAGGATGTGCTGGATGAGCAAGGCGGGCAGGGTTTGTATCAGCCGCTGGATTTGGGCATCGCGCGCTGCCGCATGATGGTGGCTGTGCGCGATGGGTTTGATTACGCAGGCGCGGTAAAGCAGGGCGCGCGCTTGAAGGTGGCTACTAAATACGTGCAAACCGCGCGCGAGCATTTCGCGGCGAAGGGCGTGCATGTGGATTTGATCAAGCTCTATGGCTCAATGGAGCTGGCGCCGCTGGTGGGGCTGGCGGACGCGATTGTGGATTTGGTGTCTACCGGTGGCACGTTGAAAGCGAATCATTTGGTGGCGGTAGAGGAGGTCGCGCAAGTCAGTTCGCGGCTGGTGGTGAACCCGGCGTCGCTCAAGCTCAAGCGCAAGGCGATGCAGCCGATACTGGATGCCTTTGCCAAGGCTGTGGCCTAATCATGCGGCGGTTGTCTACACGTGACGCCGGATTCGACGCGGCGCTCACGCAATTACTGGCCTTTGACGCGACGCTGGATCCGCAAGTGGATGCTGCCGTTGCCAGCATTCTTGCCGATGTAAAGGCGCGTGGCGACGCGGCGGTGCTGGAATACACCGCGCGCTGGGATCGGCTGTCGGCCAAGTCGCTGGCTGAACTGGAAATCCCCAAAGCAGAACTCGATGCGGCGCTGAAGTCGTTGCCCGCCGCGCAGCGTGAGGCGCTCGTTGCCGCAGCAACGCGCGTGCGCGAGTTCCACGAAAAACAATCAATAAAATCAAATACTTATGTTGATTCTGACGGCAACGAGCTGGGCCAGCAGATCACCCCGCTGGATCGCGTCGGCATTTATGTGCCCGGCGGCAAGGCGGCGTATCCGTCCACGGTGATCATGAACGCGACACCGGCGAAAGTGGCGGGTGTGCGCGAAATCATGATGGTGGTGCCCACGCCCGATGGCGTAAAAAACGCCATGGTGCTGGCGGCGGCAGCGATTTGTGGTGTGGACCGGGTGTTTGCCATAGGCGGCGCGCAGGCCGTGGGTGCGCTGGCTTATGGCACGCAAACGATTGCGCAGGTGGACAAAATTGTCGGCCCCGGCAACGCGTATGTGGCGGCGGCGAAGCGGCGCGTGTTTGGCGTGGTGGGCATCGACATGGTGGCGGGGCCGTCAGAAATTTTGGTGGTGTGCGACGGCAGCACGGATCCCGACTGGATTGCGATGGATTTGTTTTCGCAGGCCGAGCACGACGAAATGGCGCAGGCGATTTTGCTGTGTCCCGATTCGGCTTACCTGGATAAGGTGGCCGCAAGCATCGAGCGCCAAATTGAAGACATGCCGCGCAAGGACATTATTCGCGCGTCGCTCGATGGGCGTGGTGCGCTGATACAGGTGCGTGATCTGGATGAGGCTTGTGCGATGGTGAATCGCGTCGCGCCGGAGCATTTGGAGTTGTCGGTGGAAAACGCGCAAGCGCTGTTGCCGAAAATCCGCCACGCGGGGGCGATTTTTCTGGGGCGCTATTCATCGGAAGCGCTGGGTGATTATTGCGCTGGGCCGAATCACGTGTTGCCCACGTCGCGCACGGCGCGGTTTTCGTCGCCGCTGGGGGTTTATGATTTTCAGAAACGGTCGAGCATTATCAATGTGTCGCGCGAGGGCGCTGCCAAGTTGGGCAAAATCGCAGCGGAATTAGCTTATGGTGAAGGGCTGCCTGCACACGCGCGGTCGGCGCAATACCGGTTGAAATCATGAGCCGCTACTGGAGCAAGGTCGTACACGGCTTGACGCCGTACGTCCCCGGCGAGCAGCCGAAGTTGCCCAATCTCGTCAAGCTCAACACCAACGAAAGCCCTTACGGCCCGAGCAAGCGCGTGCTGGATGCCTTGCGTGCCGAAGTGGGCGACACGCTGCGGCTGTACCCTGACCCCGGCAGCGACACATTGCGTGCGGCGATTGCGCAGCGTCACGGCTTGACGCCAGCGCAAGTGTTCGTCGGCAACGGTTCTGATGAGGTGCTGGCGCATGTGTTCATGGGGCTTTTCAAGCATGAAGACCGCGAGCGACCGCTATTGTTTCCCGATATCACCTACAGTTTTTACCCAGTGTATTGTGGTTTGTATGGTATTGATTTCGTGCAGGTGCCGCTCAATGGCCGATTCGAGATCAATGTCAGCGATTACTTGAGAGCCAATAGCGGCATCATTTTCCCCAACCCGAATGCGCCCACGGGACAGCAAGTGCCGCTGGCGGACATCGAACGCTTGTTAAAAGCCAACACGCAATCGGTCGTGGTGATTGATGAGGCGTACGTCGATTTTGGTGGCGTGTCTTGCGTGCCGCTGATTGAAACCTATCCGCAATTGCTGGTGACGCACACGCTGTCGAAGTCACGCGCACTGGCAGGCTTGCGTGTGGGCTACGCCACCGGGCATGTGGATTTGATCGAGGCGTTGAATCGCGTGAAGGATAGTTTTAATTCCTATCCGCTGGATCGCTTTGCACAGGCGGGTGCTGCGGCGGCGATGGAAGACGAAGATTATTTTCAGGCCATGTGCCAGAAAGTGATCGCGTCCAAAACGCAACTGGTCGCGCACATGCAGGCGCTGGGGTTCGAGGTGTTGCCGTCGGCAGCGAATTTTATTTTCGCGCGCTTTCCAGGGCGCGATGGCGCGGACATTGCGGCTAAATTGCGCGAACGCAGTATCATCGTGCGGCATTTTCGCCATCCGCCGCGCATTTCGCCGTTCATGCGTATTACCGTAGGCACCGACGAGCAATGCGCGGGTTTGGTCGAGGCTTTGGGCGCTATTGTCGGAAATCATAAAGTATAATAAAATCAATTAGTTACATCACAACGGCAGTCCCGAAATCATGGCACGGCAGGCGCAGGTCACCCGCAATACTAACGAAACGCAAATCAGCGTCTCGCTCAATCTCGACGGCAGCGGCAAGTCAAAGCTGGCGACGGGCGTGGGGTTTCTCGATCACATGCTCGATCAGATCGCGCGTCACGGCGTGTTCGATCTGGCGGTGAACGCCAAGGGCGATTTGCATATCGACGCGCATCACACGGTTGAAGACGTGGGTATCACGCTAGGGCAGGCGTTTGCCAAGGCGATTGGCGACAAGGCTGGCGTGCGCCGCTACGGGCACGCTTATGTGCCGCTGGATGAAGCGCTGTCGCGCGTGGTGGTTGATTTGTCCGGGCGTCCGGGCCTTGATATGAAAATCGATTTCGTGCGCGCACGCATCGGCGAGTTTGATGTTGACCTCACGCGCGAGTTTTTTCAGGGCTTTGTGAATCACGCTTTGGTCACGCTGCACATCGATAACCTCAAAGGCGACAACGCCCACCATCAGGCTGAGACCGCGTTCAAAGCCTTTGGTCGCGCACTGCGCATGGCGGTAGAGCTCGATCCGCGTATGCTGGGTGTGCCGTCGACCAAAGGCTCGCTGTAGCGGTTTGGGGTAGAGGGTTCTACGTTTAGCGTAACCCCATTTTTGCCACGATACTGTGCTCGCAACACTTAACGCTTAGTAATCAACGCTCAACGCTCAACTCTCAACGCAAACAATGATTGCAGTCATCGACTACGGCATGGGCAATTTGCGCTCGGTGTCCAAGGCTATTGAGCATGTGGCACCGCAGGTGGAGGTGCGCGTGACCGACGATCCGTCGGTGGTGCGCGATGCGGAGCGTGTGGTGTTTCCCGGCCAAGGTGCCATGCCGGATTGCATGCGTGAGCTGCGCGGACGGGGGCTGTATGAATCGGTGATGGATGCCGCGCGCGACAAGCCGTTTCTCGGCATTTGCATCGGCTTGCAAATGCTGTTCGATCATAGCGAAGAGGGCGATACGCTTGGTCTAGGTGTATTGCCCGGACGTGTGCGGCGCTTTGCGCACGCATTGACTGACGGCAACGGGCAAAAACTTAAAGTGCCGCACATGGGCTGGAATGAGGTCGAGCAGCGCATTGAGCATCCCTTGTGGCAAGGCATTGCGCAAAATGCGCGCTTTTATTTTGTGCACAGTTACTATCCGGAACCGGCAGCGGGCGGTGCGGCTGCGCATTTGACCGCAGGCGTCGCCCGCTATCCGACGGCATTTGCCTGTGCTGCGGCGCGGGATAACCTCTTCGCGGTGCAGTTTCACCCCGAAAAAAGCGCTGCTGCAGGCTTGCAGTTATTGGCGAATTTCGCAACATGGTCGCCGGCGAGCGGCGCGAAACCCGCGACAGCGTGACCGCACCCGATTATTTGCAGCTATAGTATGATTCGCCTGACATTAATATTCGCAACATTATTGGCCCTGCGTTCCTGCTGACAGCCGAACCGGTAAACGCCTCACCACTCCTATCCCGCGTGCCTCATGTATCGGTCACTTTCGCGCCCTTGGTATCTTTAGCGCCTCTCGCACCCCTCGCGCCATTTGGCATTCTGCTTAGTCTCGCTTCGTATATTCTCCGCGTTCAAACAACCTTTCACACTGTATGCTGATTATTCCAGCCATTGATCTCAAAGATGGGAAGTGCGTGCGCCTGAAGCAGGGCGACATGGATAGCGCCACCATATTTTCCGATGACCCTGGCGCCACTGCCAAACGCTGGCTCGAATCGGGCGCACGGCGTTTGCATGTGGTCGATCTCAACGGTGCATCGGCGGGCAAACCCAAAAACGGCGCAGCGATCAAGGCCATTGTCGCAGCGGTGGGCGACAAGCTGCCGATCCAGTTGGGCGGGGGCATCCGCGATCTCGATACCATAGAGCAGTATCTCGATGCCGGCATCAGCTACGTCATCATCGGCACGGCCGCCGTCAAAACGCCGGGCTTTTTGCGCGATGCCTGCACTGCATTTGCCGGGCATGTGATGGTTGGGCTGGATGCGAAGGACGGTAAAGTCGCCGTTGACGGCTGGTCAAAAATGACCGGACACGATGTGATTGATTTGGCGAAAAAATTCGAAGACTACGGCACTGAGGCGGTGATCTACACCGACATCGGGCGCGACGGCATGTTGAGTGGCGTGAACATCGAGGCCACGGTCAAGCTCGCCAAAGCGCTGTCGGTACCGGTAATCGCCAGTGGCGGCGTGACCAATCTGGATGACGTTAAAGCCTTGTGCGCGGTGCAAAGCGAAGGCATCCAAGGCGCAATCACGGGTCGCGCCGTGTATCAGGGTACGCTGGATTTTGCCGCCGCGCAGAAGCTGGCGGATGAACTGTCTAGGTAGGATTGAGGCTTGAGGATGCGGGATTGAGGATTAAGTAACGACGCTGAAGTTGTTTGGTCAATCCTCAATCCTCAATCCTCAATCCGCACCCTAAATCCGGATAGCGCAATGCTGTCGTTATGTTAGCCAAACGCATTATTCCCTGTCTTGACGTGACCGCCGGGCGTGTCGTCAAGGGCGTCAATTTCGTTGGCCTGCGCGACGCGGGCGATCCGGTTGAAATCGCGCGTCGTTACGATGAGCAGGGCGCGGACGAACTGACGTTCTTGGATATCACCGCCAGCAGTGATGATCGTGACTTGATATTGAACATCATTGAAAGCGTGGCGACACAGGTATTCATTCCGTTTACAGTCGGCGGCGGCGTACGCTCGGTGAATGATGTGCGGCGCTTGCTCAATGCCGGCGCGGACAAGGTGAGCATCAACACCTCAGCCGTGCAAAATCCGCAACTGGTGGCAGAGGCTTCGGGGCGCTACGGCGCGCAGTGTATTGTTGTCGCTATTGATGCAAAACGCGTCGTGGGTTCAGAGCCTTTGCGTTGGGAGGTGTATACCCACGGTGGCCGCAAAGCGACCGGATTGGATGCGCTGGCGTGGGGGTGCAAAATGCAGGCCATGGGTGCGGGCGAAATTTTATTGACCAGCATGGATCGTGACGGCACGCGCGTGGGGTTTGACCTTGAACTCACGCGGGCGTTTTCGGATAGGCTGGAAATTCCGGTGATTGCCAGTGGCGGCGTGGGCAATCTCGACGATCTGGCCAACGGCGTGTTGCAGGGGCGGGCCGACGCCGTGCTGGCGGCGAGTATTTTCCATTACGGCGAATACACGGTACGGCAGGCGAAGGAACATATGGCGGCGCGCGGGATAGAGGTCAGGATTTAGTAATTTGGATTGAGGATTGAGGATTTAGGACTGAGGATTGCGTAACTTCCCAGACGCATTGCTCAATTCGAAATCCTCGATCCTCAATCCTGACAACGGCATTGCGATATGAACGATAGCTGGCTCAACAAAGTGAATTGGACGCAAGACGGCTTGGTGCCTGCGGTGGCACAGGACGCAGCGAGCGGACGCGTGTTGATGGTCGCATGGATGAATCGCGAGGCACTGAAGCTTACTGCGGCGACCCGCGAGGCACACTACTGGTCGCGCTCGCGCAAAAAACTGTGGCACAAGGGCGAGGAATCCGGCCATGTGCAGAAAGTCAAATCGATCCGTCTTGATTGTGACGAAGACGTGATTTTGATCGAGATTGAACAAGTGGGCGGTATAGCCTGTCACACCGGGCGTGAGAGTTGCTTTTTCAGTCAGCTTGAAGGCAGTCAATGGGTAGCCGTTGATCCGGTGCTCAAGGATCCCGCAGAAATTTATCGCAAGTAAGCCGGTACGGTTGCAACAGGGGACACCATGAGTGACACAAACGTACTGACAAGACTGGGTGAGACGCTGGCCGCGCGCAAAGGGGCCGATCCCAAGAGTTCCTATGTCGCCGGGCTACTGGCCAAGGGCGAAGACGCCATTTTGCGCAAAGTCGCTGAAGAATCGGCGGAAACGCTGCTGGCGTCCAAAGAGGGTGATAAACTGCACCTCGTCAAAGAAGTCGCTGATCTGTGGTTTCACAGCATGGTGTTGCTGGCGTGGCATGGCTTGACGCCCGGCGATGTGCTGGCGGAATTGCAGCGGCGCGAAGGCGTATCCGGGATCGATGAAAAGGCTGCCCGGAAACTGGAAAACTAGGAGAACAACATGGGTTCATTCAGCATCTGGCATTGGCTGATCGTGCTGGCCATTATTGTGCTGATCTTCGGCACCAAAAAGCTGCGCAATGTCGGTGCCGATTTGGGTGGCGCAGTCAAGGGCTTCAAGGATGGCATGAAGTCTGAGGAAAATAAAACCGCAGCAGCCGAGCAAGCCAAGAGCGGTGAAATTCCCGCTGCCGCTGCCGCCGGCCAGACCTACGAGGCCGAGGTGAAGAAGGAACCCGCGAAGACGTAGTGAGCTGAGAGTCGAGGGTAGCGTGTTGACAGTCAGAGACTGGCAGCACCCGCAAGACCGCGCTCCCAACACCTAACGCTTAACGCTTAGCGCTCAACACTCAACACTCAACACCCACGATGTTCGACATCGGTTTCTCCGAGATGATGGTCATCGCGGTCATAGCACTCGTTGTGCTGGGGCCCGAGAAACTGCCGCGTGTGGCGCGCACGGCAGGGCATTTACTCGGGCGCATGCAGCGCTATGTGAACGATGTCAAATCCGATATCAATCGCGAAATCGAGCTCGATGAACTGCGCAAGCTGCAAAAAGAAATGCAGGATACTGCGAATTCCATTGAGCAAAGTGTCAAGGGTGAATTGACCTCGGTGCAAAACGAGTTCAAGCAAATCGGCGACAGCGCGCAACAAGCGCTGTCCGATCCGGTCGCCGACGCCTTTGCTGATCCGCAACCGCTGCAACCCGCTGAGTTGCCGAAGGCCACCGTCGTTGCCGAATTGCCGCCGCTCACTGAACCACCCGTTGAGCTATCCGCCGAGCCATCCGCTGGGCCATCTGTCGAACCAGCGCCACCGGTCGTCCGCGCGCAGCTTGAGCTTGGCTTGGACGATACCTTGCCGCGACCCAACGCGCCGCCGCCCTCCCTGCCTGCGGCAGCGGCCACGGCAAAGGTCTAGTCGCCGTGGCGCTGAGCGAAGACTCCTTTATTTCGCATTTGGTGGAGTTGCGCGACCGCCTGATGCGCGCGCTGATTGCGATTGCCGTGGCGTTTGCGCTGATCGGATTCTGGCCGACCTATGGCGTGATCTATGATTTTCTCGCGCTGCCGCTGATACAAACGCTGCCCGTGGGGTCGAAGATGATTGCTACTGGCGTCATCACACCGTTTCTGATTCCCCTGAAAGTCGGGTTGATGGCGGCGTTTTTGTTGGTGCTGCCGTATGTGCTGTATCAGGCATGGGCGTTTGTTGCGCCGGGCTTGTATTCGCACGAAAAAAAGCTGGTGTTGCCGCTGGTGGTGAGCAGCACAGTGCTGTTCTTTATTGGTGTGGCGTTTTGCTACTACTTTGTGTTCGGGCAACTGTTTCGCTTTATCGCGGGCTTTGCGCCGGCGAGCATTACGCCCGCGCCGGATATCGAGCAGTACCTCGCCTTTGTGATGACCATGTTTCTGGCGTTTGGCGTGGCGTTTGAGGTGCCGGTGGCGCTGATTGTGCTGGTGCGCATGGGCGTGGTGACCATTCCACAGTTGCGCGAATTTCGCGGCTACTTTGTGGTGGGCGCGTCCATTGCCGCTGCCGTGGTGACGCCGCCCGACGTGGTGTCCATGTTGGCGCTGCTGGTGCCGATGTGCCTGCTCTACGAAGCCGGCATCATCGCCGCGAGCCTGATGTCCTCGGTAAAAGCGCCGGAAGAAAAGCCGGATTTACTGCCGGCGGGCGCGGATCGCGTCGCCAATGAATTGGCTGCGATTGAAAAAGAGCAAAATAGTAGCGGTCGATAATTCGAGTAATTTTTTGTAAGTAAGTAATTGATTTTATTGGTTATTTTTTCTTGGGCATTTTGGGCCGTTTGCCCACAGTGACCTTCAATTCCAGTTCTTTTTGTGCGCGTATGACTTTTAGCGTCGCACTGCTGCCCGGCGCAATGGCTGAAATCAGCGCCAGCATACCGGTCGAATCTGCCACCGGCTTTCCGTCCACCGCAATCAGCACGTCGCCCGGTTTCATGCCGCCCTGAGCGGCGGGTGTGTCGCCGAAGACCTCGGTGATGAGCGTGCCGCGCGGCTCCGTGATTTTTAGTGATTCAACCAGTTCGGGCGTGAGCTCCTGCACCGCGACTCCAATCCAGCCGCGTGTGACCGTGCCGGTTTGCACCAGTTGATCCAATACCTGCTTGGCAGTGGCGGCGGGGATGGCGAAGCCGATGCCCAGCGACGCGCCGCCCGGCGTGCGCGAGTAAATTGCGGTGTTGATGCCGATCATATTACCGTTGATATCCACCAGCGCGCCGCCGGAATTGCCAGGGTTGATCGCGGCATCGGTCTGAATAAAGTTTTCAAACGTGTTGATGCCCAAATGGCTGCGCGCCAGCGCGCTGACAATGCCAAAAGTCACCGTTTGCCCGACGCCGAAGGGGTTGCCGATGGCCAGCACCATGTCGCCCACCTGCGCCAGATCCGACTGGCCAAAGGTGATGGCCGGCAGCTTGGGTAAATCGATTTTGATCACGGCCAGATCGGTTTCAGGGTCGGTGCCGATCACCTTGGCTTTGGCACGACGGTTGTCAGCGAGCGCGACTTCAATTTCGTCGGCAGCTTCCACCACATGCGCGTTGGTGAGGATGTAACCTTGCTCGCTGACGATCACGCCGGAACCGAGGTTATTGCTCTTCTGCGACTGCCCTTGGCCGTCACCCTCGCCACCGAAAAAGTAGCGAAACACCGGGTCGTCCATGAACGAAGGCCGCTGGGTTTTTACCTCTTTGCTGGTGTAAATGTTCACCACCGTCGGCATGGCCCGCTTGGCCGCCTCGCTAAACGACACCAGCTTGCCGGCGGACGCATTCAACGGCGTGGGTGCCGCGACTTTGGCGACGGTCGCCAGCGCGGCGCGGTTGCCCCACGACAGCAAATCCGGGCGCAGTGTGCTCACTACGAACAGCAGCGCCAGACAGACGGTTACCGCCTGTGCAAAGAACAACCAGAATTTCCGTAACATAAGTAGATGATTTTATGAATAAATTGCAGCTAACTCGACGCGACCGGTGTCGATTATTGCCCAAACGGTCGGTGTGCGAAAGGGCGGGCTGCGTGTGGCGTAGCGCCCGATGACCGGCAGTCGTTTGAAGTGTGAAAACCTTTCATAAGCTTTTGTTTTTATACACTATTTTCAGGTTTTGTTTCACTTTTGTGCGCGAATCGCTTAAAATGGCGGGCGTTGCAACTCACTCATTTCTTGAGGAAACTCCTTCGTATGGCTGAACAACAACCCGACAATGGCCGGCGCTGTATGCTCGTGGCAGCGAGCACGATGGCCGGTGGTGTGGCGGCTGGGGCCGCTGCGGTTCCGTTTGTGGCAAGCATGTTTCCGTCTGAGCGCGCAAAAGCGGCTGGCGCGCCGGTCGAGGCCGACATCAGCAAGCTGGAGCCCGGCGAGCGCATGACCGTGGAATGGCGCGGCAAGCCGGTGTGGATTGTGCGTCGCACGCCCGAAATGCTCGATACGCTGAAAAAAAACGCTGACAAGGTATCCGACCCGGATTCCAAAAAAGTCATGCAGCCCCAGTACGCCACCAACGCTGCGCGCTCGATCAAGCCTGAATATTTGGTGCTAGTGGGCATATGCACGCACTTGGGTTGTTCGCCGGTAGAAAAATTCGCCGTGCAGGCCGAAGCCTTTGCCTCCGACTGGAAAGGCGGCTTTTACTGCCCGTGCCACGGCTCGCTGTTCGATTTGGCAGGCCGCGTCTATAAAAACAAACCGGCGCCGGATAACTTGATCGTGCCGCCGCACAAGTTTTTGTCCGATGGCCGCATTCTCATCGGCGAAGATGCCAGCGCATAACAAGGGAGCCTAACAAAAAATGGCCGCAAGCAAAAAAGACCCTGTCGTCATCGATTTCGCCGGTCCGCTGAACGCCCCGCTGAGCGGGTTGCTGACGTGGGTGGACCAGCGTTTCCCGATGATGTCGATGTACAAAGACCATCTGTCTGAGTACTACGCACCGAAGAACTTTAACTTCTGGTACTACTTCGGCTCACTGGCGCTGATGGTGCTGGTGTTGCAAATCGTCACCGGTATTTTTCTTGTGATGCACTATAAACCGTCGGCGGCGGAAGCGTTTGCCTCGGTGGAATACATCATGCGCGACGTGCCCGCCGGCTGGCTGATCCGCTATTTGCACTCCACCGGCGCTTCGGCGTTTTTCGTGGTGATCTATCTGCACATGTATCGCGGGCTGATGTATGGCTCGTATCGCGCGCCGCGCGAACTGATCTGGATTTTCGGCATGGTGATTTACCTGTCGTTGATGGCCGAAGCGTTTTTCGGCTACCTGTTGCCGTGGGGCCAGATGTCCTTCTGGGGCGCGCAGGTGATCGTGAACCTGTTCGACGCGCTGCCGATTATTGGGCCGGATTTGTCGACCTGGGTGCGCGGTGACTTCGTGGTGTCAGACGCTACGCTGAACCGCTTCTTTGCTTTTCACGTGATCGCGATTCCGCTGGCGATTTTAGGCTTGGTGGCGGCGCACATTCTGGCGCTGCATGAAGTGGGCTCCAACAACCCCGATGGCATCGAGATCAAGGAACACAAAGGCGCCGACGGGCATCCGCTCGATGGCATTCCTTTCCATCCGTATTACACCGTGAAAGACGCGCTGGGCGTCACCGTGTTTTTGGCGGTGTTCAGCCTGATTCTGTTTTTCGCGCCGGAGATGGGCGGCTATTTCTTGGAATACAACAACTTCGTTCCGGCTGACCCGCTGAAAACGCCGCCGCATATCGCGCCGGTGTGGTACTTCACGCCGTTTTATTCGATCCTGCGTGCGATTACTGAAGATTTTATGTGGGCGCTGCGTATCGGTGTCGTGCTCTATACCGGGCTGATCCTGTTCACCGCGCGCGGTTGTCTGCCCAAGCTGCTCGCGCTGCTCGTCGCGCCGGTGGTGCTGATCGCCATGGGCGTCATTGAGCCGAAAGTGTGGGGCGTGGTGTTCATGGGCGTTTCCACGCTGATTTTCTTCCTGCTGCCATGGCTGGATAAAAGTCCTGTTAAATCAATACGTTACAAAGGAAAGCTATCGCGTTGGGCGTTGACGATTTTCACCGTCGTGTTTCTGGTGTTGGGTTACTACGGCACGCAAAGCGTTACGCCGATCGGCACCTTGATTTCGCAAATTGGCACCTTGATTTATTTTGCTTACTTCATGTTGATGCCGTGGTACACGCAAATGGAACAGACGCTCCCGGTCCCCGACCGGGTGACGATGTAAGGAGCGCAAAATGACCCTGAAAAAATCCCTACGCGCCCTCATCGTTGCTGCCGGCTTGGCTATGTTGCCGATAACGGCGCTTGCCGCTGGCGAGCATGTGCATCTGGATCACGCGCCGATTAACGCCAATGACAATGCCTCGTTGCAGCGTGGTGCCACGCTCTTTGTGAACTACTGCCTTAACTGCCACAGCGCGAATTACATGCGTTACAACCGTTTGGCGGACATCGGCCTGAACGAAAAGGAAATCTTCGAAAACTTGGTGTTCAGCGGCGGCAAAGTCGGCGATTTGATGAAAAACACCATGGACGCCAGCGAAGCTAAAGTATGGTTTGGTGCGCAGCCGCCCGACCTCACCGTGATTGCGCGCTCGCGTGCGTCTGAGGCGGGCTCTGGCGCGGATTGGCTCTACACCTATCTGCGTACCTTCTATCGCGACGGCTCACGCCCGACCGGCTGGAACAACACCACCTTCCCCAACGTTGGCATGCCGCACGCGCTGTGGGAGCTGCAAGGCGAGCAGGCGTTGCAGCCGCAGCCGGTGCGGGCCGACGGCTTTGTGAAAACCGTGGATATCCCTAAGCTGGTGAAGCCGGGAAAGCTCTCGGCGCTGGAGTACGACCATGCGGTGGCCGATCTGGTGAACTACATGGTGTACATGGGTGAGCCGGCGGCGAAAACCCGCAAGACCATCGGCCTTTTTGTGCTGGGATTCCTGTTTTTGCTGATCCCGTTGGTCTACGCGTTAAAGAAAAATTTCTGGAAAGACGTCCACTGACGGTAGTTTGGCGTTGAGCGTTCGGTGTTGAGCGTGGGCAGCCGCGAGCTGCCCGTCTCTCTCGACACTCTAGGTTTAGCCCCCATAACTCACCCCCATCGCTTCACGAAGGTACTTCCCCATGATGACTCTCTACTCGGGCACCACGTGCCCTTTCAGCCAACGTTGCCGCATCGTGCTCTACGAAAAGGGCATGGATTTCCAGATCGTCGATGTCGATCTCTACAACAAGCCCGAAGATCTCGCGGTGATGAACCCGTACAACCAGGTGCCGGTGCTGGTGGAGCGCGACCTGATTTTGTATGAGTCGAACATCATCAACGAATACATCGACGATCGTTTTCCGCATCCGCAGTTGATGCCGGCGGATCCTGTGATGCGCGCGCGCGCGCGGCTCTTTTTGTATCGCTTCGAAAACGAAATGTTCAATCACGTGCATGCCATCGAAAAAGGCACGCAAAAGCAGGCCGAAAAAGGCCGCTTGGTGATACGCGATGCGCTGACGCAAATTGCACCCGTGTTCGCCAAGCAAAAATTTATGTTGGGCGACGAATTCACCATGCTGGATGTGGCGATTGCGCCGCTGCTGTGGCGGCTTGAGCACTACGGCATTCAGTTGCCCAAGCAGGCCGCGCCGCTGATGAAATACGCCGAGCGTTTGTTCAGTCGCCCCGCTTATATCGACGCGCTCACGGCGTCGGAAAAAGTGATGCGTAAATGAGTTTTTAGCTGTTTGGATTGAGGATTGAGCCGGCGCGGTGTTCGGCAAAATCTTCAGCCCGCGATACCTTACAAAAAAATGCCCGAGCGTTCCACCAAACCCTACCTGATCCGCGCCATACACGAGTGGTGCGCAGATAGCGGCTATACGCCGTATCTTTCGGTCAAGGTGAACGAAAATACGCGCGTGCCGATGGAGTTCGTGAAAAACGGCGAGATCGTTCTCAACCTGAGCTACGACGCCACACACAAACTCACCATCGACAACGAGGGCGTGAAGTTTGCCGCGCGTTTCAGCGGCGTGTCGCGCGAGTGTGCGGTGCCGTTGGTGGCGATCACCGGCATATTCGCGCGCGAAAACAGCCAGGGCCTGTTTTTTGCCCCGGAATCTGAGGGCGAAGGCGAAGGCCCACCCGCCGCGCCCCAGTCCCTTCAACCAGCGTCTGCTCAGCCCCAAGCGGTGCCGCCTTCCGGCCAGCCTGATTCCCCGCCGCCGCCCACGCGGCCCAAGCTGCAAATCGTCAAATAGTTTGTTGTGCGTAGGCGTGTTGCGCGTGGCACACGCCGCGCCCTGATGCAGCCTTGTGTAGCCGTGTGGCGGGGTTATCCCGGAAAAAGCACTTAGCCACAGAAAACACCAGGGGAAACCGTGTCTCGGCACCAAGTATTCGCTCACGCATCGGATGCCCAAGAGAGTCACTGTCACGGACTGATATCGCTCTGTGTGTTCCGCGTCCAGGGTGGCACATGCTGTTAGGTGTTTATTAAAAACACCAATAAAATCAATATGTTACGTCAATTCCGCCGACACGGAATTGCTTGATTTACAATACGCGCCGCGTAGTAGAACCATCACCACAACCCTGACTTTCACGGAGCCTAATCATGATGTCACCTGACGAAATTGCCCGGCTGATTCCGGCCGAATCCGCCAAATTCCGTTCGCCGATTCCCGCGCAGCCAGTGTCCAGCGATGAGTTCGTGCCCGGTCCGCAAACTGCAAAAATGCGCGAGTTTGAAGTGCGCGTCAAAGCGTTGGGTTCGGCGCTGGCGAAAAAACAGGGCGTGTCGCGCCGTGTGTTCTTCCAAAGTGCGGCAGGCATGGCCGCGGCGTTTGTGGCGATGAACGAGACCTACGGCCCGATGTTCGGCGTCAGCAAAGCCGAAGCCGCCACGCCTGAAATGGCCAACGAGCGCGCCAACGCGTTGAAGGGCCAGTTCATCATGGATATGCACACGCACTTTTTGCGCGACGACACACGGCTGGAAGGCTTTGTGAAATCACGCGAAGCCGTGGGCAAGGCCTCGTGGAACCCGGCGCTGGTGGATAAGCCGCAAACCCTAGACGACTTGAAGTTCGCCAACTACTTCAAGGAAATTTACATGGATAGCGACACCAAGGTGGCGCTGATTTCCGGCTCCGGCTCGGAAGAGCCGCGCGACTGGTTCTTGACCAACGAAATGAAGGCGCAGGCGCGCGGTGACGTCAACAAAAAAGCTGGCAGCAAGCGCATGTTCTCGCACGCGATTTTCATGCCGGGCATGCCGGGTTGGCTCGACAAGGCGGACAAGGACTTTGAGACGCTGAAGCCTGACTCGTTCAAGGGGTACACCGTCGGCGACAATACCAACAAGCATCTCGCCAAACACCCGTGGCTGCTGGACGACGAAAAGCTGCTGTATCCCTTCTACGAAAAGCTGGTGAAGTGGAGCAAGATCAACCCCAGCCTCGCCAATGTGTGCGTGCACAAGGGCCTGTTTCCGCCGTCGACCACTAAGCAGTTCCCGGATTTGGTCAAGTATGCGCGCGTCGATGACGTGGCCAAAGCGGCGAAGGATTATCCGCAACTCAATTTCATCATTTACCACTCGGCATTTCGTTACACCGGCGGTGCGTGGAACGTGGGCTGGGAGCAGTTCGAGAAAACCGGGCGCATCGATTGGGTGACCGACCTTGCGGACCTACCCGCCAAGCACGGTTTGAAAAACGTCTATGGCGATTTGGGGCAAATTTTCGCGCAAAGCACCGTCGCCGAGCCGCGTCTGTGCGCAGCCATGCTCGGCCAGTTGGTTAAAGGCTTGGGCGCGGATCACGTGGTGTGGGGCAGTGATGCCATCTGGACCGGCGCGCCGCAATGGCAAATTGAGGCGCTACGCCGCTTGGAAATCCCCGCTGAAATGCAGCAGAAATACGGCTTCGCCCCACTGGGTGCCGCCGAGGGCCCGGTCAAAAAGGCCATCTTCGGCGAGAATTCCGCGCGCTTGTACAATTTTACCGCCGCGCAACGTGCCGCCCTCGAAGGCGACGTAGTGGCGGTGGCCAGGGTGAACTACGAGCAGTTCGGCGAAGGCCGCACTAATCTGCGTTACGGCTTCATGCAAAAGCCTGCGGCGTAAGTTATTGCCGCAAGGTTGTAAAATGGCGTCACCTTGTGGTACTGGGTGACGCCATTTTTTTTACCCCATTTACCACGGAAAACGCGGAACACACGGAAAATAACCTTCTTGTTGCTCTTCTGTGTGTTCTGCGTTTTCCGTGGTTAAAATGTTTTAAAGGAGAACACCATGCCCCGCCGCTACGACGCCCAAAAATTTACCATCGCCCACCTGCGTGCCACCGCTGAAAAATGCAAGAACTGGGGCAAGTGGGGCCCCGACGATCAAGTGGGCACGCTCAACTACGTCACCCCGCAAAACATTATCGACGCCTCGCGTTTGGTGCGTAAAGGCCGCGTGTTTTCGCTGGGCCTTAACTTCGACCGTACTGGCCCGCAAAATGGCCTGTGGGGCAACCGCTTTAACCCCATCCACACCATGCTCGCCACCGGCACCGATGCCGTCGCCGGCAATCAGGACAAAGGCGGCCTGCGTTATGCCGACGATATGGTGTCGTTGCCGCTGCAATGCGGCACCCAATGGGACGCACTGGGGCACATTTTTTACGACGATAAAATGTGGAACGGCTACGACGCCAAATTGGTGGATGCCAACGGCGCGCAAAAAAACGGCATCCACAAAACGCGCGACAAAATGGCCGGGCGCGGCGTGCTGCTCGACGTAGCGCGCCATTTAGGTAAGGCTTATCTCGAAGACGGCGATGCCATCACCAATGCTGATCTCGACGCCTGCGCCAAAGCGCAAGGGGTAGAAATCAAACGCGGCGACTTTGTGATTGTGCGCACCGGGCAAATGGAACAACGCCTGAAAGCAGGCGAGTGGGGTGGCTACGCCGGTGGCGACGCGCCGGGCTTGGCGTTTGAAACCGCAGAATGGATTCACCAAAGAGAAATCGCCGCCATCTGCACCGATACCTGGGGCTGCGAAGTGCGCCCCAACGAAACCGACGACGCCTCACAACCGTGGCATTGGGTGGTGATCCCCATGATCGGCATCACCATGGGCGAGATTTTTTACTTGAAAGATTTGGCCGACGATTGCGCGGAAGACAAGGTCTACGAGTTTTTCTTCTGCGGGCCGCCGTTGCCGATCACGCGCGCGGTGGGATCGCCTATTAATCCGCAGGCGATTAAGTAGGAGGTAGGGCGGAAAAGCGTAGCGCCTTCCGCAGAAAAGTGGGCATGGATGGGGACAGAAATCGTAGGGCGCATTAACCGAAGGGCAATGCGCCGCATGTAGCGCATCCTCACATCATTCGGTGCAATGCGCTTCGCTAATTGCCGCCCTACAACTTCAATGCGCTTGGGGGCGATATTTATTGAGCTTCGCTTCGTCGAGCTTAAGCCCCAACCCCGGCGCATCCGGCAGCGTGAATTTGCCCGTTGAAATATCCATGCGCGTGGTGGTGATGGTGTCCACCACTTTCAGCGGCCCCACGCATTCCAGCCCCGCCAATACGCCGCGCGAAGTCGCCGCAAGCACGCATTCCGCCATGGTGCTGGGGTCGAGACCGAAGCCGTGCCCGATGACCACCGGGATGCCAGCCGCCTCGGCGGTGGCTAACATGCGTTGCGCACGCAACAGGCCGCCGGCTTGTTTGACGCCGAATTTCACGTAGTCTGCCGCGCCCGCCTTGATCACTGCGATCAGGCTGGCGTGATCGCTCACCGATTCGTCGGCCATCACCGGGATGCCGCCTTCACGCCGTACTTTGGCTAGGCCTTCGATATCTTCTTTCGGCGCGGGTTGCTCGTAGAGCTGCATGTCGTAGCGCTTGACCAGCTTGCACAATTCGAGCGAGGTGGCGGCATCATATAAACAGTTGGCATCCATGCGCAGTTTCATTGCGCTGCCCACGGCATCGCGCACCGCCGCGACGCGGTCGTGATCGGCTTGAATGCCGCCGCCGCCGACTTTGATCTTGGCCGATTTGAAACCGGCCTTGAGCCAGCGCAACGCCTCGGCGGCGGCCTGCTCCGGCGGCAGCGCGCCGATCCAGCCGTTGAATTGCACTTCATGGGTTACCGCGCCGCCGAGCAGGGTGGTCATCGGCACGCCGTGAATATGGGCCGCGAGATCGAGGCATGCCATTTCCGCGCCGGCGCCCGCGCCGGGTTGTGTGTGGGCGATTTTGTCGAAAAGTTCACTCAATTTGTGCAGGTTGAGTACATCCTGCCCGATCAGCGCCGGCGCGATTTTGTCGCGCAGCACCACCGCGAGATCGGCCGCGGTGTGCGGCGGCTTGGCAACCGCCGACGGTTCGATGCTGCTGATGCCCACCGCGCCGCTGGAAGCGGTTAAGCGGATGACCACGCATTTGGTGACGTTTTTGGTGACGCCCGCGCTGGTGAAGTTGCCGGCAAGTGGCATGTGGACATCGAAGACTTCCATTTTTTGTACGGTGTGTTTCATGGTGGTTTCTCCAGGGTTATTCAGGTTTACGCCGGCGGATTTCTTCAATCACGGCGGAATTGTCGTAGTCACCTTCACCGGCGGCGACGCAGCCGTCAACAATGCTGACGTAGGTTTGCGCCAAGGGCAGGCCTTGGCCGCGAGTTTTGGCTTGTTCCAGCATCAACAAAAAATCCTTGCGGGTTTGGGTGATAAAGCCGTGCGGCGTGTAATCGCCGTTGACCATTTTGGGGCCTTTGATGTCCATCACCTGCGACTGCGCAGCAGATTCGCGCGCTACTTTCAAAAACGCGCCGGGGTCCAGACCCAATTTTTGGGCGAATACCAAGCCTTCGGCGAGTGCCGCGCGGTTCACGCCCAAAATCAAGTTAATGGCGAGTTTGGCGCGGCCGCCGTTGCCAGCGGCACCCAAGTGATGGCGGCGCGGGCAGATGGCGTCGAGCACCGCTTTCGCCTCGTCCGCCGCTGCCGGGTCGCCGCCGATCATGCCCAGCGCGTCGCCGCTTTCGGTTTGCTGACTGGTGCCGGAGACCGGCGCTTCAACGTAGCGCACTTTGCTGGCAGGCGTGCGTGCAACCAGAGCGGAAATTTTGTCCGGGTCGCAGGTGCTCACGCACAGCGTAATCAGCGGCGGTTTGCCGGCCGGTACTGCGGCGACCAGCGCGGCCACGGTTGCTTCGACCTGTTCGGTATTGAACACCGCCAGAACAACTTGTTCGCACGTGGCCGCAATCTCGGCGACCGAGGCCGCCGCCTTGCCGCCGAGTTTCAGCAAGGTGCCGGTTTTCTGCGCATCCACGTCGAAACCCAGTATTTCGAGGCCGGCACCGCGCATGCGCCGCGCGCAGGCCATGCCCATTAATCCGATGCCGATCAAACCGATGGGTGGAGCGTCGCTCATGTAGACCTCAGTCAGACGAAAGGTGGCCATTATAGTCGGCCCATCAGGGGCAATTCGAGGGTACGGTCGTGCGCGCAGGCGGGTATAATGCCGCGCTGCGCCGGTATAGCTCAGTGGTAGAGCAACCGCCTTGTAAGCGGTAGGTCGTCTGTTCAATCCAGACTACTTACGCTAATGAAATCAAGCACTTAGCTTTGTTTCATTGAGGGCATAAAGCCTTTCCATCACACGCCCATCACAATTGGGGTGTGCAAATGGCAGCAATACGCGAACTGGAAAGCGGCAAGTTTCAAGTGCAGGTGCGGCGGCGCGGTATGCGCCCGGCAGTCAAATCCTTCAACGTTAAAACCGATGCAGACCGATGGGCGCGGCTGCTGGAATCTGAGTTTGACCGTGGCGTGTTGGTAGACCGGCACGAAGCAGAACGCACCACGATTGCGGAACTCATAGACCGTTACTTGGTGGAAGTGACCCCGCTCAAAAAATCCGCCCGCAATGATGCGCAACGCCTGAACTTCCTGAAGCGGCACTTTGGCGCGTACGCACTGGCGACATTGCGCTCTACCCACATTGCCGGATTTCGTGATGCACGTTTGAAGGCGGGCTTGTCGGGTTCCAGCGTGGTGAAAGAACTGAACTCACTGTCGCACGTTATCGACGTAGCCATCAAGGATTGGGGTATTGCGCTGTCGTCAAACCCCGCCAAGCTGGTGCGCCGCCCACAGGTAGCACGGGGCCGCGAACGCCGCCTGATGCCCGGCGAGGAAGGCAAGTTACTGACCGCGTGTGAGGCCAGTAACGCCCGCATGCTTGCGCCTGTCGTGCGCCTTGCAATGGCGACCGGCATGCGCATGGGCGAAATGCTGGCGCTGGAATGGCGCTACGTGGACATGGCGCAGCGGGTAGCAACTCTGCCCAACACCAAAACCGGCGATGCCCGCGACGTGCCTTTGAGCAGCGCAGCCATAGCCGTGCTGTCGGCACTGCCCCGCCACATCAAAGATGGCCGCGTGTTTTGGACATGGGCGCGTGCAGACAGTCTGGAGAACACATGGCGGCGCGCAGTCAAGGCGGCGGGTATCGCTGACCTGCGCTTTCATGACCTGCGGCACGAAGCCGTATCACGCCTGTTTGAACTGGGCTTGAACCCGATGGAAGTGGCGGCTATCAGCGGGCACAAGACGCTGCAAATGTTGAAGCGTTACACCCACCTGCGCGCGGCGGAACTGGCGTTGAAAATCGGCTAGGGATAGACTACATTGACCAATGATATCAAAATCAATATCATGACTATCAAGCCCATCGTCTGGCTGGCGGACAGCCGTGAGCAAATAAGTGCGTTCGCCAACGAAGCCCGCAATGTATCGGGGTTTGAACTTTGGGAAGTACAGCAAGGCAAGGAACCTTCGGACTGGAAGCCGATGCCGTCGGTGGGACTCGGCGTGAAGGAGATTCGGGTTCGCGTAAGCGGCGCGTACAGAATTATCTACTTGGCAAAATTCGTGGAAGCAGTGTACGTGCTGCATGCATTTCAGAAGAAATCGCAAAAAACACCCAAGCCGGATATAGACCTTGCCCGCAAACGATTCAGGGATTTGATACAAGAAAGGAAGCAGCGATGAGCGCCAAACTGAAAATGACTCGCGGCAGCGGCAATGTATTTCAAGACGTAGGGTTTCCGCAGGCCGAAGCGGAAAACCTGATGTTGCGCGCGCAACTCATGACACGCGTGCGTGACGCTGCCCGTGGCGCATCGCAACGCGAAGCCGCCAAGCGTTTTGGCATCACACAGCCGCGCCTTAACGACGTGCTGCGTGGGCGCATTGATAAATTCAGCCTTGATGCACTGGTGAATATGCTGGCACAAGCAGGCATGCGCGTGGAACTGCGGGTGAAGAAGGCGGCGTAGCCTTGATGAAAACCCTGCGGGACCCCAAACGCAAGCCCACTCACCCCGGCGAGGTATTGCGTGAAGATGTGCTACCCGCACTCAACATGACGCAGGCCGCACTGGCCAAGCGGCTGGGCGTTAGCAGACTGTCCGTTTCGGAACTGCTGCTTGAAAAACGCGCACTGTCGGCTGACATGGCGGTGCGTGTCGGCAAACTCACCAACACCACGCCGGAAAGCTGGCTGCGCATGCAGGAAGCACTTGACCTGTGGGCG
>JAYTWR010000195.1:0-4503 GCA_043743335.1 Burkholderiales bacterium
CGCCCTCCGGGACAAGGGCACACTTGAAGCGGAGCAGAGGGTGGCGCGCAGCGCCGGGTGAGGGAAGCTTTTGACTTTCCATAGAGGCTGAATAGAGACGGTGATTCAATGTGTATTTTATCTGCTTTGATCTGCCGGCTTGAGTGCCTTACCTGTAATGCGTTACGCACCCTTGCACGCCTGCACGCGCCTTGCGCGTCAGTAGCGATCAAAGCGGCCCGCAGCACACGCCATGGGTTGGCATTAAAACAAGAAATTAAATTTCTTTAAAATCAATTACTTACGATAATTCATCGCTTAAACTGAATCGACTTCATCAACTGCGATACCTGCGCCACCTCATTGCGCAGGTACGCGCCGAACTGATCGGCCAGCAAGCGACAACCGGCGCAACAAGCGCAACCGCGAGTGTTTTGGCTGATCTAATACCCTGCATCGCTGCCTCTCATTCTTGACTAGCCAAAGCCGAATGTAGCGTTGGGTGACTAACGGGTCAAACTCAAAATCTGTCGTGACAGTGCCAGATTCAGCAGCGCTATAATTCACGCCACGAATCCATTTCATTTTCGCTCGCGCCCGCACGCAAGTGGGCAAACGCTAGGCCAATCCATGTTCAAAAATACCATCGCGTACTGTGGCGCTGCATTATTACTCGCGAGTACCGCTTGCCTGCAGGCCAACGCACAACCCTACCCGACACGTCCGGTGCGATTTATCGTCCCGTTTCAGCCGGGTGCTGGAACCGACATCACCGCGCGCACTGTCGCCGGCAAAATGAGTGAGCTGCTGGGGCAGCAAGTGGTGGTCGATAATCGTCCGGGTGCGTCGGGCAATATCGGCCTTGATCTCGCCGCGCGTGCGCCGGCCGACGGCTACACCATCGCGCTGATTTCCGCTACGGTCACGGTGAACAGCGTGCTGCAAAAGCGCATGCCCTTCGATGTCGTGCGTGATTTCGCGCCGGTGTCGCAAATGACGTCACAGCCGTATTGCCTGACCATCCACCCCAGCATCGCCGCCAAGTCTGCACGCGATTACATCGAACTCATACGCGCCAAGCCGAACTTTTACACCTACGGCTCATCGGGCACGGGCGGCCTGTCGCATCTGGCGGGCTCGTTGATGGCGACCATGGCCAAAATCAACTGGATCCACGTGCCCTACAAAGGCGGTGCGCCCGGCATCACCGACATGCTCGGCGGACAAATCAACTCGCAGTTCGCTACCATCATCGGCACCCAGGCGCATGTGAAGGCCGGCAAATTGCGCTGGCTGGCTGTCAGCACGATCAAACGCTCCAGCGCGGTGCCCGATTTGCCCACGCTGTCAGAGGCTGCGCTGCCGGGCTTTGACATCAACGGCTGGTACGGCATGCTCGCGCCTGCGGCTGTTCCGCCAGCCGCCATTGCCATCTTGAACCGCGCCGTGCTCGAAGCGCTGAAAGCGCCCGACGTTGGCCCGCGCTTTGCCGCCGACGGCTCCGAACCGGTGGGCAGTAGTTCAGCCGACTTCACCGCACACATCAAACGTGAAGTCGCAAAGTATGCGAAAGTGACCAAAGACGCAGGAATGAAAATCGATTAATCCGCGAAAGGATCATCATGCCGCTGGCCACCGACCTCGCTCAACGCCTGCTCGCCACGCGCTACGCAGACCTGCCGCCCGAGGCCATCCACTGGGCGAAGGTGGGCCTGCTCGACACCATCGGCTGCATGATTGCCGGCAGTCGCGACAAGAGCACACAAATTGTCACTCGCGTCACCACGGGATCCAGCGGCGCGAGCCTGTTGTTCGGCCAAGACCGGCGTGTGGCGGCGCTGGATGCCGCGCAAATCAACGGCACTGCCGCGCACGCGCTCGACCTCGACGATTGCAGCAATACGCTCGGCGGCCACCCGTCGGCGGCAGTGTTGCCGGCAATGTTTGCACTCGCCGATGAGGCGGGTGTAAGCGGCGAAGATTTCATCACCGCGTATGTCGTCGGCTTCGAAACCGAATGCAAGCTCTCGCTGTGCCTGAACTTTCATCAGTATTTGAAAGGTTGGCACCCGACCACTTCCATCGGCATTTTCGGCGGCACAGCAGCGGCGTGCCACTTGCTGAAACTCAGCGAAGAAAAAACCGCCATCGCGCTGGGCATGGCAGCGTCGATGGCCGCCGGCATCAAATCCAACTTCGGCACCGACACCAAGCCGCTGCATGTGGGCAACAGCGCGCGCAGTGCTGTGTTCGCCGCCATCCTCGCGCGCGAGGGCTTCACCGCCAGCCCCGGTGCGTTCGAGCACAAGCAGGGCTACCTCAATGTGTTCAACGGCGAGGGCAATTACGACGTGTCGAAAATCTTTCCGCAGTGGGGCGCGCCGTGGGATATCGTCAAGCCCGGCATCGCCATTAAGCAATACACCTGCTGCGGCAGCACGCACCCGGCCATCGACGCCATGCTGGATCTTGCGCGTGATTACGATCTCAAGCCCGAGCAAGTGGCGAAAATCGAAACCTGGACACACCCGCGCCGCCTCGAACACACCAACCGGCCCGATCCCAAGAGCGATGTCGATGCGCGCTTTAGCGTGCAATACGTGGTGTCGCGCGCGCTCGCCGAGCGCCGCGTGGTCGACAGCCATTTTGAAAACGGCGCCTACAACGAGCCGAACATCCAGTCGATACTCAAGCGCGTCACGTCGTCTACCTACACCGCCGAACAGTTCCCCGCCGACAACCACTTCGCCGCCGAAGTACGACTGACGCTGACCGACGGCAAAGTCATCGGCAAAAAACTCGATCAGCCCTATGGCCGCACGTCCGACAATCCACTGCCGGTTGAACGCATGAAAGCTAAGTTCGACGGTTGTGTGCAGGGCCTTATTCACGACGCCAACCGCGCGCCGCTATACAACGCGATTCAACGTTTCGAAAAATTGCCGGATGTGCGCGAACTGACAGCGCTGATTTCCGCCAGCCCGGCACGATTGGCAACAGCCGCGTGATATAAAATAGTCAATAAAATCAATTAGTTACATAAATTCATGCCTACCCGGCTGGCCTTAGTGCTGCACTGTAACGCGGGCGCGTGGATGGCGACGATGGCGACGATGGCGCTGTTGGCCGCGCCGCCGCTGGCAGCACAACCTTACCCAGCAAAACCGGTGCGCTTCATTGTGCCGTTTCCACCCGGCGGCAGCACGGATCTCATCGGCCGCACCTTTGGTGCGAAATTCAGCGAAGCCTGGGGGCAGCCCGTGGTGATCGAAAATCGCGGCGGTGCCAATACCATCATCGGCGCAGAAGTGGCGGCAAAGTCCGCGCCTGACGGCTACACGCTGTTTCTGACCACGGCGACCACCATGACCACCAATACCCTGCTCTATCGCAAGCTGCCGTACGACGCCAAAACCAGTTTCGCACTGGTGAGCATGATGACGATCTCGCCGTATGTCATCGCTGCGCATCCGTCACTGCCCGCCGCCTCGCTGAAAGAACTGATCACGCTGGCGAAGCAACGACCTGCGCAACTCGCTTACGGCACATCGGGCAACGGCTCATCTGGGCATCTCACCGGCGCATTGCTGGAAATCATGGCGGGCATCAAGCTGGTACACATCCCCTACAAGGGCGCGGCACCCGCCCTCACCGACGCGCTTGGCGGACAAAACCCGCTGGTCGTCACCGGTATTACCGGCATGGGGCCGCTGGTCAAGGCGGGCCGCATCCGCGTGCTGGCCACCTGTGGCGCGGCGCGGCTTGCGGGCTGGCCCGATTTGCCCACGGTGGCGGAGTCGGGCTATCCCGGATTCGAAGGCATTACCTGGTTCGGCTTAGTGGTCCCCGCAGGCACACCCAAAGCCATCATCGACCGGCTGCAGGCAGACGTGATGCGCGCCGGTGCCCTGCCTGACGTACGCGAGCGTGTGGGCACGCAGGGGTTTGAAGTCGTCACCGGTACGCCGGAGGCTTTCGCCGCGTTTATTGCCCGCGAAACCGAACGCGTCACGCGCGTCATCAAACAATCAGGGATACGGCTGGAGTAACGGCGCATGTCCGCGCTGTGTGTCGTGTCACCGGGCAAACCAGCGCGCTTAATTCATGCGCGCATCGGCCTGCCGGATCACCTTGCCCCACTTAATCGTCTCGGCCTGCACATAGGCCGCAAACTGGTCGGGTGGGCTGCCGACGGGCTCAAGGCCTGCGCCGAGCAGCTTGTCTTTTAACTCAGGCTGCGCAATCGACTTCGCGGTTTCGTCATACAGCTTGGCGACGATGTCCTTGGGCGTGCCCGCAGGCGCAAACAGGCCGTACCAAGTATCCACCGCGTAACCGGGAACGCCCGCCTCGGCGACGGTGGGCAAATCCGGCGCGCTGACCGAGCGTTTACCGCTGATGACGGCCAACGCGCGTAAGCGGCCCCCCTTGACATGCGGAATGGTGGACACCGTGCTCGCCATACTCACCGACACGCGTCCACCGATCAGATCAGTCATGCTCGGTGCCGTGCCCTTGTACGGA
>JAYTWR010000196.1:0-9404 GCA_043743335.1 Burkholderiales bacterium
CCGAACGCTGCGCCAGCGCCCGCACTTCCGCCGCCACTACGGCGAAGCCGCGCCCCTGTTCCCCTGCGCGTGCGGCTTCCACCGCAGCATTGAGCGCGAGAATATTGGTTTGAAACGCAATACTGTCGATGACGCCAATGATATCGGCGATACGGCGCGACGAATCGGAAATGCCCTGCATGGTGCCGACCACGCCACGCACCGCCACGCCGCCGCGCAGCGCAACTGTAGAGGCGTCGCTGGCCAGCGTGTTGGCGCGCACGGCGTTTTCGGCATTCTGCTTTACGGTGATGGTCAGTTGTTCCATGCTGGCCGCAGTTTCTTCGAGCTTGGCGGCCTGCTGCTCAGAGCGGCTGGACAGATCAGCGCTACCTTGGGCAATTTCGCGCGAGGTCAGCGCCACGTTTTCCGCAGACTGGCGAATAGTGCGCACGTCTTTGGTGAGCGACAGGCGCATTTTTTCCAACGCTGCCAGTAGTAAGCCCAGCTCGTCGCTGGAGGTGGCTATCACGGGACGCGTCAGGTCGCCGCCGGAAATGGCTTGTGAAAGACGCGACGCTGCCTGCGTCGGGCGTGCGATGGAACGGCTGATCCCTACCGACAATACGATGCCACTGAGCAGCGCGAGTACGCCGATGCCGATTAACAGGGCGCGGGAAAATTCCGCCAGTTTTTTGGCTTCGCGCGACGAGGCTTCCATGCGCTCGGTTTGCAGATTGACCACGCCATCCAGCGCATCGAACAGCGCGTTTTGCGCTGGCCGCAAGTCTTGCTGTATGGACTGATCCATGGCCTTGTCTTGCTCGTTGAGCGCCAGTCCCATCACCTTGCTTTTGGCAGCACTGTATTTGGCGTAAGCCTCCACCGCTTTTTGCAGGGATTTCGCGCCATCACCAGTGGACAGGTTTGCCTTCAGCGAAGCGAGGTTTTTGTCGATGACATTCTGCGAGCTTTCAAGGCGCGCTACGTCACGCTTGCGCGCCTCCAGATCCGGGGTTGTGGCGAGGTTGTACACCGCGCGCGCCACCTCATTGACCGTCTCACGAATGTCCACGACATTCATCGTATCTTTGTATTGACCGTAGACGATGGCATCCAGCCGCGAGCCGAGGCTAGTCACGGCATACACGCCCAAGCCCATCATTAGCGCCATCAACGCCACCAGCAAGCCGAAGCTGAGCAGTAGTCGTGTCGAAATTTTCAGGTTCATTTTGTTGTTTAAAATCAATTAGTTATAATTTTAACACCAACGCTAATCCCGATCCCGAGGCAGCGGGGGATTTTAATGTTCCGTCTGAACTGAATAGACACAGTGAGCCTAAAGATTAAGCCATTTCTTGACGATGCTCTGCAACTGTTCGGTTTTGAACGGTTTAGACAGATAGTCGTTCATGCCGCTGGCGATGCAGCGCTCCCGATCACCGTCCATGGCGTTGGCCGTGAGCGCCACAATGGGCAAAGCCTGTGGTGAAAAGCGTTGGCGTATCGTGCGCGTGGCGGCAAAACCGTCTAGGTACGGCATTTGGCAATCCATCAGCACCAAATCAAAGGTCTGCGCGTTGACGGCGGCGATGGCTTGGTGGCCGTCGGTGGCGACCTCGATGTCGAGATCCAGTGGCCTGAGCATGGCGCGTGCAATTTGCTGATTGACGTTGTTGTCCTCGGCCAAGAGCAGGCGGAGTTTGCGACCGGTGACGTGTGTTGGCATATCGGCGCTTGCCTCGCTCTCGGGGATCGGTGTGGATGCGGCGGGCGTGCGCGCCAACGTGCGGGCAATCACTTGCAGTAATTCGTTACGCCGCGCGGGCTTGGGTAGATAAACGTCAACGCCAGCTTCGCGCGCCTGTTGCCGTTCGCCGCTCGCCGCACCGGAGGTCAGCATAATGATACGCAACGCCTGTAGCAGCGGCAGCGCGCGCAGCCGGCGCACCATGGCGATCCCATCCATTTCCGGCATCATCATGTCGACGATAGCGACATCGTAGGCGTATCCACCGTCGGCCGCAGCGGTGAGCTTCGTTATCCCCGTTGCCGCATCGGGGGCGGTGTCCACGTGGATGCCCATCGGTTGCAACATGCCCTGCACCACGGCGAGGTTGGTCGTGTTGTCGTCTGTAACCAATACGCGCGTGCCGGGCACCACGGCAGCGGTGGGCAGCGGCGCGGCACTGGCAGCTTGTGCCAAGGGCAGTTCGAACCAAAAGGTTGAGCCTTCACCGGGCGTGCTGGTGACGCCGATTTGCCCTTCCATCAACTCCGCGAGATGTTTGGATATTGCCAGTCCCAGACCAGTGCCCCCAAACTGGCGCGTGGTGGAAGCATCGGCCTGACTGAACGGTTTAAACAGCAGATTGACTGTCTCGGCGCTCATGCCGATGCCGGAATCGGTAATCGCAAAGCGGTAGCGGTTGTCGCCAGATGGCGAAACGACTACGCTGACTTCGCCTTGGGCGGTGAATTTAATCGCATTGCCGAGCAAATTACTCAGCAGTTGGCGCAGGCGGCTGGGGTCGCCGTTGACCATTACCGGCACCGCTGCCTGAAGCTCACAAATGAGCTCAATGCGCTTGCGCGCGGCACCGCTGGCAAGCAGGCCCGCGCTGTCTTCGACGATTTGCCAAAGATTAAAATCAATGTATTCCAGCTCGAGCTTGCCCGCTTCAATTTTGGAAAAATCCAGAATGTCATTGAGAATGCCCAACAGCGACTGCCCGGAGCGGTAGGTAATTTCTGCATAACGCCGTTGCTCGGGTTGCAAATCGGTGTTCATCAGCACTTCGGTCATGCCCAGAATACCGTTCATCGGGGTACGGATTTCGTGGCTCATATTGGCCAAGAAGTTGGATTTCGCGCGGTTGGCTTCCTGCGCTTCTATCGCCAGTAATTCGGCGCGTGCGGTGGTTTCGGTGAGTAATTGCGTTCTATCCGCGACGCGCGTTTCCAGCGTGCGCTGGTGTTCGAGCAGCGCCGTGGTGTTCTGCTGCAGGTTTGCGCGCATGTGATCGAGCGAGGCGATCAAGCCGTCGATATCGCCGGTGGTATCGAGATGGCGGCTGGACTCCAAATCGCCGCCAGCGATGGCGTGGGCGGCGGCGACGGCGCGTTGTAGCGGTTCCGTCAGCCCCTTGATCATGCGCACGATGTAGACCGCCGTCATCATCAGCGACAAAAACAATGCAATGATGACGTAGAAAAACTGCGCGTGTGCCGCCGCAATGGTGTCGTTGATTACAGCGACTTCGGCGTCTTCCGCTTGTTTTTCCAGTCGGGTTATTAGTATGCTTACTTCATTGACGCGTGAGCGGTGCGGTATCACTTGCGCAATCGGCGCACTGGCGGGTACCAGCGACAGCAATGCCTGCAATTGACTGTGTGCGAGAGCGAACTCGGGCCGTTTGTCGAACCGCTTCAGATTCTCAATGCTGGCGAGGGCTGCGCCGAGCGCTAGATGCGCGTTTGGCGCAAGGGTCCCCGTTTCGACGGCATCTACAATGCCGTCGACGAAGCGTTTGTATTGGGTGGCCGCTTGGGCCGTCAGCGTGACATGCTGCGCTACACGTTCGATGGACTTCGCCCGCATCGAATCGGCCACAGTTTGATAGACCAGCACCGCCAGCAGCGGCGCCAAGATCACCGCAAACTGCAGAATGATCTGACGCCGCAGAGAGCGCGCGCGTATCATGCTGGCGTGGCGCGAAGGCCGCTAAGTGAATGACTTATAAAAGCCATAAAAAACAATGCTTGCGGAAGTTTTGCGGATAGCGCGGATGATGACACACGGCGATGCTGGTCGCAGCGCTGCACTGCGACGGCGGGCATGCTTAAAATTTCTGGATCAGTGTGACGCCGCCGTCGGCAGGCGGGCTGCTGATATAAGAAATCGCGCCGGGTGTTTTGCGCACGAAATCCGCCACCTCGCGGTCGCTGGTTCTCAAGGCCGGCGGATTCAGCGCGTCACGAAAGGCTTTTTTAACCCATAAATTGGCATACCGCGTCTCGTCGAGTTTAAGCACTTTGCTGAGAAAGATTGCCTGCGAGGCGGCATTGTCTGCCGGCAGAATCTTGATGTCCCCGGCGAATTGCTTTTCGCCGATGTACACATCACGTATGGCGTCGGCGGAGAGTTTGACGCTGGGATGTGCGATCACATAAATGTCGTTGGCCATGGCGGGCGTTAACGCGCCTAGCATTAACGGCAGCAGCAGCGCCGGCAGCCGTTGGCGGACCCGAGTAGCGATGGTTTTCATAGGGGCGTCGGTCTCCGGCTAAAAGCGTATGGCAAACTGTGTGCGAAACTCATTGAAGCGGTCATCCAACCCGCCCGCCCGCACGCCGCGTATGGTGGTGCGGCCGGCTTCAAATTTGAGCGCTACGCTGGCGGCCAGATCAAAGCGCAGACCGAGGGACGTGCTGTTGTAAGAGCGGCCGCTGGTTTGCACGGCAAAATAATTGTCGGCTTGGTTCAGTGACGTACGCTCGGTGCGTATATAGGGCGTGAAGCGCCCGGTGTTGTAGCCGGCTTGGGCATACCAGGCGCTGCTGCCGAAGGTGCCGGTGCCGCCCGATAAATCCTGATTTCTGAATTTATACAGCTCGCCGAGAATTTCCCAGTTGTCGCTGTTATAGCTGGCGTAAGGCCCGTAGGACAATACGCGGGTGCGGTTAAGCGCAGGCGTGTCGTCGCGTACATTGAACTGCAGGGCGTGTACGCCGAGTTTCAGGCCATCAAGCACGCCGCGTGGCGCGATGTCGGCGCGAAAACCCACTTGCATCGAATGATTGTCGTCGCCCGCGACATTGGCATTGAGCGTGCCGCCGGGTGCAGGCGCTGCGGCGTCTACGCCGATACGCGGGCCGTTACCGATATACAAATCATAATTAAAGCGTGCATTGCCTGCGGGCAGAGCGCCCGTCAGCCACGCGCCTACCGTGTGCGCGGGCAAAATGCCGCCGCGGTCTTCAAATTCGAGAAAGCGCGGACGCGACAGCGCCGTTTGTATTTGTGCACCGTGATGGAACGCCGTATTCCAAATACCGTAGGGCGTGTGAAAGCGTCCGGTCCAAAGCGTGGCCGCATCACTGAAGGTATAGCCAATTTGCAGGCGCTCCAGATCCACGCCGACGCTGCCGTCGCGCGCCACTTCAAACACCAATTCCACCAGACTCTTGACGCGATTGCCGAATTCCGGCGTCAGATACAAGCTGAAGTTGGCGACGTTAAAGCCTTTGGCACCGGTGCGCAGGGTGTTGGCCTCGCGGCTGTGGCCGAGCCCAACATCAGCAAAACCGTGTAGCGGCAGGCCGCCCAGTCTTAATCCGCCGCGATTGGCGTTGGTATCGTTGATTTGCGCCACTTGCCGCTCGAGCTCTTCGATTTTGGCGGCTTGTTGCGCCGCTGGCGGGGCGGCTGGCGGGGCTGCGGCTGCTGCGGGCTGATTGGGTGCGCCGCGCAGGCGCGAGACTTCCGTGCTGAGCTGCTCAATTTGTTTCAGGCTTTGTTCGAGCTTTTTTTCCAGTTCATCAATGCGTTCTGTGGGCGATTTTTGCGCCAGCGCCGACGTGGATACCGCCAGCGCGCCCCCTAACCCTAACAAGGCCGTCAACACCGCATGCGACAATGCGCTGCGTTTGATGTGCCCCGGCGTGGACGAAAACCTGTTTTTGCATGTCATCAAGATGCCATCTCCAGCTAAATGTGCTTGCTTACCGGGAACTGCTCTTATTGCGTAAGCACTTGGGTGTAGGTGGCGCAAAGTATACGGCTATCGTGCGAATGCGCCTAATATTTGAGTAGCAAAAGAGTAGCAAAAGAGTGGCAAACAACCGTTATGAAGGACATGGAATGTGCATCATGCGACAACTGCTGCTTGCACGAAAGTGCGATTCGCAAGAATTTACAAAACTGTCACAAATTCGCCTCCGGATTTCGTGCCGTCATGCGGGCTTGGTTGAGGCTGTGATTGAGGCCGTGACACGAGTTGGATTAAGTGGGTGAAAAGGTTCCATGACAAAAAAGGCATTGCGATGGGTTTCGGGTTTGGCTGCGCTGGCTGTACTGCTGATAACGGCGGTTATCGTGGTCAATGGTATAGACGAACCACTCGACGCCGCAGCCGCAGCGATGGGTGAACCGCGCGTCGCTGGTGTGCGCGACGACCAAAACGGGTATTTGGCCATGCTCGGCATGGGTGCAGGCGATGGTGCTGACAGTGCCGCCTATGCGCAAGCGTGGTTGGCCGAAGCGCGTGCCGCTTCGCGCGACCATCGTGCCGAAAACCCCGTCGCCGCGAAGCGCGCGCCGCGCCCTGCCTTGTGTGACCCGGCGCAGACGGCCTGTCTCGCGATGGCGCAGGAGAAAGCTGCGGCTATAAATACGCAACTAATTGATTATAAAGAAGATATTTCTCGATACGACAAGCTGTTGGCAGCGCCTGCGTATGCCGAAATTCTCGATTACCGCTTCAATGTCGACTCGCAATTTCCGCGCTACGCGCCCATGGGTGCAGCGCAGCGTGCCTGGCTCACCCGCGCGGTGCTGGCGGTGCAGGCCGGCGATATTGACGCGGCGCTGACAGCGGTGGAGCGCGATCTGGCGTTTCACCGCATCATGCTGCAAGGCTCGCGCACGCTGGTTGGCAAAATGGTGGCCGTCGCGAACACCACGCGTGCGCTGGCGTTTGTGGCGGATGTGCTGCAAACGAGCCTCATCGATTTGAAGCCCCATGCGCCGCGCCTCACGGCGATGTTGCAGCCGCTCGACCCTGCGGTGTTGAATCTGGATGCGCCCATTGAGGCGGAGTTCGGCGCGATCAAACAACTGCTGAAAGACCCCGCTGCCGCCAACCGAACGATGCAAGACGGACAGAGCGCGCCGGCGTCCCTTGAAGAAGCCATCGGCTTGCGTTTTTTCTATAAGCCGCGTGCGACGATCAACGCTGCGCACGCGTTTTACGGGCAAAAGCGCGACTTGCTGCGTAAACCCCCGGCGCAACTGTTACAGGCACGCGCGGCTGAGAACGCAGCAAGTAGCGCTATGCCGTGGTGGGACTATTTCAATAACCCGGTGGGCAAGGCCATGGTGCGCGTGGCCCTGCCGTCGTTTGCGTCCTACGCCCTGCGCCTGCATGATTTGGATGCGCTGAATCGGGTGCTGGGCCTGGGCGCCGAAATCATCGCTGCCGATGTGAGTGCAGAGCACATCAGCGAGTTTGTGGCGAAAGCCGCGCCGCGCTTTTATGACCCATACACCGGTAAGCCGATGCAGTGGGACGCCGCCGCCAAGCGGTTGTCGTCCTCTGTCAGTGACGGTGAGACGCAGCAGGGAAGCCGTAAATTATTTAATGTGGAAAACGGGCGTGTGTTTTTGCGTTTGTAGTTTTGACGCATGCGGCGCGTAGTGTAAGCATGCAGTAAGTAATTGTTTTTAAATAAGAAGTTGAATCCCGCCACCGCTTGGGCGTACACTGCGCTCGCTTGAGATACCCAAGTTTGACTTGGGTTTTCATCGCGATTTCCCTACCCGAACGCCTATCCCTATCCCGATCCCTTTTCAGTGCGTTGACATCCTACTTGCATCCCGATCACGCCTACAACGCTGGCTTGGACAAAAATGCCGCGAATTACACCGCGCTATCGCCGCTGTCGCTATTTGCGCGCACGGCGGCGGTCTATCCGCAGCGGGTGGCGGTCATTCATGGGGACGTGCGCCTGACGTGGGCGCAAGTTTACGAGCGCAGTTGCCGGCTCGCCAGCGCGCTGGCGCAGCGCGGCATCGGCGAAGGCGATACCGTCGCTGCCCTGTTGCCGAATGTGCCGGCGATGGTGGATGTGCATTTTGGCGTGCCAATGACCGGTGCCGTGCTGAACACGCTCAACACGCGGCTGGATGCCGAGACCATTGCCTTCATGCTAGATCACGCTGAGGCCAAGGTGTTGCTCACTGACCGCGAGTTTTCGCCGACGATAGAAAAGGCGCTGGGGTTGGTGAAGCACAAGCCGCTGGTGATTGATGTCGATGATGCCACTTTTGTCGGCGGCAAGCCGCTGGGCGAGATTGAATACGAAGCCTTTATCGCGGCTGGTGATCCGGGTTATGCGTGGGCGTTGCCGAGTGACGAGTGGAACGCGATTTCGCTCAATTACACGTCCGGGACTACGGGCAACCCGAAGGGTGTGGTGTATCACCATCGTGGCGCGTATCTCAATGCGGTGAGCAATATGCTGTCGTGGGGCATGCCGCCGCATCCGGTGTATTTGTGGACGCTGCCGATGTTTCACTGCAACGGCTGGTGTTTCCCGTGGACCATCGCAGCGGCGGCGGGCACCAATATCTGCCTGCGACGTGTGGAAGCGCAGGCGATTTTTGATGCGATTCGCGCGCACCAGGTCACTCACTATTGTGGCGCGCCCATCGTGCACAACTTGCTGCTCAATGCGCCGCCTGAAATGAAGCAGGGCATTACGCACACCGTGAGTTGCCTCGTGGCGGGCGCTGCGCCGCCGGTGGCGATGATTGAGGGTTTGGAGAAAATGGGTTTCAATCTGACCCACGTTTATGGCTTGACCGAGACCTACGGCCCCGCAGCGGTGTGCGCCAAGCACGAAGACTGGAATCAACTGGCGGTGGAAAAGCGTGCTGAACTCAATGGTCGTCAGGGCGTCGCCTACCATTTGCAGCAGGGCATGACGGTGATGAATCCTGCGACTATGCAGGTCGTGCCCAGCGATGGCGAAACCATGGGCGAGATCATGTTTCGCGGCAACATCACCATGAAGGGCTATCTCAAAAACGCCAAGGCGACGGATGATGCGTTTGCCGGCGGCTGGTTTCACAGCGGCGATTTGGGCGTGCTGCAGGCTGATGGCTATGTGAAGGTCAAGGATCGCTCCAAAGACATTATTATTTCCGGTGGCGAAAACATATCGTCGCTGGAAGTCGAAGACGCGCTGTATCGGCACCCGGCGGTGCTGGCGGCAGCGGTTGTGGCCAAGCCCGATGCGCAGTGGGGTGAAGTGCCCTGCGCGTTTGTGGAGTTGAAGCCCGGCGCAGCGCCGTCGGCGCAGGAAATTATCGAGCACTGTCAGTCGCGTCTGGCGCGCTTCAAAGCGCCCAAGCAAGTGGTGTTCGGCGTGCTGCCCAAAACATCCACCGGCAAAATCCAGAAGTTCGTGCTGCGTGAGCAAGTCAAATCGGCTTCGGCGATTGATTCTTAAAATTCAATAAAATCGTGTCAATTCAATCCGAAGTAAAAGTAAGAGAACGCTTCCCTCACCCCGCCCTCTCCCGGAGGGAGAGGGGGCAAACCCCAATACTGTTCGTTTAGAGGAAATTGGGCTATGATGCGACTTCGTTACTACGGAGCACAGCCATGGCGCGAACCAAAGCAGTGCTGGGCACAGGTGCC
>JAYTWR010000197.1:0-20262 GCA_043743335.1 Burkholderiales bacterium
CGGTTCTTTGGCACTTCTGAGAATGCAGTTAAGACGCAAGTGTGGATTGCCATCGCGGTTTATGTGTTGGTTGCCATTATCAAGAAGCGCTTGAAAGCCGATCTTTCACTCTACACAATGCTACAGATTTTCAGTCTGACGCTTTTTGAGAAAACTCCATTGAATCAATTGCTTACGTTGTCAGGCGACAAAAACGACACCTCCTCTGATGCTAACCAATTGATTTTATTCGACTAATCGCCGGACAGTAGTGATGTAGCCTATTGAATTTAAAAACAATTTAATCACTACTACTCCATCCGTAGACCCGCCTCGCGCGCGAGTTTGGCCTTTTTGTCGAACTCGGCTTTGATGTAGGCCGTAAATTCGTCAGACGACCCGCTGGCGGTGAGCTCAATGCCGCGCTCAAGATAGCGCTTGCGCAGCTCCGGCAGGCGCACCACGCGGGAAACCTCAGCATTCAATTTAGCCAGCACTTCACGCGGCGTGCCGGCCGGGGCGATCAACCCGTTGAACGTGATTTCCTCATAGCCCTTTAAGCCGGATTCATCAATCGTCGGCACGGTGGGATACAACGGCGAACGCTTGAGGCTGGTTACGCCCAGCGCACGCAGTCGACCGCTATCGACATACGCCTTCGACGTGCTCACCTGATCGAACATGATTTGCACGTTGCCGGCAATCACATCCACAATCGTCGCTGCGTTGCCTTTGTAGGGCACGTGCAGCATTTTAATGCCCGATTGCAGGCTCAACAGTTCGGCGGCAATGTGCCCGGTGCTGCCTGCGCCGGACGTGCCGTAAGCCAACTGCCTCGGTTGGGCTTTTGCCAATGCGATCAAATCTTTGGTCGTGCGCACCGGCAGCGTAGGCGTGATCACCAGCACCTGCGGCACCAGACAGGTGAGCGACACACCGACAAAATCCTTCAGTGCGTCGTAACCGGGGTTTTTCATCAGCGACGGCACGGTGGCAAAGGTGTTGGCTATCGCCAGCAATGTATAGCCGTCTGCCGCCGCTTTGGCGACAAACTGTGTACCAACGAGACTGCTGGCACCAGCGCGATTTTCCACGATGATTTGCTGACTAAAGCCCTCACCCATTTGTGCGGCTACCGCGCGCGCGACGATATCCAGATTGCCGCCAGGCACCAGCGGCACAATGATGCGTAGGGCTTTGGACGGGTAAGCGGTGCCAGCAGGGGTGTTTTGCGCGTGCGCTGCGGTCAGCGCTGAGGTCAGTGCCGCAGTCAGTGCAGCCCCCAGCAGGGCTACCATAGTTGTTATTACTTTTTTCATGAATCCTCCGAAGCGGGCGATTATCGCTGTTTTGCCTACCGCGCTGCGCTAGCACAGCCTGCCGTGCCAAAAATAATCGTAACTATTTGTTTTTAAACAGTAATTTTTGTAACAAGCCGATTACACTCGCAACACTCTGTTGCACTTCAAACGTAGACCTCACACGCCACTGCCGCGTTTTTGGAAGTGGCAACTACTAAAAAGGAACATGCCATGAAAACCACCCAAACCCTGCCCCTGTTAGCTACCGCCGCTTTGATGAGCGTCGGCTTTGCCGCCCACGCCGACCACTTGAGCCATCTAGGTGCGCGCGGCCACGGCCCCGCACAGCCCGTGTTTCGCCATGCCGCGCCGCCGGTCGTTGTCGCGCCGGTGATCAGCCATCGGCCTGTGGTAACGCATCAACCTGTGGCCGTGCATCACCCCGTGTTCGTGCCGCCGCCGGTGATTGTGCATCGCCCGATAGTGGTCGAGCGCCGGGTCTATGTGGAACGCCCCGTTTATGTGGAACGCCCGGTGTATACCCAACCGGTCGCCTACCCTGCGCCGGTGGTGTACCAAGAAGCGCCCATGCCTGCGTATTACCCGGAACCGACGCCCGTGTACACACCGGAACCGGCGTACTACCCCGAGCCCGTCGCAGCGCCCGTGGTATACACCGAACGCCGCGGCCCCAATGTGGCCGGTGCGGTAGGCGGCGCGGTGATAGGCGGCGTCATCGGTAACGTGATCGGCAGCCAGGTGGGGCGCGGCAACGGTCAAGGCATGACAACCGTCGTCGGCGCGGTGATTGGCGGCTTGCTGGGTAGCCGGTTTTAACGCCGGGCAAGTGACTCCGTGAGTATTCAGTGAGTACACAGTGAGCACCCAGTGAGCAAGAGTGGGGCGGCTATGGTCTATGGTCGCCCCGTGTTGCACGCCGGGTTAGGCAAATTGTGTGCTGTGCCAGTGCAAATCACTCACTAAATCCGGGGAAGCTCTACTGCGAATTCTGCGCCACGCGCTTTTTCCACAAATCCCAGGGCCGATCCATATTCGCGTAATTGGCCGCATCGGCACCGGCGGCTTCGGCATCCGTGAGGAAATTGATTTCGCCCAGATGCAAGGCTTGCGCCTGCAAGCGCGCATTCTGCTCAGCGTAAATCGCGCGATACACCGTTTGCCGGATGGAATCGCCCACCGCCACCGCGCCGTGCCCGCGCATTAGCGCATACGCCGCGCTACCGAGTGTGCGCGCGAACGCCTCACCCAATTGCGGTGTGCGTATCAGCATGTCTGTTGCTGGCCCGGCGGCATCGCGCATCTCGAAATTCGGCACCGTCCCCGCCAGAAATCCGCTCATGTGGGAAATGGGCCGCAGCCGCGTATCAGTTACGCCAAACGGAATCACCGCCGGCGAATGGTTATGCACCACCGATTGCACATCGGCACGCACGCGATACACCTCACTGTGGATGAAACGCTCAAGATAAGGCTTGCGCCCGCGCGCATCCACCGGGTTGCCGTCGAGATCGAATTCCATGATGTCTTCGGCCTTGACGTTGCCCGGCGCGATGCTACGCGACAGCAAAAACCGGTCAGGCCGGTCAGGATGCCGAACGCTGATATGACCAAAGCCATCCACCACGCCTTCGTTGTAAAGAATGTGGTTTGCGATGACGAGATCGTTAATGAAGTCTTGTTCGTTCATGGCATCTCAGTAGTCAAAAAACACCGTCTCGTTCGCGCCCTGCAAGTACACATTCCACTGCAAGGCACCCTCAGCAGCTTTGGCGGCAATCAAAGTCGCACGCCGCGCTGAGGGAATTAAATTTAACACCGGATCATCCGCATTCGCTGCCTCATCCGGAAAATAAATCCGCGTCATCAAATGCTTGAGCAGGCCACGCATGAATATCACCACCGTGATATGTGGCGCCTGCTCTTGACCATCGGGCCCAGCGACTTTGCCGGGCTTAACCGTCGTCAACCGAAAGCCGCCCTGTGCATCGGCCAGCACGCGCCCGAAGCCTTTGAAATTTTCTTCGAGTAACTTCTCTTGCGTGTCGTCCGGGTGTGCGTACTTGCCGTACGAGTTGGCTTGCCAGGTTTCGATCACGGCGTCCGTCACCGGCACGCCGTCACCGTCAAATATTTTTCCTGTAATAACAACACGTTGCCCCGCCACGCCTACAGGCGCTACAGCGGGCACAGACGCTTTTTCGAAACCGATGGATACAAACGGGCCGACGGTCTGCGCCGCAGTCAATAACAGGCTCATCGCTTGTTCTCCATCGGCGTCGCATCACGTCCACGCAGAATAATGTCGAAGCGATACGCAATTGCATATTCGGGCTGCGTGTGCTCCCAATCGAAGCTCGACACCAGCCGCTGCCGCGCCTTGTCGTCCGGCACGCTCATGTACATGGGGTCAAACGCCAGCAACGGATCACCGGGAAAATACATCTGCGTCACCAAGCGCTGCGCGAAGCCTTGTCCGAATAGCGAAAAATGCAAGTGCGCCGGTCGCCATGCGTTGTAATGATTGCGCCAAGGATAAGCGCCCGGCTTGATAGTCTTGAAGCGGTAGTGACCTTGCACATCCGTCACCACACGGCCAAAGCCAGTGAAATTGGGATCTATCGGTGCGTCGTGATTATCGACCGGATGACGATAACGCCCAGACGCATTCGCCTGCCACAACTCCACTAACGCGCTCGGCACTGGTCTGCCGCCCTCGTCCAGCACACGGCCTGACACGATCATGCGTTCGCCCAACGGCTCATCGGCGTGCTGTGCCGTCAGATCCCCATCAGCCTCAGCCACATCGTTCGCGCCGAACAACGGCCCCGTAATCTCCGACAACGTCTGCGGCATTTGCACCAGCGGCTGCGTGGGCGCGCGTTTAACGGTAGAACGATACGCGGGATACAAATAATCCGGCTGCGTGTTGAAATAGGATTTGCGGTAGGGATTGGGGTTGGACGTCACGGTTGTTCCTGTCGATCAATACGCGCCATTATAATGGACGAGTTGCCCATGTCGCCCCTATTTAGACTGCTCAACCTGAGCTTGTCGAATCGCTCAGCCTGAACGGCATTTTTTTATGTCATGGAACCCGCAATGATTTGGCTCCGCACCCCTGTCGCATTAAGCGCATTTAGCGCACTCAGCGCACTCGCGCTACTCGCCGTCAACGCAGCGGCGCAAACCTATCCCACCAAACCGGTGCGCATTGTCGTGCCTTACGCCGCCGGCGGACTGCCCGACACCATGACGCGCCTCGTTGCCACGCGCCTCACCGAAACGCTCAAACAACAATTCGTTATCGACAACCGTCCCGGTGCGGGCGGCATCAGCGCTTGCGAACTGGTAGCGCGCGCCAACGCCGACGGCTACACGCTATTGGTGGCCGACGTCGGTCAGACCGCAATCAACCCTGCGCTCTATGCCAAGCTACCGTACGATTCGGTGAAGGACTTCGCCCCGGTAAGCATCATGGGCACTTCGGCGCAATTTATCGCCGCGCACACTGCCGTGCCTGCCACCACATTGAGCGAGCTCATCGCGCTAGCCAAAGCCAAGCCCGGCACACTGCGTTACGGCTCCGGCGGCATCGGCAGTCTGCATCATTTGACGATGGAAGCTTTGAATGGGCCGCTGAAACTGGGGCTAGTGCATGTGCCGTACAAAGGCACCGCGCAATCCGTACCCGCGCTGATCGGCGGCGAAGTCTCGCTCGCCATGTCAGCACTACCGTCGCTCGCGCCGCACCGCGCCGGAGGTCGCATCAAACTGCTGGCGGTCAACACCCTCAAACGCTCTGCACAAGCTGCGGACGTGCCGACGGTAGCCGAAGTCACCGGTATCAAAGATTTTGATTACCCGCCGGTGATCGGCATCATGGCACCGGCAGCTACGCCACGCGCCATCGTGAATTGGTTATCCACGAATATTGCACAGGCTGTGCGGCATCGTGATGTCGATGCACGCTACGCCACGCTGGGCATCGATCCGGTAGGGAGTTCGCCGGAAGATTATGTGACGCAAAATCGCACAGATATTGAGAAATATGCGCGCGTCGTCAAGATGGCCGGACTAAAAGCGGAATAGCCGCATCAAACTGCAATCTACACAGCGCGCGCGCCCGCCAACCGCCGAATAGCCTCAATCACCGCCCGCGGGCTAGCCTTGTTCTGCCCCGCAATGTCGTAAGCGCTGCCATGCGCCACCGATGAAAACAAAATCGGTGTGCCGATGGTCAGCCCCGCCGTGCGGTCGATGGCCAGCGACTTGGCGGCGACGTGGCCTTGATCGTGCGTCATTACTACGCAGGCGTCGTAACCGGGCTTGTGGAAAATCGTGTCGGCACCGAAGGGCCCATCGGCGGCCATGCCGTACGAGACCGCATCGGCAATCGCTGGCGCTATGACCAACCGCTCGTCGTCACCAAACATGCCACCTTCGCTGGCGTGCGGATTAAGGCCGGACACGGCGATGCGTGGCGACGCAATGCCGATGCGCCTTAACGCGGCGTGCGCCGCCTTGATCGAATGCAGCACACGCTCGCGCGTCACCAGCTCGATGGCCCGACGCAAGCTCACGTGCAGCGTGGTGTGTACGATGCGCATCTCGCGACCCTCGCGATCAAAGCAAATCATCAAAAAGGCGTCTTCGACTGGCGTATTCGTGCAACGCGCAACGAAGGTTGGGTAGCCGTCGAATTCTATGCCGGCCATTTTGATCGCGGCCTCGGTCATGGGCGCGGCGACCACGGCATCGACTTCGCCGTGCATCGCGGCCGCTATCGCGGCGCGCGCGCTGTCGAGTGCTGATAGCCCATGCGCTGCAGCGAGTTCGCCGATTTTGAGTTCGTCGGGCTTGAACTGCGCACGCTCGATGAGTGCGATGGCGTTGCCCGCCACACGGTGCGCGTCCATGGCGGTGGCAACACTTGCAAACTGAACCTCTAAACCGCACGCGCGCGCATGAGTGTCGAGCACGCCACGGTCGCCGAACAGTACCGGGCGGCAGATGGCGCGCACGGCATTATCGAGCGCGGCTTTGAGGGCAATTTCCGGGCCGATGCCGGCGGGGTCACCGAGGGCCAACGCTATTAAGGGCAATTCTGCACGGGTCATTTGAGAGGTGGCGAATGAAGGTGAGGCGCCACTGTAACGCGAAAGTCCCTCAACCGAAACGCGCCGGTGTACGCACCATCCGATATAAAATAGGATTGAGATTAATCGCTGTGTTATGGGTTTCCGCCTGCGGGTTTCCGCCTGCGCGGGAACAACGGTATTGGTTTGCACTTTTTCAGCTTCCGAATGCGCTTGCAGCGCCAAGGCTTTCCCCATGCTCACCCAACAAGAAAACGACACGCTCACTCAAACCGGCCCCGGCACGCTGCTGGGCGATTTGTTCCGCCGCTACTGGCTGCCTGCGCTGCACGATTGGGAATTGCCGGAACCCGATTGCCCGCCCGTGCGCGTCAAGCTGCTGGGCGAGCGGCTGATTGCGTTTCGTGATTCACAAAATCGGCTGGGCTTGATCGACGAGTTCTGCGCGCATCGCGGCGTCTCTTTGTGGTTCGGTCGCAATGAAGAATCTGGCCTGCGTTGCCCGTATCACGGCTGGAAGTACGATGTCACCGGCCAGTGCACCGAGTTGCCGTCGGAAGGCCCAGACGGCAACGGGCCGATGTGCAAACGCATCAAGCTCAAATCGTATCCGTGCATTGAAATCGGCGGTGTGGTCTGGACTTACATGGGCCCGCCGGCACTGCAGCCTGCGCCGCCGGCGCTGGAATGGACGCAGGTCTCACCGCGCCAGCGCTATGTCTCCAAACGCGTGCAGGCATGCAATTATCTGCAGGCTATTGAAGGCGGCATTGATTCGTCGCACGTGAGTTTTTTGCATGGCGGCGCACTGAAGACTGACCCCCTGTTCAAGGGCAGCAAAGGCAATGAATACAACGACAACGACCGCATGCCTTTTTTTGAAATGGCGGATTTCCCCGGTGGCTTGCTGATTGGCGCACGGCGCAATGCCGATGATGAACACTACTACTGGCGCATCACGCCGTATGTGATGCCCGCGCACACGCTGATTCCGCCGCGCGCGGGGCACCCCATCGGCGGCCATGTGTGGGTGCCAATAGACGACGAAAACTGCTGGGCTTGGAGCTTTAACTATCACCCCAAGCGCGATCTCAGTGAAGCGGAACTCAACGCGATGAAAGACGGCAAGGGCATCCACGTCAAATACGTGCCCGGCACATTTACGCCGCTTGCCAATAAAACCAACGACTATCTGATGGATCGCGCCGCGCAAAAGGCCGGCGTGCACTACTCCGGCATTGAAGGCATTGCGATGCAGGATGCCTCGTTGCAGGAATCCATGGGCGCGGTGCAGGATCGCACGCGCGAAAACCTGTGCCCCACCGACCGCGGTGTGGTGATGATGCGACGGCTGTTGCTGCAAAGCGCCGAAGCCAACCGCGCGGGCCAGCCGTTGCCCGGCCTTGAGCCGAAACATCAGCACGTGCGTTCCTGCGCGTTGCTGCTGCCGAAAGCACAGGCGTTTAAAGATCACGCACGGCACGGCTTGTTTCCGCCGCTCGGCACAGACCCCTTAACTATCTGATTTAAAACAGTTTTATAGCGCCATCTCTCTCAACACGCTCACTCGTTTATCCGCTCGCTCGCTCACTCGCTCACTCACGCCTTTCCAAAAAATGTCCAAACTCCGCCTCGCCCTCTCTTGCTGGAACTACGACCGCATGCGCGCGCTCGCCGATGGCCGCGTGCAGCCGCACGGTATTGAACTGAATTTTCTCGATCACATCGTCGAGGAAACGTTCTTTCGCATGCTGCGCTATCAGGAGTTCGATGTCGCCGAATTGTCGCTATCGTCGTACACCGTGTCGCTGTTTCGTGATCCGCAACCCTTCATCGCGATACCGGTGTTTCCGTCACGCATGTTCCGCCATTCATGCACGTTTATTTCGGCGACCAGCGGCATCCGCGAGCCCAAAGATTTGATCGGTAAAAAAGTCGCCTCACCCGAATACCAGATGACCGCGCCGGTGTGGAGCCGCGGCATCATGCAGGACGAGTACGGCGTGAAAATCAGCGACTGCGAATACTGGACCGGCGGTCAAGAAACGCCGGGGCGTGATGAGAAGTTAAAACTCGATCTTCCGCCGCACATCAAGCTGAATCCGATTCCCGCTGGCAAAACGCTGTCACAGATGTTGGCCGCCGGCGAAATCGACGCGCTGCACAGCCCGCGCATGCCCTCCACCTTGCACTCACAACCGGCAAAGGTGAAGCGCCTGTTTGAGGATTACGTGGATGTTGAACGCGCGTATTACCAGAAAACCAAACTGTTCCCCATCATGCACACCATCGCCATCCGTCGCGAGGTGTATGAGAAAAACCGCTGGATCGCGATGGAGCTTTACAAAGCCTTCGCCGAAGCGCAGCGCATTTGCTACGAAGAAATGTTCGAGACAGCGGCGCTGCGCAATATGCTGCCGTGGATGATCGCCGAAGTGGAGTGGTTAAAGCGTCACATGGGTGACGACTGGTGGCCGTACGGTTACGCGGCAAACAAAGCCACACTCGATACTTTTTTGCGCTATCACCACGAGCAGGGTTTGTCGAAGCGGCTGCTTGAAGCGCACGAATTGTTTGCCCCTGAAACCTTGGAAGCCTTCAAAATCTGATCATGAATCCCAAAATTTCGTCGCTGGCCGCGGCCGTTACCCTGCTCGCTGGCTGCGCGGGCCTGTCACACGCGCAGACGTACCCCACCAAGCCGCTGCGCCTAATGCTGCCGTTTCCGCCCGGCGGGCCGACCGATTTGCTGGGCCGCCAGCTCGCGCAAAAACTGGCCGAGCAACTGGGCCAGCCTGTGGTGGCAGAAAATCGTCCGGGCGCGGGCGGCAATCTCGGCACCGAACTCGCGGTCAAAGCGCCTGCTGACGGCTACACGCTGCTGCTGTCCTCCAACATTCTCGCCATCAGCCCACACTTGTATCGCAAGCTGTCGTACGACCCGATGAAAGACCTCGCACCCATCGCGCAAGTGGCGCAGGTACCAAATGTGTTTATTTGCCATCCGTCTATCCCGGCAAAAAATCTTAAAGAGCTGGTCGCGGCCGGACAGCGCGCGCCCGGCAAGCTCACCTTCGGTTCCGGCGGCTTGGGCACCGGGCAACACCTCGCGGGGGAAATGTTTCGCTCGGCGGCCAAGCTCGATATGGTGCATGTGCCGTATAAAGGCTCCGGCCTCGCCATGCTGGGCATGATCGGCGGGCATATCGACTGGATGGTCATCGGCGTGCCGCCCGCCGTGCCGCAAATACAAGCCGGCAAAATACGCGCGCTGGCGGCGCTCTCCGCCGAGCGTCTTGCCGTGCTGCCGAACTTGCTCACCGCCGCCGAGGCGGGTTTTCCCGGTTACGTGGTGACCAGTTGGTACGGCGTACTCGCGCCTGCCAATACCCCGCGCGAGATTATCGGCCGGCTCAACAGCGAGTTCATCAAAGCCGTCAACGCGCCCGACACGCGCGCGCGGCTCACCAGCGGTGGCTTTGATCCCAAGACATCCACACCCGAGCAGTGGGGCGATTTCATCAAGAGCGAAATCGCGCGCTACGGCAAAGTGATCCGCGAAGCCAAGGTGGAGTCGCAGCCTTAGCCTTAGCCTTAGCCTTAGCCTTAGCCTTAGCGCGCTGCACCGCCGTCACGCCGGGCCACAATCACTCCGGACGTATGCCCGCCGTTTGCGCCACCTTCGCCCACTTCACGCTTTCGGTTTTGATCAATTCCGCGAATGCCTCTGGCGTGCCGGCCACCACTTCGGAGCCGTCCGCCGCCAGCCGCTCCATCGTTGCGGGCGCGCGCAAGGTACTCACCGTTTCTTTGTGCAACAGGGTGATGATGTCGCGCGGCGTGCCTGCGGGCGCGAGCAAGCCATACCACTGCATGGCCTCGTAGCCAGGCACGCCCGCCTCGGCGATGGTGGGGATATCCGGCGCAGCCGGTGAACGGCGTGTGCCGGTAGTGCCCAGCCCACGCAGCCTGCCGCCGCGCACATGCGTGACGCTCGACGATATGCCCGACACCGCAATCTCAATTTGCCCGGCAATCAAGTCGATCAACGACGGCGGCCCGCTCTTGTAGGGCACATGGGTCATGCGAACGCGCGCCAACGATTCAAACAAGGCCATCGCCAGATGCGGATTCGAGCCCGTCCCCGCCGAGCCGTACAACACCTCGCCCGGTCGCGCTCTGGCGATGCGAATGACGTCGGTCACCGCCGGTGCAAACGACGGATGCGCCACCAGCAAACTCGGCAACGACAGCGCCTGCGAAATAGGCGTGAAATCACGCTGCGTGTCGTAGGGCATTTTTTTCACCACCAGCGGATTCATGATGTGCGTGCTGGTGGTCACCAACAGCGTGTAGCCATCAGGCTTGGATTTGGCGACGATTTCACTCGCAATCACCGTGCCGGCGCCGGGGCGATTTTCTACCACCGTGGGACGGCCCCAGCGTTCGGCAAACCCCTGCCCGATCACGCGCGCGATTTGATCCGTGCCGCCGCCCGGTGCCACCGGCAGCACAATGCGTATCGGCCGGTTGGGATAGGCCTCCTGCGCGAATGCGCATGGCGTGAGCAAAGCGAGCAGCGCGATCGGCACAAGTTTCATGGTGAGCCCCTGGATAGGGGGGGGGGTTCTATAACTAATTGATTTTAAACGGTTTTTAAAGTGAGCGTTTTCATCAACCAAGCTGCCACTACGCCCGCTACGTGATCCTCGCGGCCGTTGTAGAAGTGGTCGCAGTGGGCAACGATGTTGACCTCGCACGGCCCGCCGCACACGGCAGCGAATTCCTCGGCGGGGTAGCGATCCACATCCTCCTTGTCGCCGCGTATCGCTAGCACCGGGCATTTAATTTGCGGCGCGAGTGCAACGGTATCCGGCACGTTGACGATGCGATCCAGAAAACTTTCCGCGCTAATCACATACCACCAACCCGGCATGAACATGAGTTCGCGGCCCTTGCCTGCAGCGACTAACTCACGCGCTTGCTGCGTCAATGCATCCATCTTGCCTGCCGCGAACAATTTTTCCGTGGCATTGGGTGTCTCGCGCTGCGGGCCGCCGCGCCCGGCTGACAACAACACCAGCGCCGGTGTATGCGGATGATCCACCACATGCCGCGTGGACAACATGCCGCCGTTGCTATGGCCCATGATCACCGGGTTGGCATAACCCCGCTGCGCCAGCCACTGCGCCGCAAAGCGGTTATCCGCCACAGACTCAGCGATGGTTTGAAACGCACCCCCCTCGGGCGCTCGGCTCATGCGCGTGGTAAGTATGTCGTGGCCGCGGCGGTTAAAGGCCAGAAAGGCAAGGCCCAGCGCGGTGATGGCCGACGGCAAAAACCGCGCTGCACCGGTGTAAAAATTCATGGTGTTGCCGTGGAAGTACAGCACTGCGCCTTTGGCTTTGCCCTGGCGTTCGTCGGGTTCATGTAACGCGCCGTCGATGGGGATGCCGTCGGTGGGAATGGTTACGAGTTGGGTTTTCATGGTGTTCGCGGATTTTATTAAAGGGTATCAGCAAGGCGGTGTCCGATACACTCACCTCCGCAATTACCTATGCACTTATCCTGCCCCTGATAACAACTAGCCGAGGGCCTAGTTTCTATCAGCGCTGTCGCCAGCGAGGCTTGTGATATTTAGTTTTAAACCAAACTTCCGTGCACTCCAAGACATTCTCTCCGGCAGTAACAATCTTATTGTAGTCCTCGACAACCTTTTTACTCGCGCGTGACTTGGACTCAAAATCACCGCCGGTAACCGCCTCGTACAACACAGTAAATTTGCGCTCCAATTCTTTCCCAATGATCGGTTCCAGCCAATCTATTTGGCGCCGAATACGCCCAAGCTCAGAATGAACCATTAGTCGAGCATGCTCACACTTAATTGAGTCTGACTCGGACAAATACGCTCGAAAAGCACTAAGCAATCTGTCTATCGTGACTTCTAGGGTCGTCAAAGCCGCGCGATACTCCTTTCGCGTTTCCCGTCCATTTGCCTGTCGATTTGCAACATATAGGCCAAGTAACGCCACTCCCCAGCCAATCGAGGAAACAACTAGAACAATTGAGGACTGTTCCATTTGACTGCAAACCACTAATTACGCGCTCGCGCGTCAGCATCCGAAATATATTGCCAAATCCTTGAATCATAAAATTTCCGGGAGCTAGTAACTATAAGTCGCTCCTTTAAATTCGCCATCGTCATGCCATGATTCCTTACTAACCCGCCAAACGATTCCTCCAAGAATGAGGAGCCATATCCTAGAGTATCGTCAAGATTCACTTCAACTCGGTCACTACTTTGCAACTTAGGATATAAGATATCCTCGCGAAACGACTCGCCAGACTTGGGGCCGTCGCTCCTAAATCGACCGCCGGGAGTCTCTGAAAACTCCTTTGCAACAAATATTATGCTTGTGGCCATAAAAGCTCTATTTGCTAATGGGAATATGCCAATGAATCAGCGTTCCCGTTATCGCCCGTCTGTAATCATGCCCGCGTTCTGTGCGATTAGCATTGCAGACAAAAAATCCTCTCCGACTATGGATTAGGAATCCACCTATTTCGCTTGTTCTAGCAAAACTCAACATATCTGGCAGTCCTTTTCCTCTATGAGCTAGTTTGGTACGACTTCTATTACTTTCAACTGCCACTTCAATAAGCGCGTTATGGGATCGTTTCTTAAAGCGCGCCACTATTCTCGGAATAATTTCAGATAACTCTGGTTTGGAAATCATCGAATTCGGTATTCCTATTCCAAGATCACATATCGCTATATCTAACTGCCCATTTCGATGTTGCGCAAACATCCACCACTTGCACGCTACCACATCCTGCACATCCCTATCGTCTGAATAGGCGTGTTGTATGACATTAGTAATTGCCTCGGTAAATCCATCATAAAGTCCTGCTTTAGTATCGTTTTCCAATGAAATTTTTTCAAACAGGCTCTTAAACCCACTCAAATCTACTGAAGTTCCCGTGAGATATTGCCAATATCGCACGTTGTCCGCAGTAATGGCCTTTCGTGGCGATTGCCCAAGTCTCTGTAGAAATCCAATGTGTTGAAAAAGTTGTTCGACCACTTCATCTGCTGGATAGTTGCACGATAATTTTTCAGGGTAGTTATTCAATATCGCATCTATCGATGCAACAAAATATAGCGTACCGCTCGGCAGCAACTTCTTTGTGGCATCGAAACATATCTCGACCTTATGCCCACCAATAATCCCTTGCGATATCTTATCAATAAAATTTAGCAAATTTGATCTATTGAACTCCACTGTTAAGTCAAACTCCACCGGGGCATTGACTTTCAACGTCCTTGGTTTAAAAACGGATTCCTTCGCGCGTGACGTCGCCCTCCGCTTTGGCTTTGGGCGCAGGCGATACTGTCGCCGCCGCCATATCCTATCTAGGTAGCGAAGTCTTTCTCGATTAGGCTTTTTCATTTACCCGCAAGCGAAATCCTGCCGAAAGTTTAGGGTGCATAGTGTTTTAGCTACACCATGGGCGAAGGTACTTGCTAGCGAACCCAAGATTCGCGAATTGACTCACCAAGCAATAGTTTCTGATAAATAAAACTGCTAGACACCAACGCGACAATACGCAGTGCCCGCTATCAGTCACACAGCACTTAGGACTCACACTTTCTTCTCATTCGGATACACAAAGCCAATTGGGCGACGCTTAGGCTCCGGCGGTGCCATCAACTCACGCAGTGCGTCAAACACCTGCTTGAACTGCGCGCGCGTATTGGACGCAAGAGCGTCGTGTTTAAATGCGAGTGCCGCAGTTTGCTTTTCAAGTTCAGCTAGCTTACTCGCCAGCACCTTGTGCGTGGCCAGTGTCTCACGCAGCCGCACAAACGCACGCACGACGAAGACCGAAACCTCTGTGGCTCGGGGTGAGTTTAGAATGGTGGCCGCCATGATTGCACCGTGTTCAGTAAAAGCATATGGTAGGTATTTGCGGTGCCGGCCGCGGCCTGCGTTTAAGGTCGCAATTTGCGACCTTAGAGATTCCCACTCTTCCGCAGATAACTGATACATGAAATCCGAAGGGAAGCGGTCGCGATTACGGCGCACCTGCTCATTAAAGCGTTTAGTGGTAACGCCGTAGAGTGCTGCTAGGTCAGTGTCAATAATTACTTTGTGGCCACGTATGGCGACAATGTGTGTCTCAATGTGCTCGTCGGCGACGGCGGGTAACTTCACGGCGCTAAGTCCCAATGGATGTCCTATTGCGTCGAATCGTAACACCAATCTCAGCACTTTCGCCGCAGACGCACAGCGTCGAGTGCAACCCATTAGAATGCGCAGACACACAAAAATCTAATAGCGCACTGTGCAGATGAATCTGCTTCACACGTTAGTCACATACACCTTGGCAATGTGCGCGTTTACCTGCGCCCAAGCACAATCCTATCCCACACGTCCCATCCGTTTCATCATGCCCTTCCCGCCTGGCGGCGGTAATGATGTGATGGCGCGCATCATTGGACAGAAGCTATCGGATGCGTTGGGCCAGCAGGTAATAGTAGATAACCGCGGTGGTGCAGGTGGCAATTTCGGCGCGGAGATCGCTGCGCGTGCCGCGCCCGATGGCTACACGTTGCTTCTGGGCGGCGTGGGCAGTCATGGCACAAATCCGGGTTTGCAAGCCACGCTGCCGTACGACCCCATCCGCGATTACACGCCAGTCACGCAGATTTCCTCTGCTTCGCTGGTGGTGACAGCGAATCTTGCATTGCCTGCGAAATCCATTGCCGAGCTAATCAAGCTCGCGCAAGCGCAACCGGGGAGACTCAACGCCTCGGCGGGCACGGGCACGATTGCGCATTTGTCGGTGGAACTGTTTAACGCCATGGCCAAAGTGAAGTTGCGGCACGTGCCGTACAAAGGCACGGGGCCTGCGTTGAGTGACTTGTTCAGTGGGCAAGTGCAACTGCTGTTTAAGACGCCAAGCAGCGCCAAGTGTCAGGTCTACACATTCCACCGTCAAGAGGTGGAATGTGAAGACCTTTCCCTTCAAAACTCGGTCACCGTGTGGCGTCGTGGCAACCGCTGGAATGGCGCGCGGGCGCGGTGTGTGCGGTGCGCGTCAATGAGACGAATGGATTGCTGGAGGGGGCGGCAGATCCGCAGCGGCATTGTCACGGAACATACGGAATACCCGGAATCCGCAGGTTGGCGCTGAGCATGGCGAAGCACAACGTTTGTGATGGAGGCCCTGTGCCGTTGGGCTTCCTTGATCCGTCCAACCTGCGCTCGCACCCACTTTTGTCTGCGTCAAAGTTTCCAGAGACTCCCTGGCATGGGCTTGTCGCGCACGGGCCACGTGGGGCACAGCATTTCCACGACCTCCATCAAACTCAACCATTCGGCAAAAGGGTCGATCTCAGAATCACGGCCCAGCGGTGGCTGAAACGGCACGCCCGCTTCGCGCGCCAGAACCGCGCCCGACCCGGAACTGTTCAGCGCCGCTTCGTCTGCGATTTCATTCACGGCAATCGTGTTATGCGAGAAGTTCATTGAGCAATTCCTGCTGGTTGAACAAGGCAAAGTATTCACGCAACTCACCGATGTTGAGCGAAGCGCGATGCCTTTTTATCAGTGAGCGAATATCGTCCATGTCGCGCGTCCGGGTCGCATCATTCACGTAGCCTTGCAACTTGAAGCCTATCAGCCCTTCAACGCTGACCACACGCAGGCACCCCATGGGGGTCTCCCGTTCCAGTGCCTGTGCCAGTAAACGGCGCGCAAGGGGGCGATGCGCGAACAGTAAATCCAGTCCCTCCGTGCCGCGCACATAATTCGCGGCATCGTTACTGCGATACAGACACTGATAGCCCAAAGCAAGCAGCGCGTCATGTACTTTGTCAGCGGCTTCGGCTTCCACCAGAAAATCCACATCCTGGGTGGCGCGCACCACCTGATGTGCGACCACCGCCAGGCCGCCAATCAAGGCCGGCGCCGTGCCGCTGCGCGCGAACATGGACAACGCCTCGCGGATTTGTTCGGCCAGACTGGGCATATCTATCTGCGTATGAAATGCATTACATGCCTCGCTTCGCCGATTGCGGGTTACGTTTGCTGCGCAGCCGCGCCGGACCGCGAGATCAGCGGAAACAAATCAGGGTCACGAATCGATGCGGGCGCGAGGTCAATGTCAAGAAGCGGCCAATAGAGATGATCGGTCGATGGCCACTCAATCGTTGTGATCTGCTCGACGGTTGCTTGCTTAAACCACGGGAAATCGGCATAGGAAACAAACAGCTCCTCATTACCGAGCAGCAACCAAAAGCCCTTGTTGGAGACCAGCGAGACTTCAATTTCCGAAGTGAATGCGCCATGCATGGATAATCTCCTCCCGATGTGAATGAACCAAAGCCATAGCCTCACCGACTTGTCTTTGAGAAAATCTGTCTCTATTCAGTCGCGATGAAAAGTCAAAGGCTTCCCTCATCCCAACCCTTCTCCCGAGGGGAGAAGGGCTTAGAACCCTCGCCCTCCGGGAGAGGGCAGGGTGAGGGAGGGTGTGGTTGTTTCATAGCGGCTGAGTAGAGCCGAAAATCTTTGATTTACCACAATTTCAATGACGGGTTCTATCCAAAATTTTGCCTCGCCATCAGAATGCGCCCTCACGAAAAATGATGGGTGCCATGGAGAAATTTTAGCAGATCAATGGATTAAACGTTTCTTCAGGACGTTCTGGCATGTTACCGGGGTGACTGGCTGTGGGCCACGCGCATTCGCGGCTACTGCTCAGCCCGAGCTGGCGCGCTGGGCGAAGGTGATCAAGGACGCGGGTATCGTAGTTGAATAGCGCGTAGGATGTGGTGAGCGCAGCGAACCGCATCGATGGTGATGGATGACACGCGAACGATGCGGTTCGCTACGCTCACCGGCATCCTACCTAGACCACATCCGCTGCATCACCCCATCGCGCGCCATCATATGCTTGACCGCCGCTGCGAAGTGGATGGCGATCAGCAGCATAAACACAATCACTACTGCGTAGTGAATTTGGCTGCATAGCTCTTTGTTCGCCGGTGAATCCCAGCCCCAGTGCGGCAGCATGTAGCCGAAATACTTGATGGGATATTTGGTGAACGATGAACCCAGATAACCCGACACCGGCATGATAATCATGCACGCGTACATCACCCAATGACTCGCTTTGGAAGCGAGTTGCTGCCACGCCGGGATGTGACTAGGCAACGGCGGCGCGCCGTGGGTGAAGCGCCAGGCGATGCGCACAAAAATCAGCGCGCCCAGTGTTAGGCCGATGGATTTGTGGAGGTTGAACCAGTAGGCGCGCATGCCGGGCGGGCTTTTGGGGATGTCGATCATCCACCAGCCCAGTGCAATTTGCGCCAGTACGCCCAGCGCTATCAACCAGTGCAGAATGATGGCTACACGCGTGTAACGCTCTGCGTTGCTCACGTCACGCATGGACAATTCTCCGCGAAATTATTTTTCTCCTACAAATACATACGCCCACAGTGATTCGATGTCTTCCTTGCTGAGCAAGCCGCCCCACGGTGGCATTTGATTCTTGCCTTTGGTCACTGAGACGATAAAACGATTCTGATCGTTCTTGGGAAAAGTGCGCAAATCGAATGCACCTTGTGGGTCCAGCATGCGCGGGCCGTGGCAAGCCGAGCAGTTTTGCGAATAAATGGCGGAGCCTTTTTTGATATCGGCGGCGGAGAAGCTTTCGTAGTCTGCGGTGGCATTCAACGCTGCCAGTGACAACACGGTGCTCGCGAGGATGTTGTGTAACTTATTGATTTTGCGAATTTTTTTGAATTAGGCTTGGCGGTAAAAAAGGGATGCCGTAGTACCGAAATGTCGTCGCATCATCCGGGGCTTGATGCTGCGCCCCGGAATGCGCTGCGCGCCTTCCGGGCTACGGGTACTGCAGGTTGCAATTACTGATCAAACAATGCAAATGTCCATACTGATCCGCCTGCCGGCAGCGTGTTGGGCAAACCGCGGCGGGAGGACGACACGCCGCCTATGCCTGACAGCACAGTGACATATTGTTTGCCGTTTTTGCTCCAGGTGATCGGCTGCGCGTTGATACCGGAACTGGTTTTGAACGACCACAATTGCGCGCCGGTGTCGGCATCCAGTGCAATGAACTCGCCGGAGAACTTGCCAGTGAAGAGCAGCCCGCCCGCCGTCGCCATCATGGCGGAAGCGTTGCGGTGACCGACCAGCGGCACGCGCCACTTCGGCTTGCCGCTCAGCGGGTCGATGGCTTCCATGTGGCCGGACGGCGCGTCGGTGGGCGTGGGTGGGTAGATGTTTTCAATTCCGGTGTAGCGGAACCCCGGCTTGTATTCATCCAGGGGAACGAATTTGAAGGTCGAGTAGCTATCCAGCGTGTTGGCATACAACAGCCCCGTGTTCGGGTTATACGCGGCGTGCTGCCAGTTCTTCGCGCCGTTGATGCTGGGCCAGATCTGGATGGTTTCACCACGGCGCAACTTCATCGATTCCTCCGATTCCACCGGCCGACCGGTTTTCAAATCGACGTGCGTGGCCCAGTTCACTTTGGCAAAGGGGTTGGCTGACAGTAACTGGCCGTTGGTGCGATCGATCACGTAAAGAAATCCGTTGCGCGCCATGTGCATGATGACCTTGCGCCGTTGGCCGTTGACGGTGACGTCGCCCTGGATCATTTCCCAGGAATCCCAGTCCCACACGTCGTTGGGTGCAAACTGGTAGTGCCACGCAATTTCACCGGTCTTGGGGCGTATCGCGAGGACGGACGCGACATAAAGGTTATCGCCCTTGCGCTTGGCGTCGTTCCACGGGCCGCCGTTGCCAGTGCCCCAGTAGACCAGATCCAGCTCAGGATCGTACGAGCCAGTGATCCACGTCGAAGCACCCCCACGCAGATGCGACTCCGGCGGTTGCCATGTCTCATGGCCTTTTTCACCAGGGCCAGCCGTGGTGTAACGGCGCCACAGTTTTTTGCCGGTGGCCGGGTCCCAACCATCGAGGAAGCAGCGCGCGCCGAATTCCGCGCCGGAGCAGCCGGTAATCAGCACGCCATTGGCGACCGTGGGCGCGACCGTCATCGAATAGCCCTCTTTCCACTCGGCGGCTTTCTGACGCCAGATTTCCTTGCCGGTTTTTTGATCGAGTGCGATTACATGCGCATCCAGCGTGCCGCGAAACACCTTGCCGTCGTAGACGGCGACACCTTTGTTGGAGTTGCCGCAGCACACCACGCGCGGCGTATCCGGGTCGAAGTTAACGGCGGTGCGCCAGATCACTTTGCCCGTCAGCGCATCCATGGCGTAAGTCCAGCGCGCGTTGGATACATACATCACGCCGTCGTAAATCAGCGGCTGCGCTTGTTCACCCAGTTCGTTGTCGAGCGACGTACTCCATACCGGCACCATGCGCTTGACGTTGCCCTTGTTGATTTGATTAAGTGGGCTGTAACGGTTCTGGTGATACCCCATGCCGTAAGTCAGCACGTTTTCCGGATTGCCCGCCTTGGTGCCGTCTGCGCGCAATTGCGCGTCGGTTTGTGCGAATGCGGTTGATGCGCCAAAAGCTAATGCAAATAACAATGCAAAGTTTTTCATCATATCCCCCTCAAATTTCAAAAGATTAAACATCTTCACCGCAGAGGCGCAGAGGTTACGCAGAGAAATTCAAAAAAATCATTGTCTCTATTCAGTCATTATGAAACATCAACACCTTCCCTCACCCTGCCCTCTCCCGGAGGGAGAGGGTTTAAAGCCCAGCCCTTTCAAGGTGACGATTTTTTTTGATTGTCCTCTGGGCGAGACAGCAATCAGGCAATTTTTTGATTCTGTAACGCTTCAAAAGAACACGGAA
>JAYTWR010000198.1:0-20705 GCA_043743335.1 Burkholderiales bacterium
GAATCGCTTCGACGCCGCTTTCTCGCGCTACCAAGGTGTACGGACAATTCCTTGGACGGGACTTCAACCCGCTAGATTCACTGCTGTTACTGCGAACGGCCAGCGACGATGATGCCGGTTTTGCGCCACGGCGCTTGATTGAGAATGAAATCCGGCTTTTCGTTGCCGTCGGCATCAAAGCGCAGGTCGTAAAACAGCCACGGGTCGTAGCCCTTTTCCACGGTGCGCAGCTTGCGCAGATAACGCGCCGGAATGATTTTGTCGGTGTCGATATTCGCCATGTCGAACGGCGCTGCGACGGCAGTGAGTTGGGTGAAGGGTTCCATGAAAAGTCCTTAACTTCAAAGGATTTTTAAACGATCAATTTCCGAACATCTGTAATTCTGCCGGTCACCGCAGCCGCCGCCGCCATCGCCGGGCTCATCAAATGCGTGCGTGCGCCGTGGCCCTGGCGGCCTTCAAAGTTGCGGTTTGAGGTGGACGCCGCGCGCATGCCTGAGGGCACAAAGTCGCCGTTCATCGCGGCGCAGCCGGAGCAGCCTGACGCGCGCCACTCCAAACCCGCTTCTTCAAAAATACGGTGCAGGCCTTCAGCCTCGGCATCGCGTTTGACTTGCGTAGAGCCGGGCGACACCCAGCCTTGTATGGTGACTTTGCGGCCCTTCAACACGGCGGCAGCGGCGCGCAGATCGTCGATACGGCCATTGGTGCAGGTGCCGATGAACACGCGGTCGATTTTGATGTCGGTGAGCGGCGTGCCGGGTTTCAAATCCATGTAGCGCAGCGCCGATTCAGCGTGCGCGCGCTTGTTCGGGTCACTGAACGACGCGGGGTCGGGAATCACCGCGCTCACTGGCAATGCTTCTTCGGGCGTGGTGCCCCAGGTGAGCGTGGGTTCAATGGCGCTGCCGTCCAGTGACACTTCGCGGTCGAACACTGCGCCGTCGTCGGTGGGCAGTGCGCGCCATTGTGCGAGTGCGGCTTCCCACTGCGCGCCATTCGTACCACTGGGCGCGTACTCGCGGCCCGCGAGGTATTGATACGTGGTGTCGTCGGGCGCGATCATGCCGGCACGCGCACCGGCTTCGATCGACATATTACACACCGTCAAGCGGCCTTCGAGCGACAGGCTGCGAAACACGCTGCCGGCGTATTCGATCACCTGTCCGGTGCCGCCTGCGGTGCCGATTTTTGCGATGATGGCGAGCACCACGTCTTTGCCGGTGACGCCCGTGCCGAGCTGGCCATCCACCGTGATGCGCAGCGTCTTCGGCTTTTTCTGCCACAGACATTGCGTGGCGAGCACCTGCTTCAGTTGCGACGCGCCGATACCGAAGGCGTAAGCCCCCAACGCACCGTGTGTGGAGGTGTGCGAGTCGCCGCAGATCAAAGTGATCCCCGGCTGCGTGAAACCGGTTTCGGGGCCGATGACGTGGACGATACCCTGCTGCGGGTCATTCATGCCGAAGCTGCGCACGCCATTGCTGGCGCTGTTCAAGTCAAACAAGCGAATCATTTCGCGCGCATCAGCGTCGATCACATTGGCGAGGCCCTTCTCGCGCCCGCTGGTGGGCACGTAGTGATCGGCGGTGGCGAGGTTCTGTCGCGGCTTGCGCACCTTGCGCCCCTCTTTTGCCAGCGCGCCGAAGGCATGAAACGCGCCTTCGTGAATCAGCGTGCGGTCAATGTAAATAAGCGCCTCAGCACCCTTGTCCACGATCACGTGCTGCGCCCAGATTTTCTCAAACAGTGTTTGTGGGGTTGGCATAAAACCCTTTAAAAACAATTAGTTATAGTTTTCTCTCGAATCCGTACAGCCGCGCAGCGTTATCTGCCAGCACGCGGTCGCGTAGGGCCGCATCGGGTATCCAATCGAGCAGCCGGTTACACATCATGCCATCGTTGGGCATTGCACCTTCGTGCTTGGGGTGCGGCCAGTCGGTGCCCCACACCACGCGATCGGGGTTGGCGTCGATGATGGCGTGTGCGAGTGGCGTGACATCTGGGTAGGGCATAGCGTGTGCGCTGATGCGATAAGCCCCGGTCAATTTGCACCAAGTGCGACCGTTTTTCATAAGCCGCAGGAACGCCTGAAGGTTGGCGTCGTTTACCCCCTTGGATGCTTTCAGGTAACCGAAGTGATCGATCACGATATCGGTGGGAAAACCCTCGAAGCGCTTTTCCAGATCAGGGTAATCATCGACGTGCATCAAAAACTGCACATGCCACCCCAGCGGCGCGATGCGTTCGGCCAACCCGCGCACCAGGTGCATGGGCAGCACGCCTTTTTCGCTGGCGACATCGACCACGTTAAAACGGATGCCGCGCACGCCGAGCGCGTGCATGGCTTCGAGCGCGTTGTCGGTAATCGAATCTTCAACCACCACCACCGCGCGCCAAGTGTCTTTCATGGCTTTCAGGTTCGCCAGCGTCACGCTGTTGTCCGTGCCGTACACCGAAGGCTGCACAATCACGCCGCGCTCGACACCCAGCGTGTTCGCCAAACGTTGCCAATCCGCGAGCAGTGCATCGGGCGGCGTGTAAATGCGTTGCGGTGAAAAACCATATTGCGCCATTGGCCCGAAAATATGAAAGTGGGTGTCGCACGCGCCGCGCGGCATTTTGAAGGCCGGGGTTTGCGGTTGCGGATCGGGGCCGGCACACAGGGGAGCAACAGCCGTGGGTGAAAATTCCATAACTAATTGATTTTATTGAATATTTTATGCCGGCAGTGCAATGGGCGTGTCGATGAATATCTGGTACTGCTGATTCTTGGGCTTATCGATATCCTCAGCCTTGACGTAGCTGATCGACGATTTGCCCAACAGCGCGCGCGACAAAATGGTCACGCGCGCAAAGCCGGTGGCGGCGGCAGGCGCAGCCTTGGCATACACCGGCTCAGGCCCGGCTTCATACCAAGGCTCAAGCGGCAGATAGCGGTGCACGATGTCCGCCGTATGAATATCGATGGCACCGGCGAGCAGACAGCGTATGCCGCCGCCAGCGTGCGTGTGCGTGAGTGCCTCGCCGCCGGGCGGGAAATCCACGCGGTCGCAGCGCAGCAGATAGGCCTGCGATGGATCAAGCGCCATCGCCGCACTCAAGAGCTTGGTGCTGGTGACGCCGGTGCCGGTGGCCAACGCATCCGGTGCGCCTGCGCGCGTCCGCGTCAATTCCCAGCGCAGCACCCAAGTGACCCGATGGCCCGCCGCCAGTTGCAGCGCATCGGTGGCATGAAACGCGCTGTTGCCGCCGAGCACACCGCTGAAGCCGCCCGCACTGACGCGTAGCCCGCCGTGAATCACGTATAGCGCGCGTACGGCTTGGCTCAGGGGAAGGTTGATCGCCGCTTGCGGCGCGGCTTCGTCTTTATACAGGCTGAGGGTGTAGTTCATGGTGTTGAGTGTAACGCAATCGTTTAACGTTATTGCCGAGTGAGCCGCCGCCAACCGATGACCACGCCGGTTACGCTGAACGCAAAACCCGCGCCGCACAGCAGCAGAATCAGCGCAGTGCGCAGGGCTTGGTGCCGGGCAAGCAGCGGAAAATCCAGGGTATGCAGGGCCTGATACGCCCAGCGATAGGCGCGGCGCGAGGCATCGAGCTTTTCCATGATGCGCCCGTTGGCCCCGTCGATGTGAAACCACACGTCGCCACAGGTGATGCGATGCACCGGCGCTGCGCCGGGCGCACGCATCACGTAGGCATCGTTCTCGCCCAGCGTCGCTTGCGTGCAAGCCGGGCCAAGCGCGCGCGTAGCGGCGTCCAGCAACCGTGGCGGGATAACACTGCCGGTGGCCGAAAGAAGGCGCCCTTCTGCATTGACGACACGCGTCACTGTCTCGCCGCCAAACACAAACCACTCCGCTTCCTTAACGGGCGTGGTGATAGCGGTTGGCGTCAGCCGCGCCGTACCGACAATGCGCGCGCGTTCGTCTGCCGTGGGCTTGCCGTCGGAAAACAACCGCGCGTGATCCATCGACAGCCAGCCGCTGAATATCCACGTCAGCACAAACACCGCGCAACCCAGCCCCAGCCCATGGTGCCAGACCATCCACCCGCGATAGGGTGATGACCAGCCGCGCAAGCGCAGCACGCCCAGCGCCGCGCCCGCCAATGCGCCTAACAGGGCAGCGAGCGAAACCCACCATACCGTGCCATCCCACACCGCCCCGTGTTTGCGCAGCACGGTGGGGTAGATCCAATGCACCACACTGCCCGCCCAATTCCATCTGCGCTCAAAGCGCGTGGTGTCGAGCACCACTTCGCCGGTAGTGGACGATACATAGAGATCCGTGCCGTCTACATCGCCCAACGCCACGCGATACAGCGGACGGTGTGCGTCGAAGCCGTTGGGCACGCTCCATTGGTCGTGCATTGCAACGGCTGCGACTAGCGCGCGGCTGGCATTCAAACCGCGCGCGCGTGCGTGGTAGCGAGCGACGTCTAACGCATAGGCGCTGTCTACTTTGAGCTGGGTGCCGGTACGGCCATCGAATGCGGCTATTGCGCCATCGCGATGGGTGACAATGAATACCGGCGCACCGGCCGAGTCGGCCAAGCGCAAGCGAACCATGTCTGATTTATGGTGCGTATTCAGTGCTGGGGAAACGTCAAAAACTTCCCTCACCCCCGACCCCTCTCCCGCAGGGAGAGGGGCGCAAATCTCATTTGCGTTCTCGACCTTATTCCAACAGCGAAGACGTGGGGTTGCCCCCTCGCCCTGCGGGAGAGGGCTGGGGTGAGGGGCTGTTTTGAGTTTCTTGTCGCCCGGATCGAATGGCTTAAATTTCTCAATAAAATCAATTAGTTGCGATCTTCCTGCATGGGCGACCGCAACGCTGATAACCGGCAACCCCGCCACTCGCTCCGCTTCGCTCAGCGACGGAAACGGCACAAAGTGCATCACCACGCCACTGCCAAACCACATCGCAAACAGCAGGCAAAACGCGATGCCCAGCCAGCGGTGTATGAGTACCAGCGCGCGCACGCCGCAGGTGGGGAATTAGAACTTCATCGCCGCCGACAGCTCGTAGCTGCGCGGCGCGCCGAGCAGAATCTGATCGGGGTAGAAGGGGTCGCTCCAGATCGCGTATTTTTCGTTGGTCAGATTGCGCACGCGAAGGGCGAGTTTGGTTTTGCCGATGTCCACCGACGCAAACGCATCGCCGACGGTGTAGGCCAGCAGCTTCACGGTGTTGGCGTCGCTGTGGAAACGTTCACCAACATGCCGCACCGATGCGCCGATTTCCAGCGGTGTCGTGGTGTTGAAGCGATACGACGCGCCAGCGTTGACGACGATTTTTGGCACGTTGGGCGGCGCATGGCCCGAGAACGAGCCGCCGGCAAAAGTGTAGTCGGCGTAGCGCGCCTGCGTGTACGCAGCGTTACCCCACAGGTTCCAGGCCACAGTGGGCCGCAGCGCGAGCGACAATTCCGCACCTTTGGAATTTTGCTTGCCCGCGAGATTGAGCAACTGCCCGCCCGCCGCCGCGTAGACGTTGCGGCGCTCGATATCGAATAGCGCAAAATTCCATTCCGCTTTTTTGTCCCAGAACAAATGCTTGATACCGGCCTCAGTGGTGCGCGCACGCGTGAGTTGCAGCGGTTGATTGGCCGCCAGCAGAAAGAGATTGTTGGCAGCGACATCAGCGGCGGTGGCGTATTGGCCATACAGGGTCAAGCCGGGTGCCGCTTCGTAGGTGAGGCCAATGCGGCCTGTGGTCGGATGAAAGCGGGTTGAGAACGGAAAGCCGGGCCGGGTCACGCCTGCAACCGTCGCCGAGGTGCGATCCAGATCAATGGTTTCGTGGCGCACACCGGCGATCAACGCCAGCGTTGGGGTGATTTTCAAACGATCCTCGATCGACAGTGCGAGATTGCGAATGTCGGCGGTTTGCTTCTGCGTCGTCAGTAAGCCATACAAGCCGGGCACGGGCGCGACCACCGGCACATTGTCAGACGGAAAATTCGCCGCGCCGGGCCGGTCAAAGTTAAGCGCGCTGTAATCCAGTGCCGCGACCAGCCGGTTGTCCATACTCGCCAGCTTTGCGTCCCATTGCAACTCGGCTTTGTTGCCGATGAGGTTTTGATCGTGTGCCACGTAGAAGCGTTCGCGATCCAGCAGCCCGAGGCCCGCGTTGAAGGCGATGACTTCGTTGTTGAGCCATTCGCGCTTGGCGGTGTAAAAATAAATTTGGTCGCGCAGCATGAAGCCGTTGCCGAGGTGCCAGTCGAAACCGCCGCGCACAAACGTTTCTTTTGCGCCGAAGCGATTGTCGAGCACGTTGTAGTTGGTTTTTAATGCGCGGTTATCGACGGTGATAGCGCCAAGGTTGGTGCCGTTGTAGTTCGACACATACGTGCCTGACACGATGCCGCTCGCCGCATTCGCGCCGGAAAACGCCACCGGTACCAGCGGCGTGCCCCAGTACGCACTGGCGCGGTCTTCTTTGTATTCCGCTGCGCCCCACAGCTTGAAGTGGCTGGTCACCTGATAATCCAGCCCGCCGGACGCATGCCAGTTGCGGCTGGCGGTGTCGTCGATAAAACCGTTGCTGGAAGATCGATTCACATCAAATCGGTAATCAAGCCCTTGCACCGGCGTGCTACCGCCGGAGCCAAAGCCCGCACGCACCGTCTTGAACGAGCCGAAAGAAAGGTAAGCCTCGTTTTCAATCGCGCCGCGGTGCGGTTTGCGAGTGACAAAATTGATCGCACCGCCCGCCGCGCCCTCGCCGGACATCAGTGACGCGGGGCCTTTTAAAATTTCGATGCGTTCGAGATTACCGGTATCCATGACGCGCGAGGTCATGTTCTGCGGGCCGATTTTGATGCCGTTATAGAGCGTGTTGATCTGGCTACCCGAAAACCCGCGCATCGAAAACGCGGCCGGTTCAGCCGGGCCGTCGCCCGCAGTAACGCCCACCGCGCCTTGCGCGGCTTCGGTCACGTTGCGCAGGCCGCGCGCTTCCATCGCGGCACGGTCGATAATTTCCACGGTGGCCGGCGTTTCGCGTGGCGTGAGGCCGAGCAGGCTGGCACTGTCGGCGCGCGTGTCGTTGTTCAGCGGCGTTTCGCGTTTGCCCTCAACGCGCACTTCGGGCAGACGCGTTTGCGCCCCTGCAGCGGTGTGTATCGCAAGTAATGCTGCGACCGTGACTGGGCGCAAAAAATATTTCATAAGTAATTGTTTTAAAAGGGTTTTATAGCCCTGCCCGTTGATCTTCCGGCACGCCGTATTTTTCTTCGAGTTGCTGTATTTCTGGCAAACCGGCGATTTCGGTGAACTGTTTGAAGTTCGCTACCTTGTCGCGCATGTGCGCGATGGAGCCGGTTTTGTGCAGCTCGCGCAGCAGGTTTTGCATCGCCGGTATCGCCGCCAACAGTATCCAGTTGGGGTAGATCGACAATTTAAAGCCCAGCGTGCCGAGTTCATCCGCGGGCAGGTCGGGTGTTTTGCCGCTGGCCGCCATGTTGTAGAGCAGCGGCACGCCCTTGAAGCGTTTTGCAACAATCTCGACTTGCTCACGGCCCACCGGCGCTTCGATGAACAACATATCTGCGCCCGCCTCGCGATAGCGCTCGCCGCGTTCCAGCGCGGCCTCCAGTCCCTCAATCGCAATGGCGTCGGTGCGGGTAATGATGACGAAATCCTTGTCGCGTCGCGCGTCGCACGCGGCTTTGACCTTGGCCACCATTTCATCGACAGGAATCACGCGCTTACCCGCTAGATGCCCGCAACGCTTGGGCCACGACTGGTCTTCAATATGCACGCCAGCGACGCCAGCTTTTTCGTAATCGCGAATGGTGCGGCGCGTGTTGATGGGGTTGCCGTAGCCGGTGTCGGCATCGGCAATCAGCGGTAGCTCGCTGGCATCGACAATGCGGCTGGCGTTGTCGATCATTTCGCTTGCGGTGAGCAGGCCCACGTCGGGCACGCCCAAGCGCGTGAGGCTGGTGCCGAAGCCGGTCATGTATAACGCTTTGAAGCCCTCCAGCTTGACCAGCCGCGCGGCGAAGGCGTCGGCCACGCCGGGCGCGACGACACAGCCGGGTTGGGCTAACAGTTGGCGTAATTGCGTGGTGGCGCGAGCGGACATGATTTCCTCCGTTGTGCGGGTGGGAGAGTGGGGGGGGGTAGATGGGGAGGCTACAATTATAGCTGTCGAACGAGGCCGCGCTCTTTTGGCGTCTTCACGTGCGTTTCCTTACTTGCGGGCTGAGAGGGCTGGCGGTGACCAGCACGCAGCGTTCGCAAGCCGCGCCGGAAATCCCCGCGCTCGCCGAGACCTTGCCCGGATACGAGGCCGCGAGTGGGTACGGTATAGTCTTTCCCGCTCAGTCGTTCCCGGCTCAGTCGTTCCCGGCTCAGTCGTTCCCGCTCGCACACCCGCGCCGCTGATCAAGCGTTTGCACAGCGAAATGATTTTTAAAAGGAAATCACCATGGCCCTTGGCCCGCACAAGATCGAATACGATGTGATCAAGGGTTGGGAGCAGGTGCCCAATTCCGATTACGCTTTTGTTGAAGTCGCGGGCGTGGCGTGCGACTCGAAAGATCAGGTGTATGTGTTTTGCCGTGGCAAACATCCGATCATCGTGTTCGATAAAGAAGGCAAATTCCTCAACGCGTGGGGCGCGGGTGAGTTTGTTGGGCCGCACGGCATCTTCATCGACCACGCGGATAATCTGTGGCTGGCCGACGACAAAAACCACGTGGTGCACAAGTACACCACGGACGGCACAAAGCTGATGACCTTGGGCGAGCCGGGCAAGGCCGCCGACACCGGCTACAAAATGGGCGTCAGCCCTGTGCGATACGCGGGCGGGCCGTTTCATCGCGTCACCAACGTGGCAGTGCTGCCCAGCGGCGACATGTACATCGCCGACGGTTACGGCAACTGCCGCGTACACAAGTATTCCAAAGAGGGCAAGCTGCTGTTTTCATGGGGCGAGCCCGGCAGCGGGCCGGGGCAGTTCATTCTGCCGCACGGCATTGCGGTCGATAGCGCAGGGCTGGTGTATGTGGCTGACCGCGAAAACTCGCGCGTGCAGATTTTCAAACCCGACGGTGAATACCTGCGCGAGTGGGCGTGGCTCAACCGCCCGTACGATATTTTCATCGACGATCAAGACATGCTGCACATCGCCGAAGGCGGCTTTCACAACTACATGATGAAGCGCAGCGAAGGCCCGCTGCCCGCGCACGATCAAACCATGATCTACCCGCCGTGCGGCCACTCGCCAATTGCGCGCGTCACCGTGTGCGACCCGGATGGCAAAATTGCCGCACAAGTGGGTGGTGAAAACCCTGTGCTACCTGGCAACTTCGTCGCGCCCCACGGTATTTGGGCCGACAAGCGTGGCGATTTTTATGTGGGCGAAGTCATCGTCAACGCCGGTGCGGTCAAGCGCATGGCACCGTTGCGGCCGGCGGGGTTTCAGAAGTTTCGGCGGCGGGCGGGGTAGGTTCGCCGTTTCGTTTTACGCCAACGTTCGGCTGTTTCAGAACAGCAGCACTCAGATACTGCGGTTCTTCCCGTTGATACCCCTGAAGACTAAAACCCATGACCGCTGCCACTAACAGCCGCCCACTGAACCTAGCCATGTTCACCAAGAACCGCGAAAACCCCGCGTATTTGGCAGCACGTCTGGGCGCAGATCGCGTCGCTACTCGCCTAGGTGCGCGCATCACGCATTACGTGCCGGTAGTGCCCGACAGCGCAGCAGAACAGCAAGCGTTCGTCGATGAGGCCATCGCCACCCAACCTGACGCCGCGCTGTTCGTCGCCACCGATGCCGAGGCGATGGTGCCGTCGATTCATAAACTGAACGCCGCGCGCATCCCGGTGTTCAGTTTTGTGAACCGCTTGGTGGGCGGCGAGTGGGTGTGCCATGCCGGATCAGACGACGTCGCGCTCGCGGCTGATATCGCTACGTATTTGTTTTTAAACATTAATTCAAAAGGCCGCGTGCTGGTGCTGGCGGGTACGCCGGGCTCGATATCGGGGCGCGACCGTTTAACGGGCTTTGCGCAAGCCTTCGCCGCGCATCCGCACATCACGCGCGTGGCCGACGTACCGGGCGCCTTTTTGCAAACCGCCGCGCGCCGCGAAATGGCGCGCGTGCTGGCGAGCGGCATTCAGTTCGATGCCATCCTTGCCGCCAACGACGCCATGGCACTGGGCGCCATCGACGCACTCGAAGCCTTGGGCAAACCGCTGCCGCCCATCGTGGGTGTGAATGCCGTGCCCGACGCCATCGCCGCGATCAAAGCCGGCAAGCTGCTCGCCACCGCGAGTTTTGATGCGATGAAAATGGCCTGCCTCGCTACCGAAGCGGCAGTGCGCTATTTGCGCGGTGAGACCGTGCCGCGCGAGATCATGTTGCCAGTGGAGATTGTGAATCGTGTGAATCGCGCGAATGGTGCGGCTTGGGATTTGCCGTTTGAGGCGCGGGGGTTGCCGGTGTGGGATGAAATCGTCGCGAACCCGTAACGGTTCAGCTTTAATGTCGGATGCCGGTGACAAAGGAACCGCATCGGTCGTGGCGCTGACATCGTGAAATTGCCTGTACGCCCATCACGCGAACGATGTGGTTCGCTCGCTCGGGGGGGGGGGGTGAAATCAGATTGCCCGATTTATCATAAATGCTTCAAGCTGATCCTGCCAACACGCAATTTTGACGCCGAAGCAATGCTCAACCTTGGCTTTACTGCTGGCGGCATGCAGTGGACGCCTAGCTGGCAAAGGGTAATTGTCTGTCGTGGTGGGATGGATATCGGCCCACTTTGTATCGGGCTTAGAAGATCGTTTTGCGAAAGCCACAATTGTTTTGGCAAAATCGAATCGCGTGGTTTGTCCGGCAGCAGAGAGATGGAAAATACCCGAATTTATTTTTAAGTGACCATTTTTAACTAGAATTTCTGCTGAAGCATTCGCCAGCGGTCTGGCCCACGAAGGACATCCGACTTGATCTGTCACCACCGAAACTTCACGTTTCATCCTAGCCAACTGCAGCATCGTCAAAACGAAGTTGCTACCGCGAACGCTATAAATCCAACTTGCACGCAATATTAAATGCCTGCAACCAGCAGCGGTGATCGCTTGCTCCCCAGCTAGTTTCGACAGCCCATAAAAATTTAACGGGTTCGTTGCATCACTTTCTACATATTGCGCGCCCTTAGTGCCATCGTACACATAGTCCGTCGAATAATGCACCAATAATGCCCCCGCCCGCTTCACCTCCTCCGCCATGATTCCCGGTGCGACAGCGTTTATTTGGTACGCCAGTTCGCGCTCCACTTCCGCCTTGTCCACTGAGGTGTAACCAGCGGCATTGACAATAATGTCCGGCGCGACAGAGCGAATCACATTTCTAATGGCATCTGGATTCGTCAGATCCATCTGTGAGCGATCCACCGCGACCAGCTCGCCCAATGGGGCCAGTGATCGCTCCAGCTCCCACCCTAACTGTCCGGTTTTACCGGTGAGCAGAATTTTTGTCATTCAGCCGCCTGCCGGCGCATGATCGAACTCAAGCGCGCGGGAACTCTACCAGCAAGTCATTCAGATACTTGCCATAGCCGTTGTTACCCATGGTCGTCGTTAACGCCACCAACTGGTCGGCGTTGATATATCCCTGCCGGTAGGCAATTTCCTCTGGGCACGCGATTTTGAGGCCCTGGCGTTTTTCGATGGTCTCGATAAACAACGACGCCTCCAGCAACGACGCATGCGTGCCGGTATCGAGCCACGCTACGCCACGCCCCAACAACGTGGCTGTTAGCGTGCCACGTCGCAAATACTCGTTGGTGACATCGGTGATTTCGAGCTCACCGCGGGCGGAGGGCTTCAGGTTGCGCGCGATGTCGATGACATCGTTGTCGTAGACAAAAAATCCGGTCACCGCGTACTTGGATTTCGGGTGCTTGGGCTTCTCCTCGATGGAGATTACCTTAAGGTTCTTGTCGAACTCCACAACGCCCGAACGCTCTGGATCTTGTACTTGATAGGCAAAAATCGTAGCGCCCGTGGTCTTGGTCATCGCCGCTTGCATGTCGCGCGTGAGGTCGTGGCCGTAAAAAATATTGTCCCCGAGTATCAATGCACACGGATCTTTGCCAATAAAATTAGCGCCTATAGTGAATGCCTGTGGTAGGCCGCCGGGGGTGGGTTGCACGGCATAGGACAAGTTGATGCCCCACTGGTGACCATCGCCGAGCAGTTGCTCGAAGCGCGGGGTATCTTGCGGTGTGGAAATTAGCAGAATGTCGCGTATGCCCGCCAGCATTAGTGTCGATAACGGGTAGTACACCATCGGCTTGTCGTAGACCGGGATCAACTGTTTGGAGACCACTTGTGTGGCCGGATAAAGGCGCGTGCCAGAGCCGCCGGCGAGGATGATGCCTTTCATGATGCGTTCCTGTTTTCGTAGTTGCGTGAAATCCAGTTGCGGTAGGCACCGCTGGTGACGTTTTCCACCCACTGCGCGTGATCTAAGTACCACTGCACGGTTTTGCGCAGGCCGGATTCAAATTTTTCCGTCGGCTGCCAGCCGAGCTCGTCTTTGATTTTTGACGCATTGATGGCGTAGCGCCAATCATGTCCAAGGCGGTCTTTCACAAAGGTGATCAGCTTCGCGTGCGGGGCACCCGCCGGATGCAATTCGTCGAGTATGGCGCACAGCGCATGCACCACTTCAAGGTTGTTCCGCTCGCTGTTGCCGCCAATATTATAGGTTTCACCGGGACGGCCTTTTTTCAGCGCCGTGCGTATGCCCGAGCAGTGGTCGTTAACATACAGCCAATCGCGCACGTTTTTGCCGTCGCCGTAAACCGGCAACGGCTTGCCCTGCAAGGCATTGCGGATCATCAAGGGAATCAGCTTTTCGGGAAACTGCAGTGGCCCATAGTTGTTGGAGCAATTGGTGGTAACCGTCGGCAGCCCATAGGTGTGATGGTAGGCGCGCACCAGATGGTCAGACGCCGCTTTTGAGGCCGCGTACGGGCTGTTGGGCGCGTAGGCGGTGGTTTCCGAAAACGCCGGGTCGTTCAATCCCAACGAGCCATAGACCTCGTCGGTAGACACATGCAAAAAGCGAAAGCGGCTCTGGGCCGGCTCGGCCAGCGCAGACCAATAAGCGCGGGCGGCTTCCAGCAGGCCAAACGTGCCGACGATATTGGTTTGCACAAATTCGCCGGGGCCCAGTATCGAGCGATCCACATGGCTTTCTGCGGCAAAATGCACAATCGCTTCGGGCTGGTGGCGCGACAGCAGTTCAGCGACCTGTGTCTGATCTCCGATATCGCCTTGCACAAAAATATGGCGCGCATCGTTCGCCAGGCTGGCGAGATTTTCTGCGTTGCCAGCGTAGGTCAGCTTGTCGAGATTGACGACAGGCGTGCCTTCGGTGGCTATCCAGTCGAGAACAAAATTCGCGCCGATGAATCCCGCGCCGCCGGTGACCAGTATCATGATGGAAAAATCCGCGTGGGTGTAGCGTGAGTGTAGAGAGTGTAGGGTGAGTGTAGATTCAGTATTGCTGTCGTGCCGCATGCCCAGTGTAGGCAATCCGTGTAGGCAATCCGTGTCGGCAGTGCTACCCTTGCCGCATGGCAATCCGCTCAGGCACACCAGCCAAAAGATCAATTATAACAAACAGTTGCGGCGTTCTATGGCGCGCATACTGCTGATCAAGACGTCATCATTGGGTGACTTGGTGCATAACCTGCCGGTAGTCCGAGACATCCTCCGCCATCGCCCCAGCACGCGGATCGACTGGGTCGCTGAAGCGGCGTTCGCGCCCATCGCACACATGCACGCGGGCGTAAGCCGTGTGCTGCCGGTCGAGATACGCCGCTGGCGCCGCAGCTTTTTTAACGCTGCCACGCGTGATGCGTGTCGGGCGTTCCTGCGGCAACTGCGCGAACGCGAGTACGACGCCATTATCGACACGCAAGGCTTGCTCAAAAGTGCGCTCGTCGCTCGAACCGCGCGGGGCACACGCCATGGCTTGGATTGGTCAAGTTCGCGCGAACCGTTGCGCTGCTTTTATGACCACACCTACCGCGTGCCGTGGGGCCAACACGCGGTGACGCGCAATCGCAGCCTCGCTGCGCAGGCGCTGGGTTACGCGCTGGCGGGCACGGCCGATTACGGTATTGCCAGCACGCCGCACAAGGCAGGCCCCCAACGGCCCGCCTTCGACGGGCTGCCCAGCGGAAACTACGCCGTGTTGTTGCACGCCACCAGCGCTTCCACCAAACTGTGGCCGGAATCCCATTGGATAGAATTATCTAACTACTTGATTTTGAACAATATTATTTCCATTCTGCCTTGGGGTAACGCGAGCGAGCGTGAACGCAGCGAGCGGCTCGCCACGAAGATGAAGCACGCCATCGTTCCGCCGGCCCTGTCGCTGCCGGTATTGGCGGAGGCCTTCCGGCACGCAAAGGCCGTGATCGGCGTTGACACCGGCCTCACCCACTTGGCTGCCGCATTGCACACACCCACGGTCGGCATTTATTGCGCCACCGATCCCGCCGCCACCGGCATCCACGAGTGTCCTCGCGCGGCCAACTTGGGCGGCATTGGCACGCCGCCACCGGCGGCGGAAGTCATTGCGGCGTTGGAACGACTCATGTTCCATTGATATCAACCCAACCATGCGCACCCTGTACAGTTTGGTCATTACCCTCGCGCTGCCGTTCATCGCCCTGCGTCTGTGGTGGCGCGCGCGGCGTCAGCCTGCCTATGTTGAGCACGTGGGCGAGCGCTTTGGCCATTACGTCACGCTCCCTGCGGCAACCACGGCAACCACGGCAACGCAGCCGTGCATCTGGCTGCACGCCGTTTCGGTGGGCGAAACCCGCGCGGCGGAACCGCTGGTGCGCGCGCTGCTGCGCGAACACCCTGGGCACCACATTTTGCTCACGCACATGACGCCCACCGGACGCGAAGCCAGCGAGTCGCTGTTCGCCACCGATGCCGAACGCGTCACGCGCTGCTATTTGCCTTACGACTACCCTGCCGCAGTCGCGCGCTTTCTCACCCACTTTAAGCCGTGCGTCGGCATACTGATGGAAACCGAGATCTGGCCCAATCTCGTTCACGCCTGCAATGCACGCGCGATCCCGCTGTATCTGGTAAACGCGCGGCTTTCCGAAAAATCGTTCGCTGGCTACCAGCGCGTGGGCACGCTCAGCCGTGACGCACTGCGCGGGCTGGCTGCGATTGCCGCACAAAGCCCTGATGACGCACGCCGCTTCGAAGCGCTGGGCGCCACCACCGTCAGCGTGGCCGGCAACATCAAATTCGACGTAGCACCTTCCGCTATACAACGCATGTTGGGCGAGCATCTGCGCGAGAGCTTCGGCACGCGGCGCGTGCTACTCGCGGCCAGCACACGAGAGGGCGAAGAAAATCTATTATTAAACAATAAGTTACATGAATTACCTGAATTACCTGAGACGCTGTTAGTGCTGGTGCCGCGCCACCCGCAGCGCTTTGATGACGTCGCCGCGCTGCTCGATCAACGGCATATTCCGTATCAGCGGCGCAGCGCCAACGAACCCGTGCACGCGCAAACGCGCGTGCTGCTGGGCGACAGCATGGGCGAAATGGGGGTCTACTACGCCGCTTGCGACGTGGCGTTTATCGGCGGCAGCCTGTTGCCCCTGGGCGGGCAAAATCTGATCGAGGCCTGCGCCGTCGGCAAGCCCGTACTCATTGGCCCGCACACGCACAATTTCGCCGAGGCCACCGAGCGCGCCATCACTGCCGGTGCCGCTGTGCGCGTGATGGATGCCAGCGATCTGCAACGCAAAGCCACAGCGTTGCTCGCCAACCCCAAAGTGACTGAACGCATGAGCGCCGCCGCGTTAGCGTTCAGTGCGGAGCATCGCGGCGCGACCGCCAGACTGATCGAATTGATCCGCTTCTGACGGTTGCAATTGTGACGCGGCGTGCCTTGTGGAGGCTACTCGCCAACGTTACTCGCCAGCGCTACTCGCCAACGCTACTCGCCAAGATAGGCGCGCCGCACGTCCGGGTTATGCAACAGCGCCTTGGCTTCACCCGTTAGCGTAATCAATCCGCTTTCCATCACATAGCCGCGGTCGCAGGTTTGCAGCGCCAGCCGCGCGTTTTGCTCGATCAGCAACAGCGTGACGCCCTTGCGCGCTACCTCGCGGATGGTTTCGAAAATCTTTTGCACCACCAACGGTGCCAAACCCATGCTCGGCTCGTCCAGCAGCAGCAAACGGGGTTTGCACATCAGCGCGCGTGCGATGGCCAGCATTTGCTGTTCGCCGCCGGATAGCGTGCCCGCGAGCTGCGCCCGACGCTCCGCGAGGCGCGGAAATGTGGCGTAGGCGTGGTCAACATCTGCGGCGATAGCGGCTTTGTCGTTGCGGATGTAAGCGCCCATGGCCAGATTTTCCTCGACGGTGAGCCGCGCGAAGACGCCACGGCCCTCCGGTACCAAGGCCAGACCGCGCTGCACGAGTTCAAACGCCGGTGTGCCAGTGATGTCCTGCCCATCGTAGCGCACGCTGCCTGCAGCCGGTGTCAGCAAACCGGCCAGCGCTTTCAACGTCGTCGTTTTACCCGCGCCGTTCGCGCCGATCAACGCCACCAGCTCACCGGTATGCACCTCAAGGTCGATACCCTTGACGGCAACAATGCCGCCATAGGCCACCTTGAGTCCGCGAACGTCGAGCAGTGCGTTACTCAACAGAAACCCCCAGATACGCCTCGATCACCTTGGCGTCGCGCTGCACATCCGCCGGCACGCCCTCAGCGATTTTCACGCCGTAGTCGAGCACCGCCACGCGATCGCACAGGCCCATCACCAGCTTCACGTCGTGCTCGATCAGCAGCAACGTTACGCCGTCGCTGCGAATGCGTCCGAGTAACGTTTTCAGCGCAGCGGTTTCTGTGGCGTTCATGCCGGCAGCGGGTTCGTCCAGCGCCAGCAGCGTGGGGTCGGTAGCCAGTGCGCGCGCGATTTCCAGCCGGCGCTGATCACCGTAAGCGAGGTGGCGCGCCAGTGCGTTGGCGTGCCGCGCGATGCCGCAATAGTCGAGCAACTCATGCGCACGCTTTTCGATGCCCGCTTCCTCTGCACGCGTGCCCGCGTCGCGTAGCACAGCGCCCAGCACACCTGCATGCGTGCGCACATGGCGCCCGACCATCACGTTTTCCAGCGCTGTCATGTTGGCGAACAAACGTATATTTTGAAACGTACGCGCGATGCCGGCCTGCGCCACCTCATGTGGCGAGGCATTTTGTAAGTAGTTGTTTTTAAAGCGAATTTTACCTTCATCGCTGGCGTATACCCCGGTCAGCATGTTGAACAGCGTGGTTTTACCGGCGCCGTTGGGGCCAATCAAACCGTAGATTTCCCCCGCCGCCACCGTCAGCGACACCGCGTTAAGCGCGGTCAAACCGCCAAAGCGCTTGGTGAGACCGGTGACCGTGAGTAGCGGCTCAGCCACCGGTCTTTTCTCCGGCAAACTCACGCCGCCGAGTCGTTGAAGGCCACAGGCCCGCAGGCCGGAACAACATCATCAGCACCAGCGCAAGCCCAAACAGCAACATGCGCAAATCCGACGGATCAATCAACACGCGCCCGAGCCACTGCTGTTGCAGCGGCCCCATATAACGCAATGCCTCCGGCAGCGCCGTCAGCAATACCGCGCCCAACACCACCCCGCCGATATTGCCCATGCCCCCCAGCACCACCATGCACAGCACCATCACTGAATCGAGCAGCGTAAAACTCTCCGGGCTGATAAAGCCCTGAAACGACGCAAAGAGACCACCCGCCACGCCGCCGAAGGTCGCCCCCATCGCAAACGCCAACAACTTCACATTGCGGGTGTTGATGCCCATGGCGCTTGCAGCCAGCTCGTCTTCACGTATCGCTACCCATGCACGGCCGATGCGCGAATTTTCCAGCCGCAACGAGATAAATATTGTCAGCAACGCGCACGCCAAAAACACAAAGTAGTAGCTGTGCACGGCAGCAAAGGTCAGCCCGAACACCTCGTAGGTTTTAGCCAACGACACCCCACCCAACTGCACCGGATCAATCAGCGTAATGCCCTGCGGTCCGTTGGTAATATTCACTGGGCGATTCAGGTTATTCAGAAAAATACGTATGATTTCACCGAAGCCCAACGTCACGATCGCCAGATAATCGCCGCGCAGCTTGAGCGTCGGCGCGCCGAGGATTACCCCAAACGCCGCAGCCACCAACGCCCCCAGCGGCAGCAGCACCAGAAACGACCCATGCAAGCCGAAATGCGGCGACGCCAGCAGTGCGTAGGCATAGGCCCCCACCGCGAAGAACGCGATGTAGCCCAAATCAAGCAGCCCCGCGAAGCCCACCACAATGTTCAAGCCCAGCGCCAGCATCACAAACAACAGCGCCACATCGATAATGCGCACCCAAGCGCGCCCGAGCGTGGCGTCCACCACAAAAGGCAGCGCCAATAGTGCAATAGTCAGCGCCGCGTAGAGCAGGTAGCGTTGATAGTTTGCGTGATCAGGTCGTTGCGGCATGTCGTGAATTATAGCGCCGCGCTGGACAGCCTCTGGGCGCGCGCCTACCATCGCTGACGGATAAGATTAACGAGGACTGCGTTAATGCGAAACGCTGTGAGTCTGGCGGCGGTAGTCGTGGGCGCGCTTTTTCAGGCGGTGGCCGTGCGCGCGGCTGAAAATTACCCCTCGCGCCCCATACGCGCCATCGTGCCCTTTGCCCCCGGCGGCGCCACTGACTTGATGGCGCGCACCCTCAGCGCCAAATTGTCCGAGCGGTTGGGCCAGCAGGTCGTGGTAGATAACCGCGGCGGTGGCGGTGGCAATATCGCTGCGGTGATGGCCGCGCGTGCGGCACCCGACGGCTATACGATGCTGTTTGCCACCATCAGCGTACTGGCCACCAATGTCAGCACCTATCGCAAGCTGCCGTATGATCCGCTGAAGGATTTTGCGCCGGTGACGCTGACCGCCCTCTCGCCGATGTTTTTGGTCACACACCCCTCGGTGCCGGCAGCGAATTACAACGAACTCACCGCACTGCTGCGGGCGAAGCCCGGGCAACTGAACTACGCGTCCTCCGGCAGCGGCGGTGCGTCGCATTTGATGATGGAGCTATTTTTGTCGCAAACCGGATTGAAGGTCGTGCATATCCCGTACAAGGGTGCAGGGCCGTCACTCACTGATTTGATGGCGGGCCAAGTGCAAATGGCGTTGCAACAACCGCCCAGCGCTATCCCCTACCTGCCCAGCGGCAAGTTGCGCGCTTACGCAGTAACCGCAAAACGGCGCATCGCCACCGCCAACAACGTGCCCACCACCGCAGAAGTGGGCCTGCCGCAATTTGATGTCAGCTCGTGGCAGGGTTTAGTACTTCCAGCGGGTGCGCCTGCCGCCATTATTCAAAGATTGCATACCGACATTAAAGGCATCCTCGGCACGCGCGAGTTGAATGAACGCTTGCTGGCCGAAGGTTCCGAACCGGGCGGCGTCACGCCGGATGTTTTTGCTGAGCACATACGCCGAGAAATTGTGCGCTGGGGTGAGGTGGTTAAGGCTTCGGGTTACACACCGGAATGAGGGCGGCCTGCCCGCCACGGCGTCGCGGACGGCCTCAGCGGCGCGCGATTTCGTCGCGGCAAACAGAGGCGCGCGCTCACCGATTACTTGAACGCCGCGCCATTACTTGAACGCCGCGCCATTACTGGAACGCCGCGCCGTAGGTATCGCGAAAGGTAAATTCAGCAATCGCTTTGCGAGTGCGCGGCTTAACCTCTTTAGCGCGCACTTCTTCGATCAGATCTTCCACACGCCCGCGATGGCCCGCTACCATGCCTGCCACCACGCGTGCGTTGGCGGGGATGTTAAACGCCTTGCTGATCTTGTCGCCGTCGATGCCCGCCATAGCGTGGATGGTGAGGCCCATCGCGTAGCCTTGCACCATCATGTTTTCCATCGCCATGCCCAGATCGAGCAAATAGTTTTGCATGCCGTTTTTTTCCGGCTGCTCTTCCGGCACGCCGATGATCACCATTTTGAGCGGTGCCACGGTCGCCCATTGTTTGTTGCCGGCGGACAGCGCATCGTCGTAGGCGCGCTGCGCCTCCGCACCGGACGCAATCAGCACGCGCCACGGCTGACGATTGTTCGACGACGGTGCCCAGCGGAAGGCGTCGAGCAGCGTTTCAACGGCGTCTGTGTCGAGCGGCTTGTTGGCGAAATGCCGGTCACTGCGGCGGTCATGGATGGCATCAATCAGTTTGCTCATGGGAATTCTCTTTGCGTCGGAAAAATTCGGTAAGGGCTGGTTAAAAAAGGTGCCGTGATTCGGCGGTGCGGATTTTGCGGACTTTTGTCACATTTCTTGCCCAACAGAGATCAAAACCCGCGTGAATTGTGACTTAGTTCACAGACATAGAGTTTAGCAAGTGGGACACTTCAATTGCGCAACCGACCCCTCCTCCTTAGTAGGTTGCGTTTCCACCGCGCTGGGTTTCCCAGCGCGGTTTTCTTTTGTGCGTTTCGCTTGCTTTATCGGCATAAAATCTCAATAAAATCAATTAGTTAGTGCCTGACAGAAAACCCCCAATTTTTGAAACACGCAGCCTCAATTTTCAGCACCGCACGTGCTGATTTTTGTTTTTTTGGCACGAGTGCC
>JAYTWR010000199.1:0-69444 GCA_043743335.1 Burkholderiales bacterium
CAGGGACTCAAGCAACTCGGCTCGCGTGGCTTCCTGACAATTCACGCCAGGAACTTCTTCTATCCAACCGATCCACCAAGCGCCATCCTGTTTTACAACGGCAGTATAGGTTTGATTCATTCCGCGCCTTCCGTAGCAATTTTATCAATCAGACTTTAGTATAGCGCTCGCCTCGGCGCGCCGGTACTCATTTCTATACGATGAATCAGGCAGAGCCCAGCACCGCGATCTGGAAGCGGTTAAAGCTGTAACGGCCCCGCCAAAAAGAGTAGGCACATCGCACGGGACAATCAAGCGTGCTCAGTCCTTGAAATAGCCAACGCCGCAACCCAGACCGCTCACCCCGGTCACAAAACTTACTTTTGCGACCGGCACGTCGGTGCCCGGCCGTGGAAACATATAACTCACCTCGGTGATCTTGCCTTCCACCGCCGCAGCATGGTTTTCCTTGCCAAATTCTTTTCCTGTCACATCTTTCGTCAATCTGACATCGTTGCCGAGAATTCTGGGATTGGTGGCGGCCACGATTTTGCCGTCGCTGACGTTGAAGCAAAAAGGTTGAAGGTCGCGGTCCTTGAATCCACCTTCGCCCTTGTTGAACATCTCCAACGCCTTCGCCTTATCCGACTTCACCGCAGCAACTGCCTTCTCGAGCATGGCTTTGGCTTCAGCCGCGGCGCCAAATCGGGCATCTTGCGCTAACGCCCCCCCCCGCGAGTACTACCGGCAATGCCAAGAAAGCGACAATCATTAGTTTTGGTGACATGATTTTCTCCATGATTAAATGATATAGGGCGATTTAAAGTGCAAGGTATGATCAAAATGCAAGGCGCACATGGCGTGTTGGCAATTTAAGTTTAGTAAGAAATGCAAGACGTCAGCGATTTTCGTCCAGCAACGAAAGATCTTGCAGTGCCGCTGTTTTCCCGGCGGGGAGATTGCTGAGCGCGTCTTCAAGCGTTTTAGCGCCGCGCCACTCGTGCGGCGGGCGCGCGATGCCGTCCGCTCCGATCTGATCGATGTTCCAGTAGATTTCGAGGTTGTGTCCGTCGGGATCGACAAACTCGACGGCGATTTGTGCGCCCGCGCGGCGGCGGCCTTCAAAAATAATCGTCACGCCGTGCTCGCGTAAATGCCGGCGTGCGAGAAACACTTCGTCGAGCGAGCCGACTTCAAATGCCATGTGGTGCAATTCGCGCCGCTCGGACGGCCCCGGCGCGCCGCCCACCAGCGCAACGCCGTGGTGATCGGCGTTGCAGCGCATGAATACCATGCCGCCCTTCATCATGTCTTCGCCGATGATGTCGGAGACCTTGAAGCCGAGCACGCCCGCGTAGAACGCACGCGAGCGCTGTAGATCGGTGACTTTGATCACCACGTGCCCGATTTTCCTGATTGCAAAGGGGGAGTGCGTATTGGGAATAGCGGTGCGCAGTTTTTCGATATTTGCGGTCATGGGTATTTTCTCAGTGGGTGGTTCACGTTAATCCAGCCGGATATTCGCGGCGCGAATCACGCCGTCCCACTTAGCCCTGTCCTTTTTCAAGAACTCGGCGAATTCTTCGGGATTGCTGCCTATCGGGCGCGCGCCTAAATCCACCAGCCGCTGCTGCACGTCCGGCTCGCGCAGTGCCTTGGTAATCTGCGTACTCAACTGCGTAACCACCTGGCGCGGCGTCTTGGCGGGAACCACGGTCCCGAACCAGGACGAAATATCGAAGCCATCCAGTCCGCCCTCGGCGGTGCTGGGCACATCGGGCAACTGCGGCAGCCGTTTGGCGCCTGCGACTGCCAGCGCCCTTAATGTGCCGACTTTGATCTGCGGTATCACGGCCGCCGGGTTTACGAACATGCCGGTGGCCTGCCCCGACATTACTGCAATCACATACTCGGGGCCTTTGTAAGCAATGTGTTGAACGGTGACGCCTGCGGCGCGCTGGAAGAGTTCCGTCGCCAGATGCAGCGAACTGCCCGCACCGGGCGAAGAAAAATTCAGCTTCCCCGGCTCACGCTTGGCTGCGGCAATGAACTCGCCGAGATTTTTTGCGGGATGCTTGGCATGCACGACCAGTAACACGGCCGTGTCCGCGAGCAACGATACCGGCGCAAAGGATGCCGAATCAAACGGTATCTCTTTATAGAGGCTCGGATTCATGGCCAACACGCTGCCCGGCGTAAACAACACATGGTAGCCATCGGGATTGGCGCGCGCGACGATGCCCGCAGCGATGTTGCCGGAGGCGCCGGGTCGGCTGTCGATCACGAACGTCTGACCGTTGTATAGCGCCAATTTTTCGCCTATGGAACGGGCGAGCAGATCGGGGATGCCACCCGCTGCGGTAACCACCACCCTGACGGGTTTGGTCGGCCACGCCTGACCAGCCTCTGTTGTTGCAGCATGCGCAGAAACGCTAACGAGGCTGGCGGCAGCCACGCCTGCCTTCCATAGAGCATGCTGCAACGGTCTCGCACACTTAAGACGCTTCAAGCTCGCATTGATAGTCATGTTTCTCACTCCCGGTTAGATGGCAGGGCGTATCAAATAAATTGTTTAAAATCAGATACTTACATAATTTTGGTAGTCTCGGTCGGCGGTTTCCGCCACCGCGAAATCACCGTAGCCGAACTATGGCATCCCCCCCAATCCGTGGGAACCGTGTATTTTGCAATACGGCTATAGCAACCATACCGGTATAAGGAATCGCGATGCCCCAAAACGCCAAGGACAGATGCGGTACTGCCATCGCGCTGCTTCTTTCGCCATGGTCATTCACCCATATCCTTAGAGGAACAACGTCTATTTACGCCTATACCATTGCCGTGCCAGTTCACGCGCCCATCCCAGCCTCCCCCGCAAGTGGGCGGCACGACTGAACGCCCGTGCCTTATCGTTGCACCGCGCGTGCCGCAGCCGCCAGCGCTGCGGTCATTCCGATGTGCAGGCTGCCGAGTTTGGGCGTTTGGCCGTGTTGTGGAGCCGGAGGCACGGCAAAAAACTCAGCGTTCCAGGGCAGTTCGACAACGTGCCGCAAGTCAAACTTTGTGTCGTAAGACAGCCCGGCTGTCGCATAGGCTGCCTTGTGCCCGGCTTTGCGTATGGCGAATTCACCGGACAGCAGGCGATCCGTTCTTTGAGAGGTGCCATAGGCGACTTCCACCGCGACGCCATCGCCATGCTCAGTCACGCTAAGCACCAGTGCGGGCCGGGGCTTGGGGCCGGGCTTATCACGTGGCCGCTGCGGAAATCGGCACCATACAATGTCCCCAGGATCGGGCGGCTCCCACATCATCGGCGGCTAGAGCAGCGAACGCTTGCGTATGACCTTGCCCTTGGGTAGCAACGGACTCGCGGCCCTGCGCACGCGGGCGATATCCGCCGCCGTCAATGAGCCATCGTCTTGTTCGTAGGCGGGGAGGACATCTCTGGCGAAGCGAGAAATCGCCAGATGCACCACCATCGTTTCGCTCACGTCCATTTCTTCTGCCAGTGCCTTGAGGGTCTCGCGGGTTACACCGTAGGGTGAATCCTTGGATTTGAATTTGACGAGTAGATTGTTCATTGCGGTCACGTCACGAATGATGGGTATATACGAACTATATACAACTATATACCAATGGCCGATTGACGGCTAGTCACCCATTCATTGATCGCGCCGCATCATTTGCGGATCATAGGGCAGGTTTTTGCGCAGCGCGGGCATCGCCGCCATAGTGTCCCCCGCACCCAAAAACAGCGTATAGCCGTCTGCCGCTGATTTGGCCGCTAATTGACCGCCGATGGTACCTTCCGCGCCTGGCCTGTTGTCGATAATGATGTTTTGGCCGAGTACCTGCGAGAGCAGTTGACTGACGATACGGGGAACGGTATCGCCGATTCCGCCTGGCGGATACGGCACAATGATACGTACAGGCTTCGTTGGATGCTGGGCAAAAGCCGACAACGTAATGAGTCCGAGAAAACCTGCTGCCACAAGCATACGGTTGACCCGCTACATGGCGTTGCTCCCGGAGTTATTAAATCTTCATCCCACACGCAACTGCATGGTTGTCAGAAATACTTTTGCGCGTACGGTCTGCAATAAAGCGCTGGCGGTACTGGATCTCATGATCGAATTGGCGAGGTTCGTAGGAAAAATGTGCGTAAAATCTTGTAATGACGCTTGTGTAACCACTACGGCAGTCCGCAGCCGCCTTGTGAACCCGGTATTTTCCAATACGGCTATAGCCGTACCTCTATAGGAAATCGCAATGTCCCAGAATGCCAAAGACACTGACAGCCACATCGGCCGACGCATTAAACTGCGCGACCTGCAAATTCTGGCGAGCGTCGCCGAGCACGGCAGCATGGCCAAGGCGGCAACGCACCTGTCCACCACGCAACCCACGGTGTCGCAGGCCATCGCCGATCTTGAAGACGCCGTGGGCGTGCGGCTGTTTGACCGCAGCACGCAAGGGGTGGCGCCGACGGTGTTCGGCGACATTCTGCTCAAGCGCGGCGTCGAAGCGTTCGATGCGTTAAAGCAGGGCATGCGCGACATTGAATTCCACACGACAGCCGGCGCGGGTGACGTGTGGATGGGATGCATGGAAGCACTGTTGCACGGATTTTTGCCCGCCGTGATTCAGCGGCTCGCGCAACAGCACCCGAAGATCATTGTGCACGCGACCGAGGTAAACTCGTCGGAGAATATTCACGTCCTGCGAGAACGCAAACTGGATATGTTGATCGGCAGAACCACGCGATCTCAACAGGAAGATGATTTTCATTCAGAAACGCTGTTCGAGGATGCGTTCACCGTGGTCACCGGGGAAAAAAGTCCGTGGGCGCGCCGGCGCAAGGTTGCACTTTCCGATCTGATGGACGAAGGGTGGCTCTACGGCGAGCCAAGCAACGCAACGCAGGCGCGCATATCCGAATCGATATTGGCCAAGACCGGGCGACTTCCGCGCGTTGCCATGTACACCACATCGATGAATTTGCGCCTCGCCTTGTTGGCGTCGGGTGACTACATTTCGTGCATACCGGGCTCGGTTTACCGCTACGACGCCGCGGGAAGGCCCATCAAGGCGCTGCCGGTGGATATGAATCTGAAGTTACCGGTGTCGATCATCACGCTCAAGAACCGCACGCTCAGTCCGGCGGCAAAACTGTTTATCGAGACCGCGCGGGAAGTCGCTAAAACTATGGCAAAAGGCGTTTGACCGTCCGCTAGGACGTCGCTATAACGCCGCTTGATGAATTATAAATTTGCTAATAAAATCAAATAGTTAAATAACCGGGAGCGCCTGATGTCTGAGCCTACGCACGTCGCATCGCCGACTGAGGGTATTGAGCGCGTCCGCGTGTCCGCCATCGTCAGCGCCTTGTCGGCGGTGGACGCGGCGACGCTGTTGTCGCGCTATCCGGCTAACCTCGTGGCGGGTGTGCTGCAGGACATGAACCCTAGCGTAACGCAGGATATTCTTGCCGCGCTGCCGCGCGATATTCGTGACGCCGCGCTGAAAGCCGTGCCCGCAGCAACGGCGCGGCAGTGGAGCAGCAACAAGCATTACCCCGACGGCAGTATCGGCCAGTTGATGGAGCCCACGATCGCCGTGTTTCGCCCAGAGATGACGGTGGCGCAAACGGTCGCGGCGCTGCGCACCTTGGTTAAAACCACGCTCATCACCTATGGCTATGTGACGGGTCCTGACGGCAAACTCATCGGCATTGTCACCATGCGCGATTTGCTGTTCGCAGCGGACGATACGCCACTGGCCAAGGTGATGCTGACCGATATCTTTTCGTTGCGTCCCGATATGGAACTCGCCGAAGGCATGAAGCTGGTGCTGGGCCGCCATTACCCAGTTTACCCGGTGTGTGACGACGCCGGCGTGCTGGTGGGCCTGGTGCGCGGCCACGCCATGTTCGAAGAGCAGGCATTCGAAATCACGGCGCAGCCCGGCACCATGGTGGGCGTGGAAAAAGAAGAGCGTCTCGCCACGCGCTGGCTGCAAAGCTTCAAGTTTCGCCATCCGTGGCTGCAACTGAATTTACTCACGGCGTTTGCGGCGGGTGCAGTGGTCGGCATTTTTGAAGGCACGGTAGAAAAACTTGTCGTGCTGGCGGCGTTTTTGCCGGTGCTCGCCGGACAATCAGGCAACACGGGTTGTCAGGCGCTGGCGGTCACGCTGCGCGGGCTAACGCTGGGTGAGTTAAAGCCCGGCAAAGAGCGCATGCTGGTGATGAAAGAAGCGCTGCTGGGCTTGATGAACGGCGCGTCTACCGGCTTGATCGCCGGGCTAGGCATGTATGCCTACGCCACCATGCAAAAATCACCGCACGCGCTGATGCTGGCGGGCGTGGTGTGGCTGGCGCTGGTGGGCGCGTGCGTGGTGAGCGGCATTTGCGGCGCGATGATTCCGCTGACGTTAAAGCGCTTTGGCGCGGACCCGGCCACCGCCTCCAGCATTTTTCTCACCACTGCAACGGACGTGGTGAGCATGGGCCTGCTGCTTGGTTTGGCGACGTTGCTGATTCGCGTCTGATCGCGAACCGCGAAACAAAACGGCCGCGAAGATTTCTTCGCGGCCGCTTAGCAAAAAACGTCTGTAATCGTTACGCTGCTTTAGCCGTCTTGCGTTTTTTCGCAGCGGCTTCAGTGGTGTGCATCGAAGCGTATGCGGCATGGGCCGCCGATTCCGCATCGCCCACGTGCACGGCGTAACCCATGTCTTCGAGCACGGAACCCAGCGCCGAGAGGCACAGCATGACGTTATCCGGGCGGCACGAATAGCCCATCAAACCAAAGCGCCAGATTTTGCCGGCTAGGGGGCCCAAGCCCGCGCCGATTTCGAGGCCGAATTCGTTGAGCAAACGCTTGCGCACTTCGGCTTCGTTCACACCCGGCGCGCAGTACACGGCGTTCATTTCCGGCACTTGGTATTTCGGGTCCACGAGGAATTTGAGACCCATCGCTTCGAGGCCAGCCTTCAACGCGATGTGATGGCGCTTGTGACGCGCCCAGCAATTTTCGAGGCCTTCTTCGCGGATCAGCAGCAGCGCTTCGTGCAGGCCAAACAGTGAATTGGTCGGCGCAGTGTGGTGATAGGTGCGGGTGGTGGCGCCCCAATAGCCGAGCAGCAGATTCATGTCCATGAACCAGCTATGAATCTTATCTTTGCGGCCTTTGACGAAATCCACCACACGTTCGCTGATCGACACCGGCGACAGGCCCGGCGTGCATGACAGGCATTTTTGGCTAGCGGAATACACCGCGTCAAATTTCCAATCGTCCACGCGCACTTCAACACCGCCGAGCGAAGTGACCGCATCAACGATGGTCAGTGCATTGTGCTTGTGCGCAATTTCAACCAGCGTTTTCGCGTCCGACAGCACGCCGGTGGAAGTCTCGGCATGCACAAACGCCACTAGGCGCGCATCGGGATTAGCCTTCAACGCGTCTTCAAGTTTTTGCGGATCAACCGGCTCACCCCAGTTGTTTTCGACCACAATCGGCGTCGCGCCGCAACGCTCAACGTTCTCGATCATGCGGCCGCCAAACACGCCGTTGCGGCACACAATGACTTTGTCGCCGGGCGCGACCATGTTCACAAAACAAAACTCCATGCCCACCGAGCCGGGGCCGGAAATCGGAAACGTCAGCGGATTTTTGGTTTGATAGGTGTAACGCAGCAGCGCTTTCAGCTCTTCCATCATGTCCACAAACACCGGGTCGAGATAGCCGATGGCGGGCTGGCTCATGGTGGTGAGCACGCGCGGGTGAATTTCCGTCGGGCCGGGGCCGAGCAACGTGCGCTGCGGCGGGTGAAAAGAACTGATGCGTTTGGAAGGTGCGTATTCGTTGCTCATGGTGTCGCTCCCAGAGGAAGATATGTAAAGATTTTCGCCGTCCGGACGCGATTTCAGTCGGATCGGTTTGCGTGCAGTTGCGTCGTTCAAAATGTCAGTGGCGGTGATGTCGCCGCCAGTGACCTGTTCAACTTCCATCGCCCAACGCGCGGGCACATAACCGGATTTCACCCAGTTGTTGACCACCGCGCGGTCCAGGCTAAAGCGGCGCGCGACCTCGGCTTGGCTACCGAACAGTTGAACCAAGCGTTCAGCGCAGTTAGGTGGGGTTGACGGTATTGATTCCATGGACGCAAGGATAACATGGCAAAATTATTTTGACAACTTGACATTACAAAATGGCGTAAATATATAACCACATGATTTTGTTATGTTATTTATTAACAACCCATCTGACACTCACCTATCAACAGCCCTTTTTCAAGAACGAAAGCCGTGGTAACGTCGCGCCACACTCACGTTGGAGCATTTAATGAAACGCCATTTATTCGCTGGAGCGACGCGGATTGCAGCGTCGAGCCTGCTGTTGTCGGGGCTGATTTCGCCGTTAGCCGGTGCTGCCACGTCCGCTGCCGCCGCCACTGGCAACTACCCGAACAAACCGATCCGCCTGATTGTGCCGTTTCCCCCCGGCGGCGGCACCGATCTGGTGTCGCGCATTTTGCAACCGGCCGTGACCCATGCGTTGGGCCAGCAACTCTTAATCGACAATCGCGGCGGTGCGCAAGGCACCAGCGGCACCGCCATCGGCGCGAAGGCCAACCCGGACGGCTACACCCTCATCGTGGCCGAAATCGGCGCAACGGCGGTGGCACCGTGGATGTACGATCAGGTGCCGTTTGATGTGGCGCGCGATTTTGCGCCGATCACGCAACTGATCGAGCAGCCGTATATTGTTTCCGTGCACCCCAGCGTGCAAGCCAAAACGCTGGCGGATTTCATCAAGCTCGCGCAAGCCAAACCCAACAGCTTTAACTTCGGCTCCGGCAATGTGACTTCGCATCTGGCGCAGGAAGTGTTTTACCAAACCGCGAAAATCAAAATCACCCACATCCCGTATCGCGGCAGCGGCCCGGCGATGACGGCCGCGCTTGCCGGCGAGGTGCAAACGTTATTCTCCGGCCCCGGCGCGGCGATCCCGCAAATCCGCGCTGGCAAAATCCGCGCGCTGGCCGTCACCACCGGCAAACGCACGCGTGAACTGCCCGAACTGCCAACACTTGATGAGTCTGGCTTCAAGGGTTTTGCCATCAGTGGCTGGTACGGTTTGATGGCGCCCGCGCGCACCCCGCCCGCCATCATCACGCACCTGAATACCGTGTTCACCAAGATACTCACCGGCAGCGATGCCGCCAAACAATTGAGTGACCGTGGCTACGATCCGTCGCCGATGGCGCCGGATGATTTCGGCAAGTTCATGCTGGCCGAGTACCAGCGCTGGGGTAAAGCCGTGAAGGCCGCGGGCGTTAAGGCGACGGATTAATTGCGTATATCCTGCAAAAACCACTCGGTCGGCAGTTCATGGCCGAGCTTGGCGGCCTTGGCTTTTTGATACACCAGCCCGCCCACGGATGAAAACTGCACGCCCCAATTGCCAATCGTGCGGTAGTGGGTAATTTGGTCGGGGCTGGTGCGGCCCGGCGCTTTGCCGGAAATCACATCCGTATACACCGGCCACTGGCCGAGCTTGAGGTTTTTGGTGGCGCGCGGCAGGCGTTTTTGCTGCGCCTCCGTGCCCATGACATACGCGCCCAAACTGCCGCCTATGCCTTTGCGGAACATATCGCTTTCCGGCAGCGGCAAACCTTCTTTGCCCTGCTGCACTTTCACCTCAAAACGCGCAGCTACCTCGGCTGAAATTTCATGCGGGCCAAGGTTGACCACGTGCATGCCGGGTTCGAGCCACGAGGCGTCGACGGTGGGTGTGATGCTGTCTGTGCAAGTGGACAGAATATCCACGCCGCGCACCGCCTCGCGTACCGTATCGACCGGTACGACTTCAAGGTCGAGCGCCTTCGACATTTCGGCCGCGTATCGGTTGCGATTGTCCGGGTTGCGGCTGAACACCTTGACCTTCTTCAGCTTGCACACTACGGCGTAGGCTTCGAGAAACGTGCGCGCCATACCACCGGAACCGATCATACCCACGGTGCTTGCGTCCTCGCGCGCCAACAGCCGCGTGCCGATGCCCGCAGCACCCCCAACGCGCATATGCTGCATGTTGCCGTCGTTCATGATCGCCAGCGGCTCGCCGTTGCGCGAACTATACAGAATCACCAGCCCACAAAATGTGCCCGGCTGCACGCAATATTTGTTCTCCGACACGGAGCCATCTGCGCCTACCGGCCAGTGCACAATGTCTGACTTGAGGCGCACCGCGTAATAGCCGCCGCTGGCCCCCTCGACCGTGCCAAAGCGGTAATAGCCGTCTTCGCGCTCGCACGGCACATAGGTGTCAATGCGCGGACGAAAAATCGCCTCGCCCTTGAGCAGCCCACGGAAAGCCGCTTCCTGCACCTCGATGCACTCGCGCATGTTGAGGATTTGGGCGACTACGTCGTTGTTGATCATCAACATGAGAAATGCTTAGCGTAAGCGCTTGATTTTGTATTCAACTTTGCCATTGCCATGAGCTTAATACCAGTGGGTTTCTGCATTGACGAGGCTGCTGGGTTCCAGACGCGCGCGCCCAAAACCCTTCGCGATGGTTTCAACATTCAGCAACGACGGAGCAACGCTAATCCTAGCGCTATCCTATGAAATTGTCGTTACCGACGCAACGTCGGCGTCAGGCTGCCTTGCGCGCCCTGGGCGCTTTCTTGGCGGCTGGCGCGGGCTTTTTCGCTTTCGCCGCTGTCGCTGTCTTGCCCCCCGCCTTAGCCTCACGCGGCGCAAACTCAAACGACACCTTGCCCTCCGCCCCGCGCGCCAAAAACGCTGAGAAAGGACGCCCCTTCTTGCTGATAAATTTATGCAGCAAATCCGTCTTGCCTTCTTTCAAAAGCTTTACCACCTGCTCCGGCTCTATATTGCGCTGAAGAATGATTTTGCCGGTGCGGAAATCGCAGGTGCGCGGCTGTGCAGCGGATTTTTCGCACACATAAGCCATGCCATGGTCGTAGACCTGACTGCCGCACTTGGGGCACGTGCCCATGGGTTCTTTTCCACTGAAATCGACGGGCTCGGCGTTTTCGCCGCCGCCTTGGCCGAAATCAAATTCAAACTTGAACTCATCGGTGAGCTTGATGACGGCGGCGAACGGGCGCCCCAAGCGGCTGCGGAAACCCTGTAGCGGGCCGATGCTCTTTTTGACAAAAAGTTCGTCGATTTCCGCCGGTTCAAACTGCCGCCCGGCGAGGATGCGCCACAGCGAAAACTCACATTTGTCGCACTGGAATTTTTTGTAATTTTCTTTCACGGTGCCACCACACGACGGGCACTTGCCCTGCAACGTGGCGTAATCGCCGGGCACGGTTTCACTTTCGTGCGCCTTGGCGCGCTCGACGATGTGGCGAGTCATTTTGGCGATTTCCTTCATGAAGGTATCGCGCTTTAACTTGCCTTGCTCCATTTCCTTTAACTTGAATTCCCACTCGCCGGTCATTTCGGGCGATGCCAACTCAGGAATTTCCAACCCGCGCAACAGCGTGATCAGTGAAAACGCTTTAGGCATGGCTTGTAGTTCGCGCCCATTGCGGATGACGTATTCTTCAGCAAGCAGCTTTTCGATAATGACCGCGCGCGTGGCTGGCGTGCCGAGGCCGCGTTCTTTCATGGCGTCGCGCAGTTCTTCGTCTTCCACCAGTTTGCCCGCACCTTCCATTGCCGAAAGCAGCGTGGCTTCGTTAAAGCGCGCGGGCGGCTTGGTTTGCGTGGCGAGCACGGTGATGTCTTCGGTTTTGGCCTTCTCGCCTTTTTTCACCGCCACCAGATTGGGCGAGTCGCCGTCTTCCGCAGCGGCTTTGCCGTGCACTTCCAGCCAGCCGGCGTTGACCAGCACTTTGCCTTCGCTTTTGAAGGCCTCTTTTTCGACGCGCGTGATGCGCGTGGTCACCAAATATTCCGCGCTCGGATAAAACACCGCGAGGAACTGGCGCACCACCAAGTCGTACAATTTTTGCTCAACTTCGTTGAGCGCCTTGGGTGCCTGCGGGGTCGGGATAATCGCAAAGTGGTCTGAAATTTTTGCGTTATTAAAAATGCGCTTGTTGGGCTTGACCCAACCTTGCTTTAAAATCTTTTTCGCCAAGGGTGCGTACGGCGTGCCCGACATTTCTTCGAGCGTGGTTTTTACCGTATCCAGATAATCTTCCGGCAGTGCGCGAGCATCCGTCCGCGGGTAGGTTAGTACTTTGTGTTTTTCGTACAGCGACTGCGCAATGGACAGCGTGGTGCGTGCACTGAATCCAAACCGTCCGTTGGCAGCGCGCTGCAAGCTCGTCAAATCAAACAACAACGGCGAAGCTTGCGTGGTGGGTTTGCTTTCTTCTTCAATCTCGCCGGGCTTGCCTTCACATTTGACCTTGATCGCCTCGGCGCGTTTGGCGTCCCAGAGGCGCTCGGCACGCAGGTCAGCTTCGGGCTCGCCTGCTTTGGCGTCGTCCTTCGGGTCTTTCTTTGCCTTGGCGAATTTCTCGTCGATCCAGCGGCCTGCGTATTGGCCTTCGGTAACGCCAAATGTGCCGTGTACTTCCCAATAATCTTTCGGCACGAAGCGTTTGATTTTCTCTTCGCGCTCAACCAAGATCGCCAGCGTCGGCGTTTGCACGCGGCCCACGGGCGTTTTGTGAAAGCCGCCGCTCTTTGAGTTAAACGCGGTCATCGCGCGCGTGCCATTGATACCCACCAGCCAGTCGGATTCCGACCGGCAAATCGCGGCATCGGCCAGCGGACGCATTTCTTCGTCAGTGCGCAGGTGCTTGAAGCCTTCCTTGATTGAGCCGGCGGTCATGGATTGCAACCACAGCCGCTTGACCGGTTTTTTGCTACCGGCGTGGCTGGCGATGTAGCGGAAAATCAGCTCGCCTTCGCGCCCGGCGTCGCAGGCGTTGATGACGCCGGTGACATCTTTGCGCTTTAATAATTTGGTCAGCAGCTTCAGGCGCGGTTCGGATTTCTCGATCGGCAGCAGATCAAAATGCGGCGGAATCACCGGCAGGTTGGCAAACGACCATTTGCCGCGTTTGACCTCGAATTCGTCCGGCACGGCAATTTGCACCAAGTGGCCGACGGCCGAGGACAACACAAAATCGTCACTTTCAAAGTAATCATCATGGCGCTTAAAGCCACCCAGCACGCGCGCAATATCGCCGGCAACTGAGGGCTTCTCAGCGATAATTAGTTGTTTTGACATGGTTTTTTGGGGGCGCCCATACTGTAAGCCGCGAAAATTCGCGGAAGGTCACCGCACGGTGCGGTGTAAAAAGAGGCGCAGATAATAAGAACAAAGCGGGCGCTAACGCAAGCAACCCTGTCACAGTCAGGCGCATTCCGCTTGCCCGGCATGTAAAAAAACTCAATAAAAACAATTAGTTATTGAATCCTTTGCCACAGACCGCCCGGCAGGCCGGCGACGGCCCCTTCCAGCTCTAACTCGGTCAAACTGGCGCTGACTTCATGCACCGGCAGGCCGGCGCGGCCCGCGAGGGTGTCGATATCGCAGGGGTCGAACGCCATATGCGCCAGCAGCGGGTTGCTGCTGCTAACGGCCTTGGTTGCCCCGCCAGCGGGTACCGGCAGGCGCAGCTCGCTCAGGATGTCCGCCGCGTCGTCCACCAGCTTGGCACCCTGTTTAATCAGCACGTGGCAGCCCTTAGACAGGGTGGAGTGAATCGAGCCGGGTATGGCGAAAACGTCTTTGCCCAACTCGTTGCTCAGGCGCGCGGTAATCAGTGAACCGCTCGACAGCGCGGCTTCGACCACCAAACAGCCGCGCGTCATGCCGCTAATCAGCCGGTTGCGACGCGGAAAGTTGGCCGCCAGCGGCGGCGTGCCCAACGCGAATTCAGAAATAATAAGGCCCTTGTCGGCAATGGCATGCGCGAGATCACGATTGCGTGCGGGATAGACCTTGTCGAGCCCGGTGCCGACGATGGCAATGGTCGAAGACAACCCGGCCAGCCCGCCGCGATGTGCGGCAGCGTCAATGCCCAGCGCCATGCCGCTGACGACGCATAGCCCCGCGTTACTCAAGGCGGTGGCAAAGGCCTCTGCCGTGAGTTTGCCCTGCGCGGTGGCGTTGCGGCTGCCGACCACGGCTATTGCTGGGTGATTCAGCAGTTCAAGCCGGCCTTTGGCGTAAATGAGGGGTGGGGGATCGGGCGTTTGCAGTAGCGCCTGCGGGTATTGCGCATCCGCCAAAGTGACGACATGGTTGTTGCTGTCGGCCAGCCAAGTTTCGACGGTGGATAACTCGCCGTGTAGCGTGCCGTCGAGTAGGGCATCGGCGATTTTCCCGCTAACCACTGCGGTGAGCGCCGTGCGACTGGCTCCCAGCACTTGTTCCGGGCCGCCAAAGGCCAACAGCAGTTTGCGAAACGCTTCGCCGCCCAAGCCCGCCGTCAGTGACAGGCGCAGCCAAGCCGATAAATCAGGGGCAAGCGGCATGGGATACCCCGCACCGACCGGACGCAGGACGCCAAGCCGGCAAAATGCCTAGAAAAATCAAGGCGTTGTGACGACATCGTCTATGGCCACCGGCAATTTCGACTGCATCACCAAACCGAATGACGCACGCTCAAACGCGCGGAATATCATCACGAGGCCGTAGCGCTCCTCCGGAAGGTTGGCAATATCCGCTTCGGTAATGGGCTTTTGCGTACTGAAAACCGGGCTATCGCGCACATTGAGTTGCTCTTCATAATAAGTCCGCCGGCCGTCGCTACCGGTGGGTCCGGTGCGGCCTAACATGGCACTCGTGCGCAATGCGTAGCGCGAGTTGGCCGGACTGCGATAGAGCGCGAGGACATGCCCGGCTTCGAGACCATCTTTAGAGCCTTTAGACAGCGACACCACGGAATAGCGGCCCGTCTCGTACAGATTGTCGTTCAGCGACATGACACGGCCTTTGACTTGACTTGCGGGCGCGCGAGGCACATAGGCAAACACGGGCACTTCCTTGACAATCGCCACCAAGCTGTCGCCGGTGTAGATTTCTTGCGTCGATTTGAGAATTTCGACACGGCTGATCTCGCCGAATTGGCGCACGCGCGCCTCGCCCAAGTACAGTCCGAGATAGCCCAATGTGGCACCCGTGTCGGGATCAATCAGTTTGTCGCCACGGCGATAAATGTGCCAGTTGTCGCCCCGATCTTTCTGCAGCCCTTTGACATAGGCGATATTGCCCGCACCTACCACCACACGCGACTCTTCGGTCGCGATGATTTTCGGTGCGCTGTCGAGCTCATTTTCGGCGAGGACCATCGGTCGCGAAATGAAAGCCTCAATGGCCGACGGTGGTATGGTCGGCACGACGTCTTTGATGTCTTCGGTGCGCACGCGTGGCACCATGGCCACCGTTTCCACCCGCAGGCGGCCAGTGGCGCGGTCCAGAACCAACACATCGCCCGGAAAAATACGGTGCGGATTGCGAATTTGTTGACGATTCAAATCCCACAACTGCGGCCAGTTCCACGGCTTGTCGAGATAGCGCCCGGAAATGCCCCACAGCGTGTCGCCGCGCTCCACGGTATAGCGGTCGGGCGCATCAGGCTTGAGATCTTTCAGTGCCTGCGCCGCAGCGCTGCCGGCGAACATCAATGACGCGGCGGCGGCAAAGGGCAGCAGCAGCGATATAATGCGGTTCTTCATGAACATAGTGACACCTCTATGGAATTGACGACAGCCTGCGGATGGTTCGCGGGTAGTTCTCCGAAGACCGCCTCAGCCGACTGTTACCGCCCGGCAAAGCCTAATTTGGGTCATGCGCTTGGCCGCACACGCAACCACAGCTTGTTGCACATGTGTTGTACTGGCGCAACATGATACTTTGGATTAAATTCTGCATCTAGTTACTTATATTAGCAAGACTTTTTGTGCCCAAACTCTCCATTCTGCTGTACCCCGATCCGCGTCTGCACACCGTTGCCCAGCCTGTGCAGCAGGTAACTGACGAAATTCGTAATTTAATCAAAGACATGGCTGAAACCATGTATGCGGCACCGGGTGTTGGTCTTGCCGCAACACAGGTCGATGTGCACCAGCGCATCATCGTCTATGACACCGCTGCCGCGCGCGACCGTTTGCGCGTCTTGATCAACCCTGAAATCCTTGAGGCCAGCGGCGTCGCCGATTGCGACGAAGGTTGCCTATCGGTGCCGAACATTTACGAAAAGACCCAACGCGCCCAGCATGTTCGCATCCGCGCGCTGGACGCCGACGGCGCGGCCTTCGAGCATACTGCCGACGGGCTCGAGGCCGTGTGCATCCAGCACGAAATGGATCACCTAGAAGGCAAGGTTTTCGTCGAAAGGCTGTCGCGGCTCAAGCAGCAGCGCATCATCGCCAAGCTGAAAAAGCGCCAGCGCGACGGCAAATAACAGCCAGCACTTACGCCCTGTCGGCGTAAATTACATAACTAATTGTTTTTAAAGAGTTTTTAATGATAAGGCGCACCTTGCCTGGTGTCACCCTAGTGCCATGCGGCTGATTTTCGCAGGCACACCCACTTTCGCCGCCGTCGCGCTGCAAGCGTTGATTGCCGCCGGACACGATATTGCGTTAGTGCTTACGCAGCCCGACCGTCCCGCCGGACGCGGCCTCAAACCCGCCGCCTCTGACGTAAAAAAACTTGCTCAAAATCAACAGCTTACCGTTGAGCAACCGCTCACATTAAAAACGGACACCGCGCGCAATCTGATCGCAGCAGCCGCTGCCGACGCGATGATCGTCGCGGCCTATGGGCTCATTTTGCCCAAGGCCCTTTTGGCGATTCCGCGTCTGGGCTGCCTGAATATTCACGCCTCTTTGCTGCCGCGCTGGCGCGGTGCCGCGCCCATCCAGCGTGCCATTCTGGCGGGTGACACTGAAACCGGCATTACGATTATGCAAATGGACGAAGGCTTGGATACCGGGGCCATGCTGGCTAAGCGCGCTATCCCCATCGGCGAAGCTGAAACCGCCGGTGAGTTGCACGACCGGCTGGCAGCGCTGGGCGGTGAACTCATCGCCGACGTGCTGCGCGTGCTGCCGCCCGCCGCGCCACAAGAGGCCGCGCAAGCCTGCTACGCCGCCAAAATCCTCAAAGACGAGGCGGTCATCCACTGGGATGCCTCGGCCAGCGAAATCGCGCGTCAGGTGCGCGCCTATAACCCATTCCCCGGTGCCGTTACCGCACTGGGGGCCGAGCGCATCAAACTTTGGCGCGCTGAAAGCGTGGACCATTTACCGGGCGAACCCGGCACGGTATGCCGCAGCGCGCCAGGTGAACTTATCATCGCCTGCGGCCTAGGCGCACTGAAAGTGCTGGAGTTGCAACGCGCGGGCGGCAAACGTCTGGCAACCGGCGTATTCCTCAAGGGGTTCCCGCTCGCACGCGGCGCAGGCTTCACCAAGCCGTCGGACTAATGCACGACGCTCAACGCCTCGCCGTCGGTGTGCTGGAACGCGTGCAAACCGGTCGCAATCTCGACACCGAACTGGCCGCCGCTTGGCGGCAATTGCCCGCCGGGCAACCGCAACTGCGCGCGCTAGTACAAGACCTTTGCTACGGGGTGCTGCGGCATCGCGGCGCACTAGACGCCATGCTCGCGCCGCTGTTGTCAAAGCCCTTGCGCGACGAATCATTGCGCCAATTGCTGCGCATCGGCCTGTATCAATTGCAACACACCCACGCCGCCCCGTACGCGGTGGTGGATCAGGCCGTGCAGGCGTGCATTGCGCTGCGCGCGCCGGCAGCCAAAGGCTTGGTCAACGCCGTACTGCGCAGCTACTTGCGGCGCAAGGCGGAATTGCAGGCAGCAAGCCTTGCCGGCGACGAAGGCCGCTATTCGTTTCCGCCCTGGTGGATTCAAAAAATCCGCACGCAGCATGCGCACCTCGATACACAACAATTCGATGACTTTCTACGGGCGGCCAACGAACATGCGCCGCTCACGCTGCGGGTCAACGTGCGACGCACCACGCGCGCAGCGTATCTCGCGCGTCTCGCGGCTGAAGGCATACCCGCCACCGCGCTCGAACACGACGCCGTCGTACTGGGAAAACCCATGCCCGTGCAGCAACTGCCGGGTTTTGATGAAGGCCAAGTGTCCGTGCAGGACGCCTCCGCGCAGCGCGCTGCGCACCTGCTCGACGTCCACGCGGGCATGCGGGTGCTAGACGCCTGCGCCGCGCCCGGCGGCAAGACGGCGCATCTGCTTGAGCTCGCGGATATCACGCTCACTGCGCTGGATAATGACGCATCGCGCATCACGCGCGTTCAGGCCAACCTGCGGCGTCTCGGTTTGACCGCGAATGTGCTGACCGGTGACGCCGCCGATCCGGCATCGTGGTGGGACGGCATGCCGTTTGACCGCATTCTCGCCGACGTGCCGTGCTCCGCATCGGGTGTCACGCGGCGCCATCCCGATATCAAATGGTCGCGGCGCGAATCCGACATCGCACCGTTCGCCGCGCGCCAGGCGGCGATTGCCGACGCGCTGTGGCGGCTGCTTGCCGCTGGTGGTAAATTCCTGTATGTGACGTGTTCTGTGTTCAGGGAAGAAAATCAATGGCAAGTCGAGCGCTTTATCGGACGTCACGCCGACGCCCAATGGTTGCCGCTGCCGCTGCCGTTGCTGACCTCTCCCGCCGATGAAATTGCTGCCGCACAAGCGGGTCAGATACTGCCGGATGCCGTTCACGATGGGTTTTACTACGCGCTGCTGCAAAAAACTTAACCTGGCATGGCTGCCGGTGCTGCGGCTATGGGCCGTGTGCGTTGCAGTGGTATGCCTGTGCGCCGGGGTGGTTCACGCCGACGGTATTGAGGTACGCAAAGCTTCAGTCAGCGCCGCCGAAGAGGGCTACGTGCTCGAAGCCGAGATCGACATTAAGCTCACCCCGGCGCTCGATGATGCGTTACACAAGGGCGTGCCGCTCTACTTTGTACTGGAGTTCGAGCTCATCCGCGCGCGCTGGTATTGGACCAACGAAAAGCTCGCGGTCCTCAGCCAACAGCAGCGCCTGACCTACAACACGCTCACGCGCCAGTATCGTGTTGGCGTCGGGCCGCTCTACCAGAATTTTTCCAGTTTGGCGGAAGCGCTAAATTACATGAGCCGTGTGCGCCGCCGCCAGGACATCGAACCCGGTGCGCTGCGCAAAGACACCGCCTACGCCGCCATGCTGCGGCTGCGCTTCGATACCACGCAGTTGCCCAAGCCGTTTCAGTTGCACACCGGGCGCGACTGGAACGTGAGCTCCGACTGGTATCGCTGGACGGTGACGCCATGATGCAAGCCGCCTCCGCCCCGCTGGGTGCCGCCCCACCCTCCAAGCGACGGCGCTACGCCATCGTGCTGCTGGTGGGCTTAGGCGCGGTGGGATTGTTTCTGCTCGCCACCGCCAGCGCCAGCACCGCGCTGCTGGCCGAACATTATCAAGCGCTTTTGATCGTTAACGGCGCTATCGCCGCCTTGCTCGCCGCGCTGGTGATACGCCAGTTAATGATGCTGCGGCGACGTCTGAAGGCCGGCATGTTCGGTGCCAAGCTCACACTGCGGCTGGTGCTGCTGCTGTCGATGATGGCCATCGTGCCCGGCGTATTGCTGTACGGCATGTCGATGCAGTATTTGGGCCGCAGCATTGAATCTTGGTTCGATGTCAAAGTGGACAAGGCGCTGGAAGGCGGATTGAAGCTCAGTCAGGATGTGCTCGACAACCTGTTGAAAGACCTCAAAGGCAAGGCCACCGCGATGGCCTTGCAACTGACCACGCGCCCGGCGGCCGAGCATGCCTTAGTGCTCAACACCCTGCGCGAGCAGGCCGGTGCGCACGAGGCCACGCTTTACACCGTGCGCGGTAAAGTGATTGCCACCGCTGGCGGCACGAGCGCCAGCGTGGTGCCGGAGGCACCGCCAGCCGAAGCCCTGCGCCTGCTGCGCACGCAGCAAACGTACGCCGTGGCCGATGCCACACCGGATCGTGGCCTGTTGCTGCGCGTGGTCACGCCGGTCAATCTGCTGTCGCTGGCGGACGAGGGGCGCGCCCTGCAGCTCATTTACATCGTGCCGCAGCGCTTGGCGCAAAACGCCGAGACGGTGCAGTCGGGTTACCGCGAATATCAGGAACTGGTGGTCGGGCGGCTCGGCTTGAAGCGGCTCTATGGTCTTACGCTGACGCTAACGCTGCTGCTCGCGCTGCTAGCGGCGCTGGCGGCAGCCATTTATTTGTCAGAGGAACTCTCTGCACCGCTGAATGCCTTGGTCGAAGGCACGCGTGCCGTGGCGCAGGGTGATTTCAGCCGCCGCGCGGCGGTGGCCAGCCGCGATGAGCTCGGCCAATTGACACAATCCTTCAACAGCATGACGCACCAGCTCGAAGACGCGCGCAGCGAGGCTGAGCGCAACCAGGCCGCTGTCAACAAATCCAAGGTGTTTCTGGAAAGCATTCTGGCTCACTTGTCAGCCGGCGTGCTGGTGTTCGACGACACACTCACGCTGCAAAGCGCCAACCCCAGCGCCACGGCAATCCTTGGGCTGCAAAGCAACGCCCTGCTCAATCTTAAGGCTGCACAGTGGGGCAGCATCGATGAAACCCTGCGCGTGCTGAGTCTGGAAATTCAGGCGGGCTTTGCCGAAGCGGCGGGTGAAGAATGGGAACGGCAGGTCGTGCGCACGCTACCTACCGGTGAACAACAACTACTGCTGCGCGGCAAACCCTTGCCCCAAGGTATTGGTGGTATCGGTAACGCTGCTGCCAATGCGGGCTGCGTGGTGGTGTTCGACGACGTGACCGACGTGTTGCAGGCGCAACGCGATGCGGCATGGGCCGAAGTCGCGCGGCGCCTCGCGCATGAAATCAAAAACCCGCTGACGCCCATTCAATTATCCGCCGAACGCCTACAGATGAAGCTCGCGTCCAAGTTAGATGAAAACGATGCCAGCATGCTGGGCCGGTCAACGCAGACCATCGTCAATCAGGTGGCGGCGTTAAAACGCATGGTGGATGCGTTTAGCCAGTATGCGCGCGCGCCCGATCCCTCGATGCGCGAACTCGATCTGAATTCACTGGTGCATGAAGTGCTCACGCTTTATGAATCATCGCTGGGTTCCAGCATCAGGCTCGACCTAGCACACGCGTTGCCGCTGATTGTGGGCGACGCCGCGCAACTGCGGCAGGTCATCCACAACCTGCTGCAAAACGCGCAGGATGCCTTGGGTACCGCAAGTGACACCCCCGAACCGCGCATCACCGTCACCAGCGCAACGGGCGACGGGTCAATCCGCTTTAGCGTCACCGACAACGGCAGCGGCTTTCCTGAACACTTGATGCGGCGCGCCTTTGAGCCGTATGTCACCACCAAGAAAAAGGGCACGGGCCTTGGTTTGGTGATCGTCAAAAAAATTATCGAAGAGCACGGCGGCCAGGTGGCCATCAGCAATGTCGAGCCGCACGGCGCGCGCGTGCTGATCACACTGCCGGTGCCGGCGTCCGCGCTGCGCTCTGTGCGCCAACGCACGGCGGCTTGAGAACACACAGGGCCTCCACGCATAAAAATAACGTAACTAATTGATTTTATTTAATTTAATTTTATACTTGTGCCCACACAATAAAACCACAGAAGGTGGCCGGTCATGCAACACATACTGGTTGTAGACGACGAAATCGGAATCCGTGAGCTGTTGTCGGAAATTCTCTCCGACGAAGGCTACAAGATCGACCTCGCGCAAAACGCCACCGAGGCGCGCGCGCGGCGGCAAGAGGCGCGCCCAGATCTGGTATTGCTCGATATCTGGATGCCCGACACCGACGGCATCACCTTGCTCAAAGAATGGGCCAGCAGCGGCTTGCTGACCATGCCGGTGGTGATGATGTCCGGCCACGGCACCATTGACACTGCGGTTGAGGCCACCCGCATCGGCGCCTACGACTTCCTGGAAAAACCCATCGCGTTGCAAAAACTGCTGGCGACCGTGGGCCGCGCGTTAAAGCATGGTGCTGCGCAACCTCAACCCGGCGCGTCACTCGCAGCACTGGGCCGCTCGCCGCTGATTACCGATTTAAAACAGCGGCTGGAGCGCATTGCTGCCATGCGCACGCCGGTAGTGTTGGTGGGTGAGCCGGGTTGCGGCGTTGAAGTCTGCGCACGCATGCTGCACACGCGCAACACGCCGTGGATCACGCCGGAAACCAACGCACAACTCGCCGATCAGCCGATTGAAATTTTGAATCAGGCGCGCGACGGCACGCTGTTCGTGCACGATGTTGCTGGCCTTTCCCGCACAGAGCAAAAAGGCATGCTGCTGCTGCTCACCAAAGTAGCGCGCTACAACACGCGCGTGGTGTGCGGTGCCTCGCGTCCGCTGGCGGGCGTGGCCGCCGGCGGTGAGTTTGACGCCAAGCTTTACGAGTTGCTGTCGGCGATGACTATCACCGTGCCCAGCCTGCGCCAGCACCGCGAAGACATCCCCGAAGTCGCCGGGTTGATTTTGACGCGCATGATCGAGGCCAAGGAAATTCCCGCGCGCCAGTTTTCCACCGCCGCGCTGAACCTGCTGCGTAACTTTGATTGGCCGGGCAACGTCACCCAGCTCGAAAGCGTGGTGCGCACGCTGGCGCAAACCGCACACACCGACGAAATCAGCGCCGACGATGTGGCGCGCGCCCTGCCCGAACCCGTCGCTGAACCGGCGCAACAAGTGCTGGCGTTCGACCAGCCACTGCGCGAGGCGCGTGATGCGTTTGAGCGCGCCTACTTCGAATACCACCTCGGCAAAGAAGGCGGCAACATCAGCCGCGTGGCGGAAATCGTCGGCTTGGAGCGCACACACCTCTATCGCAAGCTGAAGCAACTGGGGGTTAAGCTAGCGCGGCGGGAGGAGTAGCAGCATTCCACTGCGGCGATCCTCACCGCAACGCAGCGCAGCGCAACGGAGCAGTCGCCCGCACCCGCCCGCAGCGCTATAATCGCGCTTCCCTCTGTCGCCCCTTCGTATCTTGTAGCTTGGTAAATCAGCCGCGATGACATCCCCTAACGATTTGGCCAACGCGATCCGCGCGCTTGCGATGGACGCCGTACAGCAGGCCAATTCCGGCCATCCGGGCATGCCGATGGGCATGGCGGAGATCGCACAAGCCTTATGGATCAATCACTTACGTCATAACCCAGCCAACCCGGGCTGGGCTAATCGTGATCGCTTTGTGCTCTCGAACGGCCACGGCTCAATGCTGCTGTATGCGCTGCTGCATCTGTCGGGCTACGATTTGCCGATGGCGGAGCTGAAAAAATTCCGCCAATTGCATTCCAAAACGCCGGGCCACCCGGAGCACGGCCTGACGCCGGGCGTGGAAACCACCACCGGCCCGCTGGGCCAAGGCTTGGCCAATGCGGTGGGCATGGCGTTGGCCGAGCGCCTGCTGGCGGCGGAATTTAACCGCGACGGCCATGCGGTGATCGATCACCGCACCTATGTGTTTCTGGGTGACGGCTGCCTGATGGAAGGCGTGTCGCACGAGGTGTGCTCGCTCGCGGGCACGCTGGGGCTGAACAAGCTGATTGCGCTGTACGACGATAACGGCATTTCCATTGACTCCGAAAAAGCCAAATTAAATCAATGGTTTACTGATAACACACCGCAGCGCTTTGAGGCCTACGGCTGGCGTGTGATACGTAACGTCGATGGGCATAACGTGGCTGCGGTGGATGCCGCAATCAATGAAGCGCAGTCGGCGAGCGACAAACCCACACTGATTTGCTGCAAAACCGTCATCGGCAAAGGCGCGCCGAAAAAAGCCAACACGGGCGGCGCGCACGGCGCGCCTTTGGGGGCGGAAGAAATTGCCGCCACGCGAGCGGCGATTGGCTGGAGCCATGCACCCTTTGAGATTCCCGCCGCCGTATATGCCGGCTGGGATGCGCGCGCGCGCGGCGCTCAAGCGGAATCTGCTTGGCATGAAACATTCGCCGCCTACGCCAAACAACATCCCGATTTGGCCGCGCAACTCAAGCGCCGCTTGTCAGGCGAGCTGCCTGCGGCGTGGAAAGATCACGCCGCCAAGGTGTTGCAGCAAGTCAATGAAAAAGCGGAAACCATCGCCACGCGCAAGGCCTCGCAAAACGCCATCGAAGCGCTGGCACCGGTATTGCCGGAACTCGTGGGCGGCTCGGCCGATCTGGCCGGCTCTAACCTCACGTGGTGGTCGGGCTCCAAGGCGGTGGGGGCTACGGGCGGCGGCAATTACGTCTACTTCGGCGTGCGCGAATTCGGCATGTCGGCCATCGCCAACGGTATGGCGCTGTATGGCGGGTTTATCCCGTATGTGGCGACCTTTCTGACTTTTGCGGATTACGCACGCAACGCCTTGCGCATGGCCGCGCTGATGAAGCAGCGCGTGGTGTTTGTGTATACGCACGATTCCATCGGTCTGGGCGAAGACGGCCCCACGCATCAGCCGGTGGAGCATGCCGCGACGCTACGCTTGTTGCCGAATATGGATGTGTGGCGGCCGTGCGATACGGTGGAATCCGCCGTGGCCTGGCAAGCGGCCATCGAGCGCCGCGACGGGCCCACCAGCCTGTTGTTCTCGCGGCAAAACCTGCCGTTCCAGAAGCGCAGCGCGCAGCAGTTGGCCCATGTCGCGCGCGGCGGCTATGTGTTGTCCGACGCCGCCAACCCGAAGGCGATTATTATTGCCACCGGCTCGGAAGTCGCGTTGGCGATGGCGGCGCAAAAACTGCTCGCGGCGGAAAATATCCCCGTGCGCGTAGTGTCGATGCCCTCGACCAGCGTGTTCGACCGGCAGGACGCAACCTATCGCGCTGGTGTGTTACCCAGCGCTGACAACGGCGGCCCGGTGCGCATTGCGGTCGAAGCGGGCGTCGCCGATTTCTGGCGCAAGTACGTGGGCATCAAAGGCACCGTGGTGGGCATGAACAGCTACGGCGAATCGGCCCCCGCCACCGAGTTGTTTGCCTATTTTGGTTTTACGGCTGAGAGCATCGCCGCCACCGTCAAGAACGCATTGCAGTAACTACTTGATTTTATTGAATAATTTGGAGATTTTTGATGGCAATTAAAGTCGGCATCAACGGATTTGGACGCATCGGGCGCATGGTGTTTCGCGCAGCAACGCAGGATTTCCCGGATATCGAAATCGTCGGCATTAACGATTTGCTGGAGCCGGATTATCTGGCTTACACCCTGAAGCACGATTCCGTGCACGGCAAATTCAAGGGCGACGTCGCGGTTGATGGCAATAACCTTGTGGTGAACGGCAAGAAAATCCGCCTCACGCAATTGCGCGATCCGGCCGAACTCAAATGGAACGAAATCGGCGCCGACATCGTGATCGAAGCTACCGGCCTGTTTCTCGACAAGGCTTCGGGTGAGAAGCACCTCACAGCGGGCGCGAAAAAAGTCATCATGTCGGCACCGTCGAAAGACGACACGCCGATGTTCGTGTTTGGCGTGAACGACAAAACCTACGCCGGGCAAACGATCATTTCCAACGCGTCGTGCACGACGAATTGTCTGGCACCCGTCGCCAAAGTGCTCAACGACAAATGGGGCATCAAGCGCGGTCTGATGACGACGGTACACGCCGCCACGGCCACGCAAAAAACCGTCGATGGCCCATCCAACAAAGACTGGCGCGGCGGTCGCGGCATTCTGGAAAACATTATTCCGTCGTCCACCGGCGCGGCCAAAGCGGTGGGCGTGGTGATTCCTGAATTGAACAAAAAACTCACTGGTATGGCCTTTCGCGTGCCGACTTCCGATGTGTCGGTAGTTGACCTAACTGTCGAGTTGAACAAACCCGCCACCTACGCCGAAATCTGCGCTGAAATGAAAGCGCAGTCGCAAGGCGCGCTCAAGGGCATCCTCGGCTACACCGAAGAAAAAGTCGTCTCCACCGATTTCCGTGACGAGACCTGCACCTCCGTATTCGACGCCGAAGCCGGCATCGCGCTTGACAGTACCTTCGTCAAAGTCGTCTCGTGGTATGACAACGAGTGGGGCTATTCGAGCAAAGTGTGCGAGATGATTCGGGTCGTTGCGAAGCCATAAGACTTTAACTACATTGGATTTTAACTACATTGCCACAGCAGTCATAGAGAAAACCCGTCGCGACGGTATTGGGGTTTGGGCTTCTCGGTGTCCTCTGTGGCTAAAGGGTTTTGAAATTGGGTTTTCTACGTTTGGTTGATCTACCGCTCGCTGGCCAGCGCGTTTTCATACGCGCCGATTTGAATGTGCCGCAAGACGATGCGGGCAACATCACCGAAGACACGCGCGTGCGCGCTTCCGTGCCGGCCATCACACATGCGCTGAAATCCGGTGCGGCGGTCATGGTGACTTCACATCTGGGTCGCCCGACCGAAGGTGAATTAAAGCCCGAAGATTCACTCGCGCCTGTCGCCAAACGCCTGTCTGAACTGTTGGGCCAGCCGGTGCGCCTCATTACGCATTGGCTCGATGGCGTGGATGTCAAAGCTGGCGAAGTGGTGATGCTGGAAAACTGCCGCGTCAATCGCGGCGAGAAAAAGAACGATGATGCGCTTGCCAAAAAAATGGCGGCGTTGTGCGATGTCTATGTCAACGACGCGTTCGGCACCGCGCACCGCGCCGAAGCCACCACACACGGCATCGCCAAATTCGCCAAGGTCGCCTGCGCTGGCCCGTTGATGGCCGCTGAACTGGATGCGCTGGGCAAAGCTTTGGGCAATCCGGCGCGACCGCTGGTGGCGATTGTGGCGGGATCGAAAGTTTCCACCAAGCTCACCATTTTGAAATCGCTGGCAGCGAAAGTCGATCAATTGATCGTGGGAGGCGGCATCGCCAATACCTTCATGCTGGCCTCCGGCATGCGCATCGGCAAATCACTGGCCGAGCCTGATCTGGTGGGCGAAGCGCAAGCCGTGATCGACATCATGAAAGCGCGCGGCGCGTCCGTGCCGTTGCCGGAAGATGTGATCGTCGCCAACGAACTCGCCGCCATGGCACGCGCCAACCGCGTGGATGCCAGTGCGGTGAGCGCGGACGACATGATTCTCGATATCGGCCCCAAGGCGGCGGCGCATCTGGCGACCATTATCAGCACGGCCGGCACGGTGGTGTGGAACGGCCCGGTCGGCGTGTTTGAATACGACCAGTTTGCGGGCGGCACCAAAACCATCGCGCAGGCGATTGCAGGCTCAAAAGCGTTTTCGATTGCCGGCGGTGGCGACACGCTGGCGGCGATTGCGAAATACCATATCGCAGACAAAATTTCCTATATTTCGACGGGTGGCGGCGCGTTCCTAGAGTTTCTGGAAGGCCGCAAGTTGCCGGCGGTCGCGATACTGGAATCCCGAGCCGCCTGAACGCGCGGGCTGTCAACGTCATCCAGCCGCAATATGCCCCACTCAAACTACAGGCCCTTCCTCTCACCATCAGGCACCCCATGACCCGCCGCACGAAAATCGTAGCAACGCTAGGGCCTGCTTCCACCGACCGCAAAACGCTGGAAGGCATGATCGCTGCCGGCATGGATGTGGTGCGCATGAATTTCTCGCACGGCACAGCAGACGAGCATCGCAAGCGCGTGGAGATGGTGCGCATGCTGGCGCGCCGCGCGGGTCGCGCCGTGGGCGTGTTGGTGGATTTGCAGGGGCCGAAAATCCGCATCGGCAAATTCAAGGACGGCAAAATCAATTTGCTGGCCGGTGCGAAATTTATCCTCGACGCTGAGTGCAAACTGGGCGATGAGAACACCGTAGGTCTTGATTACCTCAACCTGCCAAAAGACGTGCGCACCGGCGACACGCTGCTGCTCGACGACGGGCGCATTGTGCTGGGGGTGTCGTCGGTCAAAGGCCCGCGCATCCATTGCGTGGTGGAAATGGGCGGCGTGTTGTCCAACAACAAAGGCATCAATCGCAAAGGCGGCGGCTTGAGCGCGCCCGCACTGACCGAAAAAGACAAGCAGGACATCAAGACTGCCGCCGAACTCAAAGCGGATTATCTGGGCATTTCGTTCCCGCGCTCCGGCGCCGACATGAAATGGGCGCGCGATCTCATGCACAAGGCGGGCGGGCGCGCGCTGCTGGTGGCGAAAATTGAGCGTGCCGAGGCGATCACGGCACTCGACGAAATCATCGACGCCTCCGACGTCATCATGGTGGCGCGCGGCGATTTGGCGGTTGAGGTGGGCGACGCTGTGGTACCCGCGCTGCAAAAACGCATGATCCGCATGGCGCGTGAGAAAAACAAACTGGTGATCACGGCAACACAGATGATGGAGTCGATGATCAGCAATCCCATTCCCACGCGCGCGGAAGTGTCCGATGTCGCCAACGCCGTGCTCGACGGCACGGATGCGGTGATGCTGTCGGGTGAAACTGCCGCTGGCAAATACCCCATCGAAACCGTGGCGGCGATGGCGCGGGTTTGCGTGGAAGCGGAAAAAGAAGATCTCATCAGCACCGACCGTTCGCGTCGCGGCACAGCGCCCAGCGCGGTGGAAGAAGCCATCGCGCGCGCCACGGTGTTTACGGCTAACAACCTTAACATCAAAGCCATTGCCGCCCTCACACAAAGCGGCAAAACCACGCTGCTGATGTCGCGTATGCCGACCGCGGTGCCTATTTACGCGCTGTCGTCGGTAGTGGAAACACGTCGCCGCGTGGCGCTGTTCAAAGGCGTTTACCCGATTAAATTCAAAGGCGTGCGTAATCCTGAACGCGCCTTGAATCAGGCGGAAGACGAGTTGCTCAAACGCGGCGCGGTACAAAACGGCGACTATATTGTGCTCACCATTGGCGAACCGTACGGCAAGGCCGGTGGCACCAATACCCTGAAAATTGTGAAGGTCGGTGAACACCGTCATGCTTGAGCTATCAGGATTGAGCACTGAGGATGGCGGATTTAGCGAGGCGGCCAATCGTAGTAAACTGCACGAGAGTCGCCAGCGGTAAAAATTAATAAGTATATGATTTTATTGAGGAAATTATGGCCACAAACCACTTGAACGCAATCGCCAAAGCCATGGTCGCACCGGGCAAAGGCCTACTCGCCGCCGATGAAAGCACCGGCACCATCGGCAATCGCTTTACCAGCATTAACGTCGAAAACAATGAAGAGAATCGCCGCGCGTATCGCGACCTGCTGTTCACCACCAAGGGCGTGGGCGATCACATCAGCGGCGTGATTTTGTTCGACGAAACGCTGCGGCAAAAATCAGCCGACGGCACGTCGTTCGTCGATCTGCTCAACAAACAGGGCGTGCTGCCCGGCATCAAGGTCGATGCGGGTGCCAAGCCGCTGCAATTCTGCCCTGGGGAAACTGTCACGGAAGGCCTCGACAACCTGCCCAAGCGTTGCGCGGAATACGTCAAACTCGGCGCGAAATTCGCCAAGTGGCGCGCGGTCATCGACATCAGCGCTGACTTGCCCAGCAACACCAGCATTGTCGCCAACGCCCATGCACTGGCGCGCTACGCCGCCATTTGTCAGGAAGCGGGTCTGGTGCCCATCGTCGAACCCGAAGTGCTGATGGATGGCGATCACACCATTGAGCGCTGCGAGCACGTGACTGAATGGACGCTCAACGCCGTGTTCGAAGCGCTGTATGTGAATCGCGTGTCGCTCGAAGGCTCAGTGCTGAAGCCGTCGATGGTGATCTCCGGCAAAAAATGTGCGCGGCAAGCCGACGTGCAGGAAGTGGCCGAGCGCACGGTGCGTATCCTCAAACGCACCGTGCCGGCTGCGGTGGCGGGCATTGCGTTCCTCTCCGGTGGGCAAAGCGACGAAGTGGCGACCGCGCATTTGGATGCCATGAACAAGCTGGGCAATAACCCGTGGCCGCTGAGCTTCTCGTACGGTCGCGCGCTGCAACAGGCGACGCTAAAAGCGTGGCGCGGACAAGCCGCCCATGTGCCTGCCGCGCAAGCCGCGTTGGCGCACCGCGCGCGCATGAACGGTCTGGCTGCGCTGGGCAAATACGCGGCGAGTATGGAAGCGCAGAAGTAAATCGTATTCCGCTGAATTCGGGCGCGCAGCTTCGGCTACGCGCCCTTTTCGTTTCTACATCATGAACACACGCACACCCGTTTCGATTATCACTGGCTTTCTAGGCAGCGGCAAAACCACGCTGTTAAACCGCGTGTTGCAAGACCCTGCCATGGCGGGTGCTGCGGTAATCATCAATGAATTCGGCGAGATCGGGTTAGATCATCTGCTGATCGCCACGCCCAATGAAAACACCGTGCTGCTGGCAAGCGGCTGCATTTGCTGTACGGTGCGTGGCGATCTGGTGGACACGTTGCGTACTCTCGATCGCCAGCGCATCAAAGGCCAGTTACCGCCGTTCGACCGCGTGCTGATCGAGACCACCGGCCTTGCCGATCCGGTGCCGATTATTCAAACCGTAGTCACTGACGAACAGCTCGCACCACGTTTCGAGCTTGATGGCGTGCTGACGCTGGTGGATACCGTCAATGCCATGCAGCAACTGGATACGCAACCCGAGGCCATCAAGCAGGCCGCCGTGGCGGATCGTCTCATACTCACCAAAACCGACATCCTGCCTGCTGCCGATGCGCTGCTCGCGCGTCTTGCGCGTATCAATCCCGGCGCACGCCTGCTCACCGCACATCAAGGTGATGTTGATGCGCATGAACTGTTCGGTGCCCATCTCAATGCCAGCGCGGGCAACAGCGAATTGTCGCGCTGGCTGCCCGAAGCGGCGGTAAAACAGGCTGAGACACACTACCAACGAGCGCCCGTTCACGGCAGCGCGCACGACGATCATATTCGCGCGTACAGCGTCTATCTCGATGAGCCGGTCAGCGCCAGCGGCATGACAGCGTGGCTCACCGCGCTCGCGTCTTTGCGCGGCGCGAACCTGCTGCGCGTGAAAGGCCTGCTCAATGTGGATGGCGATCCGGTGGCGGTGCATGCGGTGCAAACCCTGATTCACGAGCCGGTGACGCTCGCGCGCTGGCCAGATGCCGATCGTCGTTCGCGCATTGTGTTCATCACGCGCGAGATGTCGCGCGCGCAGATCGAAAGCACGCTCGACGTGTTGCGCCTGCGTACCACCAACAACGCCAAGACACCGCAGCCGCTTGATCCGCAGGCCTACGCAAGGTTCGTTGCGGCCATGCAAAAAATCCATTAAAAATCAATTAGTTATAATTAGACGCGCCTCGATTTTTGCTTGACATTAAACAGCGGATTTACTACCGTTCAACCTAGAAACGGCCTTTGCCACAGAGCACACAGAGAGACATCAGCGCGTTACCGTGATTCACCTGATCACGCGGTTGGTGAGCGAACGTTTCAGGCCCAGTAGCTGTCTTTCCTCGGTGTTCGCGGTGTGCTCTGTGGCGAGTTGCGGTTTATAGGTTCAACGCAAGCCCATCGTATCCATCACGCTCATCCAGATCACCCTCAGGAGTTTTCCGCATGTTCGATTTCAAAGTGCCTGAAGAAAAAGGGCCGACCAAAGTCATCACCGGCGCAACGCTGATCGACGGCAACGGCGGCACGCCGCTCAAAGACCCGGTGATCGTGATCGATGGCCGTCGCATCAAAGCGGTGGGTGCCAAGGGTAAAGTCAAAATCCCGCCGAAGGCCGAGGTCATCGACTGCAAGGGACTGACGCTGATGCCCGGCATGATGGACGTGCACCTGCACACCATGATGTTTAACTGCCTAACGTTTCACAACTACCGCGTGGCGCAGTGGGAAATCACGCCCGAGTTGCAGCAGATGTATGGCCTGTTTCATGCGCAACTGTGTTTTGACATGGGCTTTACCACGCTACGCGATCTGGGGCTGAACAGCTACCGCGGGCTGTTGACCGCGCATTTGTGTGCGGTGCGGGATTCCATCAACGCCGGCGTGCTGGAAGGCCCGCGCATGTTGATCGGCGGCTTTACCACCATCACCGGTTCGCACTTGGATTTGATCCAGCCGCGTGCGGCGCAGCGCCTCGGCTTTCAAACAGCGGATGGCCCGTGGGAGCTGCGCAAGCTCGCGCGCACCAATTTGCTTGCTGGCTGCGATATCGTTAAAACCTGCGCCACCGGCGGCGGCGGCACCGACAAGGAAGAGCCCGATATCCGCAACATGACGCAGGAAGAAATCGATGCCATCGTCGATGAGGCGCATGCGTTTCACAAACCGGCGGCGGTGCATTGCTTTACGCCGAACGGGCATCGCATGGCGCTCACGGCAGGCGCGGATACCATCGAGCACATGGTGTTCCACGACGAAGAAGTCATCGACATGATCGCCGATTCACCCGCGTGGATGACGCCAACGCTATTGCATCGCACCGATCGTGCGATTCAAACGCGCAAAGAGCAGGGCACGTCGATGTTCGTCATCAACAAAATGAAAGCGCTGCAACCCTACTGTTTTGAAACGTTCCAGAAGGCCTACAAAGCCGGCGTGAAAATCGCCATGGGCACTGACATGGGCTTTGATCCTGAAATGGGTGCCAATGCCTGCGAACTCGAAATCTACGTCAAGCTCGGCATGACACCGATGGACGCCCTTTTGACCTGCACACGCAACGCAGCGCACGCAATCAAAATGGAAAAAGACCTCGGCACGGTCGAGCCGGGCAAACTCGCTGATCTCATCGCCGTGAAGGGCGATCCGCTGAAGAACATCGCCTGCCTGCAGGAAAAGAAGAACATCCAGATCGTCATGAAAGAAGGTCGCGTGTATGCCGACCGTCGTGCGGGCCACAGCAGGAACGTGGTCAACGTGAACCCAGGCGAGTGGAAAAAAATTGATTATTTGTAGCCATCGGTGAGTGGGTAGGTGAGCGAGTGAACGGGTAGCTTCGGCGTTCCGATGAATCGACATTTCGTTACGCGAAAACAAGCGCTACTCGCAGCACTGGCCTGCGGATTGCCAGCGCCTTGTTTCGCGCAGGCCCCGTCGACGGGCGCAGGACAGGGCTACCCCGTCAAGCCAGTCCGCCTCATCGTTGGCTTTGCCCCCGGCGGCCCCAATGACATTGTGGCGCGCGGCTTGGCGCAGAAACTGTCTGAACAAACCAGCCAGCAGTTCATTGTCGAAAACCGCCCCGGCGCGAACACCGCTGTGGCGACAGAGATGGTGTCGCGTGCAGCGCCCGACGGCTATTCGGTGATGTTCGTGTCGCCCGGCCACGCCACCAATCCGTCGCTGATGAAGCTGAATTTTGATTCGATACGTGATTTTGCTTTTGTCACGCAGGTGGCGGATGCGCAAAACATTCTGGTCGTACACCCTTCGCTGCCGGTGAAGAGCGTGAAGGACTTGATCGCGTTCGCTAAGTCCCGCCCCGGCGAAATCAACTATGGCTCATCAGGCTCGGGCAGTACCGGGCATCTATCGACTGAGCTGTTTCAGATGATGACGGGGACGAAGATGGTGCATATCCCGTACAAGGGCGCAGGGCCTGCATTGATTGAATTGCTGGCGGGGCAGCACGTGCTGTACTTCGGCAACATCGCAGGCATCATCGGCTATGTGCGCACTCACCGCATGCGCGCGCTGGCCGTCACGGGTGAGAAGCGTTCGCCCGCCGTGCCAGATATACCGACAGTAATCGAAGCGGGGTTGCCGGGTTTTGTGGTGACTGCGTTTTACGGCATGGCGTTGCCGGCGAAAGCGCCGCGTACCATCGTCGAGAAACTCAACACGGAAGTGGTGCGCGCCTTGAAAGCACCAGATTTCAATGCCCGCTTGCGTGATGCGGGCACAGAGCCGGTGGGCAGCACCCCGGAGCAATACACCACGTTCATGCAGAACGAAATTGCGAAGTGGGGTAAGGTGATTAAGGCAGCGGGGATTAAGGGCGAATAGCCCTGTAAAGAAGTACGTGAGGAGAGGCTAGTGGAAAAATCGTTTAAAAACAATTGCTTATATTCACTTCTACTACTGGCCTGCGGTGTTGTTCATGCCCAGAACTACCCGGTAAAACCCGTGCGCTTTGTGGTGGGCTTTCCACCGGGCGGCACGAATGATCTGGTGATCCGCGCCATCGCCCAGAAGCTGACTGAGCAGTTGGGTCAGCAATTCATTGTTGAAAATCGTGGCGGCGCTAACACCGCCATCGCGAGTGAGATGTTTGCACGCACGGCTGCACCCGATGGCTACACCATCATGCTGAACGCGCCGGGGCACGCCACGAATCCCGCGATGATGAAATTGAATTTTGATCCGATCAAGGATTTCGCTTTCATCACCATCGCTGCGCAATCGGTGAACCTGCTGGTGTCGCATCCGTCGCTGCCGGTGAAAAGCGTGAAGGAATTGATCGCCGTTTCCAAATCACGTCCGGGCGATGTCATTTACGGCTCATCGGGCGTGGGCACCACCGTGCATTTGTCGGGCGCGCTGTTTGAATATATGGCCGGTGTGAAATGGTTGCACGTGCCTTACAAGGGTGCAGGGCCGGCGCTGATTGATATGCTGGGCGGGCAGTTCTCGCTCTACTTCGGCAACATGCCTTCGGTCATCGGTTATGCGCGGCAAGGTCGGCTGCGCGGTCTGGCGGTCACCGGCGCGCAGCGTTCCCCCGCTGCGCCGGACATGCCCACCGTGGCTGAATCCGGTGTTCCCGGTTATGAAGTAACAACATGGTATGGCGTATCCGCGCCAGCTAAAACGCCCAAGCCGCTGGTCGACCGCTTGCACAATGAGATACTGCGTGCGCTGAAGTCACCGGATTTGCAGGCGCGCTTCAAAGACCTCGGTGCGGACATCATCGGCAACTCTCAAGAACAGGCCACCGCTTATGTGCAAAATGAAATCAGTAAATGGGGCAAGGTCATCAAGGCGGCGGGACTTAAAGGTGAGTGAAGCGTTAGGCACGAGGTAGCCAGCGATGAGTGGCCTATGCGGTTGGGTGGGGGATGCTGATCCTGCTACTTTAGATGCGATGCTCGGCGCTATTGATTACCGGGGCGATAGCATCGACAAGGTGCTCGTGCCCGGCGTGGCCTTGGGTTATCGCTGGTGGAACGGGCGGCCGGGTAAATCGCCAGGTATTCATCGTGAGGGCACGCATTTAGTAGCGTGCGCAGGTACGTTTGCACCTTCGGTGGCTGCACCTGCCGCTGAACTGATCAGCCAATTGCGCGACAACGCAAACCTGCTTGATGGCGCGTTTGCCGCTGCGTGGTGGGATGGCCATCGATTAACACTCGCGCGCGACCCATTTGGCGTGCGTTCGCTGTATTACACGCAACATCGCGGCGTGTTTTATTTCGCCAGTGAAATAAAACAACTACTGGCGATACCCGGCTTGCCGCGTGAGCTGGATGACGCCGCTGTGCACAAGTATCTGACGTTCTCCTTTGTGCCCGGCGAAGACACGCCGTTGAAAGGCGTGCGCCGCTTGTTGCCGCGCCGCACCGCGGTGTGGGAGAACGGGCGTCTTACCGTCACGCAATATTTTGAATTGCGTGAACAGTTGGATAGCGCATTGACTGATCGCAAAGTGGCCGCGCAACGCATCGGTGATTTGTGTAAGGCCGCAGTCACTAAACGCCTGCATGGGCAAGAAAACATCGGGCTGTTTCTGAGTGGCGGGCTGGATTCATCCTCGGTGGCGCTATGGCTGAAAGAAGCCAGCGCTAACGTCAATGCCTTCAGTCTCGACTTCGGCGATAAAAGTGTAGAAAAAGATCGCGCACGCGAAGTCGCTGATAGCCTGCACATGCCGTTGCAGTTTGTGAAGGTGGGTGGAGAAGCACTGCTGCCGATACTGCCCGACCTAGTGTGGAAGCTCGACATGCCCTTTGGCGATGCCGTTACCGGCCCGCAATATCTGCTGGGGCAGGCTGCGCGTGCGGCGGGTTGCGATTGCATCTTCAATGGCGAGGGCGGCGATCAACTCTTCGGCGGCTGGACGCAAAAGCCCATGATAGGCGCGGAGCTCTATGCCAATCTCTATGGCGAAGACTCACGCGAAGAGCTGTACCTGAAAAGTTATCACCGTTTTTATGGGCTGGAAGATGCGCTTTACACACCTGGGTTTCGCGCGCGCGTCGGCCCTGCCGGGCAACGCCGCGCGTTGTTGATGCCGTATTTGCAGGGCGATAAAGCCAGCACCTTTGCCAATCACATCCGGTTGGCTGACTTTGCGTTAAAGGGTTGCCAGAATATTTTGCCGCGCGCCGAGCGCATGACCAACGGCTGGGGGCTGGATATCCGCACGCCGCTGTTTGACCGTGCGCTGGCCGAGGCCTCTTTTGCGTTGGCACCGCAACTCAAGTTGCACGGTGCCGTAGAAAAATTTGTGCTGAAGCTGGCCGTGCGCGGCAAGTTGCCCAAAGAAGTGGTGTGGCGCAAAAAGCTCGGTATGGGCGTGCCCATCACGGATTGGGTGCTGGGGCCGCTGGCACCCGCCATGCAAAATTTGCTGGGCCGCACGCCGCTGGAGCAACGCGGTTTATTTCGCCAAGACTTCGTGGCCAAATTATTGGCCGGGCAAAACCTGCCCGGCGAAACACGCCGCCGTCGTGTAGGTGAACGGCTGTGGGCGCTGGCCATGCTGGAGGCATGGATACGCGTGTTTATCGATGGCGGCGGCAAACGGCCCGACGGGGATGGGGATTGGCGATGAAGTGTATCCGCTGTGATCACGACAGCAAACGCAAGGAGCGTACTAACCGCACCTGCCCCAAGTGCAACGGCCGCTTTGCGTTTGAGCCCGGCGAAGGCGACAAGCTGACCGATGTGGCGTTTCAAAATGCGATTAATGCGGTGTCGGCGGATGGACAAATACGCTGGGGCGCTGAACATCTTTATTACGAGGTTGCGCGGCGCCTAATCGTAAGCGGGCGCAGCAAAGGGGGCGCTGCCTTGATTATCGCGATCATCATGGGCGGCGTGGCGCTGGCCGTTGCCTTGTTTGTGAGCAAGCTGGCGGCACTATTGCCCGCCGCCCTCGCCGTGCTGGCGCTATTGATCCGTGGTGGATTGCGTGATCCGCATTTCGTCCTGCTGGCGCGAGGTGATTTTGAGAAGCTGTTAAAGCAATGGTGTGCTGCTCACGGCCAGCCCAAAACCATGATCACCCGTGCCCACGTGCGCGGCACGCCAGCGCCAGCGCCCGCACGCAAGCTCGAAGCGGACATCACCGACTATTCATTTGATCGCGCCATCATCTGCGACCGCGCGCGCACGGCGGACATCCTGCTCGCCAACCATTTTCATTTTGAAAACAACTGCGCCGTGTTGTCGGTGGATGGTTACCCCGAAGCGCATTTTGAAACCATACGCACCATGTTAAAGCGCAACCCGCGCCTGCGCGTGTTTGCCTTGCACGATGCCACGCCACAAGGCTGCCGCCTGGCGCGCAAGCTGGCTACCGATGCTGCGTGGTTTGTGGGGCAAGCGCCCGTTATCGATGTGGGATTGCGCCCTGCGCAAGTCAAGGCGTTCAAGAGTCTATGCAAGCCGCACACAGGGCCGATGGTGCAAATCGGCGATGGCATTTCAGAGGCCGAGGCGGAATGGCTGAACAAGCAATTGCTGGAGCTGGCGGTGTTGCGCCCTGAGCAGGTTTTGAAGCGCATGTACAAGGCCCTACATCGAGATGATGAGGGTAGTGGCGACAGTGCCGGCGGGGATGGCGGTAGTGGCGGCACCGGCACCCATGATGGCGAGCGTGTCATCAACGATACCCAATCGTTTGCTTATGAAGCCGGCGATGTCGATTCTGATGCGGACGGCTTTGGATAAATCCGTCAATTGGGTCAGGCCAGCTCGCCAGCGCATAGCACTACATATTGCAGCCAGCGCACGACAGGCACTGTATGTAGATCACGATTGCACGCCTGCCCCAAGTGATGATGACTGGCGGTGTTGGCAGCGTGCCGGTGACTTCAGTGCGACTCAAGGGCCCTTCGCGCTGGCGGTTGAGGACGCCGATGGCTCGGTAACGCTGGCGCGAGATGCCATAGGTGAACGCAGCTTGTACTACGCTGTGACGCCCGACCGCAGACTGATGTATGCCTCGCGCCTGAAAGATATTGTTGCGTCCGGCCTGATTGCACGGGAAATCGATATCACCAGCGTGGCAACGTATCTTTCCTGGGCGTACTTGCCGGGGCGGGAAACCTTGGTGCGCGGCATCTACAAAGTGTTGCCGGGTGAAATGGTCACCTTCTGTGGGGGTGTGCTGACTCGCAAACCATGGTGGTCGTTACCGCGCGAGCCTGAGCAATGGCGTGACGAAGCTGAATTGCGAAATGAACTTCGCGTGTTGCTCGAAAAAGCCGTGCGCACGCGCTTGCCACAAGGTGATCCCGTAGGCGCCACCTTGTCCGGCGGCATCGACTCCAGCCTGGTCGTGGCGCTGGCAAAAAAGCTGCACGACGCGCCGGTGATTACGTACTCGGTATCGTTCGGCGCGGACTACCGCAACGAGTTGCCCTTTAGCGCCATGGTGGCGCGCCACTGTGGGGTGGAACATCGCATCGTCGAGTTATCGCCCGCCACCGTGATGGCTGAACTCGACACCACCATTGCGATGTTAAGCGACCCCATCGGTGACCCGCTCACCGTGCCCAATGCGATGTTGTTTCAACAGGCGTCGCGCGATGTTGGCGTGGTGCTAAATGGCGAAGGTGGTGATCCGTGTTTCGGCGGCCCCAAAAATGTGCCTATGGTGTTGGCGGAGCTGTTTGGTGGTTTATTTGGCAGCTTGTACGGTGGCGGCGTGCAGCACGACGCACACGAACGCGCCGCCAGTTTTCTGCGCGCGCATGAAAAATGCTACGACGATCTCGGTGCCCTGCTCACGCCGCACGCGCACGCACAAATCGCCCAATCCGGGGAAAGCGCGCTGGAGCAATGGGTGACGCCGCATTTGGAAGACGCGCGCTGGAGCAATTTTGTCGCGCGCCTGATGGCGATTAACGTCGCGTGCAAGGGCGCGAATCACATACTCGCCAAAGTCGATGCCTTGAGCGCGTCCAGCGGCGTGTTGCCGCGCGCACCGCTGTTTGACCGTGCGGTGGTCGAACACGCCATAGCCATACCGCCGCAACTAAAACTCAAAGGCTCGATCGAAAAATATCTGCTGAAAGAGGCTGTGCGTGACTTGCTACCGCGCGAGATTATCGAGCGTCCCAAAAGCGGCATGCTGGTCCCCGTGCACGGCTGGTTTCGCGGCCCGCTGTTGCCGCAGGCGCGCGAGCGGCTGATGGACGGGCTAACCCCTTGGGGATTGTTCAACCGGGACTATCTTGAGCGGCTACTCCAAGGCCGGCTAAGCGGCCCCCATCCACGCCGCGGCGTCAAAATCTGGCTGTTGATCACGCTGGAAGCGTGGCTGCGCGGGGTACTGAAGGGTTGAGCTTCGAGGCGTGCGAAAATAGCGGCATGCCAAGCGCCCTTCGAATCCTCAGCCTTGCCGTCTGCTACGCTGTGCCGGGCGTGGCGCTCGCGCAAGCGCCAACAGGCGCGGCTTACCCTGCGAAGTCGATACGCTTTGTCGTCGGCTTTCCGCCGAGCGGCACCAATGATTTCCTAGCGCGCGCCGTAGCCCCGAAAATAGCGGAGTTTCTCGGGCAACAGGTCATCATCGACAATCGCGGTGGTGCCAGCACCATGATCGCCACTGAGTTGGCGTCACGCGCGGCAGCCGACGGCTACACCATTTTGCTCAACGCGCCGGAGCTGTGCACCGCATTCATTCAGAATGAGATGGCCAAGTGGGCGAAGGTCATCAGGGCTGCGGGGATTAAAGCGCAATGAATCGCGCTTGGATAGACAATGAACGTCACAACAACGAACCGAGAAATCATGAAATTAATCATTAAAAACAAATACTTACAGTTATTTCTTTTGCCCGGCCTAGCGCTGGCACTACTCGCCTCTACCGCGTCGGGACAAGCCTATCCCAGCAAGCCCATACGCATCATCGTTGCTTACACACCGGCCGGCACTACCGACATCCTCGCACGTGTGGTCGGGCAAAAACTGAGTGAGGCGTTTAGCCAGCCGGTGATTGTGGACAACCGTCCTGGCGTCAACGGCAACATCGGCACCGACGTCGCCGCAAAAGCCACGCCCGACGGCCACACGCTGCTGATGGTGACTGCGGGCACGCACGGCATCAACCCGAGCTTGTATCGCAAACTGCCATGGGACGCGGTACGGGATTTCGCGCCGATTTCTCTGGTGGCGACCGTGCCCAATATTCTCGTGGTTAACAACAGCGTGCCGGCAAAAAGCGTCAAGGAATTCATCGCTTACATGAAGGCTAGTCCGGACAAATTCAACTACGGCACGCCGGGCAACGGCAGCACCGGGCACCTGTCGATGGAAATGTTCAAGGGCATGACCGGCACGCGCATCCAGCACATTCCGTACAAAGGCAGCGCGGGCGTATTGGCCGATGTGATCGGCGGCCAAATCACCGCCACCATCGACAACCTGCCGCCGTATCTACCGCAGGTGAAAAGCGGAAAAATTCGCGGCCTAGCCGTCAGTTCACCCAAGCGCTCGCCGGTGATGCCCGACATTCCCACCATCGCCGAAGCAGCCGTGCCAGGCTACAGCTCAGGCTCGTGGTTCGGCCTCGTCGCGCCCGCAGGCACACCCAAGGCGGTTGTCGATAAATTGTCGGCGGAAACCGCGCGCATACTCAAACTGCCGGATGTTGCCGAGCGGATATCTGCGCTGGGCGCGGAGGCCGTGGGCGACCGGCCTGAGCAGTTTGCGGCTTATATCAAGGCTGAGATTGCGAAGTGGGCTAAGGTGATTAAGGATGCGAATGTAGAGTTGCAATAGCACGCCAGAGCGTAGTGCTTAGCCTTAACAGGCAGGAAAATGTCTAACAAAGAAGCCACCGCTCGCATCAAAATCAACAAGCTGCTTGAAACAGCGGGCTGGCGTTTTTTTGTTGACGGCAACCAAGCCGCGAACATTCGCCTTGAGCCCAGCATTACGATCAAGACAACCGATCTGGATGCGCTGGGCGAAAACTTCGAGAAAACCAGCAAGGGGTTCATCGACTTTCTGCTGCTCGACACCAAGGGGTTTCCTCTTATCGTGCTCGAAGCCAAGTCCGAGGATAAAAACCCGCTGACCGGCAAGGAACAGGCACGCCGCTATGCCAAATCGCAGAACTGTCGCTTTGTCATGCTTTCAAACGGCAACCTGCACTACTTCTGGGATTTGGCGCGTGGCAACCCGTACATCGTCACTACGTTTCCAACGCCGGATTCGGTCATCGGCTACCAAAAATCCATACCTAATCCGCAGCGTCTCACAGACGAGAAAGTCAAAGACGACTATATCGTCCGCACGCAACGGCCAAATTACCAGTCCGAGGCTGCGTGGCAAATTGAAGCCGAGCGCGCCGATTACATACAAACCAACAAGTTGCGTTTTCTGCGGCCTTACCAATTGCGGGCCATACAGGCGCTGCAATGGGCGGTGAAAGACGGCAAGGACCGTTTTCTGTTCGAGATGGCCACCGGTACCGGCAAAACATTGACTGCTGCCGCCGTCATTAAGCTGTTCCTGCGCTCGGGCAATGCCTCGCGTGTGTTGTTTCTGGTGGATCGCCTTGAACTCGAAGACCAGGCCTGGAAGGCATTTGCTGCTGTGTTGTCGGCGGACTTCAAATCGGTGATTTACAAAGAGAGCCGTGACGAGTGGCGGCACGCGGAGATTGTCGTTACCACCGTTCAGTCGCTGCTGTTCAACAACAAATACCAGCGGCTGTTTTCGCCCACCGACTTTGATCTAGTGATTTCCGATGAAGCGCACCGCTCCATCGGCGGCAACGCGCGCGCCGTGTTTGATTATTTTGTCGGCTACAAGCTCGGCCTGACGGCAACCCCGCGCGATTATCTCAAGCGCTTTGACCAGAAAAAGCGCACCACGCGTGATCCGCGTGAAGCCGAGCGCCGCCTGTTGCTCGACACCTACCGCACCTTCGGCTGCGAAAACAGCCTGCCCACATTTCGCTATTCGTTGCTGGATGGCGTCAAAGACGGCTACCTGATCAACCCTACCGTGGTCGATGCGCGTACCGACATCACTACCGACCTGTTGTCTGAAGAAGGTTTTGTCGTCAACTACACCGACGACCGGGGCGACGATCAAGAAGAAGCCTACAAACAGACAGAATTCGAGAAACGCTTTTTCTCGGATGCAACTAACCAATTGTTTTGTAAGACATTTTTGGAAAATGCCCTGCGCGATCCCGTCAGCGGCGAAATCGGCAAATCCATCGTCTTCGCCGTCAGCCAGCATCACGCCGCCAAACTCGCGCAAATCCTGAATGAAATGGCCGACCGCATGTACCCGGGCAAGTATCAGTCCGATTTCGCGGTGCAGGTGACCTCACAAATCCCCGGCGCGCAGCAGTACACGCTTAATTTCTCCAACAACAATCTGCTCGGATCGGCCAATTTTCTGCTGGCATACAAGACCAGCAAGGCGCGCGTCTGCGTCACTGTGGGTATGATGACCACCGGCTACGACTGCCCCGATATTCTCAACCTTGGCATGTTCCGGCCAATCTTCTCGCCGACCGACTTTATCCAGATCAAAGGGCGCGGCACGCGCAAGCACGACTTTCGTGAGCAATTGCTGGATGCTGACCTTAAAACCGAGGTTGCCCAGCCGGACAAGACCGCATACAAGCTGTTCGACTTCTTCGCCAACTGCGAATTTTTCGAAGAGGAATTCAATTACGACAAAGTGCTGAAATTGCCCAAACCCAAGGGTAAGGGAGGTGGTGGCGGCATCGTTGATCCGCCGATTGTATATGACACCTATGAACACTTCGGCGGCGACATTGTCGCCTCCATGCGCGTGGAGCAAATCAGCGCCGACGGCATGCGTATCGACCGCATGTTCTTCGAGCACTTCGAGGATACCGTGCGCGACAACGCCGAAATCGCCAAAGCCGTCGAAGCCGGCCAGTGGGATCAGGTGATCGATTACGTCAACCGGGAGGTGTTTGACAAGCCCGACGAGTATTACAACCTCGAAAAGCTGCGCAAGGCCGCTGCGGTGGACCGCCGGCTGACGCTGCGCGAAATCCTCGAAAAGATCTTCGGCCTGATCCCGCGCTTCAAATCCAAGGATGAATTGCTAGAAGAAGAATTCTCAAAATTTGTAGCCGACTACAAACCTAACGAAGCCGAAGCGATTCCCGCGATCCGAACCTTCTTCAAGGCCTACGTCACCAGCGGCCGCGTGCGCGACATCATCGACAGCAAAGACTTTACCGATCTCGCCACCAACCCGTACTTTCACACGCGCGACTACCGCGCCGTGCCAACCAAATACCGCAACCTCATTCCCGAATACATCAAGGACTACGTGTCCCTGAATCAGTTTGCTCCCTAGGACACCATGCTTGATACCGTCACCAAACGCCGCATCGACACCGCCCGCGATATTCTCGTCGGCAAAGTGCCCGACCCCAAATCGCAGGTGGAGCAGATTACGATCGCGCTGATCTACAAATTCATGGACGACATGGACGCCGAGGCCGAAGAACTCGGCGGCAAACGCAAATTCTTCACGAATGAATTTGCGCGTTACGGCTGGGCCAAATTGATGAGCCCCAGCCTTGGCGGCCACGAAATGCTCGGCCTCTATGGCGAAGGCATCGCGAAAATGCCGGAGAACCCGGGCATCCCGCCGTTGTTCCGCGACATCTTCAAAAACGCCTACCTGCCGTACCGTGACCCGGAAACGCTCAAGGCCTTTCTCAAGATCATTAACGAATTCACCTACGACCATTCCGAGCGGCTGGGCGACGCCTTTGAATACCTGCTCTCCGTGCTGGGCAGTCAGGGCGATGCCGGGCAGTTCCGCACGCCGCGCCACATCATTGATTTTATGGTGAAAATTGTCGATCCGAAAAAGGGCGATGTAGTGCTCGACCCGGCCTGCGGCACGGCGGGCTTCCTGATCTCCGCGTACAAACACATCCTCAAAGCCAACAGCACTTCTCCCCTCGCCCTCCGGGACAAGGGAACACTTGAAGCGAAGCAGAGGGGCGGGGGTGAGGGAAACGGAGTGAGATCAGGCGACTTGCTAACCCCCGACGACAAAGGCCGCCTCGCGCAAAACTTCAAGGGCTACGACATCTCGCCCGACATGGTGCGCCTGTCGCTGGTGAACTTGTATCTGCACGGTTTTACCGATCCGCACATCGTCGAATACGACACCCTCACCTCAGAAGAGCGGTGGAACGAAACCGCCGATGTAATCCTCGCCAATCCGCCGTTTATGTCGCCCAAAGGCGGTATCAAACCGCACAAACGTTTTTCGATCCAGGCCAAGCGCAGCGAAGTGCTGTTCGTCGATTACATGGCCGAGCACCTCACTCCCAACGGCCGCGCTGGCATCATCGTGCCCGAAGGCATCATCTTCAATAACAATAGCGCCTACACGCAACTGCGCAAAATGCTGGTGGAAAACAGCCTTGTTGCCGTGGTGTCGCTGCCAGCAGGCGTTTTCAACCCCTACTCCCCAGTCAAAACGTCGATTCTGATTCTCGACAAAGCGCTGGCCAAACAGGCGCAGACTATCGCGTTTTTCAAGATTGAGAACGACGGATTCGGCCTTGGTGCGCAGCGGCGGGCGATTGAGAAGAATGATTTGCCAGCAGTGCAGGCGGAACTCGATGCCTATTTGCAAACGTTGCGCAGCGACCGACCTTTAGAACCCTCTCCCTCCGGGAGAGGGCAGGGTGAGGGAGAGCAGTTGAGCTGCGGCCTGATCGTGTCAAAAGAGAAGATCGCGGCGAATGGGGATTACAACCTGAGCGGGGAGCGGTATGGTGATCAGCCTCGCCTACTTCAAGCAGAGTGGCCGATTGTTCGCTCGGAGAAATTTCCACGTTTATGACTGGCGGGACGCCCACTTCAACGGTAGCGGAGTATTACGAAAACGGAACTGTACCGTGGTTGGTGTCAGGTGATATTCACGGATTTGAGATTTGGAACTGCGATAAACGTATTACTCAGAAGGCAGTAGATAACTCAAATGCCCGAGTCCTGCCAAAAAACAGCGTCTTGATTGCACTGAATGGGCAAGGAAAAACTCGCGGGACGGTTGCATTGCTACGAATGGAAGGGGCTACCTGCAATCAATCGCTAGTCGCGATTACGCCGTTACAGCCGATACGTGCCCTCGCGGAATTTATCTTTCTGGTGTTGCGTTCAATGTATGCCGACATCCGCGCGTTAACGGGGGATACTGAACGAAGCGGCCTGAACATGCCGATCTTGAGGGGCATTCAAATCCCGCTGCCACCACTGGATGTGCAGAAGGAAATCGTGGCGGAGATCGAGGGTTACCAGAAAGTCATCAACGGCGCCCGCGCCGTCCTCGATAACTACCGCCCCCACATTCCCATCCACCCGGACTGGCCGATGGCAGCCGTTGCCGAAGTGAGCCTAGTTAATCCGAAAAAATCGGAAGTAGCTGATCTTGATACTGCAACGGTCGTTTCATTCGTTCCGATGGCGGATGTTGGTGAGAACGCTATGTACTTTGAGCCGCAAGGCACGAAGCGTTTGGATGAAGTTACTACAAGCTACACATATTTCAAAGATGGCGACGTTCTGATTGCCAAGGTTACTCCGTGCTTTGAAAACGGTAAGGCTGGCATCGCTCGGGGTTTGCATAACGGCGTCGGGTTTGGATCAAGCGAGTTCTATGTTCTTAGACCTACAGCTACCGTGTTGGCTGAGTGGCTGTTCATATGTGTGACAACCCCGACCTTCCGCGCATTTGCGACTGCGCAGATGACAGGAACGGGCGGATTACAGCGGGTTCCACGAGCGGTTGTAGAGAATTATCGAATTCCGTTGCCGCCGTTAGATATGCAACAACAAATCGTCGCCGAAATCGAAGTCGAGCAGCGGCTGGTCGCCGCCAACCGCGAACTGATTGCCCGCTTCGAGAAAAAAATTCAGGCCACGCTGGCGCGTGTGTGGGGTGAGAACGCATTAACCATGCCCGCGCAACCACTGGATGCTGCCGCATAGTTAAATTATTCAATAAAAACAGATAGTTACAATAAGGCTCCGCTGCTTGCGGGCTACTGCCCGCCTTATTTCTTGTGCTGGCGCAGTTGGCGTTCCACTTCGTCCCAAGGCAGGCGCCTGCCCGCCGCCTTCATTTTTGCGTAAGCGGTCTCGGCCTGTTTGACCGTCAATAACTTTCCGTCGATCAGTTGCCCAATGAGCCACAAGGTGCCATGTACAGTGATTTTTTCGGCCTTTGCAACAAGGCGCAATTTTGCGTCGCCGGTGAGCAGGGTGGTTTTCTCCTGCCACGCGAGCGCGAGCGCCAGCAGATCGTTGATGCTGGCGCCGCTGGTTGCGTGCTTCTCGATCAGCGAGCCTGCGTGCACAACGGTTGCCGGCGACAATTCGATACACTTCAAACCCAGCGCCGTCAGGTCGGAATGGGCAGCGCGCAACTCTTCTTCGTAGAGGGTGTCCGGCACGGCAAAGGTCACGTTCAGACGGAACATCGGGTGAACGATGCCGCCGGTTTCCATATCGATCAGAATGTTGGCATCACTGATCAGCAGCCGTTGCGTCACTTTGCATGTTCCGTTCTTTTTGGAATTGTGTGAGCGGCTTGCGCAGTAATTCAGCGGCCTTGGATTCGCTGATCAAATCTTGCCCGAGCGCGCGATACACCAGTTGTGCGAAGAGTTGAGGCTTTTCCTTGGGATAGGCATCGCCGGGTTCAACCTTGGTCCAACGTCGCACGGCGAAGTACTTGCGCATGGCGATGTAACGATGTTCCGACAGAATGCCGAGATCCTTGGCGCGGTGCATCCAGCCTTGCATGCTTAGTCCGTAGGCGTGCTTCAGTGCTGCCAATTCCTGCGGTTCGAGCCAGTCACGCCGTTCGCCGAGTTCCTTGCGAACCTCGGATCGGGGTACCAGAAACGCACCGGCAAAACGATTGGACGCCGCTTCAATGGCAATGTTGTCGCCCAACCGGCCCTGCAACACGAGGTGGCCCAACTCGTGCGCCAAGGTGAATCGCTGACGGTCGCCGGGCGCCTGCGCGCTGACCGCGACAATGGGAGTGCCGTCTACCTTGCAGGCCAGACCGTCGAAATTTCCGGGGATGGCATCGGACTGAATGACTTTGATCCCGCGTTCTTCGAGCATGTCGATGACAACAGGAATGGGGTCTACGCCAAGGTTCCATGCGGTGCGCAGTTTCAGCGCCATGTCCTCGATCTGATCGAAGGACGCTACGTGCTTCGGCAGGCTGGCCGGCAATTTGAATGTCTCGACCGGGCCGTTGGGCAGAAATTGTTCCAGTTCGATGAAACGTTCAAGTTGTTCGATCGCATCGCCCTTGATCTGGTCGAGCGTTTTGCCGCGAAGTTTTGAATGCTTGCGGTAATTCACGTCCCGCAGTTCGACTTTCACCGGGCGAAAAAAATACTCTGTGCGTACGCCCAAGGCCTTCGCCAGCCCGAGCAGCACACTGGACGAGGGTATGGATTTGCCGGTCTCGTACTTTGAGATTGCCATGGCGGTTACCTCAACGCGTTCCGCGAGCGCGCGCAGGGAAAGGCCGACTGCGGTTCGTGCCTGTTTGATCCGATCTCCGATCATGCCTTCACCGTAGTTTACAAAATTGACTATTTTCATATTTTTTGTAAACTATCCTCTCTGCACGGAAGAAAGTCAATTAAATATTTTATATCAATAGGTTAGGAGTTTATCTTATGGCTAAAAACCCTCCCGCAGGAGACAATCACCGCATTGGTGCCGTACGCGACCGCTCGCAGGTATTCAACCCACACAACCAACGATGGGTCAAGCGCAATGACGATACGGGACGATTTATGGATCAGAAAGCCAACACCGAGCCGTTCAAGGGTGTGCGACGCGAAAAATAGACGTGCCGGCGAATCGTTAGATGCAGTGTGACTTCTTCGCGCGGAGAATCGCGCGGGTGGCATCGGCGTTGGAATAAGGTGAACAGGTTCAGGATATCGACTGCCTGGCTTCCGATAGCCGTTGTACGAGCGGGCTATGATAGCCACCCAAAATGATTTGATACTGGCTTCCGATGATCCGACTGATGCAAGGCGATCTGCTCAAACAGGACGATGTTGACGCCATCGTCAACACGGTCAATTGCGTAGGCGTGATGGGTAAGGGTATAGCGCTACAGTTCAAAAACAAGTGGCCTGCCAACAATCAAGTCTACGAGTTGGCGTGCAAAGCCGGGCAGGTGAAGCTCGGCCACATGTTTGTGTTTGACTCGGGCGGTTTGGTAAAGCCCAATTTCATCATCAATTTCCCGACCAAGGGACATTGGCGTACCAAGTCCGACATTAAGTCGATTCAGGATGGGTTGGCAGATTTGGTGAAACAGGTGAAGCGGTTGAAAATTAAATCCCTTGCAATTCCCCCACTGGGTTGTGGCAATGGCGGATTGGACTGGGACGACGTGCGGCCCTTGATCGCGGATGCGTTTGCACAACTGCCGGATATAGAAGTCCGGTTGTTTGAGCCTGTGGGCGCGCCTGCCGCCAAAACCATGGAAGTGCGTACGCCGAAGCCGAAAATGACGCCAGGGCGCGCCGCGATCCTCAGGGTGCTGGATACCTACCGCGCTTTAGGATACGGGCTATCGAAGATTGAGGTGCAGAAGCTTGCGTATTTTTTGCAGGAAGCAGGACAAAAATTAAAGCTGACTTTTGTTGCACACGAATACGGCCCTTATTCCGATCAACTGCGCCACGTGCTTAACAAGATGGAAGGGCACTATATTCGTGGTGTCGGCGACGGGGTGGTGGATGCCGAAATAGAGCCGGTGCCTGACGCGCTAACCGAAGCAGATGCGTTTTTGATGCGTGATGACGAAGGCCCAAGTCTGAATCGACGCGTTGCGAAAGTGGAGCAATTGATAGACGGTTTTCAATCGCCCTATGGCATGGAATTGCTGGCCACGGTTTACTGGGTCACGCAAAACCCGCCTTATGCCAAAACCCATACCGAGGCGCTGCAAGCAGTGCATCGCTGGAATGAGCGCAAGCGCGAACTGATGCAAGCGGTACACGTCGAGACCGCATGGAATCGCTTGCGCGAGGAGGGGTGGATATCCGAGCCTGACCTTAAGGCTGCCGCCAGCCATTGATTTGTTGCGGCCAGTAGCGCGCGGCGCGCGGCGGGTTATGATTCTGAGCCATAGATTCTGTCACCAGAAATGGTTTTCAAATGATCCGCGACCCCGCCACCTTCCAAATCCTTCTCGACACCATCGCGCGTCTCGTGCGCGACAAGCTGATCCCGCGCGAAGCCGAAGTAGCCGAGACGGATGAAATCCCCGCCGACATCATGGCCGAGATGCGGCGCATGGGGTTGTTTGGGCTGACGATTCCCGAAGAATACGGCGGCTTGGGCCTCACCACCGAGGAAGAGGCGCTGACCAGCATGGCCTTGTGCGAGGCCGCGCCCGCGTTTCGCTCGATCATGGGCACGAACAACGGCATCGGCGGCATGGGCATCGTAATCGACGGCACAGACGCGCAGAAAAAGCATTATCTGCCGCGCCTCGCGAGTGGCGAGATTATCGGTTCGTTTGCGTTGACCGAGCCGGGCTCCGGTTCCGATGCGGGTGCGCTGACCACGCGCGCAGAGAGAAACGGCGATCACTACATCGTCAACGGGGCCAAGCGCTACATCACCAACGCCCCGGAGGCGAACATTTTTACGCTGATGGCGCGCACGGACCCCAACACCAAAGACGCCAGTGGCGTATCGGCGTTTATCGTTGAACGTGATTCGCCGGGCCTGACGGTCGGCAAACCGGATCGCAAAATGGGCCAGCGCGGGTCGCACACTGCGGATGTGATTTTTGACCATGTGCGCGTGCCCGTGGGCAACGTCATCGGTGGCAAGGAGGGCATGGGTTTCAAAACCGCGATGAAGGCGTTGGACCGCGCGCGGTTGAACATCGCCTCCGTGTGCGCGGGTGTCGCGCAGCGCTGTCTGAACGAGGCGCTGGCCTATGCGCGCGAGCGCAAACAATTTGGCAAACCCATCGCCGAGTTTCAATTGATGCAGGCGATGCTGGCGGATTCCAAAACCGAAATCTACGCCGCACGCAGCATGATTCTTGAAGCCGCACGCAAGCGTGACACGGGGGCGAACATTACGCTGGAGGCCTCGTGTTGTAAGTTGTTTGCCTCTGAAATGGTGGGCCGCGTCGCCGATCGCGCGGTGCAAATTCACGGCGGTGCGGGTTATATGCAAGAGTATGCGGTGGAGCGGTTGTATCGCGACGTGCGTTTGTTCCGTATATTCGAGGGCACTACCCAGATACAGCAATTGGTGATTGCGCGGCATATGTTGCGGGAAGGGTAGCATCAACCCCGATTTACCACGGAACACGCCGAACACACGGAAATGACGGAACTTATACATGAAGACGAAACGTATCGTATACGAGGTGCGGTTTTCGAGGTCTATCGCGAAATGGGTTGTGGATTCCTTGAAGCAGTTTATCAGGAGTGTTTGACGTTGGAGTTTGCTAGGCAGGGCGTGCCATTTGTGGCTCAGAAGGCACTTGCACTCCACTACAAGGGTGAGAAGTTGTCCCAGACTTTCATCCCTGACTTTGTTTGTTTTGAATCCATAGTTGTCGAAATCAAGGCAGTGAACAAACTCACAAACGATCAGCGCGCCCAAGTTCACAACTATCTCAAATCCACTGGATTACAGCTGGGACTGCTGGTGAACTTTGGCCACTATCCGAAGGCCGAAGTTGAACGCGTCGTGCGAACGTGAGTAGCGAGAGCGTTTTTGGGCCACAATTGCAGATAAAGACGCCAATCGTGAATATCATCTTCAAACGCTTCCGTGTGTTCCGTGTATTCCGTGGTAAATGTTTTTGAAGTCGCGTGCCAAAACCTACCAAGCGAGAGATATGAATAAATTTTGGTTTGCATCCGTTATTTTGTTTTCAGCGGTTTCCGGCGTGACGCTGGCCCAACAGTACCCCACCAAACCCATTCGCATGGTTGTGCCGTTCGCGCCCGGCGGCACGGGTGAATTTCTCTCGCGCAGCATCACGCCGCGCATGGGTGAGCTTATTGGGCAGCCGTTTATTGTGGATTTTCGCGGCGGCGCGGGCACTACGCTGGCTGCGGGGCTGGTGGCAACTGCGCCGGCTGACGGCAATACGGTATTGATCCAGACGTTCACCACGCAGGCGATCAATGACAGCCTGTATTCAAAGCTCTCTTACGACACCCGCAAGGATTTCGCCTCCACCGGCTTGATTGCGGTGATACCGATTGTGCTGGCCGCCCACCCGTCGCTGCCCGCGCGCAGTGCCCGCGATCTGGCGACGCTGTCCCAAGCGCGCGCCGGCACGCTCAACTTTGGCACTGCGGGCATCGGCACGTCATCGCACTTTGCGGTGGAGTTGTTCAAGCTCGCGTCCAAGGCTGATCTCACGCACATCCCATACAAGGGTGCCGGGCCAGCCACCATTGACGCAATGGCGGGCTTTGTGCCGCTGGTCGCCGATGCGATTACATCGTTAAAGCCGCATCTGGACGGTGGCAAGCTGCGTGGCATTGCCATCGGCAGTGCGCAACGCTCTGAAGGCGCGCCGCAGTTAGCGACGTTCGCCGAGTCGGGCTATCCCGGCTTTGAAGCGAGCTCCTGGTGGGGCTTGCTGGTTCCGGCGCGCACACCGCCGGCGATCATCGCGCGCTTGAATACCGAGCTCAACAAGGCACTGGAAGACGGCGTGGTGCGCAAGCGGCTAATGTCGCACGGTGCGACGCTCAAGTACGGCACGCCTGCGCAAGGCGACGAACTGATGAATTCCGAGCGCGACAAGTGGGCGAAAGTGGTCAAGGCCACCGGTGCCCGTGTAGATTAGGCCGTATTATAACTAATTGATTTTATTGAGTTATTTGTAAAGGGTGTTTCGTGGCATTTGAAAAACTGATCGAAGATTTCCAAGCAAGAACCGCCGAAGCCGTGGGCATGGGCGGCCCCGAAAAACTCGCCAAGCGTAAGGCACAGGGGCACTTGAACGCGCGCGAGCGCATCGATTATTTGCTCGACAAGGATTCGTTCATCGAATCAGGCCGCTTCGCGCGCAGCCACCGACCCGAGGTCAAACACAAGACGCCCGCCGACGGCAAGGTGGCGGGCTTTGGCAAGATCAACGGTCGTGAAGTGGGGCTGGTGTCGAACGATTTCACGGTGATGGGTGCGTCGAGCGCGGTCATCAACATGAAAAAAATCAAGCACGTGAAGCAAACGGCGGCCAAGCGCGGCATGCCGCTGGTGCTGCTGGGCGAATCGTCGGGCGCGCGCATGCCGGATCGCATGGGTGCCGCGGGGCGCGCGATCATCGCGCAAGACCCCACCGAGTATCAACGCTTGCGTGAAGCGCCGTGGTGCTCCGCGTTGCTGGGCCAGTGTTATGGCTCATCCACTTGGTATTCGGCGATGTCGGATTTTGTGGTGATGCGCAAAGGCGCAATCATGGCGATTGCCAGCCCCAATGTGACGTCGATTGCCATCAACAAACCCATCACCGCCGAGGAGTTGGGCGGCTGGAAATTGCTCACCGGCATTTCGGGTTTGGCGGATATGGCGGTGGATACTGACGAGCAGTGTCTCGACGCAATCAAAAAATTTCTGTCGTATTTGCCCAGTCACAACATGGAGCCGCCGCCCGAAGCGCCGGTGCCACCGGGCTCGGATGAGGCGAGTAACACCATCCTCGACATCATGCCGGAATCGCGCAATCAGGTGTACGACTCACGCAAAATCATCAAGGCGATTGCCGATAAAGATTCCACCTTCGAGTTGAAAGAGCGCTACGGCAAATCACTGTGCACGATGCTCGCTCGCCTCGATGGCAAGAGTGTCGGCGTCATCGCCAACAACCCTTTGTTCAAGGGCGGCGCGCTCGATGCCGATGCCTGCAACAAGGTCACCAGCTTTATGGTGTTGTGCGATTCCTACAATATTCCGCTGGTGTTCTTAGTGGATGTGCCGGGCTTTCTGATAGGCATTGAGGGCGAATTACGCGGCATGCCGGGCAAGGTGATTAACTGGATGAACGCGCTCACGCTGGTCACGGTGCCGAAAATCACCGTGATGATGCGCAAAAATTACGGGCAAGCCTTTATCAACATGGCGGGCGGCAAAAATGCCGATGAAATCGCCTGTTGGCCCACAGCGGATTTGGGTTTTATGGATCCGGCGGTGTCGGTTAACGTGCTTTACGGTGTGAAATTTGAGGATGACCCGGAGCGCTTCAAAAAACTCAAAGCCGAAGTCGAGCGTGACACATCGGCGTGGGGTCTCGCGGAGTTGTACGAGGCGCAAAACGTGATTGACCCACGAGACACGCGCGCCTACTTGATCCGCACCTTGGAGGTGCATCGCATGCGCCTGAAAAAGGGCGTAGGCGAGCATTTGCTGCGCAATTGGCCGACGAGTTATTAGCCGCCTACGCGCGGCACCCACCCCGCCGGTTTTGTCAGGGCAAACCGGCATTGCGTCACAGTCGCCGTCTTGCCCGGCTTGGGCCGATGGTACACAATCCCGCTACGATTTATGACTATGCCGCAGGTGTGCGCTTGCGCGCGCCCACCAAAACCGCTTCTCAATTTGCCGGACTGCGTGAATGCCATCAGCAACGAACCTCGCGATCCACTGGGTAGAACAGGGCTTGGCGCCGGATGCGGTAGTACGCGCGGGCATACGCCGCTTGCTGAAAGAGCGCTTGGCTGAAATTCATGCGGGGGATTGCGCAGCCGCGGCCGATGCTGGTGATGCCTTTTTAAACGAATTGCGCACAGCCCCCATCGCACTGGTGCCGGAGAAAGCCAACGAGCAGCACTATGAAGTGCCTGCCGCATTTTTTACGCAGGTGCTGGGGCAACATCGTAAATACAGTTCGTGCTGGTGGCCCGCTGGAATCACGTCGCTGGATGCCGCCGAAGCCGCTGCGCTAGCAGCCACTTGCACGCGTGCGGGCCTTGCCGACGGGCAAGACATTCTCGAACTGGGCTGCGGCTGGGGCTCGCTCACGCTGTGGATGGCGGCGCACTATCCTGCCAGCCGCATCACCGCCGTTTCCAATTCGCACAATCAGCGCGCGTTCATCGAGGCCGAAGCGGCGCGCCGCAACCTTGGTAATGTGCGCATCATCACCACCGACATGAACGGCTTTGATGCCGGTAGGCCATTTGACCGTATTGTCTCCGTTGAAATGTGCGAGCACATGCGCAACTGGCCGGCGCTGTTCCGGCGCATCAGCGGCTGGCTCAAGGCCGACGGGCGATTTTTCATGCACGTCTTTGTGCATCGCCTAACGCCGTATGCGTTCATCGAGCGCGGCGACGACGACTGGATGAGCCGCTTTTTCTTCTCCGGCGGCATGATGCCGAGCGACGACATGGCGCTGCGCTGTCAGGATGATTTGCGCGTCACGCGCGTATGGCGCTGGGACGGCACACACTACGAGCGCACGGCCAACGCTTGGCTCGCCAATATGGATGCGCGCCGCGCCGCCGTGCAGCCAGTGTTTGAGCAGACTTACGGGCACGGGCAATTGACAGCCTGGTGGATGCGTTGGCGGATTTTTTTCATGTCGTGCGCTGAACTCTTCGGCTACGATCACGGTCAAGAGTGGTGGGTTAGCCACTATTTATTCGAGCGCCGCACATGATTGCCAATATTGTTTTGTTTCAAGTAGGCTGGTTTGCCTGCGTCCTGGGCGCGGCCAAGGGCTTGCCTTGGATCGGCTTGATTGCTGCGGCCCTGGTGCTGGCGTGGCACCTGAAACAGGCGGCGCGGCCCGTTGAGGAAATCAAACTCATCACGCTCGCGCTGCTGATAGGCGCGGTGTGGGACAGCGCACTGGTGGCGCTGGGCTGGATTACCTACCCCAACGGCACGGTAATCGCCGGCACGGCACCGTACTGGATACTCGCGTTGTGGGTGTTGTTCGCCACCACATTGAATGTGTCGATGCGCTGGATGCGGCATCGCCTGTTAATCGCTTTTGTGCTGGGCGCGATTTGCGGCCCGCTGTCGTATTGGGGCGCCGGAAACATGGGGGCGGCGACGTTTCCCGATTTAACCACCGCACTGATCGCGCTGGCGGTGGGCTGGGCGCTGATTATGCCGGCGCTGATGTGGCTGTCACGCCGGTTTGATGGCGTATCCACTCAAGGGGGCACTTTATGACGAACTATCCTGTGGTGTTCGCGGCGCTGTGCGGGCTGGCGGCAATGACGGTTCTGGCTGTGTGCACGTGGCTTGTGAGCTGGGCCAAGCGCGACGCCAGCATCGTTGACAGTATGTGGTCGGTGCTGATTTATTCAGGTGCGGCGGTTTATGCGATCACATTGCCGCAAGCCGGGCCACGCACTGCCTGTGTGCTACTGCTGGCCGCTTTGTGGGCGATACGCTTGGCCGTTTACATCACGTGGCGCAATTGGGGCGAGCCCGAAGACCGGCGCTATCAGGACATCCGCGCACGCAATCAACCTCATTACGAAATGAAAAGCCTGTATCTGGTGTTCATCATGCAAGCGGTGCTGGCGTGGATTGTGTCGTCTGCGCTGCTCGCCGGCGTGGCGGGGGCGAGTCAGCCGGGTTGGCTCGATGCCGTCGGTGCCGCAGTAGTGGTGTTTGGCATCGTGTTTGAAGCGGTGGGCGATGGGCAACTGGCGCGGTTCAAGGGCAATGCCGAAAATCGCGGGCGCGTCATGAACACCGGGCTTTGGCATTACACACGCCACCCGAATTATTTCGGTGAGTTTTGCGTGTGGTGGGGCTTTTTTCTGATTGCGCTGTCGGCGGGCGGCTGGTGGGCGATCGTGTCGCCGTTGTTAATGTCGATGCTGCTGCTTAAAGTCTCCGGCGTGACCTTGCTGGAAAAAGACATCACCGAGCGTCGTCCCCAGTATCGCGACTACATCGCGCGCACCAACGCTTTTTTTCCCGGCAAGCCGACACCATGACGCGCACGTTACGTAGTCTGCTGGTGTGCGTGTTGCTGCTGACGGGTGCCCATGCTCGCGCACAAACCCAGCAATGGAATTTCCAGGTGTTCCTTGACGAACGCCCCATTGGCTACCACCACTACACCCTGCGCGACAGCGGCGCAGAGCGCGAGATGAAAATCGAAGTGCGCTTCGACGTGAAATTATTGTTCATCCATGCCTACAAATACGTGCACGATGCAAGCGAACGCTGGCGCGGCAATTGCCTGACCCTTCTCACTGCACGCACCGACGACAACGGCGATCTCAGCGAAGTCGGCGCCGAACAACAAGGCGAGCGTGTCGCCATCACCACCCTGCGCGGGCGCGACGCCGCTGACGGCTGCGTGATGACTTACGCCTACTGGAACGAAGACATCGTGAAGCAAAAGCGCCTGCTCAACACGCAAACCGGCAAAGTGGAAAACGTCACCATCACCGCGCTCGGCGACGATAAAATCACCGTGCGCGGCGCCCCGGTCACGGCGCAGCGCTATCGCATTGCCGGCGGCAAACACACCATTGAGTTGTGGTACGGCGCGGACAAGGCGTGGCTTGCACTGCAAACCACGCTCGACAGCGGACGCAAATTGCGCTATCTGCTTAAATGATAAAACCCTATAAAAATCAATTAGTTATATCGCTTTTTAGCGTGGCGGTGGTGGTGCTGACCGCCTGCCAAAGCGCATCCGTCAAACCGCTGTCGGCGGTGCCCAGCGTCGATTTGCCGCGATTCATGGGCGACTGGTACGTGATCGCGAGCATTCCCACGTTCATCGAAACCACGGCGCACAACGCCATTGAATCGTACAAGCTCGACCCAGACGGCACCATCGCGGTGACGTTCACCTTTCGTGACGGCGCTTTCGACGCTGCGCTCAAAACCTACACGCCGCGCGGCTTTGTGCGCGACCGTGCGTCGAACGCGATCTGGGGCATGCAGTTTGTGTGGCCGTTTAAAACGGATTACCGCGTCACTTATCTCGCGCCCGATTACAGCCAGACCATTATCAGCCGTGAACAACGCGACTACGTATGGATCATGGCACGCACGCACGCCATCCCCGACACCGACTATCAACGGCTCGTCGGCTTGGTCAAAGAACAAGGCTACGACGTAGCGCAACTGAAGAAGGTACCGCAACAATGGAAAAAGTAACCGCCGCCGGCCGGTGGCGAAATTTATTAACCTGGTTCGACAATGAGGCGGCCGAGGTCAACACGACTGACATGCCCGCGCGTGGCATCGACTGGCCACGCCTGTTGCCGTTTGCCGCACTGCATTTGGGCTGCTTCGCGGTGATCTGGGTGGGTGTGAGCACGGCTGCGGTCGCGGTGGCCGTGGGCCTCTACGTCCTGCGCATGTTTGCCATTACCGGCTTTTACCATCGCTATTTTTCGCACAATGCGTATCGCACCTCGCGCGCGGCGCAATTTATATTTGCGCTCATCGGCGCCACCGGCGTGCAGCGCGGCGCGCTGTGGTGGGCATCGCAGCACCGGCACCATCATGTGCATTCCGACCAGCCCGAGGACATCCATTCCGCACGGCAACACGGGTTTTTCTGGAGCCATATGGGCTGGTTTATGGCGCGCGAGAATTTCCCCACCCGCCGCGAGCGTGTGGTGCAGTTGTTGCAGTATCCCGAGTTGCGGTTCCTCGATCGTTACGATGCGCTGGTGCCGCTGTTACTCGCGCTGGCGCTCTACGGCACTGGCGAGCTGATGGCGCAATTTGCGCCGACACTGCAAACCAGCGGCTGGCAAATGGTGGTGTGGGGCTTTTGCATTTCCACTGTCGTGCTGTATCACGCCACCTTCACCATTAACTCGCTCACGCATTGCATCGGACGCCGCCGCTATGCCACGCGCGATGACTCGCGCAACAACGTATGGCTCGCGCTGCTGACGTTCGGCGAAGGCTGGCACAACAACCATCATCATTATCCGGGCTCGGTACGGCAGGGGTTTTTCTGGTGGGAGATTGATCTCACCTACTACGGCCTGCGCGTGCTGGCGGCGCTGGGCATCATCTGGGATTTGAAAGAAGTGCCGGCAAACATGCTGCACGCGCGGCGGCAAACCACGCCGCAATGAAAATCGCCATCATCGGCAGCGGCATTGCCGGTAACGTGGTGGCGCATCACTTACACCGCGCGCACGACATCACGGTATTTGAGGCCGCCGGCCACATCGGCGGCCACACGCATACCCACACGGTGCAGCTCGATGGCGAAACACATGACATCGACACGGGTTTCATCGTCTACAACGACTGGACCTACCCTAACTTTATCGCGCTGCTGGACGAACTGGGTGTGGCAGCGCAACCGTCCGCCATGAGTTTTAGTGTACGCAATGAACACAGCGGCCTCGAGTACAACGGCGCCACACTGAACACGATGTTCGCCCAACGGCGCAATCTGTTGCGACCCACCTTTCACCGGATGATTCGCGACATCCTGCGCTTTAACCGTGAAGCACCGGCATTGCTGGCGGCGGAACAGGAAATCGCGCTGGGCGACTATCTCGCCCACGGAAAGTACTCGCCGCAATTTATCAACGACTATTTGCTCCCGATGGGCGCTGCCATCTGGTCCACCGAACCCGCGCGCATGCTGGCGTTCCCGGCGCGTTACTTTGTGCGCTTCTTCCATAACCACGGCATGCTGTCGGTGGATAAGCGGCCGCAGTGGCGCGCGATTCGCGGCGGCTCGGCGCGCTACGTGGACAAGCTGGTGGCGCCGTTCCAGCAACGTATTCGCTTGAATACGCCCGTTGACAGCGTGCGGCGCCTGCCGGACAGCGTGCGGGTCAAGGCGCGCGGCGCGGACGCCGAGCACTTTGATCAGGTGTTTCTCGCGTGCCATGCCGATCAAGCCTTAAGTTTGCTGGCGGACGCTTCGCCCTTAGAGCGTGAAATCGTCGGCGCTATTCCGTATCAGGCAAACGAAGCGGTGCTGCACACCGACACCACGTTGTTGCCGCGTACGCGCCGCGCATGGGCAGCGTGGAATTATCATGTGATGGCGTCTGGGCAGCAGGCTGCCGCCACGTTGACCTACAACATGAACATTCTGCAAACACTGAAATCGCGCCACACGTTTTGCGTCACCCTCAATCGCACCGACTCTATCGCGCCGAGCAAGATCATCAAGCGCATGACCTATCACCACCCGCTGTACACCCCGGCTGGCGTCGCTGCGCAGCAGCGCCAGCCTGAAATTAACGGAACGAATCGAACCTATTTTTGCGGCGCATACTGGCGCTACGGTTTTCACGAAGATGGCGTCGTCAGCGCACTGAACGCGCTACAGCATTTTGCACAAACCACCCATGCACAGCGCCATTTATCACGGGTGGCTTAGGCACCGACGCTTTGCGCCGCGCGCGCACAGCTTTCGCTACCCGCTGTTCATGGTGTATCTCGATCTGGCGGAACTCGACAGCGTATTTCGCGGGCGATGGCTGTGGTCAACCTGCCGCCGCGCATGGGCGCGCTTTAACCGCGCCGATCATCTGGGCGACCCCGCCGTGCCGCTGGATCAGGCGCTGCGCGAGCTGGTGTGCAGCGAAACCGGTCTCGCGCTCACCGGGCCGATACGCTTGCTCACTCACCTGCGGTATTTCGGCCACTGCTTCAATCCGGTCAGCTTTTATTATTGTTACGACCGCGCCGGCGAAAACGTGGTGTGCGTGGTTGCCGAAGTCAATAACACGCCGTGGGGCGAGCGCCACTGCTATGTGTTGACCCAACCGCTGCTGTCCGCGCCAGGCCGCTATCAACGCTACGGCAGCGAGAAAATTTTTCATGTGTCGCCTTTTATGCCGATGCACCTAGACTACACGTGGGGATTTTCCAGTCCCGGTGAAACGCTGAACGTACACATGACCTTGCGCGATCATGCTGCCGCCACGCAGTCGCGCAAAGTTTTCGATGCCACAATGCAACTCGAACACGCGCCCATCACCGGCGCGCGGCTAGCGGGCACCTTGCTGCGCTATCCACTGATGACGCTGCAAGTAATCGCCGCCATCCACTGGCAGGCGCTGAAACTGTGGCTTAAGGGCGTGCCCGTACACACGCATCCGGCACGCACCCACGCGACCGCAAACTCCAAGGCGGAAATAGAAAAATTCAATGAAATCAAATAGTTACAACAGAGACGTGCCTACGCTCCAAGCGCCCGCTGCGCCCAAGCCGCATTTTCTCGATGGCGTGGCCAAGCAGGCTGTGCAGCGCCGGCTGGCCGGCCTTGTGCATGGCGCGCTCACGCTGCGCGACGGCGAGCAGGTCACGCGCTATGGCGCGAGCACTACGCGCTGCCCACTGGATGTCACCGTGCACGTACACGACCCACGCTTCTACAGTGAAATCGCGTTCGGCGGCTCCGTCGGCGCGGGCGAGGCCTATATGGCGGGCTGCTGGCGTGTGGACGACCTCACCGCATTAATGCGCATCCTGCTGCAAAACCGCGCTGTGCTCGACGGCATGGAAACCGGCTGGGCGCGTCTCGCCGCGCCGCTGCAAAAGGCGCTGCACTGGACGGCGCGCAACACGCGCAGCGGCAGCAGCCGCAACATTCAGGCGCACTACGATTTGGGCAACGAATTTTTCCAACTATTTCTCGACCCAACCATGATGTATTCGAGCGCGGTGTTCGAACGCGCTGACATGACGCTCGAAGCAGCCTCGATGGCCAAGCTGGATCGCATTTGCCGCAAACTCAATCTCAAGCCCGATGATCGCGTGATTGAAATCGGCACGGGTTGGGGTGGCTTCGCCATGCACGCTGCACGGCACTACGGGTGCCACGTTACCACCACCACCATCTCGCCTGCGCAGCACGCGCTTGCGCGCGAACGTATCGCCGCCGCCGGACTGATAGACCGCATCGAGCTGCTTCTAACCGACTACCGTGATCTCACCGGGCAATACGACAAACTGGTGTCCATCGAAATGATCGAGGCCGTCGGCCATCAGTTTTACGACGCCTATTTTGGACAATGCAGCGCGCTGCTGAAACCCGAGGGCGCGATGTTGCTGCAGGCGATTACCATTGCCGATCAGCGTTACGCAGCGGCCAAAAACGCGGTGGATTTTATTCAGCGCTATATCTTCCCCGGCAGTTGCATTCCGTCGGTCACCGCCATCAGCGAATCGCTCACGCGCGCCACCGACCTGCGTTTGTTTCACCTCGAAGACATCGGCCCGCACTACGCCATCACCCTGCGACGCTGGCGCGAAGCCTGTGATGCGAACGTGGACAAGATTCGCGCGCTGGGCTACCCGGAATCCTTCATCCGCATGTGGACGTTTTACTTGTGCTACTGTGAAGGCGGGTTCATGGAGCGCGTGATCGGCGATGTGCAAATGCTGCTGGTGAAGCCACAGGCGCGGCCTGAGCCGATCGTGCCGCCGCTCATGCCGCCGCTCACGCCGCCACTCACGCCGCGGGCCCCAGCGTGAGTATGGCGAGCATTACTTGCCCAGCACCTGCCGCGCAATAATCAGCTTCTGAATTTCGCTGGTACCTTCGTAAATACGCAGTGGCCGTATTTCGCGATACAAGCGCTCGACCGTGCTACCCACCGTCACGCCCAATCCGCCAAAGAGCTGCACCGCAGAATCGATCACGCGTTGCGCGGCCTCGGTGGCATGCAGCTTGGCCATGGATGCCTCTAGCGTGACGCGGTCGCGCAGCGTATCTTTGGTCCATGCCGCTCGATACACCAACAAGGCGGACGTTTCGACATCCAGCGCCATATCGGCGATGCGCATTTGCGTGCCCTGAAACTGCGCCAACGCCTGACCAAACACCCTGCGCGCACGCACATGATCGCGCGCCTCGGCCAACGCGCGCCGTGCAAAGCCTAGCGCAGCGGCCCCCACGGTCGAACGCATCACATCGAGCGTCGCCATGGCGATTTTGAAACCCTCACCCGGCTGCCCCAGCATGCAGCTTGCGGGCACCCGGCATTCGTCAAACGCCACGTTGCCGATAACGTGCGGTGCAACCACTTGTATTGATTGAGGAACACTCAAGCCCGGCGTCTTGGCATCCACCACAAATGCCGACAGCCCTTTTGCGCCCAGGGCTTCTCCGGTGCGTGCGAACACGATGTAGGTGTCGGCTACACCGGCGTTGGAGATCCACGTTTTGCGGCCGTTCAACACGTAACACTCGCCGTCACGCCGTGCGCTGGTTTGCAGGGCAGATACATCGGAGCCGGCTTCCGTCTCCGACAAGCAGAATCCGGTAACACACGTGCCATCAGCCACGTGCGGCAGATATGTGGCCTGTTGCGCCGCCGAGCCAAACAACACGATGGGCACCGCGCCCAGCCCCTGCATGGCAAAAGTGCAGTCCGCCAATCCGGAATAGCGCGCCAGCACGTCACGCACGAGACACAGGCTGCGCACATCCACGCGCGTGTGCGGGCCACCCAGCGCAGCGGGCAACACATAACGCAGCCAACCGCCTGCGCCGAGCAATCGCGCAAGGGTGCGCACGGCCTGCGCTTCATTCACGCCTTCCGCTTCGAGTGTGTGACGATGGGTCGTTACCCACGCCTGCAATTCACCGGCGAGACGCCGGTGCGTGTCGTCGAAGAATGGCCACTCCAGAAAGTTGTGCTCGCTCATAATGAATGCGACGTTATCACAGTCCGAATGTCTATCGAATGGGGTACACCAGCGGGGTCGTGCATAGCGGTGGCGTAAAATACCGCTTCGTCGCATCCCTAAAATGAACTTGGCAACGGAATAAAATTACTCATGAAACTCAACGGAAAAACCGCTGTAATCACTGGCGCTGCGTCGGGCATCGGGCTCGCCACAGCGCAAGCACTGGCCGCTGCGGGTGCAGCCGTCGTACTCGGCGATATCAATGTCGCGGGGGGCGAGCAGGCGGCAAGTCAGCTCCAGGCCGCCGGGCATGACGCGACGTTCATACCGCTGGATATTACGAGCGACGCAGCCGTTGCACGTTTTCGCGACGCGGTGGATGCGCGCGGCGAAGGCGCAGATATCCTCGTCAATGTGGCGGGCTGGAGCAAGATCGAAGCGTTCGTGAACACTACGCCGGATTTGTGGGGCAAGTTGATTGATCTGAATTACACCGGCACGCTGCGGGTGGTGCATGCTTTTTTGCCGAAAATGATTACGCGCGCTGCTGGCAAAATCGTCAACGTTGCCAGCGATGCAGGGCGCGCCGGCAGCGGCGGCGAGGCGGTGTACGCGGGCAGCAAAGGCGCGGTGATCGCGTTCACCAAATCGCTGGCGCGTGAAACCGCGCGCTACAAGCTCAACGTCAATTGCGTGTGCCCCGGCCCCACCGATACGCCGCTGCTCGCCTCCATCCCCGACAAGCAACGCGAGGCGCTGCTGCGCGCGATTCCGTTCCGCCGTTTTGCGCAACCGTCCGATGTGGCCGATGCGATATTGTTTTTCGCCAGCGAGCGCGCTTCATACTTGACCGGGCAGGTGCTGAGTGTGAGCGGCGGGTTGACGATGCAGGACTAGCGCAATACAGCAACTATTTGATTTTATTCAATTATTTAAAGACCCCCCATCATGACCTCAGCAGCCGATTTCAAACCCCAACATTTCAAATGGGAAGTGCAAGGCAAAGTCGCCACGGTCACGCTCAATCGCCCTGAGCGCAAAAACCCGCTGACCTTTGAATCGTATGCCGAGCTGCGCGATACCTTTCGCGCGCTCAATACCATGAACGATGTGAAGACCGTGGTGGTCACTGGCGCGGGCGGCAATTTTTGTTCCGGCGGCGATGTCCACGAAATCATCGGCCCGCTGACCCAAATGAAAATGCCCGGCTTGCTGGAATTCACGCGCATGACCGGCGATCTGGTGAAAGCCATGCGCGCATGCCCGCAACCGATCGTCGCTGCCATTGACGGCATTTGCGCCGGTGCTGGCGCGATGATCGCCTGCGGCTCCGATATCCGTTATGGCACGGCGCGCAGCAAGGTCGCGTTCCTGTTTGTACGCGTGGGCTTGGCAGGTGCTGACATGGGTGCGTGCGCGCTGCTGCCGCGCATCATCGGTCAGGGCCGCGCTGCCGAGTTGCTCTACACGGGCCGCTCGATGGGCGGCGAGGAAGCCGAGCGCTTTGGTTTTTACAACGCCCTACATGAGCCGGAAAAAGTGTTGGCCGCCGCGCAAGACATGGCGCGCAATCTCGCTGACGGCCCGACGTTTGCCCACGGCATGACCAAAAAGCTGCTGCATCAAGAGTGGAACATGGGCGTTGATGAAGCCATCGAAGCCGAGGCCGAAGGCCAGGCCATCTGTATGCAGACGCAGGATTTTCATCGTGCGTATCACGCGTTTGCGAACAAGCAAAAGCCGGTGTTTGAAGGCAACTAACAGGATATCAATCATGCCCACCAATGAGGTTACCAATGAGGTTACCAAAAGGATTACCAAAATCTTTGCTGGCGCTGGTAGCGGCGAAGGCAAAACCAAAGGGATGTACCGTGGCGGCTTGTTCCGCCGTAGCCCCGGCGCGGGCGATTGGCACGCGGTGCGCGGCGGACTACCGGAGGGCGTGGAAGTGCGCACCATCGCCGTTCATCCGCAAAATCCGCAGATTATTTTTATTGGCACGCAGGATGGCCCGTATCGCAGCATCGACGGCGGTGACACTTGGGTAAAGCCCAACTTCCCCGACCGCAACGCGGTGATCTGGACCATGAGCGTGCACCCGACAAAGCCCAATATTGTGTACGCGGGTGCGGCACCCGTGGCACTGTACCGCAGCACAGACGGTGGTGACACTTGGCACAAAATCCCCCAAGCAACATCGCCTGCGCACTGCGAGCGCGATGGCTTTGATACGCGCACCATCCGCATCACGGTAGACCCCAGTCGGCCCGACGATTTGTATGTAGCGCTGGAAGTCAGCGGCGTGATTCGCAGCAGCGACGCGGGGGAAACCTGGAGCGATTTGTCCGGCACGCTGTTTGATCTGGCCGAGCAACCCCATCTGAAAAGCAACGTCGGCGGGCGCCACTGCGGGCACTGTGAAGGCATGCTCGACTCGCATGCGCTGGCCATCAGCCCGGCCGCGCCGGGCACGGCATTTCTCGCGGTGCGCATGGGCATATTCCGCAGCGACGACCGCGGCGCGACTTGGCGCGACATCAACGTTGGGCGCTACTCGCCGCTGACCTATTGCCGCGATGTGATTGTGTCACCGCACAATCCGCGCACCTTGTATGCCGCGCTGTCGCAGGCGGCGTTCAGCACGGCGGGTTCAATGTATCGCAGCGACGATATGGCGCAAACTTGGCAACGCATCGATCACGGTGTCACAGCCGAATCGACGGTGATGTCGCTCTCCACCCACCCTACCGACCCCGCACGCCTGTATTGCGCCACGCGCAGCGGGCAAGTGATCGGCACTGAAGACAACGGTGCGTCGTGGACAGATTACCGCTTGCCGCAAGGCGTGCAGGACGTATACGCCGTGGCATGCGTTTGAACCCGACTTCAAATTGAGGCGTAGGGCCGCCCAGCGTGTGCGGCCCAGCGCAAAAATCACAAGGGCTTCTGTTCCAGCACTTTCATCAGCTTGCCCCAGCGCGCCATGTCATTGCGGATCACGTCGCTGAATTCGGTGGCGGTACCGGCCACCACGCCAAAGCCCATGTCGAGCAGCGATTGGCGTACATCCTCGGCTTTCAACACCGCCGTGAAATCAGCGTGCAGCTTACCCAAGACGGCGGCGGGTGTGCCCGCAGGTGCGAGCGCGCCGTACCAGGTGCTGGCCTCAAAGTTGGCGACGCCAGATTCCGCCACCGTGGGTATCTCTTGCAGCGTGGGCCAGCGTTGCGGGCTGCTGATGGCCAGCGCGCGCAAGCGGGCACTGCGCACGTGCGGCAATGTGCCCGAGACCGAACCAAACATGACTTGCACATGCCCGCCCATTAAATCAATCACCGCAGCGCCCGTGCCCTTGTACGGCACATGCACAATATCGGTTCCCGTCAAAAATTTGAATAACGCCATCGCCAGATAAGGCGAAGTGCCCGTGCCACTGGAGCCAAAGGTGAGTTGCGCCGGACGCGAGCGCGCCAACGTGATGAACGCCTTCACCGTTTTCACCGGCAACGCGGGATGCACCACCAGCAGATTGGGCGTGAACGCGGTTTGCGTGATAGGCGCAAAGTCCTTGATCGGGTCATACGCCAGCTTGCGTTGATACGGCGTGATGGTGTGCGCGTTGGTAATCATGTTCAGCGTGTAACCGTCCGGCGCGGACTTAGCCAGTATCTCCGTGGCGATGGAGCCATCCGCGCCGGGACGATTCTCGACCACCAACGCTTGTGGCCACCCATCAGCGAGCCTGCGGCTAAGCAGGCGCGACAGCACATCGGTGCCGCCGCCCGCAGCAAAGCCCACAAGAATGCGCACCGGCTTAACCGGGTAGCTTTGCGCACAAGCGCAACTACAAAAAAATATCCATGAAAACAAGTAGTTACGAAGCATTTTCCTTTGTGCGCCATCTACGCCTCACGCCCGGCACTGAACCCTCACGCCTTTCTACGGGCCTGAAACGCCTTCAAGCGTTCCTGAAATTCCGGTGTATCAAACACAATCGCCATGTGCGACGAAATCATGTCGAGGTGTGCCGCCAGCGTGCCGCCCATCATGCCGTGATACACCGCGCGCTTCATCAGCGTTACCGCTTGCGGCGGCTGCTTGGCGATGCTCTGCGCGAGCTTCATGGCCTCAGTGCGGATGTCCGCGTCGGGCACCACGCGCGTGACGATGCCGATGCGTTCGGCTTCTGCCGCATCCACCACACGCCCCGTCCACAGCAATTCCAGCGCGCGTGATACCCCCACCACGCGCGGCAAAAACCAAGTGCCGCCGTCGCCGGAGATCACGCCTAGGTTGATGTAGCTCTCGGCAAAGGTTGACGATGCCGCGCACAGGCGTATGTCGCACATCAACGCCATATCGAGGCCCGCGCCGCGCGCGGTGCCGTTCACGGCAGCGATCACCGGCACTTCCAGCCGCTCCATCGCCAGCGGAATTTTCTGGATCAGCTTCCATAGAAATGCTTTGCGCTGCGTATTGGGTGCCGTGACCATCACGTCCATATCCGCAGCATCGCCACCCGCGCAAAATGCGCGGCCTGCGCCAGTGAGCACCACCACGCGCACGCGATCATCCTCCGCGATCTGCGCCAGCGCCTCGCGCCACTCGGCCAGCATCGGCAGGTTAAAGGCGTTTAAACGATCCGGGCGGTTCAGTTCCAGCAACGCTACACCGTCGCTGTCCACACTCAGGTTGATGCTTTCAAATGCCATGGTTACTCCTCACGATCAAGCCACGGAGTTTACCGCGTGCGGTGATCTTTGATGTGTGGGTCAAGCAACCGCGCCAGCAATCGCGTCCGCCAGCGGTTGCACATCGGACAGGCTGTCGATGGTGAGTATGGCATCGGCCAAGTCCTCAGCTTGAGCATCACTCACCTTGGCGTAGCGCAAATTGGCTTTGAATTTAGCCAACAATTCATCATCGCTCAACGGATCATCGGGGTGCCCTTTGGCGGTGGTATTCACCACTTCCCGCGTGCCGAAGGCACCGGTCACACGCAGGGTGCAGCCGCCGATGTCGCATTGTGCGGCAGCAGCGGCAGTGGCGGTTGTGCAGGTAATTTTGGCAATCCACGCAGCCAGCTTGGGTGACGGCGGAATTTCTTCTGCGAGCTGGCGCGGCGATACTTCGCCAAACGCGAGTGCGCACGCCACGCCCCATTGCGCGCTGAACTGTGCATTCACGCGGGTTTGCGGTGTGCGTTTTTCGGCCACATCCCGGCCCACCACATCCAGCGCCTGCGGGCCCATCACGACTTCAATGCGTTCGATTTTTGATACGTCGTTGCCTAACTCAGTTACCAACTGAGCATGCAATTCCAGCGCGGCGCTGATCGGCGGATGCGTAAAACGGCAGGTTGGGTACGGCTTGATCGACAAGCGGTCAAATTCCCATTCGATGCCTAGCCCGCGTGTGGCGCGCGTGGCGTCGAACAAGTCGTGCAAATACACGCGGCTTAAGCCGTCTTCGCCGGTCAACGGGTGCTTGACGCCGGGCAAGCCGCCCGCCGCCATCAGCGCGGCGGTAATCGCATTCGATGCCGCAAAGCCCGGTTGCACATGCTTGGTGGGCGCACCTTCGCGCGTCGATTGGTGGTTACCACTGGCGAGGCAATAGACGATGCCCAGCGCATTGCGCAGCACTTCGGGGCGCGGGTCGATCAAGCGCGCCGCCGCCAGCGTGGCACCGAAGTGGCCGAACAGCGCGGTATAGATCCACCCGCCCTCGATCAGATTAAGTTTGGTGGCCACCCCCAAGCGGCAAGTCAGTTCGATGCCTATTAGTATGGCCTCGCAAAATTCTTTGCCGCTCATGTGCCCGCGCAAACCCGCTGCTGCAAACGCGGCAGGGATGGCGGCTGACCCCGCGTGCAACGCGGCCTCGTCGTGCGTGTCATCGAACTCCAGCACATGACCAAAGTAACCATTGCATAGCGCAGCGGTGGTCGCCGGCACCCGTGGGCCACCGATGACGCGCGCATCGGGTCGCCCGCCCATGTCGATCAACACCTTGAGCCATTGCGGCAGCCCGGCGGCGGCGCGGCCTGCGATGGCGGCGCCGAGGTAATCCAACAGTTCGCGCCGCACGTTGATGCGTGTAGCTTCCGGTACTTGCTCCCAACGCAGCGCTTGCGACACGCTGATAAAAGCGTCGAGCGTTTGCTCGGGCGCGGACACACCTGATGTTGTGGTTGCCATACTTAGTTAACCTCAGTCTGTCTTAATCTGCCTTGATACCGGCTTGTTTCGCGATGCGGCTCCACTTGACGAGTTCGCTGGCGATCAACTTGCCGAGCATGTCCGGCGGGCCTATTACTGGGTCAGCCGCTTCGGTAGAGAGGCGTTTGGCCATTTCGGGCTCGGCGAGAATGGCGTTGATTTCGCCGTTGATGCGCGTGACGATGGCGCCGGGTATACCAGCGGGGCCGAGCACGCCCCACCACACCGCGCACTCGTAACCCGGCAGCCCGCTCTCGGCGATGGTGGGCAAATCGGGCAGCCCGCCGAAACGCTTGGTCGAGCCAAGACCCACAGCCTTTAACTTGCCCGTGCGCAGATGCGGCAACGCCTGTATCAGCGTGCTGAACAACACCTCGACTTGGCCTGACATCACGTCGATCATGGCCGGACCGCCGCCCTTGTACGGAATATGTGTGAGCTTGACACCTGCCATGGTGTTAAACAGCTCACCGCCAAAATGATTAAAGCCGCCGATGCCCGACGTGGCGTAGCGCAGGTGGCCGGGCTTAACCTTGGCCAGTGCGATC
>JAYTWR010000200.1:0-1539 GCA_043743335.1 Burkholderiales bacterium
CCGGTTGAATATACGCTTTGGCGCCGGGCTGCCGCATGGCTAAAGCGGCCAAGACTCGCGCCGGTGGGCAAGGCCGCCAATACCAAAGGCCGCGCCACCGCACCGTCGCGCGCGTTCTCGCAGCGCTCGATCCCGCATTGTTGATGCAATGCCGCTGTGGTTTTGGTGGCGGCACCCGCATCGCGCTGGCCCTCGATGAATACCGCGAGTCCGAGGACATCGACTTTCTGTGTTCCGATCTGGCGGGGTATCGCACTCTGCGCGGCGCGATCAACGATCGCTCATTGGGCGCGATTCTGCCCGCACCACCGGCCGGCATCGTGCTGCTGCGCGACGTGCGTGCCGACCAATACGGCATCCGCACCATCATCGGCGTCGATGGCGCGCCGGTGAAGTTTGAAATCATTCTCGAAGCGCGGATCGGCATCAGCCCGGTTTCGGATCAGGACTTTCCGGTACCGGTACTCGACCGCGGCACCTGCTTCGCTGAAAAATGGCTGGCCAATGCCGACCGCTGGAATGACGGCGCCGTGCTCAGCCGCGACGCGATTGATCTTGCCTTCATGCTGCAAGTCTGGGGCGAAGACGAGGCGCGTGCCGGTGCTGCTCTGGCTGCGGTGGCCTACGGCAGCGCGATCCGCACATCAGGCTTGGGTGCCTGCGCCAAGCTGCGCGCCGGTACGCCGTATCGGGCGCGGTGCGCGGCGAACCTCGGTGTCAGCGATGCCAAATCGCTCGCGGCGGGACTGCGCAAACTGGAGAAATTGGTGGAGGCACTGCCCTGAGAGGCGCTCTGGGCAACGCTTTTCATGCACCAATCTCGAAGAATGGCTCCACGAGCGTATTTCCGGGGTGGGCCTCGATGGTTGTCAAAGCACCAGGAGCCCGATGCCGATGCCCTTCGTGATGCGATTGGTCTCAGGCGTGCAGCGGCGTAGCGGAAAGTTTGACGCCCAGCGCACGGACAATTTTCTGAATGGTTTCGTGACGCGGCTTGGCACCGGGCGAAAGCGCCTTGTACAGACTCTCGCGACCGAGGCCGGAGTCCTTCGCCAATTGGGTCATGCCACGCGCGATCATCGTTGAACACGTGCGGGAACTTGGTGATCTGCGCGGTTTCCCTCTTGGCACAACCGGGAGAATCGCTCAACTCATGGACTCACGCCCGCTCACCGCCAAACTCCGGATTCCGGCTCTGGTGACGTGCAACAAGAACGCGAAGACTGCCACTCGCCACGCGATAAATCACCGAATAGGGAAAGCCCCTGAGTGGATAGATGCGGCGTACTCCTGACATATGCGTGCCAAACCCTGGGTTGGCCTCAAGCAAATCCGCGACGCGCACAAACTCATTGAGAAAGCGGTTTGCTACCGCCGCGCCGGCCTCGGTCTCGTAGTACCGGGTGGCATCACCCAAGTCGTGTTCCGCTTCCCGGTGGAGCGAACGGCTCATCGAATCGCAGCGCGCAGGCGGGCAACGGCCTGGTCTAGCGGCACAACAGCGGAAGGATCGATTTCGATTTCCGCATCACGCCTGGC
>JAYTWR010000201.1:0-20958 GCA_043743335.1 Burkholderiales bacterium
TTCTTTGGCGCTCGTGCCAAAAAAACAAAAATCAGCACGTGCGGTGCTGAAAATTGAGGCTGCGTGTTTCAAAAATTGGGGGTTTTCTGTCAGGCACTACTTAAATAAATCTTTCCACTTCGCACGCACTTCATCCTGCAATGCTTTGCTAGCCTCGGCCACATCAGGAAACGTCTTGAGAAAATCAAACGGTCGGCACGCATCAATCACCGCCTTGGACGTGAGCGGCGCATCGTAACGATAGGCTATCGACATCGGGTCATTCTTCGATCCCATGCCGCGCTTGATAATGTCGATATCGATTTCAGGATCGGTGCGCGTGGCCACGGCCCACATCACTTCTTGCAGGTTCGACGGGTCGATATCCTCATCGACCACCACCGAGTAGCGCGACATGTATGCGCCCACGCCGCATTGGCTCAAAATATGCCCCGCCTGCCGCGCGTGGCCCGCGTAGCGCTGCTTGATCGCCACTACGTTGAACATGCGCGCGCCGCCGATTTCGTGTGCCCACACATTGGCGACGTCCGGCACGCCGGCAGCGGCGAGCGCATCCAGCAGCAGCGCCGAGCGCATCACCGCCTTGGAATAGGAATAATCGTTAGGCGGCTTCGCAGGCGGGCTACCCACGATAACTGGTTGATTTCTATAGTAAATTTTCTCGATCTTCACCGCAGGCGCTGTGGCCGCCTTGCCGGGATAGTAGCCGTGAAATTCACCGAACGGCCCCTCGATCCGTTCATCGCCCGGATGCGCCCAGCCTTCCAATACCAACTCTGCACCACTCGGAAACGGCAACCCCGTCAGCTCGCCACGCACCACCGACACCGGCTCGCCAAGGATTGCGCCGATGTAGTTGTATTCGCACATGCCGTACGGCACTTCGATGCCCGAGATCAAATAACCCAGCGGATCCGCGCCGCACACAATCGCCACCGGAAACGGCTGGCCGGCTTTCATGTGCTTGTCGTACTGCTGCGCCCCATGCTTGCCGGGAATCATGTCCAGCCCCACCGTATTGCGGTCGTGCATTTGCACGCGGTACGTGCCGACATTCACCCAATCGCTGTCGCTGTCGAGATCGCGCGTCACCACCATGCAGCCGGTGCCGATGTAACGCCCGCCGTCTTTTTCGTGCCAGAACGGCGCGGGGAATATCGTGAGATCAACCGCATCGCCCGACTGACTGTTCTCGAACACCGGGCCTTTTTCGACGATCACCGGCTCGAACTTCGGCGCAGCGGCCTGCCAAGTTTTGGGCAAACCGCGCAACTTGTGCGTGAGCGCGGCGTGTGTGCGTATCTCGCCCAAGCGCAGCAGACTCGACAGGCGCGCGGGACTGGCTGTGCTGCACGTCAGCACGCGAAAACCCGACGGATAACCCTTGATGTCGTCGAACAACAACGCGGGCGCGCCCTCTATTTTGACATTGAGTTCGCTGATCGCACCCAGCTCAAGATGCGCATCGGCACCGTGCACTTCTTTCAGTTCACCGAGCTTGCGTGCGGTATCCAGCCACGCGCGCAGGTCGAGGGGGTTGCAAGTTATGGCGGAATTCAATGTCGCTCCCCTTCAGCCAACGTCGGATATTAAAAATTGTGAATCAGAGAACTTCACTTGGACCACTTCACCCACTCGGCGCAAAGCTTTCGAAAGGAGCGACTCCGATCTAACGCCTCTTGCAGATCAATTCGCGCCGTGAAGGCCGACTGGTCAGTCATCTCCCGGTATATGCCACTCGACATATGCTCCCGCATCCACCCTTTTGCGTCCCTGATTGATTCCGCATCAATACTATTCGCGGAATCAAATGTGAATCCCCGTTGATCGCGCAACGACGCAGCCGCTGCAATGAACCACGCCTCATACTCCCGATTCGCCAAAACCACCGATAACCTGCGGTGCGGGATGTAAGCCTTCGCACGCTCAAGTATATTGCCAGCTAGCGCTACAGGGCACGCATCATCGGCATCCAGCAAAATAAGAATCCAGCCATCCTCTCCACATTTGCCCGCAGCGAGTAACAAATGTCGCCGAAACTCGTCCTCCCGATTCAAAAAGCGGTCTCGACGTACGCGAATCGGTGTCACTACATCCGTGTAAACATCAGGTGTTTTCCATTCTCCCAACCGTCTAAGCAAAACAGGAAGCGCGCTCACCTCGCCATCCCCTTCCACAATGCTCGCCACTCTCACTGCCCGCCCTCGCCAAACAAATTCATTTGATTCTGCGCCTGCGCAGCAAGCACTTCACGGTCAGGCGCAAGCTGATTTAAACGCAACAATTCTCCAGCAGAAAACAGATGATCTCGCATGGCATTGCGTGAGGCCTCGTCGAGAGACGCTATTTTGGTCTCCCCCCCTTCGGACACAACCGAAAGCAACGACTCCGCACCTAAATGCCTGTCATCGAGCAAATCAGGGCTGTGACTGGTAACAATAACCTGTGTTTGAGCAGACGCCTGCGCCAAGGCTTGCCTTAGCGCTGCACTGGCAGCCGGGTGCAATGCCGTTTCAGGCTCTTCAATACCAACCAGCGTCGGCGCATAATCCTGATTGCCCTGAAAAAGCGCTGTCAGCACGCCCAATGCGCGCAATGTACCGTCAGACATGTTTTGTGCCAAAAACCGCCAAGGATGTTTGGCTCCTATCATATCCTGACGAAACTCAAGGGTCTCCATCGGACCAATTTGCTTGCGCTCTACGCCATACGCCATCGGCGCAACCGCATGGAGATACTCCCTTACCGTGTTTAATTGATTTGGAGCAACACGACCAAGATGCGCGATAACACTGGCTATGTTCTCACCCGCGGGCTTCAACAATCGCCCTTCTTGTGGCTTTTGCAATTCACGCATCACTTCTGGATTGAAGTTATAGAAACCCATCGCTGTGAGTGCATCGAAAACAGGGCGAAACGCTATCAATCCAGACGCAGCGACCAGCGCAAGCCGGTCTTTGGTAATTGCAGGAAATGTTGCTTCGCTTTTCTCCTTTAGTATCCCGCGATCAATCTTGAAAAATGGCCCTTTGCCAACACCCGATATCACGCACTCTTCAGCCTGAACTTCGTAGCCACTGCCCGCCAAAGCGCCAATATTGAAAGCGTAATGTCCTTGCTGCCCTGATTTCAAGGTGAATTCCAGCCTAATACCGAAATGATTTGGGTGTCCGCTGGAACGGCGTCTTACCTCACTCAACCCACCTCGCTCATTAAGCGCATTATCCAGCGATCCCACTAACGAATCACGAACCAGACGAAGCGAGTCCAGAAAATTGCTCTTGCCAGAACCATTCGCCCCCACGAGATACGTTAACCGGCCAAGACCGACGTCACAGTATCCGATACTCATGTAATTGCGCAGCACAACTCTTGTCAGAAACACGGATTGACTCATTGACTGGCGTCCGTCTGCTTAACTTCGCGCGCATGCACTGCTTGAGGTACTCTGACCACAGATTCGACAACGCTATTCATGCGCAATCTTCAACGCCGCCAACTTCACCGCCTTGATAATTTCAGGATACGCGGCGCAGCGACACAGATTACCCGACAAGTAATGGCGTATCTCATCGTCCGACGGATCGGGATGCGCATCGAGCAATTGCCGTGTCATCAAGATAAACCCCGGTGTGCAGTAGCCGCACTGAAACGCGCCGCATTCGATGAAGGCTTCCTGCACCGCATCGAGCTCGCCGTCAGGCGAGTGTTCAATCGTGCGCACTTCCGCACCATCAGCAAAAGCCGCCAGATACAGACAACCCGACACCGCCACGTCATTTACCAACACGGTGCAGCAGCCGCACAAGCCTTGCGCGCAACTTTCACGAGCGCCGGTGAGACCGCGTTCCTGCAGCACTTCCACCAGATGCTGGTGCGTGCCGATTTGCGCGGTGACGGGCTCGCCGTTGAGTTTGAAATGGATGGTACGTGAGGTGTTCATCGGCTTACTCGTTCTGTAGCGGCTGGCCGCGTTTTGTGCGTAAGCCGCGATACACCGCTTCCGCCGTCAAGGGCAGGCTGGTCAGGCGCACGCCGACTGCATCGTCTATCGCGTTGGCTATCGCAGGCGACACGCCGAAGGTGCCGCTCTCGCCCACGCCCTTGGCACCGAACGGACCGTTTTTCTGCACGGCATCAACCGCTTCGTTTTCCATCGCTAACGGCATGTCACGAATGCCGGGAATTTTGTAATCCGCCAACGAGGCATTGGTCACCTGCCCGGCATTGAACACCATGCGCTCCGTGAGCGTAAAGCCCAGTTGCATGATGGTCGCTCCGGATATCTGCGTTTCAACAATCGCCGGATTGATGGCACGGCCCACATCCACCAGATTCACCAGTCGCGTCACTTTGAACTCGCCGGTCTCGGTATCGACTTCGATCTCCGCACCGGTTGCGCCAATCATCCAGAAAGGCGTGGCATTGTCGGTCTGGCCGTTGGCGTCGGGCGAGGTATACGTCGGGATAAAGCTACCCACGCCCACCACGTTGCCGGCCTGCATGCCGTATTTCTTTTTGAAAATATCCGGTATCGGCGTGGTCTCCGCCGACAGCCCTACGTCACGCGCCATTGCGAACAGTTTGTCGCGCGCATCTTCAGCGGCATTTTTTACTGCGTGGCCCATGTGAAACGTCGAACGCGAACCCAGCGTGGCCATATCGTACGGCGTGACATCGGTGTCCGGGTGCACCACGGTAATTTTTTCCACCGGCACGCCAATCACTTCTGACACCATTTGCGCCATCGCGGTGTCGGAGCCCTGCCCCATGTCCACCGTGCTCGAATACAGATGGCAACTGCCGTCGGCGTTGATGTTCACGATTGCCATGGACGTGGTGGGCGAAATACTGGCCTTGAAACCAATGGCGATGCCGCGCCCGCGCCGCAAGGTTTCCGTGCCGCGATCAAACGGCTTGACCTTGTTGTCCCAATCCATGCGCTGCGCCAGACGCTCCAGCACTTGATCGAGCGCCGCATCGCGCATCAGCGTGCCGGTGGCCTGCGGGCGGCCTTCGCGCAGCAGGTTTTTGCGACGAATGTCGAGCGGATCAATTTTCAACTCACGCGCGATCATGTCGGTGTGGCTCTCGTACGCCCACACCAATTGCGGAATGCCAAAGCCGCGCAGCGCACCGGCTGCCGGCAGATTGGTATACAGCGCATACGAATCAATTTTCACGTGATCGATGTCGTACGGCCCCGGCGCAGTGAAGCCGGATTTCTGCGTCACACGCGGGCCGATGTCGGCATACGCGCCGCCGTTCCACCACACCTCGCACTCGCGCGCGGTGATTTTGCCGTCACGCGACACGCCGCTTTTGATGCGCAGCGTGGTGGCGTGTTTGGTAATCATGTAAAACTGCTCTTCCATGGTCGTTGCGAATTTCACTGCGCGCCGCGCGAGCATGGCGCACGCTGCCGCCAGCGCCTCGGATTTGATATACACCTTCGCGCCAAAGCCGCCACCCAGATACGGCACCACCACGCGCACTTTGCTTTCAGGCCAGCCAAAGAGCCGCGCGATTTCAATACGCACGAAAGACGGGCTCTGCGTAGAGCTGTGCAGCGTCAGCGACCCGTCACTAGGAATCGCGACGGTGGCAAACGCCTCCAGCGGCAAATGCAGCACTTGCTGCGTGCGAAAACGGTGCTCGAACACGTGATCGGCATCGGCAAAGGCTTTATCCACGTCGCCACGGCGCAAATGAAAATCCAGCGCGATGTTGGTACCTTGCTTATTTTTCAAATGCTTTAAGTCAGCGAAGGTGCCAGCAGGCTTTAACACCTCGTGCACCACGGCTTGCGAAGTCATGGCTTCGACTTCATCGTAAACGGCTGGCAACGCTGCGTATTCTGCGGTGATTAACTGCGCGGCGTTCTCGGCAACATGCACATCGTTCGCCAGCACCACCGCAATCGGTTCGCCCGCGTAGCGCACCTTGTCGAGCGCGAGTATCGGCTGATCGTGAAACGCCGGGCCGTAATACGGTTCAGCGATGACTTTACGCACATCCTCACCGGTATACACCGCGAACACACCCGGCAGCGCACGCGCCGCGCGGGTATCGATGCTGACGATACGCCCATGCGCAATCGTACTGCGCGCCACCTTCGCAATCAGCATGCCCGGCACGCGCAGGTTGTGCACGTACGCCGCACGGCCCGTGACTTTAGCGTGCGCCTCAAGTCGCGGGATGGAACGGCCAACGGTCGCGTAGGGGGCGTTCATCCGATTAAAAATTATTCAATTAAATCAATTAGTTACGAAATTAGTTACGCATTCACCGCCACCTGCCGCAAAGCGCGCTGCGTATAAACACGCAGCAACTCACGCTTATAAGCAGACGAGCCATGCGCATCAGCGGCCAGCTCAGTGGCCAGCTCAACCGCCGACACCGCCGCGTCGCCACAACGCACGAGCGTGGCTTTATCCAGTGACGCGCCACGCAGCGTGTTTTCCGCTTCCAGCAAACGTACTGGCGTATCGGTTGCAGCGCTGACAACGATGCGTGCGTCTTTAACCACGTCTCCATCGAATTGCACCGACACCGCGATGCCCAACGTGGGCCAGTCGTCCGCTGCGCGAGTGGTGATTTTCAGGTAGGTGGCACGACGTCCGGTTTGTGGTGGCACGATCACTTCGGCAATGAGTTCATTGTCCGCCAGCGCAGTTTCGTAGTAGCCGGTGTAAAGATCGGCCACTGCCAGCGTGCGTTCGCCCGTCGGCGACAGTGTGCGCACCTGTGCGTTCAGAACAGTCAACACCGGCGGCAAATCCATATGCGGATCACCGTGCGCCAGATGGCCACCGAGCGTCGCGACATTGCGCACGCGCACATTGGACAGCGTTGTCAACGTTTGCGTCATCACCGGGACGGCCTGATCGACCGCGGCGGATTGCGCCAGCGACGACAACGTCGCCATCGCGCCAATACGCAGCCCGCCGCCGGGCGTGCCCGTGATTGCAGCGTGCTGCGCTTCCACATGACGCAGGCTCACCAGCCGAGCGGGTTGGTAGAGACCGGCTTTCATCATCAGCATCAGCGCTGTTCCGCCCGCAATGGCCCGTACCGGCCCATCGCCTTTACCGGCGTCCAGCAGTGCAACCGCTTCGCGCAAGGTGCGCGGCTCAGCCAGATCAAACGGGGTCATGGAATGTGCGCAACGGGCGCGCGCCGACGAATTTCACAGGTGATAGAAACGATACTTTTGAAGGCGGCTTACTCTAACGGCTGACCGCTTGAAAAGCAATCCGCAACCGCATTTTCAATGCCGCCCGTGTCACTAGGGCCGCAAAAAAAATCCCCCGCGACCATCGGTGGCAGGGGATGTTGGGTGCAGCCAAAACTCAATCGGCGTAGGTACCCGCCTTCTTGATGATCGGGTCCCACTTGGCGATCTCGGCTTTCAGGTGTTTGGCCAGCGCCTCGGGCGTGGCTTTGTCTTTACTCACCGCTTGCGCACCGAGCTCGCCGATGCGCGATTTGAATTGCGTGTCCTGCACCGATGCCTGCAGCGCGGCGACCAACTTGTCCACTACCGGCTTCGGTGTGCCTTTGGGCGCGTAAATTCCGTGCCACACCGACACTTCAAAACCTTTCATGCCCTGCTCTGCCAAGGTGGGCACCATCGACAGCGACGAAATGCGCTGCGCAGTCGTAACGCCGTACACTTTGACGCGACCCGACTTGATTTGCTGTGTGGTGTTGGTGGTTTGATCGCACATCAAATCGATCTGTCCGCCCATCAGCGCGGTCATCGCGGGCGCGGTGCCGTTGTAAGGAATGGTGGTGATATCCGCTTCGATGCGAGACATGAATAGCAAACCGCACAGGTGCGACGCTGCACCCAAGCCCGCATTGCCGAGATTGAGTTTTTCCTTGTTTTTCTTCACGTACGCAATCAGCTCGGCCAGATTGTCCGGCGGCAAGCCCGTTTTGGCGATCACGGTCATCGGCACATCGGCGACTTGCCCGATGTATTCGTAATCGGTCAGCGGATTAAACGGCAGCTTGCGATACAGCGCCGGCGCAGTGGACATGCCGATATGGTGTATCAGCAGGCTGTAGCCGTCAGGCTTGGCCTTGGCGACGCGGTTGGCGGCAATGGTGCCGCCCGCGCCAGCGATGTTTTCGACCACCACTTGCTGCTTAAGCTGCTGCGTCATCGCCACGCCGAGGTTGCGCGCCAACGTGTCGGTCGGCCCACCTGCGGCGAACGGCACCGCCAGCGAAATCTGCTTGTTGGGGTAATCCTGCGCGCTTGCGCCAGCGGCGGCCAGCAGCAGCGTCGGGCCACACAGCATCAGTGACAGTTTTAACGTCATGGCTCTCCTCCTTCAGGTTTGTGTTTTTAAAACAATGCGTTCCGTGCTGAATGGACCCGTCTGACAGCGCCTTCGGAACGCATCTTGAACGCCGTTAGGCGCCCATGCTTGCCTTAATCCTTAACGCTTGACGCGCTTCAGCGGCATACGCAACACCTTCACCGCGCGCCGCAATGGACAGCACGTATTTGATTTAATTGACTTTTTACACATGACAGATTCACCCATTCAAGTCGACATTAACGCCCGCGAAACGACGAATACGAACGCTCCGGCTTGCCGCGCGATGCGGCCGGTGCGCCCGGTGCACCCGCAGGCTTGTTCCAGCGTCCCGGTGCCCTTGGCGCGCCGGGGGCACCCGACGCCGGGCGGCCTGCACCTGCAGCACGTCCGGCGTAGCCGCCGGGCTTGCCTTTGCCATTGCGCGACGGCGGTTTGCCGTGGCTGCTACGCTGCGGCGTCTTGGGCTCGAGGCCTTCAACCACGTGCGCCACAATGCTGTGGCCGGTGTAGCGCTCGATCTGGCGCACTTGCCAGCCGTCGTCCGGCGCAGCAAATGAAATGGCAATGCCATTCAGTCCTGCGCGACCGGTGCGCCCAATGCGGTGCACATAGTCTTCGGCCTGCTTCGGCAGATCGTAATTAATAACGTGCGAAATGCTTTTTACGTCGATGCCGCGTGCGGCGACGTCGGTGGCAACCAGTACGCGTACATTGCCGCTGCGCAGTTTGGCCAGCGTGCGATTGCGCTGTGATTGATTCATGTCGCCGTGTAACGCGGCGGCGGCATGGCCTTCTTCATAGAGCTTGCTGGCGAGACGATCCGCACCGCGCTTGGTGGCGGTGAACACAATCGCCTGATCCAGCGCCACGTCTTTCAAGAAATGATCGAGCAGTTTCGATTTGTGGCTGCCGTCATCAACATAATGCAAGCGTTGCTCGATGTTCTCGTGACGTGCTTTTTGTGTCGCCACTTCGATGAGTTTGGGGTTGCGCAGCAGACGCTTGCCGAGGCTGCCGATGCCGCCGTCCAGCGTAGCGGAAAATAGCAACGTCTGGCGTGTGGCCGGCGTGGCGGCGGCAATGGTTTCGACGGGCTTGATAAAACCCATATCGAGCATGCGGTCGGCTTCGTCGAGGACGAGCAATTCCAAGCGCGAGAAATCGACTTTGCCCTGCTCCATGAAGTCAATCAAACGGCCTGGGGTTGCGACCAGAATATCCAGCGGGCTATCCAGCAATTTGCGCTGCTTCGGGTACGGCATACCGCCCAGCACGGTGCCGGTGCGCACCGAGCGTGAGCCTTTGCTGTATTTGAATACGGCGTCGGTGACTTGCAGTGCCAGTTCACGCGTGGGCGTCAACACCAGTACGCGCGGACCACGACCCGGTTTGGCCGGGTTGGCGAGCAGGCGTTGCAGCGCGGGCAATACAAAGGCTGCGGTCTTGCCGGTGCCGGTGGGCGCCGAGACCATTAAATCGCTGCCGGCGATGGCTTCGGGGATGGCTTGCGCCTGCACGGCGGTAGGTTCGGTGTAACCCGCAGCAGACACCGCTTGCGCGATGGCGGGATTAAGGTTCAATGAGGCAAATGACATTTTTTATTCTTTCTATAAACAACGTACACAACGTACGAAAGACCGCCAAACCTGGCGGTCAAAATAAGCGCGGACAATTTATGAAATGCCCCATGTTGAATCAACAACGGGGCGAGCACGGTCAGCGCACGGGTATCGTCGCTAACCGTGGCAGTAACAGCGGCTCACAAGGAGGGAAGCTGAAACAATGGGGTCAGGGACAGATGCAACTCTGCAACCCCGAAAATCTTCGGAAAGCCGGTTGCGAGGTGCGCGGATGATACACACAAGTGACTGAATTTGCTTGGGTTTTTGCAAAGTATTTGCGACCGCCGCTTAACTACGGGCGTTGTGCTATGGGCAATTGTCGAAAAAATTATAAATCTCAATAAAATCAATTAGTTATAGTTAATCAGGCGATTGCGGTGAAAGTCACCGAAATCGAAACCCTGCGCTGCTGGATATCAAAGGCAAGGCGCTCGGCGTGCCGGTTTATGATTTGTTCGGTGGGGCGGCGCGTCGCTCGGCATCATGATGGATCTGAATTTCAATTACAAAACAAAGGGTTACCTGCGCATTGCCAAAGCCGTCGAGCCGGTGAACATGACTTGGCTTGAATATGCGCATCATGGAAACCGATGTGGATGCCGTGCCTTGGCGTGATGAACTGGTGGATGTGCCGCCGGTGATCGAGAATCGGGAGTTTGTGTTGCCCACGAGACCGGGATGGGGGGTACAGGTTAACGAGAAAGCGGTGCGTGCAAGGCCACCGAAATAACGCTAAGTGCCGGAATTTAATGATGTTTTTATTGCGCCGCATCAAAAATGGAGAAAAGTCTAGCTTTTTTCTGAAAATTCAATGACCTACAGCGTACGCGCCGCAACTTTTTCATGGGGTCTGTGCTACAATCGCGCCCTTTTTTGAGCGCTATCCATTTTGGTAGCGCGATCTCGGAACCCATCATGTCACGCGCCATACGCAACATCGCCATCATCGCCCACGTTGACCACGGCAAAACCACGCTGGTCGATAAGCTGCTGCGACAATCCGGCACCTTTGCCGCGCACCAGCACCTTGAAGAACGCGTGATGGATTCGAACGATATCGAAAAAGAGCGCGGCATAACCATCCTCGCCAAAAACTGCGCGGTGATGTGGAAAGATACCCACATCAACATTGTCGATACGCCCGGCCACGCCGATTTCGGCGGCGAAGTGGAGCGTGTGTTGTCGATGGTGGACAGCGTGTTGCTGCTGGTAGATGCCGTCGAAGGTCCTATGCCGCAAACGCGTTTTGTCACGCGCAAGGCGCTAGCGCTCGGCTTAAAACCCATCGTGGTGGTGAACAAGGTGGATCGTCCCGGTGCACGCCCGGATTGGGTGGTGAACCATACGTTTGATTTGTTCGACAAACTCGGTGCCACTGAAGCGCAGTTGGACTTCCCCGTGGTATATGCCTCAGCCTTGAACGGCTACGCGAGCTTGGATTCAACCGTGCGCGACGGCAATCTTGATCCGCTGTTTGAAGCCATTCTCCAGCACGTGCCGGTGCGCGAGGATGACCCCGATGGCCCCTTGCAATTGCAGATTTGCTCGCTCGATTATTCGAGCTACGTCGGGCGTATCGGCATTGGCCGCATCACGCGCGGACGCATCCGCCCTGGCCAGCCAGTGATGGTGATGCGCGGCCCGGACGACACTACTGCAAAAACTGCGAAAGTGGGCCAAGTACTTGTTTTTAAAGGGTTAGATAGAACAATCGCTGAAGAAGCACAAGCGGGCGATATTGTGTTGGTCAACGGCATTGAAGATGTCGGCATCGGCGTCACCATCACCGATGTTGAAAAGCCCGAAGCACTGCCGTTGTTGCGCGTAGACGAACCCACACTGACGATGAATTTTCAGGTCAACACCTCGCCGCTCGCCGGCAAGGAAGGGAAGTTCGTCACTAGCCGCCAAATCCGCGAACGCCTGCAACGCGAACTGATGAGCAATGTGGCGCTAAAAGTCACCGACACCGAAGACGCGGACGTATTTGAAGTGTGCGGTCGCGGCGAACTGCATCTGACCATTTTGCTGGAAAACATGCGCCGCGAAGGTTATGAACTCGCCGTGTCGCGCCCACGCGTGATTATCAAAGAAGTGAACGGCGTCAAACAAGAGCCTTACGAAATGCTCACCGTTGATTGCGAAGACGCCAATCAAGGTGCGGTGATGGAAGCGCTCGGCATGCGCAAAGGCGATTTGCAAGACATGCAATCCGACGGCAAAGGCCGCACGCGATTGGATTACCGTATTCCCGCACGCGGGTTGATCGGCTTTCAATCAGAGTTTTTGACTATGACGCGTGGCACAGGCTTGATGAGCCACGTGTTCGACGAATACGGCCCGATGAAGCCGGATATGGATGAGCGCCGCAACGGCGTACTCATCTCGTCCGAAAGCGGCCCTGCGGTGGCCTACGCCCTGTGGAAGCTGCAAGAGCGCGGCAAAATGTTTGCCAGCCCCGGCGATCCGCTGTACGAAGGGATCGTTATCGGCATCCACAGCCGAGACAACGATCTGGTGGTCAACCCCATCAAAGGCAAACAGCTTACCAACGTGCGCTCCTCCGGCACTGACGAAGCCGTACGCCTAGTACCGCCCATTCAAGTTACGCTGGAATCGGCAATTGAATTCATCGCCGACGACGAATTGGTGGAAATCACACCGAAGTCGATTCGCATTCGCAAGCGCTATTTGGTGGAGCATGAGCGCAAGCGCGCCTCGCGCGCGGCGGCGTAGCGCGCGTTACGCCTGACTCACACGGCAGTGCGATCGCTGTGAACAACAGCACCCATCCCGGCCCTGACCTTTCGCCGTACCAAATGATCGGCGGTGACGCAGCCGTGCGCGCGCTGATCGACCAGTTTTACGATTTGATGGACAGCGAGCCCGAGTATTACGTCATCCGCAAACTACACCCGGCGGATTTAAGCGGCTCGCGCGACAAGCTCTACCTGTTTTTGTCCGGCTGGTTGGGCGGCCCGCAACTTTACACCGACAAATTCGGCCACCCGATGCTGCGTGCGCGGCACCTGCCGTTTGCCATCGGTATTGCCGAACGCGATGCGTGGATGGCGTGCATGGGCCAAGCCACGCAGGAACGCATCGCCGACGATACACTGCGCGCTTGGCTGCTACAGCAGCTTTACAAGACAGCCGACTGGATGCGCAATCGCGAAGGATAACCTTGCGCAGTGCGCGTCCGGTGCTCAGCGTTTTTTCTTGATCCCCAGCATGGTACCGCGGCATTTGCGTGCCCCGCAGCAACACGCGTGCTCACGCTTTAACTTTTCGGTCTGACGGCCTTCGACAATCAGTTCATAGTCATAGCCGAGCTCATCACCCACGCGTAGCGCCCGCAGCGTCTCGACAAACACGCGACCGTCCTCCTCGACCGCTTCGCAATTGGGCGAACACGAATGGTTGACCCAGCGCGCCGAACTGCCCCAGTGGGTGGCGTCGATAACGACCTTGTCTGTCGCGGCAAACAGCATGGTGTGTGCGCTGCCTTCGTGCAGATCGCCATAGCGTCGGTCGGCCTCTTTGTGCGACATACGGTCACCGAGATATTCCATGAGCCGCACGCCCTTGGGAATATCCGCCAAGGCAAATACACCGCGGCCATGGATGCCGGATTTGCGCACCACAAAGCGGCGCACAGGGCTTTTCTTTTTTGACGTGCTGGAAGTCTTGGTGCGAGGCATTCGTTTTATTCTCAATTCGTTGATACCACTTACAATTATCGCGGCACGCTGCTGGTGATTTCAGGCATCAAAAAATCGAAATCGCAACCGCTGTCAGCCTGCGTGACGGTTTCCATAAAGAGCTTGCGGTACCCGCGTCCGTCTTCCTTGCGCGCGCGCGGTTTTTTCCACGCCTTACGCCGCGCTTCAAGCTCTTCGTCGGACACCAGCAGCTCAATTTTGCGCGCCGGCACATCGAGCTTGATTTTGTCGCCGGTTCTCACCAGCGCCAGCGGCCCGCCCAACGCGGATTCGGGCGTCACGTGCAGCACAATCGCGCCGAACGCAGTGCCGCTCATACGTGCATCGGAAATGCGGATCATGTCCTTCAAACCTTTTTGCGCGAGCTTTTTCGGAATGGGAATGTAGCCCGCCTCCGGCATGCCCGGCGCGCCCTTGGGCCCGGCGTTTTGCATCACCAGAATATCGTCGTCTTTGACATCGAGCTTGGGATCGTCAATGCGATTGGCCAAATCTTCCAGCGATTCAAACACCACTGCACGGCCCGTGTGCTGCATCAGCTTCGGTGACGCCGCCGCCTGCTTGATGATCGCGCCCTCGGGCGCGAGATTACCGCGCAACACAGCGATGCTGCCGCCTTTGAAAATCGGATCGTTGAAGGGGCGCACCACGTCCTGCTTCCATGCGGGCGCTGCCGCCTTGATGTTTTCGCCCAGCGTGTCGCCCGTGACGGTGAGGGCGTCAAGATTCAGTAACTTTCTGATTTCACGAAGAATTACGACAAGGCCACCAGCTTTCTCCAAATCCTCCATGTAGTGCTGACCCGTGGGTTTCAAATCGACCAACACCGGCGTTTCGCGGCCCATTTTGTCGAAGCCATCCAGATCAATCTTGATGCCGAGGCGCCCCGCCATCGCGGTGAGATGCACAATCGCATTGGTCGATCCACCCACGGCAAGCAACACACGCAGCGCGTTTTCAAACGCTTCCGGCGTCATGATTTTATCGGGGGTGAGCTTTTCTTTGGCCATCGCCACCGCGCGCGCGCCGCTGGCTTCGGCGTGACGCAAACGATCCGCCATCACTGCCGGCGTGCATGCGCCGCCGGGCAACATCATGCCCATCGCTTCAGTGCACAGCGCCATGGTGCTGGCAGTGCCCATCACCATGCAGGTGCCTGCGGAAGGCGCGAGCTTGTTATTGATTTCGCCGATTTCATGCTCGGAGATTTCGCCGGCGCGATACTTGCCCCAGAAACGGCGGCAATCGGTGCACGCGCCCAAGCGCTCACCCTTGTGGTTGCCGGTAATCATTGGCCCCGTCACCAGCATAATCGCCGGCACATTGGCGCTCGCCGCGCCCATCAACAGCGCTGGCACGGTTTTGTCACAGCCGCCGATCAGCACGACTGAATCGACGGGCTGGCCTTTAATCATTTCTTCCGTATCGATCGACATCAGATTGCGCAGATACATGCTCGTCGGATGCACAAACGATTCGTGCAGCGTGATCGTGGGGAACTCCACCGGCAGCCCGCCCGCGAGCATCACACCGCGCTTTACCGCCTCGATCAGCTCCGGCACATTGCGATGGCAGGCGTTGAAGCCGCTAAAGGTATTGGTAATGCCGACGATAGGCCGATCCAGCGCCTCGTCGGTGTAACCCATCGCCTTAACGAAGGCCTTGCGTAAAAACAAAGAGAATTCTTCGTCGCCATAAGCCGTAAGGCCTTTGCGCATACCGCGTTTGGGAGTTGCCATGGAGTACCCGCCAAAAAAAGAGAGTGCGCACGATAGCGGATAGTGCGCATTGACGCAATACGCCGCACGTCCCTAGAATGGGACTTCAACTTCCCCTCTTGACTGGACCTAACATGCCCCCGTCCGCACCAAAAACCACGCTTGGCCGCCTGCCCCGCGAAGCCATCCGCATGCTCGACATTCCGCGTCCGTCCAAAGACGTAATCGAGGCGTTCAGCAAGCTGGTTGATTTAACCGGCACGATTTCGGATGCGTGTGATGAGCTGGGCATCGTGGCGTTGATCCCGGCATTTCAATTGCCGCCGGTCAACAGCGGCCAGCGCGTGGTGGGCCCGGCGCTGACGGTGCGCAACATTGCGCGTGATGTGCAAATCCACAAGGCCGCGCAAGAGAAAATCAACACGCAAGGCGAAACCGAAGCGCACAATCTGGCTGAGCCGGGTGATGTACTGGTACTGCAAGGCGTGATGGGCTGCTCCAACATGGGCGGGCAATCGGCCACCATCGCGCGGCGGCAGGGTTTTATCGGCGCGGTGGTGGATGCCACCGTGCGTGACCCGGATCAATACCGCAGTTGGGATTGGCCGGTGTGGTGCCGCGGCTTCACGCCCATTACCGGCAAGTGGCGCATGCAGACGGTGGAGGTCAATGGCACGGTGGAAATACGCGGTGTGGCCTGCCGCCCCGGTGATTTGGTGTGCGGTGATGAAGCCGGTGTAGCCATCATCCCACGCGAAAAGATCGCTGCGGTGCTGGAGATTTGCCAGAAAATTGATGATGCGGATAACCGGCGCAAGGCCGATATTGACAAAGGCGTGGCGATCAGCGATTTGTGGGCAAAGAAATACAAGTAAGCGTCTCGTAGTAAAAAACCGTTTAAAAACAAATAGTTATGAAAGAATCCTAAATGATGCAAGCTACCAACACCCTCTTCATCCTGTCGGACGAACATAACAAGCGCGTCACCGGTTGCTACGGCCACGCGATGATCAAGACGCCGAATCTAGATGCCCTCGCTGCGCGCGGCACGCGCTTTGCCAACGCGTACACCAATTGCCCGATCTGCGTCCCCGCTCGCGCCTCGTTCGCCACCGGTCGCTATGTGCATGAGCATCGCTGTTGGGACAACGCCATCGCCTACGATGGAAAAATACCCACTTGGGGCCACCGCTTGATGGCGCAAGGCCATCGCGTCACCTCCATCGGCAAGCTGCATTACGCCAGCGGCGATGATGTCAAACGCAATGGCTTTGACGAAGAAATTTTGCCCATGCACATCGTGAACGGTGTGGGTGATTTATTGGGCTTGATCCGCGATGAATTGCCGCGGCGCAAAGGTGCAGCCAACTTGGGGCCGGAGGCGGGCCCCGGTGAATCCGATTACACCCGTTACGACCGCGCCATCGCCGACGAAACCGTAAAGTGGCTAACGAACGAAGCACCCAAGTATCGCAACAAACCGTGGGCCTTGTATGTAGGTTTCGTAGCACCGCACTTTCCGTTGATTGCGCCGCAAGCGTTCTACGACATGTACCCCGTGGACAAAGTGCCGTTCCCGGACATGTATGCGCCGGACCAGCGCCCGCGCCACCCCTTCACCGACGCCATGCGCAAGAGCATGTGCTATGACGATCCGTTTGATGAGGCAATGGTACGGCGCGCGATAGCCGCGTACTTTGGCTTGACCACGTTTATGGATCACAACGTCGGCAAAATTTTGCAGACGCTGGAAGCGCTGGGCCTGCTCGACAACACGCGCATCGTCTACAGCTCTGATCATGGCGACAACCTCGGCACGCGCGGCATGTGGGGCAAATCAACGATGTACGAAGAATCCGCGGGCATCCCCATGATTATGGCCGGTCCCGGTGTGCCACAGGGCAAGGTGTGCGATACGCCGGTGACGTTGGTGGATGCCTTCCCCACCTACCTTCAATGCACGGGCGCGACGTTCGATGCGACCGACGCCACGCTACCTGGCGCCTCGCTCTACGACATTGCCAACGGCGCAGTGCCCCAGCGCACGATATTGTCCGAATACCATGCGGCTGCATCCATCACCGGCACCGCCATGATTCGCCACGGCCACTACAAATACGTGCACTACGTCGGTCTGCCGCCGATGTTGTTTGATTTGCAAGCCGACCCGTATGAACGCAAAGACTTGGGGCGCGATGCGGCGTACGCCAAAGTTATCGCCGAATGCGAAACGGTGTTGCGCACCGTGGTTGATCCGGATGCGGCGAACCGAAATGCGAAAGCCGATCAGGCGGCGGCTATCGAAAAAAATGGCGGCACGGATGTGATATTGGGTAAAGGCACCTTCCGTTATTCGCCGCCGCCGGGGGTGAAGGCAGCTTTTCACTGACATCCAATCGCTGTAACTATATGATTTTATGTGGTTTATTGAATGCCATTCAAAGGAAACCGCTCACAGATCACGGCCTTGGAGAGTCGGCGCGATCCTCTAGCGCCGACGATTTTTCGACGCTGACTGTTGCTCATGCCGCTCACGCGCCAGCAGCGCCAACCCGCTGCCCACCGAAACAAATTCGTCGCCGGCCACGATTTTCGCCGCACCAAACCGGGCTTCAAAGCGCCGGCGTATCAGCGGCACAAACGACGTTCCGCCGGTCATGAACACCACAGAAATCTCCTGCTCGCTCATCTCGGCTTGCGCCAGCGCCTCGCTGCAAGCCGCTTCAATCGCAGCGACATCCTGCGCGATCCACGACTCAAACTCGCTGCGCGTCACTTTGCAGCGCAGCGTAATTGGCGCGAAATCAAACACGAGCTCGGCCTCGTCCGCCTGCGACAGCGCCGCCTTGCATTGATTCACCGCCTGATACAAATGAAAGCCGAGCTCATGCTCAAGAAACAGCCGCAGCCGCGCAATTTTTTCTGGTGCGTCGCTGGTTAACTCAATCGCCCGCAATTCGCGCAGCACCGCCGGGCGCTTCAAAAATGACAGTTGATGCCAATGCTCAAACTCGAAATAAATCCACTTGGGCACTTCCAGCCACTGGCTTTCCGGACGAAAGCGACTGCCCTTGCCGAACGCAGGCGCGATCACATTGTCGATGATGCGGTAGTCCAGCGTATCGCCGGCAATGCCCACGCCCGCATGCGCTAGTGCCTGAGTGCTGCCTCCGTTGGGATCAAATTTCAAGATGGAAAAATCGCTGGTGCCACCGCCAAAATCCGCCACCAGCACCGTCGCAGGTTCGCGCAAGCGCTTGGCAAAAAAATACGCTGCCGCCTCCGGCTCCAGTGCAAAATTGATATGCGCAAACCCCGCTGCGGCAAACGCGCGACGCAGGCGCAATTCCGCCAGCGCATCACCTGCCGCATCACCTCCGCCGGCAAATTTGACCGGTCGCCCCACGGTCACCGCAGCGGATAAATCCCCCGCCCCCTCCGGCCAATCTGCGGCCTTCACCAACCCGCGCAAAAATTCCGCAATAATGTCTTCCAGCGTGTATTCGCGCCCAAGGATGGTTGATCGGGCAAACGATTGACTCGACAGAAACGTCTTCACCGATTGAATCAGCCGCGCGTCGTCGTCCTGCCGCAAAAACGCCGTGATCGCCGCCGGGCCGCAATACACGCGATTCACCGTGGTGAATTCGTCTACTTCCTCGCTCACATAACAAAGGATGGTGCGAAACGTCTGCAACGGCCCGGACACGGACGGATACACCAGCGTGCGTGCTGTGCCGCCACTGTCACAAATGGAAACCACCGTGTTGGTGGTGCCGAAATCGACGCCGATGAACGTGCGGGCTGCTATAGCGGGCATTTATACTTCAGTTTAATAGCGCGCCAATTCGACCCGGACAACGCACAATGCGGGCAGACACGAATAGCACTTACATTAGAGGTAAGTATCTGATTTTATGCGCCTATTCAGTCCAAAGCAAAAATTAAATGCAGCCTCCCTCACCCCAACCCCTAGCGCGTAGGTCGTCTTGGTCATCAAAAAAAATAGTCCCCGTTCAAGACACGCTAATCTGCACCATGTGGTCACGCCAGCTCGTGTTGTTGTAGCCACCGGCATTCTCCGTACGCTGTTCGGGCTGAACATTTCCGGCATTGTCCGTTGCCCGGCAGGCGAGACTGTAGTTCCCGGCCGGCAAACGCGTTGCCAGCGTAAACTGACGCCAGGCGTATGGGCCGAGATCGGGACCGAAAAAACGCGCCGCACGCCAGGTTTGACCACTGTCTATCGAGACTTCAATCCGCTTGACGGCGTGCAAGCCGCCGAATGCCACGCCATGAATCTGCAACGCACCCGCCTTGATCACGGCGTCATCCGGATTGGGGCCATTGATCCATGACTTGACGCTCATTTCCTGCACCGACGGCTGGCTCGGGTCTCCGTTGGCGCCGGGCGGCGAGAGACGGTAGCCGTGTGACATGATCCGCGCGTCGGTCTCCATCGCGGTGAACGCCAGCCGTTTGATGTATTTGATACTGTTGACTCCCGTGTAGCCCGGCACGATGAGCCGCAACGGCCCACCGTGGGCCAGCATGATCGGCGCGCCATTCATCTCCCACGCCAGCAGCGCATCCGCCATCGCCTTGGCGGGCACCGAGCGTTCGACCATAATGCTTTTTGGATTGAGTCCAACGGGCAGCTTTTCGCCACCGCTACCGGTCATGAACGGCATGCCCGCGACCACGCCGCCCAGCGCCTCGGCCACCACCCGCACCGGCACGCCGCTCCACACCACGCAGCCGGCCGCGCCGACCGTCCACGGCGTGCCACTCGGCTTGCTCGGAAAAAAGGCACGTCCGTTACCCGAGCACTGCAACACCATCGCCAAGGTCTCAAGACCCATTGTCTTCAATTCGCGCACGCTCAGCGTGCGTGGCGTTTTTACGCCTTCGATCACGATCTCCCATCCGTCGCGGTCGGCCACGAACGAAGCATCCGGCGCGGGTAAATTATTGCGAATGTAGAGTTGCTCGGCCGGTGTGATAACGCCGGTGCCAAAGGCGCTGCGCCTGGTTTCAATAGTGGTGCCGCTATGCACGATGACGCTGTTCGCATCTTTCCACGATACATAGCCCGGCAGCGGTTTGGCTTGCGCCGATGCGGTCTTGCTCCAGGCGCCCAGCGCCGCGGCAGCCGCAGCAGCCGCAGCGCTGGCGCTGCCTGCCAGCAACTTGCGGCGGCTAACAAATAGTTCGTTCGATACAACGGATTGTTCGAGCGTTGTGCTGTCAGTCATTATTGCTCTCTTCGGTTTAAATCCATGTTGAATCAAAAGGGTTCCGTCACGACCCGCGCGTGCCGCCCAGTTCCGGAAAATCCTCTTGCAGCAGCGGGCGCTTGTTTTTCAGCAGCGTAACCCGGCGGCGCATCGCATCAATCTCGACTGTCTGACTGGCAATGATGTCCTCGGCCAGCCGCCGCGTCGCCGGATCGCGGCCATGCACCAGCGCCAAGCGCGCCATTTCAACAGCGCCTTCGTGATGCGGAATCATCATCACCAGAAAATCCACATCGGGATTTCCGCTGTAACCCGGTGCGTGCATG
>JAYTWR010000202.1:0-96007 GCA_043743335.1 Burkholderiales bacterium
CGTCAAGGCGCTGAAGAACAAGGAGTTGGACACACGCCTGCGCGAGATGGGGCTCGAAATCTATGGCACCACGCCCGAGCAATTCGCAAAACGCATCCGGGACGACATTGCGAAGTGGGCCAAGGTCGTCAAGGCCACCGGCGCCCGCGTCGATTAGCCCGCGTTACTTTTCCGGATCGATCTAGTAACGGGGTCAGACACAATATAAAATAACGCACTACTGTCCGGCGATTAGTCGAATAAAATCAATTGGTTAGGATCGGCGAGGAGGGTCGTTTTTGTCGCCTGATAACGAATAATGGTGTCAGACACGATTATACGTGCGTGCTGCAGAACGGGGCTGCTGACTACATCTGCGCCAGCAACACCTCAACGTCGGCTAGCTTTGCTCGTTCGATGACTTTGCCTGCGAGCGAGGTTTTCAACGGCATGCGGGCGTCGCGTGGGGACAGTACAGTGAGATCTATGTCGGCATCGGCGTCGTTGAGGGTGAACTGCGGGACGGTGATACGGGTGTCGCCGCTGTAGAGACTGGTTTGCCCTGCTGTGTATTCAATACCTTGATTCATCAGGTAAATTTCTACCGCTTTGGCGTCGTCGGTGAAGAGTTGTAGCTCGATGTGGGCGTATTTGCCGGCGCTGCCCGTGAGTACTGACCCGACCAGGTGCGGGTTAAAGGCTTGGAGTGGGGTCATGGCTTCGACGGCGATTTCGCGCAGTTCAGCTAGGCGGTCGCGGTGGGTGTCGGCTTGATAGATGCCTCTATAGGCTTGCAGCGCGGCGTCAATTTCGTCGTTGCCGGGGAGTTGGCGGGTGTCAGCAATGCCGGCTTGGCGCGCGGCCTTTTTTTTGGCGAGGCCGTGGTCGTCGATGCCGTCTTCGGCCATGATGCGCGCAGCGAGATAGGCGATTTGCGCGCGCTCGTCGTTGCGCTGTGGGCCGCGAGACATTGTTGTTTTAAAACAATTGGTTACGTGCGCTATCCGGGGCCGGGGTGGCGGGCTTGGTTGCGCCCTCTTCGCCGGCAGGCGTGTCGGCGGCGTCGCCGCGCGGGCCGTTTTCTTGGTACACCGCATCGCTGCCAGTACCGACCAAGCCTTGCGGCGCTTCTAACGGCACTTCAGGCACGCCTTTGAGCACGGCACCCATGTAGCTGATCCAGATCGGCAGTGCGACGGACCCGCCGGTTTCGTTGCGACCTAGGGTCTTGGGTTGGTCAAAGCCCACCCACGCGATGGCGACCAGCTCGCTGTTGTAGCCGCCGAACCATGCGTCGAGAAAATCGTTGGTGGTGCCGGTTTTGCCCGCCAGATCGCCGCGACCGAGCTTCATGGCCGCGGCGGCTGTGCCGTAGCGCACCACGTCGCGCATCATGCCGGTCATGAGGTAGGCGTTGCGTTCGTCGATGGCTTTTTCGGCGTTTTCTTTGGCGCGTAGGGGTTTTTCCTGAAACAGAATGTTGCCCTTGCTGTCTTCAATGCGTTGAATGAAATACGGTTTGATGCGGAATCCGCCGTTGGCGAAAACCGCGTAGCCGCCGACCATTTGCATGGGCGTCACGTTGCCCGCACCTAGCGCCATGGTGAGATACGGCGGGTGCAGTTTGGCCTCGAAGCCGAAGCGGGTAATGTAGTCTTGTGCGTAGTTCGTGCCGATGGCCTGCAGGATGCGAATGGACACGAGGTTTTTGGAGCGCACCAGTGCCTGCCGCATGGAGATGGGGCCGTCGTAGGTGCCGTCGTAGTTTTTGGGCTCCCACACTTCGCCGCCGGTTTGCGCAGCAGAAAAAGACAAGGGCGCGTCGTCTATTACCGACGCAGGTGTGAAGCCTTTTTCGAGCGCGGCCGAGTAAATAAAAGGTTTGAAGCTGGAGCCCGGTTGGCGTAGCGCTTGCGTGGCATGATTAAACTGCGAGCGCGCAAAATCAAATCCGCCCGCCAGCGCGCGGATCGCGCCGTCACGCGGATCGGCGGATAGCAGCAAGGATTCTGCTGCCGGTAACTGGGTGATACTCCAGCGCTTTTTGTCGTCGGCCTGCACACGGATAATGGCGCCGCGGCGTATGCGCTGATTGGGGCCGGCTTTGTCGGACAGCGCGTCGCCGGCAAAGCGCAAACCGGCTTCGGTCATTTCAATGGCTTCGCCGCCGCGCCGGTAGGCCTTGATGCGCCTGGGCGAGGCTTCTGTGACCACCGCCGCATAAATGTCTTCGCTTTCGGGATAGTCTTGCAGCGCGTCTTCGAGCGTTTCTTCGGTGGCGTTGGGCGGCAGGTCGGCATAGGCTTCCGGGCCGCGGTAGCCGTGCCGACGGTCATACGCAAGCAAGCCCGCGCGCAGGGCGGCATTGGCTGCTGTTTGGTGGTTGACCATGATGGTGGTGTAGACCTTAAGGCCCATGGCATAGGCGCCTTCTTTGTAGCGCGCATACATGGCTTGGCGCACCATCTCCGCGATGTAGTCGGCCTTGGTGGCGAATTCGTTGAGTTCGTTTTTGATCGCCAGCGGCTGTTTGTCAGCATCAGTCTGCTGCTCGGCGCTGATGATGTTGAGTTCACGCATACGTCGCAGCACGTATTGCTGGCGCAGTTTGGCGCGGGCCGGGTTGGCCACCGGATTAAAAATCGATGGGCCCTTGGGTAGCCCGGCTAGCATGGCGGTTTCGGCCAGCGTCAGGCTTTCCAGCGTTTTGCCGTAGTAAATGCGTGCGGCCGACGCAAAACCGTAGGCGCGTTGCCCTAGGTAAATTTGGTTGATGTACAGCTCGAGAATTTGTTCTTTGGTGAGGCTGGATTCGATTTTGAACGCCAGCAGCATTTCGTTAACCTTGCGGGTGAGCGTTTTCTCGCGCGACAAAAAGAAGTTGCGCGCCACCTGCATGGTGATGGTGGATGCGCCCTGCCGCGGCCCGATGTGGGTGAAGTTGGCAATGGCCGCACGCGCGACACCCCAGTAATCGACACCTTTGTGATGAAAATAGCGTTCGTCTTCGGCGGCGAGAATGGCGTCCACCAGATTTTTGGGCACTTCTTTAATGGACACAACGGAACGGCGTTCTTCGCCGAATTCACCGATAAGTTTGCCTTCGGCGCTATAGATTCGAAGGGGAACCTTGGGCCGGTAATCGGTGACGATATCCAGAGGCGGAAGGGTCGGCCAAATCATTGCGGCGGCGAAGCCCAACAGCAGGGATGTTGCGAAAACACCTACAACCACCAGTAATAGGGGGTAGAGCAACCATCGAGCAGACATTTAGCGGTGGCCTTTGCGGCAATAACTATAGAAAATTCCGGGACTTAGGCGCTTTTGTTTACAGGGCACTTGAATGTCTACCAACGTCAAAATTTACAAGCTACACTATATCCCAGAATACGGTTACGATCTAAGCGGGCGGTTTTAAGTTCAAGCGTGTTGTGGCAAATAGTTGCTTTAAAAAAACGAGTTACGTTTAACTATTAAAGTAATTTGTAGGTGAAAACTTCTTATGGCTATACCTAAAGTCAAATTCTCCGACGCGTTCAGCGCCGTAGAAGGCTTTTTCAAAGCCAAAACACCCCCTTTGATCGGCATGGATGTCAGTTCGTCCGCAGTCAAAATGGTAGAGCTTTCAGACTCCGGCAATAAAATGTACCGCATTGAGCGCTACGCCATAGAGCCTTTGCCCAAGGATTCTGTGGTCGAAGGCAATATTAACAATTTGGATGCGGTTGGAGAGGCCATCAAGCGTTGCCACAACCGATTGGGTAGTAGCATTAAAAACGTGGCCATTGCGTTGCCTAATGCCGCAGTCATCAGTAAAAAAATTCTGGTTCCTGCCGGTTTGACGGAGGAAGAAATAGAGGCTCAAGTTGAAACTGAGGCAAATCAATATATTCCCTTTTCTCTGGACGAAGTAAACCTTGATTTTCAGGTAATCGGCCCTGCGCCGGGCAGCGACGAGGATGTCGAGGTGATGATCGCCGCTTCGCGCAAGGAAAAAATCGAAGACCGCATGGCGGCTACAGAGATCGCCGGGCTCAAAGCGGTCGTCGTGGATGTTGATCTGATGGCGGCGCAAGCGGCCTATGAGTTAATTGAGTCTCAGTTGCCCGAAAAAGGCCTCGATCAAAACGTGGCGATCGTGGATGTGGGGGCGACGTTCACCACGGTGAACGTTCTTCGCAACGGTCAATCCATTTATTTGCGTGAGCAGCCGTTCGGCGGTTCGCAATTGACGCAGGAAATTCAGGACAAGTTTGGTCTCTCGCGCGAAGAAGCTGAGGTCGCCAAACGGGCCGGTGGTTTACCCGATAACTACGAAACTGACGTGCTGAATCCTTTCATGGAAACCTTCGGTCTTGAAGTCGCGCGTGCGCTGCAATTCTTCTTTACTTCGACGCAGTACAACCAAGTGAATCACATCGTATTGTCCGGCGGTTGTGCTGCGTTGCCCGGTATAGACGGTGTGGTGGCTCAGCGCACGCAGGTCGACACCATGATTGCCAATCCGTTTGCCAACATGGCGTTGTCGTCCAAAGTACGGCCCAAGAACCTGCAGCAAGATGCGCCTTCGATGATGGTGGCGTGTGGCTTGGCCATGCGGAGATTTGACTCATGATTCGCATCAACTTATTGCCGCACCGCGAGGTGCGACGTGCACAGCAGAAGCGGCAGTTCTTTATCGCGCTGGGTATCGTGGCCGCTGCGGGCGCTTTACTCACCTACGGCGTTTACTATCGTTTGAGTGTTGAATTCGACGATCAGGTCGCCCGCAATAAATATCTGACGGAAGAGATCGCCAAGGTCGACAAAGATATCGCCGAGATCACCCGACTGAAAGAGGAAACAGCCTCTTTGCTGGCGCGTAAGCAGGTGGTGGAGACGCTGCAAAGTAACCGTTCCGAAACCGTACACCTACTGGACCAATTGGTGCGGCAGTTGCCCGACGGCATGTACTTGCGTTCAGTCCGCCAGCAAGGCGAAAAAGTGTCGATCAATGGCGTGACACAGTCGCAGGCACGGGTATCAACGTTGATGCGCAATTTGGAATCGTCGCAAAAGCTGGGAAACCCGGCGCTGGTGGAAATCAAAGCGCTACCGCAGGGTGCGACGCGGGCCAATGAGTTCACCATGAATGTCAACATCGTGCGGCCCAAAGCGGAAAAAGGATAATTCGCCATGACGCTAGATGAACTACGCAGGCTGGACCCGAAGAAAATCGGATCATGGCCGGTATTGCCCAAGATGGGCATACTGCTACTGCTGCTGACCGCCATTGTGGTTGCTGCCTATTTTCTACTGTGGGCCGACCAGTTGACGCAAATCGAAGGGGAGCGCAGCAAAACCGAGCAATTGAAAACAACATTTCTCGACAAAAAGAAAATTTCCATTAATTTGCCCGCTTACCGCAAACAGTTGGACGATATCAACAAACAGTTTGGTGCCTTGTTGAAGCAGTTGCCAGGCAAGTCCGAGATGGATGCGTTATTAACCGATATCAATCAAGCCGGCTTGGGGCGTGGATTGCAATTTGAGTTGTTCAAGCCGGCAGCAAGCGAAACGGTAAGAGAGTTTTATGCCGAGTTGCCCATTACCATACGCATAACAGGCAACTATCACGACATCGGCGCATTTGCAGGCGATATCGGCAAGCTGTCGCGTATTGTGACGCTGAACGATATAGCGGTTGGTTCCACGAAAGACGCGCTTTCCATGGACGCTACCGCGATGACTTACCGCTATCTGGATGAGGCAGAAGTTTCAGAGAAGCGTAGAGCGGCAGCAGCGGCAACAGCCAAGAAAGGCGCGGCAACTCCGGCCCCGGCGAAAAAGTGATGTGTAAATACTCCAGACTTCTTGTCGTTGCCGCTGCTTGCGCGCTGTTTGCTGGCTGTGGCGGCGAGCAACACTCAGATCTGCGTGCATTCGTGAAAGACTCGGAAAATTTGCCGCTTGGCCGTATTCCGCCATTGCCTGAGGTAAAGCCGTATCAGGCTATTGAGTATAGCGCTTTTGATCTTACGGACCCTTTCAAACCTCGCAAGATAGAACCGCCCAAGGGGGCGGCTGTGGCAGGTGGTGTAGTACCGGACACCAATCGTCGCCGAGAGCCGCTGGAAGCCTATCCGCTTGAAGCCCTGAAAATGGTAGGGGTATTGAAGCAGAAGGAGTTTTTCGGGTTAATCCGTACGCCTGACAATAATCTATTCCAGGTGAAGACAGGTAACTATCTGGGCCAGAACTTCGGGCGTATCACCGCGGTTTCGGATGGCTCGATAAAACTGAAAGAAATTGTGCAGGACAGCGGTGGCAACTGGGAAGAAAAAGAACAGACGCTGCTGTTGCAGGAATGATCAGGAGAAAAAGATGAAAATAGCCGTTCCCAAGCTGGCCTTGTTGTCTATACGCACCATTGTGTTGGTGTTCCTCGGACTGATGGTCAGCGCAACGTACGCACAAAACAGTATAGAAAGTGTCAACGTGTCTCCGTTACCCGGTGGCAAGGTTGTGATTCGGGTCGGACTGAAGGAGGCATTAGCGTCTGCGCCAGCAGGATTTACAGTGAACAATCCTCCGCGCCTTGCGTTTGATTTTGCCAACACGGGGAACTCGCTGGGCCGGAATGTGCAGAATGTGTCAGACAGCGAGGTTCGCCGTATCAATATCGTGCAGGCAGGGGATCGCACACGTATGGTTATGGAGCTCTCCCGCACGCTGAACTACGAAACCCAGGTGGAAGGCAAAACCCTGCTGATCACTCTGCAAAGTGGCGGCGGCGCGGCAACCGCTGGCACGTCGCCAACGCGCTTTGCCGATGCAGCCCCGTCAACGCAGAAACACAGTCTTCGCAACGTCGACTTTCGCCGAGGCAATGCCGGAGAAGGCCGCGTGGTGGTTGATCTGTCCAGCAGCCAAATTGGTATTGATATCCGCAAGCAGGGCCGTTCCATCGTAGTCGAGTTTCAGAATGCAGCGCTGCCGAGCAATTTGGCAAAGCGCTATGACGTCATGGATTTTGGTACCCCGGTGCAAACGATGGAAGCGACTACCCAAGGCGGTAACTCGCGCATAGTCATCACGCCGACCGGCAACTGGGAGCACTCGGCGTACCAAGCCGATAACCGATTTATCATCGAGGTCAAGCGCGTGGTGGAGGACCCCAACCGTTTGGTGCGACAGGGCTTTGTGGGCGAAAAATTATCGCTCAACTTTCAGAATGTCGAGGTACGTTCGGTATTGCAGGTGTTGGCAGACTTTACCGGGCTAAACATCATTACCAGTGATTCCGTTGCGGGTAATTTGACGCTCCGGCTAAAGGATGTGCCTTGGGATCAGGCGCTGGATATTATTCTGCGCAGCAAAGGCTTAGATTTGCGCAAGGATGGCAACGTAGTGTGGATAGCGCCGCGCGATGAACTGGCGACACGTGAAAAGCTGGCATTGGAAGCGCGTTCGCAAATCTCCGATTTGGAGCCCACGGTGACTGAAAGCTTCCAGCTAAATTATCAAAAAGCGGCGGATGTAGCGCCGTTGTTGACGGGTGCCGTCGGCGGCGCTGCCGGGCTTGCAGCGGCCAGCGCGGGACAACGCATTCTGTCCAAGCGGGGTAGCGCAACTGTAGATGCGCGCAGCAATCAACTGTTTGTGCAAGACACGCCCTCGCGGCTGGAAGATGTGCGCCGATTGATTCGCGCTGTGGATATACCCGTTCGTCAAGTATTGATAGAGTCTCGCATTGTTGAGGCCAGTGATACCTTTGCACGCAACTTAGGCACAAGATTGGGCTTCCTTGATTCGCGTGGGATTGGCGAACCACGCAACGCCGGTGGATCTTTGGGCAATGGTGGTGCCAGAGTCGCAGTTGGCGGCAGTCTAACGGGCGTGGGACAACTGAACGGTCAAACACCGCTCACTCCCGACGGATTCAATCCACAAAGTCTATTTGTCAATATGGCGGCCAGCGGTCTGAATGGCATCAATCCCGGCACTTTTACGACGTCTCTGTTTAATTCCCGAGCTACCCGTTTTCTAAACTTGGAACTCACGGCGCTGCAGGCAGATGGAAAAGGTAAAATCATATCGAGTCCGCGGGTGATTACTTCCAATCAGAACGAAGCCACTATCGAGCAAGGCACGGAAATCCCCTATCAGCAAGCTTCCAGCAGCGGGGCCACCAGTGTGTCGTTCAAAAAGGCTAGTTTGTCGCTCAAGGTCAAGCCCCAAATAACGCCGGACGACAATGTGATCATGAAACTCAACATTAACAAAGATTCGCGAGGGCAAGATACCACTGCCGGGCCGGCGATTGATACCAAGCAGGTATCGACCGAAGTGTTGGTGGAAAATGGCGGCACCTTGGTGATTGGCGGTATTTATACCCAAGACGAAAGATCAAGCACAACAAAGATTCCGGTACTTGGCGAGTTACCCTATGTGGGTTTTCTGTTTAAGCAAAATGCCAAGACGGACACCCGTGCGGAGCTCTTGGTGTTTATCACCCCTAAAATACTTAAAGACAATTTGAACCTGCGACAATAATTTGCTTCGAACATTAAGGGTGAAAAGCGGCGTTCACGGACGCCGTTTTTCATTGGTGCGCCTCATTCCCTGCCAGGTTTTCAATCGTGTCGATGCGTTTCGTCCAATGATTGGGCTAGAATCAAGCTATGGATACCGTAGACAGTCCCGGCGCGTTGGAAGCATGCAATGGCAATATCTTTCTCGTCGGCCTAATGGGCTCAGGCAAAACCTCCGTCGGCAAAGTGCTCGCGCGCATGCTCGGCAAGGATTTCGTTGACTCGGACCACGAAATCGAGCGAGCTACCGGCGTGCGCATCCCGGTTATTTTTGAGATCGAAGGCGAGGCGGGTTTTCGCTCGCGCGAACGAAAAATGATCGAAGAACTGGTCAAGCGCGAAAATACACTACTGGCTACGGGAGGGGGTGCCGTGTTGGCCAAGGAAAATCGTGATCTGCTGCGCGCCAACGGTACCGTGATTTATTTGCGTGCTCCGGTGACATCGTTGCTGAAACGCACCCACCGCGACCGCAGCCGGCCACTGCTACAAGTGGCCGATCCCGCCGCGAAACTGACGGAGTTGTATGAACTCCGCGATCCGCTTTACCGCGACACGGCGCATTTGGTCGTGGATACCAGCAATCAAAGCGTACGTTCATTGGCGGAGCAGATCGAAGCCAAGCTCAAGGTATACCGCACGGGAACACTGGCCTAACTAGTTGATTATGCACACTTTGTCTGTAAGTCTAGCGGAACGCAGCTACCCCATCCACATCGGCTCAGGCATCTGTGCGCAGGCCGGTTTGATCCCGGAAAGGCTGCTGGCAGGCAAGGCGGTCATTGTCACCAATGAAACCGTGGCACCGCTTTATCTTGAAACCGTCATGGGCGTGCTGCGTGCTGCCGGCGCTCACGGTATTCCCATCGTATTGCCTGACGGCGAGGCTTACAAAAGCGGGGAAACGCTCAATAAAATTTACGACGCGCTGTTGACCCATCGTTGCGAGCGTAAAACGCCTCTGATCGCACTGGGCGGTGGCGTGATTGGCGATCTGACCGGTTTTGCCGCCGCGACCTACCAACGCGGTGTGCCGTTTATTCAGATACCCACCACATTGCTGTCGCAGGTGGACTCCGCCGTCGGTGGAAAAACCGCTATCAATCACCCGCTCGGCAAAAACATGATCGGCGCGTTTTACCAACCGCAAGTCGTGATTGCCGATATGGATACCTTGCGCACCCTGCCCGCGCGCGAGCTCGCAGCCGGGCTTGCCGAGGTGATCAAATATGGTTTCCTGCGGGATGCCGAATTTCTCGACTGGCTGGAGAAAAACATCGATCGGCTGATTGCGCTGGAACCCGAGGCACTCGCGTTTGCCGTGGAACGCTCGTGCCAAAACAAAGCGGATGTCGTTGCGGGTGACGAGCGCGAAACCGGCGACCGCGCGCTGCTTAACTTCGGCCACACCTTCGGCCACGCCATTGAGGCCGGCATGGGATACGGCGCTTGGTTGCACGGTGAAGCGGTCGCCGCCGGCATGGTGATGGCGGCGCGCTTTTCGCAGAAACTCGGTTTTATCAGCAAGGCCGACGTGCAGCGCGTGACCGATATTTTGGTGCGCGCCAAACTGCCGGTGGCCGCGCCCGAATTGGGCGCGGAGCGCTACCTTGAACTCATGGGCCACGATAAAAAAGTCGAGGGCGGCAAGATCAAATTCATTCTGCTGCGCAAACCAGGTGAGGCTTTCATTTGTAATCAGTACGACACCGCGGCGCTACAGGCGGTACTGTCCACGCCCGCGCAAACCCATGCTTAAGGTCGCATCGTACGCGGCACAGGCCGCCAATCCCGGAGCGCGCATACACCATGAACCTGCCGCTGAGGGCCGCAGTGAATATCAGCGCGATCGTGACCGCATTATTCATTCCAGCGCGTTTCGCCGTCTCGAGTACAAGACGCAGGTATTCGTCAATCACGAGGGTGATCTCTTTCGCACGCGCCTCACCCACAGCCTCGAAGTCGCTCAGATTTCACGGTCCATTGCGCGCCAATTGAACCTCGACGAAGACTTGACCGAAGCCATTACCCTAGCGCACGACTTGGGCCATACCCCGTTCGGTCATGCCGGGCAAGACGCTTTAAACGCCTGCATGAAACCTTATGGCGGCTTCGAGCACAACCTGCAAAGCCTGCGGGTGGTCGATCATCTAGAGCAACGCTACGGCGGGTTTGATGGCCTGAATCTCACCTTTGAAACGCGCGAGGGCATTCTCAAGCACTGCTCGCGTAAAAACGCGCTACAGCTTGGCGCTGTAGGCGCGCGCTTTATCAAGCGCCAACGGCCTTCGCTCGAAGCGCAACTGGTCAATCTGTCGGATGAGCTCGCTTACAACAACCACGATGTTGACGATGGTTTGCGCTCCGGCTTGGTGACCCTGGAACAGTTGGTCACCGTGCCGATTTACTGCCACCATCACGAGCTGGCGTTGAAAGCGTTTCCCAAGATCACCGGACGCCGCCTGATCCACGAAACCGTGCGCCGCATGATTAGCACGCTGGTGGCCGACCTCACGCGCCAGAGCGCAGCGCACATCAAGACGCACGCGCCCCGATCGTTGGCCGAGGTGCGCCGAGCACCTGTGCTGATCGCATTCAGCCCACGCATCCAGAAAGAACAACTTGAGCTGAAGCGGTTTTTGAACGTTAATCTGTACCAACATTACCGGGTCGCGCGCACCAGCAGCAAAGCGCGCCGTATTGTTACCGAGCTTTTCAATGCCCTGCTCGCCGAGCCCAAATTGTTACCGCCGGATTTCCAGACGCGCGCGCGCGACGACAAACCGCGCGCCATTGCTGATTACATCGCCGGCATGACCGACCGCTACGCCATGCTGGAACACCGCCGGTTGTTTGCCGTAGAGCCGGTTTAAATAACGCAGCACAATAAAATCAAATCATGATGACCCTATTGAGCTGCCCTTTTGTCCTGCGTGTAAACCCGTCAGCGGTTGCGCGTGTCCGCACACGCTGTGTGCTCAGCGCACTGCTTGCTGCCAGCGCGCTATCGGCCCAGGCTCAGGTCGAAGTTGCGAAGAATTACCCTGCCAAGCCCGTGCATTTCATCGCGCCCTTCACGCCAGGTGCGGGCACCGACACCACAGCGCGCACGCTGGCGCAAAAGTTGACCGACTTGTGGGGCCAGCAATTTGTGGTGGATAACCGTACCGGCGCTTCCGGCTCTATCGGCGTGGATCTCACGGCCAAGGCGCTGCCAGATGGCTACACCATTTGCCTGATTTCCGCCTCACACTCGGTGCATTCGGCAACGAGCCCCAAGCTGCCGTACGATTTGAGCAAAGATTTGCAGGGCATCATGCAGGCCACGTCGCTGTTTTACGCGGTGTATCACAGCCCCTCGGTGCCGGTGAAATCGGTGAAGGATCTGATCGCGTATTCGAAAGCCAATCCCGACAAACTGCTGTTCGGCTCCAGCGGCACCGGCGGGTTGCAACATTTCGCCGGCGAAATGTTCAACTACCTTAGCGGTGCGCGGTTGATGCACATCCCTTATAAAGGCACATCGGCAGTGATTACGGCAATGTTGTCCAGCGATGTACACGTGGGCTTTGGCACGCTGTTTGGCGTGCGTCCGCATATGGCCTCGGGCCGCCTGAAAGTCGTGGCGATTACGGCCGGCAAGCGATCTGCCGCAGTGCCGGACATCCCGACCGTGGCGGAAGCAGGCGTCCCAGGTTACGAAGTCGATCAATGGTACGGCATCATTACCGGTGCCAAAGTGCCGCGAGCCATCGTCAACAAATTGCAGACGGCGATGGCGCAAACGCTAAAAGACCCCGACGTGGTGAAGCGGCTGGCTGCCGACGGTTCTACACCGGTCGGTTCCAGCCCCGACGCCTTCAGCGCGCACATCAAAGCTGAAATCGGCAAATGGCAACGGTTAGTGAAAGATGCTAAGTTGGTCATGGCCTATTAGGTCTAACGGTAACTAATTGATTTTATTGATATTTTTATTAGCGTTCCACTAGCCCGACTTGTTGAGTTGGTGCGAAAAATATTCCTGCAGGTAGCCGTGATAAGCCTTGTCGTTGCGCTCGTCCATGCGCTCGATTTGCGCGCCGATGCCCATATCTGTGCAGTGGCGCACGACAACAATACACTCGACGTCGACGCTCGCTGACAGATGCAAACGCACCTCAAGCCGCGTGCCCGGATCAAAATCGCGGCTGCTCAATAGCAGCATGCCGCTGTCGCTGAGATCCTGCACGATGGCTTTGTAGGCCTTGCCTTCGTGCACAATCTCGCTCTTGGGCGTGACAGTCAGCCGTGGCGATTTGCGCAGGTTGGCTTTGTTAAATGCCGCCATGAAAAGCTCTCCGCTGAGCCGTTAAAAAGCAATGCTAGCGCTTGGGTGAAGCGCGCTCAATTCTCGCCGCCCAAATATTCGATGCCCAGCACATACTCCATCAAACGCCAGCCAGCGGCCGTGCGCGCGAAACAGGCACGATGCTCGATGGCGCTGCGGATATGTTCCGTGGGCACGTAGCCGTCGCGGCTATCGGCGCTTCCCGCGTCGCCCGGATAGCGAATTTTTACCCAGCGCTGCTGCAGTTGATCGTCTTTGTCGGCGACTTCCCAGTCGCGCACCCCGACAATATCGTAGCTGAGGTTGCCCAAGGTCGTCGCCACGTGCGACGGTGCGTCTTTTACCAGAGCGTCTTTCACCACGATCACCCCGTTGCTGTAGGGGTCCACGTCATCCAACGGCCATTTGATCGGCACAGACGGCGCACACAACATGCGCACGCTTTTTCCCGGCTGGTACCAAGCGCTGCCCAATTGCAGGGCGACCGACAGTTCGCGCAACAGGCGATTGTCCGTGCCGTCCATATCCCACGTCTTGCGAAAGGCGGCGATGCCGCGCGGCGCTTCCAGTGCGTTGAGCACATTGCTGTCAACAACGCCCGCCAGCGCGCGCCGGTCGCCACGCTGCAAAACCGCCATCAGCCACGCGCGAAACTGCACCCATGAGGCATCGCTACCGCCCTCGTCCACCGGCGGCAACTTGCGTGCCGTTGTGGGGTTCGCCACAGGGTTTGCTGCCGGCTTAGCCGATGCCGCGGCCGGTTTGGCGTTCGGCGCTGCGCCAGGCGTTTGCGCCACGGCATTCGGCAATGACGCGATCAGCAGCGCAATACCAATAGCGCCTAGCGCCAGACAGCGTTTCAGAGCAGCGTGCATCGTGGCCAATAGTTAGTCCGCACGCGCCAGCAAACGAGCAGGCGAACACGCTTACAGCTAAATGAGTTGTATGAATTCACTAGGGTTTCGCGAGCGCAAGACGCTAAGTGGCCGACGGATTAAGAGACCGTGTATGGTACGCCGTGCGCGACGGGCTTACAACCTGCGAGCGCATTCAGGGCACAGCGGCGCATGCTATAATTTTTGTTAGAACTCGCTGTATTTCTCACTCATCTTTCACTCACGCGCGGAACCACTCGACGGGGATACCATGGCACGCATAGAAGTTAAATCGGAAATCACCGGCACTGTGTGGCAAGTCAAATCCAAACCGGGGGACACCGTCGAATCGGGCGACACCTTGGTGGTGATTGAGTCGATGAAAATGGAAATTCCCGTGATCACCGAAGACGGTGGCGTAGTGAAAGAAATTTTGGTCAAGGAAAAAGATCCCGTTGCCGAAGGGCAGGTGGTGGCAGTGCTCGAGGGATAGGTGCTGCACCCGTTTCCCGGTGCAATCAGCGCCTGTCCCTAGGTGAATGCCCCAGCGACGCGTTCGCGTTCACACCCATGACTTGGCAAGCCGAAATTGCTGACATCCAGCGCCGACACGCGCTGGCTGACGCCTGCGGCGGCGTGGACGCGGTGGCGCGGCATCACGCGGCCGGCAAGCTCACTGTGCGCGAGCGCATCGCGGGCTTACTCGATGCCGGATCGTTTCGCGAAGTCGGCAAACTGGCCGGGCGCGCCGCTAATGATGCCGACGGCAATCTCAAATCGTTTGAGCCCGCCCCGTACGTCATGGGCCTTGGCCACCTCAATGGCCGGCCCGTCGCCATTGGCGGCGAAGACTACACCATACGCGCCGGCACCAGCTTCGGTAGCGATCGCCGAAAAGGCGGGCAAGGCGGCTTTGTCGAAGACCTCGCCTACGAATACCGCATACCGCTGATCAACCTGTGCGACGGCACCGGCGGTACGGTTAATACCACGCGCCGCAAAGGATATTCCGTGGTACCGGGCGCGGGGCAGGACGGTTTCGAGCGCTCGGTCGATTTGATGGAAATCGTGCCGGTGGTCAGCGCTGTCATGGGCACCACAGCCGGCGGGCCATCCGCGCGCGCGATTCTCGCCCACTGGTCAGTCATGGTGCGCGGGCAAAGCCAGATTTTCGCGGCAGGGCCGCCGGTGGTGGAGCGCGCGTTCGGCAACAAAATCTCCAAAGAAGAACTCGGCGGCGCAAAAATCGCTGCTGATACCGCCGGCACCATCGACAACGTGGCGGAAAGCGAATTGGATTGCTTGGCGCAGATCAAACGGTTTTTGGGCTATATGCCGCAAAACGTGTGGGAGCTGCCGCCGGTGGTTGATGCGGGCGACCCGGCGGATCGCTGCGAAGACGCGCTGGCGAGCATCATCCCGCGCTCGACGCGCCAGCCGTACGACATGCGCAAGCTGATTGCGCTGATTGTGGATAAAGACTCCGCATTTGAAATTCAACCCGGCTTCGGCAAGGCCGTGATCACTATGCTCGTGCGCATGAACGGCAAAGTGGTGGGCGTGATCGGCAACAACCCGACTTACGGCGGCATCGCGGATGTGAAAGCCGCGCGCAAGCAAGGGCATTTCGTCGAGATGTGCGATCAGTTCAATATACCGCTCATTTTCTTTGCCGACATCCCCGGCTTGATGGTCGGCGTGGCGTCAGAGTCAAACGCCATATTGCGTGAAGGCCTGCGCGCGCGCTACATCGGTTTGCAGGTGAGTGTGCCGGTGTTCACGGTGATTGTGCGCAAGTGCTACGGCGTGGCGGGCGGCAGCACCATCGACCGCCGTGGCCTCAATTTCAAAATCGCGTGGCCTTCCGCCGAATGGGGTTCGTTGCCGCTGGAAGGCGGCGTGAAGGCCGCGTACAAGCGCGAGATCGATGCTGCGCCCGATCCCGCGCAGCGCGAAAAAGAAATCGAAGCGGAAATCCGCCAGCTCGCCTCGCCATTTCGCACGGCAGAGGCCTTCGGCATCGAAGACTTGATCGATCCGCGCGAAACCCGGCCTTATCTTTGCCAGTTTATCGACGCGCTGCAAGGGCGCTTGCGTACGCAATTGGGCCCCAAGCGCAAAGCCGGCACGCGGCCTTAAGTTGTAGGTATTTTCATAACTAATTGATTTTATTGAATTTTTTGGAGTAATCATGCCAAGACCAGAAATTGAAGGCGATTGGATTATGGGTTGGCCCGACCGCAAGCGCGCGGTCATCAGTGCTGGCAAAGATGCACAGGGGCGCGTGATCAACGGGCGTAGCCCGGTGACGCAACTCGAGGGCTTGCTCACGCCGACAGACGCTTATTACGTGGTGAATCAACTTGAAGTGCCCGAGCCGATGCACCCCGACGATTGGGTGTTGCAGGTGGGCGGGCTGGTGGACAAACCGTTCGAGATGTCACTCAAAGATTTGATGAAAATGCCGGGGCGTACCGTGCGTGCAGTGACCGAATGCGCGGGCAACGATGCAGGGTATTTCGATTACCAGCAAAAGGGCGCGAAAAAGCCCTCGCGCATTAATCAGCAAGACATGCAGGCGCGTGCGGCGCAACGCGAGACCAATGCCGTGCCGGACACCGAAGCCATCAGCAACGAATCCACCACCACCTGCGCGGTGAGCGCGGGTGAGTTCACCGGTGTGCCGCTCGCCGAAGTGCTCAAAAAAGCGGGTCTCAAAAGTAACGCCGTGTCGGTGCGCTTTCAGGGTTTTGATCGCGGCCAGCCTGATCTGGCCGTGCAGTATCGCTCGGTGGGGCGCTCCGACTTCAAGCTAGTCGATCCCGGCGTAATCCACTACGAAAAAGGCATGCCGCTGGCCAAAGCGCTACATCCGGATACCTTGCTGGCCTGGTCGATGAACGGCGAGTGGCTCACGCACATCCACGGTGCGCCGGTGCGCGTGGTGACGCCGGGCTGGAGCGGCAACTGGTGGGTGAAATGGCTGGAGCAAATCGAAGTGCTCGATCACATCCCGCAGTGTTACTACCAGCATCACTACTTTACCTACGGCAACAGCCCCGACGACGCGCAAAAGGAAATGATTACCGCCATGGGCGTGCGCTGCATCATCCTGAATCCGCTGGATGAAGATTCACCGCTGGAGCGTGGCAGCCACAAAGTGCAGGGCCGTGCGTGGAGCGGCATGGGCATGATTAAACGCGTTGAAGTCAGCGTCGATGGTGGCAAAACGTGGGCTGACGCCCATCTCGAAGAACCCGTAGAGCGCTGGCTGTGGGTGCGCTGGTCGTGGCTGTGGCAAGCCGACAAGCCCGGTCAGTATCAAATCATGGCGCGCGCCACCGATGAAACCGGGCGCGTGCAACCGCAGATTCCGTGGAATTATCAACGCAAGCATTTTGATGGCATCGTGCCGACCGATGTTCAAGTTATTTAAAGGCGTGAACCCGTGAGCGGGTTAACGCCTGAGCGAGTCATGGCGTCACCAAACTTACCTGTTCAATGCGGCACTCGTTCACCTGTTAATGGTGGTACATGCACTTAGCCATCTGCATCAAATACATCCCGGACCCTGAAGCTGCCTTCAGCATGTTCAGCATCGATGAGCAAGCGAAGAAGGTTGTCCCGGCATCCGGCTTGAAGCACGTGGTCAGCCCGTTCGACGAGCAGGCGATTGAGGCGGCGCTGCGCCTGCGCGAGCAGCACGCCGACACGCGTATTTCTGTCATCACGCTGGGGAATGAACTGTCGCGCAACGCCTTGAAACACGGCTTGGCCATGGGCGCGGACGACGGCGTGCTGCTGGCCGATGCGGCGTTTGACAACGGTGACGGTTACACCACGGCGGTCGCGTTATCGGCGGCCATTAAAAAGCTTGGCACGGTTGATCTCGTGTTGACCGGGCGTCAAGCAGCGGACGGCGACGCCGGCATCGTCGGTGCGGGTATCGCTGAAATACTGAATCGCCCTTTGCTCACCTTTGCGATGTCCGTTACAGTGGAAAACAGCGCAGTGCGCGTCGAGCGTGTGCTCGAAGACGGTACGGAAATCATCGAAGCGGATTTACCCGCCGTCGTCACCGTGTCCAACGAGATCGGTGCGCCGCGCGCGCCCAGCCTGCGCGAGACCATGCGCGCCGCGCGCAAGCCGGTGCAGGTGTGGAAGGCAGCGGATCTGCTGCTCGATCCCCCGCAAATGGGCGTCACTGGCGCGCGCAGCGTGCGCGAGCGCTTGTTCGCCCCATCCAAAACCGTGCAATGCGAGTTTATCGAGGCGGCTACACCCGAAGCACAGGGCGCGCGATTGGCAGCGCGCTTGCGCGAGGCGAAGGTATGGTGATGCCTGCCCAAGCGAAGTTATCGCAGTCGATGAATGCGCAGTCGATGAACATACTGGTCATAGTCGAAGCCGTGAACGGCAAGCCCGCAACGGCCAGCCTGGAACACTTGGCGCTCGCCCGTCAGCTCGCGGCAACAGGCCGTGTCACTGCGCTGTTGCTCGGCGCGGACAAGCGCATTGCCGAACCGCTGATCGCGCACGGTGCTGATGCTGTTGTGTGGGGCGGACAAAACATTTTCGACGGCTATAACAGCGATGCTTGGGTTGCCGCTGCCGCTCAAGCGGCCCGCGAGCAAGCCGCCACACTGGTGCTGGCGGCGCACACACCCAGCGGTGCTGACCTCGCGCCACGGCTGGCGTTTCGGCTCAACGCCGGCTGCGCCACCGGTTGCGTCCGCTTGGAAATCCGCGACGGCGCGCTATGGTTCACGCGTGCGAGCCACGGCGGCAATGTGCGCGAGACGCTGCGTTTCGAAACCGAAATGGTCGTCGCTACCGTGCGCGCTGGCCTCGGGGATGCGTTACCGGCCGATGCCGCACGCGCGGGTGAAATTGTCACGCTGACGGCAACGCCCGCGACCCGTATTCGCGTCATCGAGCGCAAGAGCGAGGCGGGCATGGGCCAGCGCCTAGAAGATGCGAAAGTTATTATTTCAGGGGGACGCGGCCTTGGCGGGCCGGAGGGCTTCAAGGTGTTAGCGCCGTTGGCGCAAACCTTGGGCGGCGTGGTAGGCGCCAGCCGCGTGCCGTGTGATCTGGGCTGGTGTTCGCACGCGATGCAAATCGGCCTCACCGGCAAGACGGTGACACCGGCGCTGTATATCGCCGTGGGTATATCGGGCGCAAGCCATCATCTCGCGGGGTGCGGCAACGCGAAGACCATCGTCGCAATCAACACGGACAAGGACGCGGCGATATTTCGCGAAGCCCGGTTTGGTGTGGTGGGTGATTTCGCCAAAGTGGTGCCCGCGTTGGTGGCAGCGATACAGGCGCTGCCGGAGCAGGGATCATGAATCGAGTGCGATCATAAGTAATCGTAAGTAATCGTAAGTAATTGATTTTAAACAACAATTTTTGATGATGTAAAAGCGGCATTGCGCCGGATTGAAGAAGACAGGAGAACCCATGGCATCTGAACAATTGCTCGCCGAATACGAAGCGCGGCGCACGAAAGCACTCGCTGGCGGCGGTGCCGACAAATACGCCAAGCGTACTGCGAAAGGCATTTTCAACGCGCGTGAGCGCATCGCAAAACTGGTGGATGGCGAGTCGTTCATCGAATCCGGTTTGTTCGGCACCTCGGCCATCGAGCCGCATCTCGCCGACGAAACGCAAACGGACGGCAAGATCGCGGGTTACGCCAAAATCAGCGGGCGTGACGTGGCGATAGTGGTCAACGATTTCACCGTCAAAGGCGCATCGACCTCATACACCAATGGCCGCAAAGTCGGCCACATGAAGCGCACGGCGACAGAGCGCGGTATGCCGTTGGTGTGTCTGGGCGAATCGACTGGCGCGCGCCTGCCCGACGCCATGGGCGGACACGGCATGGGCATGTTACTCGGCAACGACAACACGCAGTTTCGGCGCACGCGCGAAACGCCCATGGTGGCAGCAGCGTTCGGGCCGTCGTTCGGTTCATCCACGTGGATGATGTGCATCAGTGATTTCGCGATCATGCACAAAGGCGCGACGGTGGCGGTGTCTAGCCCTGGCTTGGTGTCGATGGCACTCGGTGAAAAAGTCAGCGCCGATGATTTGGGCGGCTGGCGGCTGCATTCGGATATCACCGGGCTGGTCGATCAAGCGGTTGATACCGAAGAAGAGGTGCTTGAGGCGATCAAAAAATTCCTCTCCTACCTGCCGAGCCATCACAACGAAGCGCCGCCCGAGGCATCGGTGCCAGCGGGGTCGGGCGCGGAGATGGACAAAGTGTTCGGCATGCTGCCGGAGAGTCGCACGCAGGTCTACGACATGAAGCGCATCATCCGCTGCGTGGTAGACAAGGACTCGATGTTCGAACTGAAGCCGCGCTTTGGCAAGAGCGCGGTAACGGCGCTGGCGCGGCTGGGCGGCAAAAGCGTGGGTATCGTCGCCAACAATCCGCTGTATCGCGGCGGCGCGCTCGATGCCGATGCGTGTCGAAAAATCGTAGACTTTTTAGTCATGTGCGATTCGTTCAACGTGCCGGTGGTGCTGCTGGTCGATACGCCGGGCTTTCAGATCGGCACTGAGGCGGAAAAGGCCGGCGCACCAGGGCGCATCATGAATTTCATGAACGCCATGACGCTGCTCACGGTGCCGCACTTGAGCGTGATTATTCGCAAGAGCTACGGCCGCGCGTACGTGTGTATGGGCGGCGGGCGGCACTCGGACGATATCGCTGCGTGGCCCAGCGCAGAAATCAGCTTCATGAGTCCGGAGTTCGCCACTAAAATCGTGCACGGCGTGGGTTTTGGCGAGCCGGGCTACGATGAGGCGCTAAAGAAAATCGAAAAAGGCATCGACGTGTGGGGCTTGGCCTCGGTGTACGCCACGCAAGCCGTGATCCGCCCGCAGGAAACCCGCGACTACCTGATCCGCATGCTTGACGTGTATAAACTGCGCATCACCAAGGGTGTGGGGCAGCATTTGATGCGGACTTGGCCTACGAGTTATTAGCATGTTCAACAAAGTCATTGTCGCCAACCGCGGCGCAGTCGCATCAAGGGTGCTGCGTGCCCTCAACGAAATGGGTATCAAGTCCGTTGCTCTGTACTCCGCAGCCGACGCCGGCGCGCCGTATCTCGCGATGGCGAGCGAAACCTACGCCATTGGCCCGGCCCCGGCGCGCGAAAGTTATCTCAATCAGGATTTGATCCTCGATATTTTACAAAAATCGCATGCCGATGGTTTGCATCCCGGCTACGGTTTTCTGTCGGAAAACGCCGGTTTCGCGCAGCGTGTAGTCGATGCGGGCGCGCGCTTTATCGGCCCGTCGCCGAAGTGGATCGACGCCATGGGTCACAAGACCCGTGCGCGCGAACTGGCAGCGAAGCACGGCATGCCCATGTCGCAAGGCTCGCCGGTGTTGCCGATGGATAACGAAGCCATACTCAAAGCCGCACGCGACATCGGCTACCCGGTGCTGGTCAAGCCGGCGGGCGGCGGCGGCGGCATTGGTATGCTGCCGGCGAAAGACGAAGCGCAGTTGCTGGAAACGGTTGAGCGCTCGCGCTCGATGGCAAGCCGCGGCTTTGGCAATGCTGAGGTTTATTTGGAGCGCTTGTTCGAGCGCCCGCGCCACGTGGAGTTTCAGGTGCTGGGCGATCAACACGGGCATCTCGTGCATCTGTTCGAGCGGGATTGCTCAACGCAGCGCCGCAACCAAAAAGTGATCGAAGAAGCGCCTGGGCCGTTAATCGCGCGTGACAAGGTGACTGCGGTCGCCGATCACATCGCCGGCATCCTGCGCAAAATCGGTTACGACAACATCGGCACGGTGGAAATGCTGTTGGGCGCGGATGGCTCGTTCAACTTTCTGGAAATGAACACGCGTTTGCAAGTGGAGCATGGCGTGACCGAAGAAGTCACCGGCGTTGATTTGGTCAAGGCGCAGATACGCGCCGCTGCGGGTGAGCGCTTGAGCGATATTCTGCCGACCCAAATTCAGATCAAAGGGCATGCGATTCAGGCGCGCGTGTATGCCGAAGATCCGAAGAATTTCTTCCCGTCGCCGGGCAAGCTCAACGTCTTTCGCCCGCCGTCCGGTGCCGGGGTGCGCGTGGAGACGGGGTTTGCCGAAGGGCGTGATGTCACGCCGCACTATGATCCGATGATCGCCAAGGTGATCGTGCATGACGCGACGCGCGAGGCGGCCATTGGTAAACTCATCACGGCACTGGAAGCGTTCGAGATTCAAGGCTTGAAGCATAATATTCCGGCGGTGTTGGCCATTCTGCGCTCAGAGCCGTTTCGCGCAGGCGATGTGCATACAGGATTGATACCGGAGGTTTTGAAAAAGAAGTAACAAGAAGCTAAGAGGCTCCTTCCCCCGCGCAAACAGCGCGCAAGGGCGGGAGCTTATTGACAGGGTGGGTCACTGGGAGCGAATGATGAGCGAAGCTGAAGTGGTGCGATTTGATGTGGAAGACGGCATTGGTGTCATCACGGTGGATTATCCGCCGGTGAATGCGTTGGGGCCGGGTGTGCGCGAGGGCATTATCGCCGCCGTTGAAAAGGGTGAGGCAGACGCCGGCGTCAAAGCCATGGTGCTGATCGGCGCGGGGCGCAGTTTTATTGCCGGCGCGGATATCCGCCAGTTCGGCAAGCCGCGCCCGGTGCTCAAACGCACCAGCGTTGATGTACTGGACAGCGCCACCAAGCCCATGGTGGCCGCCATACACGGCTTTGCGTTGGGCGGCGGGCTGGAACATGCGCTGGGTTGTCATTACCGTGTGGCGGTACCGAGTGCGAAAGTGGGCTTGCCCGAAGTGCTGATCGGCATATTGCCTGGCGGCGGCGGCACGCAGCGCCTGCCGCGATTGATTGGGCCGAAAGCTGCCATGGACATGATCGTCAGCGGGCGTCACGTGCCGGCGGAAGAAGCGAAAACACTGGGCATTATCGATGCCATTGTGCCGGGCAAAGACCTGCGCCGCGAGGCCATCGACTACGCCAAAAGCGTGGCGAACAAGCGACCGCTGGTGCGTATCCGCGACCGCACCGACAAAATCACTGCGGCTAAGGCCGCCCCCGGCATGTTTGATGCCATGCGTAAATCCATTGCACGCAAGGCGCGCAACCAGCAAGCGCCTTACCATTGCATCGCGTGCGTTGAGGCCGCGACCACACAGCCCTTCGACGAAGGCATCGCGACCGAGCGCCGCTTGTTCGGCGAACTGGAAAATGCCGACGAGGCGAAAGCCTTGCGCTACGCCTTTTTTGCCGAGCGCGAAGTGGCGAAAATTCCGGGCGCGCCCAAAGATTTCAAAGCATCGAAAATCAACACAGCCGCCGTGGTTGGCGCAGGCACCATGGGCGGCGGCATTGCCATGAGCTTTGCCGATTTTGGTATCCCGGTCAAAGTGCTGGAAGTGACGCGCGACGCACTGGATCGCGGCATGCAGCGCGTGCGCGACAACTACGCCATGAGCGTCAAACGCGGCAGCATCACGCAAGCGCAAATGGACGAGCGCCTGCAACGCATCACAGCGGTGGAGCGCTACGAGGACATCGGCGACAGCGATGTGGTGATCGAAGTGGTGTTCGAGCGCATTGATGTCAAAAAAGAAGTGTTCGCCAAACTGGATGCCGTGATGAAGCCGGGCGCACTACTGCTCAGCAACTCGTCCGCCATCGACACGGACATCATGGCCGGCATGACCAAACGCCCGCAGGACGTGGCAGGCGCGCACTTTTTTGCACCGGCGAACGTGATGAAACTGTACGAAGTGGTGAAAGGCACCCAAACCTCGGTTGAAACTATTCTCAAGACCATGCAGATCGGCCGCGACATCGGCAAGATCAGCGCGGTCGCCGGGTCTTGCGACGGGTTTGCCGCGAACCGCAGCCGCGCGCCGTTCCAGACCGAAATGATGATGATGCTGGAAGAAGGTGCGCTGCCGGAGCAGATCGACAAGGTGATGGTGGATTTTGGTTACCCCATCGGCCCGTTTGCGGTGAGCGATTTGTCGGGCCTCGACATTGGCTACGACACGCGCAAGCGTCGCGCGGCGGCGAATCCGAATTTCCGCAAGCTGCATGTGCCCGACCGTCTGGTTGAGATGGGGCGCAAAGGGCAGAAGACCGGCGCTGGCTGGTATCGCTACGAAAAGGGCGACCGCACGCCGCATCCGGATGAAGTGGTCAAAAGCGTCATCGCCGATGTGGCGCGCGAGTTGGGCATCGAGCAGCGTATCTTCAGTGACGACGAAATCCTCAAGCGTTTGTTGTTCGCCTCGGCGAACGAGGCCTGCAAAATTCTGGAAGAAGGCAAAGCCTTGCGCGCGAGTGACATCGACGTCATGTGGCTGCATGGCTTCGGCTTTCCGCGCTATCGCGGCGGGCTGATGTTCTGGGCCGACGGCATCGGCGTAAAAGAGGTCTATCGCCAGATTCAGGAATGGCAGCAGCGCTACGGCGACCGTTGGAAGCCGGCCGCTCTGCTACGTGAATTGGCGGACAGTGGTACCTCGTTTCGGGACGCCAAACCGAAGGTGGCGTTATTGGGATGAGCGCAGCAAACCTGATTGCACAGGCGCGCGCGCAGGGGCGCGCCGCGCTGGACGAACACGCGGGCAAAGCGCTGCTGGCCGAATACGGCGTTACGGTGCCGCAGTCGGTTACGGTCAAAAACGCCGACGAGGTAGAGGCTAAGTTCGGCACGCTACGTGCGCCGGTGGTGGTCAAAATCATGTCGCCCGATATCCTGCACAAGAGTGACGCAGGCGGGGTCAAGGTGGGCTTGAAAACGGCCGCTGAAGTCAAAGAAGCCATTCAGTCCATGGCAGCGTCGCCCAAGATCAAGGGTGCGCGCATTGACGGCTACTTGATTGAGTCCATGGCCCCGGCTGGGCAAGAGTTGGTGATCGGCGGCGTGCGTGATGCGGATTTCGGGCCGCTGGTGATGGTGGGCTTGGGCGGCATTTTTGTGGAAGTGCTGGCGGACGTGTCGTTTCGCATCTGCCCGATCACGCGGCTGGACGCGCAGGAAATGCTCGCTGAGCTTAAAGGTGCGGCGATACTCGATGGCGCACGCGGCATGAAGCCGGTGTCCAAAGACGCCATTGTGGATGTGCTGCTCAAAGTGGGTGGTGAAAACGGCTTGTTGATGCAGCACGCAGCGGATTTCACCGAGGCGGATATCAATCCGCTGATCGTTTCCGAACACGCTGCGGTGGCGGTGGATGCGCGATTTATTTTGGGTAAAAATAGTGAATAAAATCAATATCTTACAAGAATTCACGCCACTGTTTGAGCCGCACACCGTGGCGGTGATTGGCGCGTCTGCCAAAGGCGGTGCGCTGCCGAACCATTTCATCCGCCGCATTCGTGAGTTCGGATTTACCGGCGACATTTATCCGATCCACCCGACAGCACCAGAGATCGATGGCCTCACGGCGTACAAAACGTTGGCCGATACGCCCAAGCCGGTGGATTACGCTTACATCGCGGTCGGCGGTGCGCAAATTCCCGCCATGCTCGAAGCCGTCCAACAACGGGGGCCGGGCCATGTGAAGTTCGCGCAAGTGATTTCCAGCGGTTTTGCCGAGGTGGACGAAGGCAAGGAGTTACAGAACGCCCTGGTCGTGGCGGCGCGCGCCGGCGGCATGCGATTGATCGGGCCGAATTGTCTGGGCATTTTTACCCCGCGCGGTGGCGTGACGTTTGCCGAAGTGGGGCCGCAGCCAGCCGGCAGCGTCGGCGTGGTGTCGCAAAGCGGTGGCTTGGGCACCGACATCGTGCGGCGCGGCCTTGCACGCGGCATTCGTTTTTCAGGGCTGATTACCGTGGGCAATTGCGCCGATGTGACGCCCACCGAGCTGGTGGAATATTATTTTGCCGATGCGCAAACCAAGGTCGTCGGCATGTACATAGAATCGGCCAAGGACGGTCGGCGTCTGTTTGAGTTGCTGCGCGCGGCAGGGGCGAGAAAGCCGGTGGTGATCCTCAAGGGCGGGCGCACACAACAAGGCTTGGCGGCTGCGGCCTCGCACACGGGGTCGCTCGCGGGTGACGATCGCGTGTGGATCGCGCTGGCACGGCAAACTGGCTGTGTGCTGGTGGATACGTTGGATCAATTCATCGATGTGCTGCTGACGTTCCAGTCGATCACGCCCAAAGTCACGCATCCGACCCGGCAGATCACGCTGTTCGGCAACGGCGGCGGCACCAGCGTGCTTGCCACCGATTACTACGCGCGCCTAGGGCTGAACGTGACGCCATTTGCCCCATCCACTATCGCGCCGCTAGCGGCATTGAAGCTGCCGCCGGGCACCAGCATCACCAATCCGGTGGATTGCCCGGTGGGTACCTTGCAGCAGGATGACGGCCGCGTTGCCGAGAAAATTCTCGACATTATTTACGGCAGCGGCAAACCCGATGCGCTGGTGATGCACCTGAATCTCTCGGCGTTCGTCGGGCGCAGCAAACCCGAAGTGCTGGATAACCTGATGGCCGCCGCGCTGCGCGTGCAGCAAAAATATCCGCGGCAGGCGCATTTTCTGTTGGTGCTGCGCTCCGACGGCGAGCCAGCGCTGGAAGAACGCAAGCGTGCCTTTCGCGAAAAGGCCAACGCGCTCGGCGTGCCGGTGTACGACGAAATGGCCAACGCCGGCCACGCGCTGGCAGCGCTGAGTGCGCACGAGACGTTTCTGCATACGCGCAGTCAGGCGTAGTAATGCGTTATCAGCGCTAGTTATAACTAATTGATTTTATTGAGTTTTATTTAACTTTCTACAGCAGAGGCACGCGCCATGAGCATCTCGCCCGTCTACATCAGTGACTTTCGCGCGGTGGTGTACCCGGTGCGGCTCTACAGCGGCAATGGCGCGCTGGAAAATCTGCCCGCTGAATTGAAACGCAATCGCGCTCGGCGCGCGTTCATTGTGTGCGGGCGCACGGTGTCGCGCAAAACCGATTTGATTGCGCATATGCGGCGCATTCTCGGCGACAACTGCGCCGGCGTGTTCGATGAAATGGACAAGGACACGTCCCTATCGGCGGTGACCCGCGCGGCCGAAGCCGCCAATGCCGTCGGGGCCGACATGCTGATCAGCGTGGGCTCCGGCAGCGTGACGCAGGGCACGCGCGTGGTGGCGATACTGATGGCCGAGAAAGGCCCGGTTGATGCGCTGATTACGCAGTACCCGGCGAACGCACCTGCAATCAGCCCCAAATTGCTCGCGTCGAAGGTGCCGATAGTCAATGTGCTGACCTCCGCCACGTCTGCGCAAAATCGCGCGGGCTCTGCCGTGAAAGACCCGAATCGCGATCACCGCATGGAGTTTTTTGATCCCAAAACGCGGCCGGTTGCGGTGTTCTGGGATGCCGAGGCGTTGATGACCGCGCCGATGTCATTGGTGAAAACCACCACCATTTCCGCCGTGTGGCGCACGTCCATGAACCTGGGTGCCACGCGCATCGCGCCGCTGTCGGAGGGTGACCGCTTGCAGGCCTTTCGCCTCGCACGTTACGCGCTGGAGCATCTGAATGACAGCAGTGATGTTGCGCCGCGCATCGCGGCGTGCGGCGCGGCGTTTTTGCAAAATCGCGATGCGGACGACGGCGGCATGCTCACCAAAAAGCACTGGGTGGAACGCGTGGTGTACGCCTTTGCGACGGCGTTGTTCCAAATGCACGTGCATGTGGGGCAGGGCGAAGCGAGCGCAGCGTTGACGCCCACCGTCATGCGCAAACTGGGCGCACGCGACCCGGAGTCGATGGCGTTGATCGCGCAAGGCTTGGGTGTATGGAAAGAAGGTGACGGCATCGACAGCGCGCCGGAAAAAGCGGCTGCAGAACTCGAACGTTTATTCAAAAGCATCGGCGCGCCCACGCGCGTGTCGGAACTGAACATTCCGCGCGACAGCCTGCCGCAGATTGTCGACAACTCGCTGAAGAACTTCAATGCCGACCCCAAGCGCGAATTCGTGCGGGAGCGCGACCTGCTGCAAGCCTTGATGCAGGAATGTTGGTCAGGCGGTGCGGTGTGACGCAGATCACAGAATGCGCTATAACTAATTGTTTTATAAAGGTTTTACTCCAGTGCTAGCGACAAAGCCAGTACACGCCTAGACGCTCGTCAGGCTGAGCAGCAAAAGCGCATTGATGCCGGTGTGAAATCCGGCGAATTAAACGCCAAGGAAACCGAGCGTCTGCAAAAAGGCCAGGTGCGTGTGCAAAAAATGGAAGACAAGGCGCGCGCCGACGGCAAGATCACCCAGAAAGAAGCCGCCGGGATTGAGCATGCGCAAGATCGCCAAAGCGCAAAGATCTATCGCGAAAAGCACGACAAGCAAAAAGCCAAGTAATGACCTGCCGCGCCACCTCAGCCCAGCGCATCGCGACGGCCGCATCTGCGGATGCGGTCGGCTGCATTTTTGCGTTTAGAATGGCCGCTTTGCCGTAAGGAATTGCGAACCATGGATACGCTGAAAATCGGCATGAAGCACACCGAGGTGTGGGACATCACCGAAGAACGCACAACCCAGCGTGGCCCTTACAAAGTGTTTGCCACTTGGTCGATGACGCGTCTCGTGGAAATGACCGCGAGCAATTTGGTGACGCCGCATTTGAAGCCCGGGCAGGGGCAGGTCGGCATTTACGTATTGATCCGGCACATGGGCCCCACGCCTTTGGGTAAGTCAGTGCGCGCCGAGGCCGAGTTGATCGAGGTGGATCGTCGCAATCTCAAGTTTCTGGTCAAGGTGTTCGACGACGTGGAGCAGGTGGGCGAATCTACGCACGAGCGCTTTATTGTGGATTTGGACAAATATTTCGCCAAGCTGAAAAGCAAGCTCGGCGAGGCGTAATGCTGCGGGTGGTAACAGACTTGCCGTCGCGCACGCGCGTGGCTAACATTTTTCATCGGCCGTATTCAGGAGACTGGCATGCGCAGAACGACTCATGACATCGTTGGTTCAATCGCGGGCGGTGCGCCGCTCGCACTGTTCTCGCTATGCGTAATGCCGCTGACCGCTGGCGCGCAGACTGATGCGGCATCCAGTTGGCCCAATCGGCCGGTGCGCCTGGTGGTGGGCTTTACGCCGGGCAGCGCGACCGATGTGGTGGGGCGCATGTTCGCGCAGAAATTTACCGAGGCCTGGGGCGTCACCGTGGCGGTCGACAATGTGCCTGGCGTAGGTGGCGCGGTGGGCGTGGCGCGTGTGGCGAAGTCTGCGCCCGACGGCTACACCCTAGTGTTTTCCGGCAACGGCGCGCTGACCATACTGCCCACGCTGCAAAACAAGCCGCTGTTTGACCCGCTGCGCGAGTTGACGCCCATGGCGATGGTGCTGGCCATGCCGAGCATTCTGGCCGTCAACAACGAGGTGGCGGCGAAGAGCGTGCAGGAGTTGATTGCTTATGCGAAGGTTCCTTCGCGCAAGCTGTCGTATGCCTCGCCCGGCTCCGGCACGCCGCAACACATCGCAGGTGAATTGTTCAAGGGATTGGCTAAACTGGACATTGCGCATGTGCCGTACAAGGGCGCAGTGCTGACAGATGTCATCGGCGGCCGCGTGGCCATGACCATACAAAACACCGGGGCAATATTGCCGATGGTGCGCGACGGCCGGCTGCGCGGGCTGGCGGTGACGTCGCTCAAGCGTTCGCCAAATATTCCGGAGTTGCCGACTATTGCGGAATCGGGCTTTCCCGGATTCGAAGCGGTGTCGTGGTTTTCGGTGCTGGGGCCGACGGGTACGCCACCGGCGATCGTCGCCAAGGTGTATCAAGAGTCGATGAAAATCGTCGCGAACACCGACATGCAGGCGCGTTTCGCGCAGATGGGTTTGGATATTTTTTCCAGAACCGGCGAAGAAGTCTCCGCCATTATCAAAACGGATATCGACAAGTGGGCCAAGGTCATCAAGGATGCCGGCATTACCATGACCGACTAGTCACGGCGATCAGTCGATTCGCACGCCAGCTTCTTTCACCACTTTGGCCCACTTGGGCAATTCGCTGCGGATCAATGCGGCGAATTCCGCCGGGCCGCGCACAGCGGCGTCGCCACCTTCACTCAGATAGCGCTCGCGCACATCGGTGTTGGCCATGGCCTTAGCCACACCTTCATGCAGTTTGTTAATGACGGCAGGTGGCGTGCCGCGCGGCGCGAGAAAGCCGTACCATACGGGCACTTCGTAGCCGGGCACACCTGCTTCGGCGATGGTGGGAATGTTGGGCGCGCTAGGCACGCGTTTTGACCCCGTGACGCCCAGCGCATTCACGCGCCCAGCACGCACATGCGGCAACGCCACCGCAGGGTCGGGGAACACCATTTGTACTTGGCCGGCCACCACATCCGTCAACCCCGGTGCCATGCCCTTGTACGGCACGTGCGTGAGTTCAATGTGGGTCATGGTGAGAAACAAATGCCCCGCCAGATGGCTGATGCCGCCGCTGCCCGATGACGCAAAATTAATGGCCTTGGGTTTGCTGCGCGCCAACGCCACCAGCTCTTGCACGGTCTTCGCCGGCACGGAGGTGTGCGTGAGCAACATTAATTGCGTGGTGTTGGCGATAGCAATCGGCGCGAAATCTTTTTCCGCGTCATAGGGCAGCTTGCGATACAGGCCCGGCGCAATCACATGACCTATCGTATGCAGCAACAGCGTGTAACCATCCGGCGCGGCCTTGGCAACGATATCCACGCCGATGGTGCCGCCACCGCCACCACGGGTGTCGATCACAAAAGGCTGGCGCATTTGCTCGCTCATCTTTTGCCCGGTCACCCGCGCAATAATCTCCGCCGGCCCGCCCGCAGAGAAGGGCACTACCACGCGCACGGGGCGATTGGGGTAGTCCTGCGCCCAAGCTAAATTACCGGCACACGCCATCAATAGTGCGAAGATCGGGTATTTCATATAATCCTTTAAAATCAATTAGTTATGGAATTACATCTTCGGTAAACCATTCTGTCGGCAGCGTGTGCCCGCGCCCCGCCGCCAGCGCCTTGCGATAAAACACCGCGCCCACCGCCGCGAACTGCAAGCCGATGCCCGGCACATTCACAAAGCAAGTTTTTTGTTCAGGCGATGTTCTACCACGCGCCTTGCCCGCGATGACATCGGCCAGGCTCGGTGCCGTTGCAAAATTAAACCCGGCAATGGCGTGCCGCCCTTGGGGCATGCGCACGCCTTGCGCAACGGCGACGTTCTCGTGCTGCGTTTGTTCGTGCACCACCACCACATCGCATTGCTGAATCACTGCTGGCTCCAGCTCAGGCCCGCGTATGGTGCCCACATGCATGCCGGGCGCAAGCCACGCTGCTTGAAAAACATGCGAGGCGGCATTGGTTGCGCATAACACGACATCTGCACCGCGCACCGCTGCTTCCGCTGTACGCGCAGCCGTCACGTGCAAACCGGTTTGTGTAGCGAGCTCATCGCAAAACGCCACGCACTTGTCTAACGTCGGGCTGAAGCAGCGCACCACGGCATCAGGGAAGGTATCCGCCACCGCCATCACATGCCCACCCGCCTGCCAGCCCGCGCCGATCAAGGCGATGGTTTTGACATCAGGTCGCGCCAGATAGCGTGCGCCCAGCAGCGAAGTAGCGCCCACGCGCATGCGTTGCAAAATACCATCAGGGAAAATCGCCAGCGGCGTGCCGGTTTCATTGTCAAACAACAGCACCAACCCGGTGTAGCGGCCGCCCGGCGCCAAGGGCAATTTTTTCTGTCGTGATGCGCCGAAGGAGATGATGTCCGAATTTAGCCGCACCACACCCACGCCCTGCGAGGGCAGCACCGCACCCATCAACTTGAGCGAATACACCGCGTCCGCACGCTGGGTCGGCGCGACCGCATCGCTGCGAGTAGCGTTAACGGCGCGTCCTGCGGACAAGTCGGCATAGGCGGTATCGAGCGCGCTCATGCAATCGCGCATCGTCAACAATGCCAGCGCATCTTCGTTGGAGAGTATCAGCATAGTGAGGTCATTTTAGCATCGCGCCTTTACATTCTTCGTCGACAAACTTATCGTCGAGACATGAATAAGCACAAATTCACCACACATCTGCTGGCGAGCCTGTTGCTGTCTGCTGCAACTCACGCTGCAACTCACGCTGCAACTCACGCAGCGACCAACGCAGACGAACCGTACCCCACCAAACCCGTGCGCATGTTGGTGATTTCCTCTGCCGCTGGCAGCACCGACATCGTCGCGCGCATGACAGCCAAGTCACTGTCCGAAGGCCTGCGTCAACAAGTGGTGCTGGACAACCGCCCCGGCGGCGGCGGTCTGATCGCGTCGGAGATACTCGTGAGCGCGCGGCCCGATGGCTATACCCTGTTGATGTCCAACACCAGCCACTCGGTGCAGCCCCATATCCACGCCAAACTGCCGTATGACCCGATCAAGGATTTCGCCCCGGTGAGCTTGGTCGCTGTCACCCACAGCGTGCTGATGGTCAACGCGGCCGTTCCTGCGGCATCCGTGAAAGAATTGATTGCCTACGCCAAAGCACAGCCGGGCAAACTCAATTACGCCTCGGGCACCAATGGGTCGTCGGCGCACATCGGCATGGAGCTATTCAAACTGATGGCCGGTGTCAACATTGTGCGCGTGCCATACAAGGGCACGGCAGAAAACGTTAACGCACTTATTTCTGGCGAAGTGCAAGTCGCCTTCGTCACCCTGCCCTCGGCACTGCCGCACGCCACGGGCGGCCGCCTGCGCCCTCTGGCCATTGGCGGCCCCAAAGGCACGCCCCGCCTGCCCGACACACCGCCGCTGGCAGACACGCTGCCCGGCTTCGACATCGGCACCTGGAACGGCGTGATGGCCCCCGCGCGCACGCCGCCACGCATCATTGCCAGACTCAACAGCGAGATACGCAAGATGACTAAGAACGCCGACGCGCGCGACTTGGCCGCGTCGCAAGGCGCTACGCTGGTGAGTAATTCGCCGGAGGCGTTTGCGGCCTACATACGCGATCAGATTGAGAAGTTTGGACGGGTGGCGAAGTCGACGGGGTTGCGCACGTCATCCTTGTGACAATGGGAAATCTCATGTATAAACGCGTTTATACATCAGGAGAGCCAACGTGAGTGTAGCCTTACTCGAAATCAAAACATGGGGCAATAGCCTCGGTGTGCGTATCCCGTCAGCCGTTGCTCGCGCTGCGCGGCTCAAGGCAAGCCAGCCAGTCAAACTCACCGTCGAGGATGGCCGGGTCATTATCTCCCCGCAATCGCCCAAACCACTCACGCTGGCCGAGCGGCTTGAGCGTTACGACCCCGCGCTGCACGGCGGTGAGGCCATGGTATCGCCGTTGGTCGGCGCAGAAAAAATTTAGGCACGGGCACCATGGCTGCCAAGGGTGCCAAGGGTGCCAAGGTTGAGCGCGCTGGTTGGATTCCAGAGCGTCAGGATATTATTTGGATTGATTGCAATCCGCAGGTCGGTGCCGAGATGAAGGACATTCACCCCATGCTGGTGCTTTCCCCCAGCGCCTTCAATACGAAGACCGGGCTGGTGATTGGCCTGCCCATGACCACTGCTGCCTACAATGCTACGAATCCCTTTGCTATTGCATCAGGCCCGGCAACGGGCCGCAAGGCGGGCAAACTGGGCTACGTGTTGTGTCACCAACCGAAATCTTTTGATTGGCGATTGCGCCGCGCGAAACCCCACCCGCTCAAACGCCTGAATGATCAGGCATTTGCTGATTCGTGCGCGTTGTTGAATCAGATCATTGCCATCGGGTAGGCCCGTAGGGGTGAATCCAAAGCGTGCGGATTAGTCGCCGCACCTACCCCGCTACCGCGCGCACACAACCACGCCCACTCGAAAACAGGCACGGAGAACCACCCTGCCGTAACGCGCCAGCGATCACGGGCACCCTTCCACACGCCGACGTGATGGAACTGGCACTACATTAGATGGCGCAACCGTATTGCGTTCGTTCGAGCTAACCGGTTTGCCTGATCGATTTGGCTGACCGCAGACGAGAGGATTCTGGATTGGAACCCTGCGTTGGAGCCACAAGATGCGCGGGTTTAGTGGCATTCACGTGCGTCGTGGCAGGCGGTTTAAGGTGCCCCCTATCAAAGGCCTTGCTCTACAACCGGCGTAATGCGCTTCGCTTATTGACGCCCTACGAGTGGCGGGTTACGTGCGCTAAAGCCAACGTAAGCAACGCATCACACCTTGTGCAAAAAGGGATTCAGCACTTTCACATCAAAGCGGTTGAAATCACGGACGTTGCGGGTCACTACGGTCAAGTGATGCACCACGGCTGTGGCGGCAATCATCGCGTCCTCGTAAACCGTGTTTGATTGCCGATGCATGAGTTTTGCCCACAAGCGAAAAGCCGCTGCACTCATGGGCAGCACGTTATAGGCAGCGGCAAGTTGATCGGCCCATGCTTCGATCTCCAGCGCTTTGGCGGCGTCTTGTTCACGCGTAATCTCTATGCCTGCCTGAATTTCACCAAGCGTGACGACAGAAACATGGATAGTGGTTTCGGCAACGCCCGCAAACCAGGCGACCACACCACCGTGCGGGCGCACCTTGCGCAGTTCAGACACGATGTTCGTGTCGACAAGATACATCGGGCGTTTACAACGGTGCGGGTGGACGCCGACGTGCGCTGCCGCGCTTGGCTATCGTCAACTCACCCCGACCGGCATCGGACAACAACAACGCTTTGATCGAGGGACGCGCCGTCGCGCTTAGCCGCTTCCACTCAGTAATGGGCACGAGCACCGCCGTTTCCGCGCCGCGCCGCGTAACAACCTGCGGCCCTTTGCTTACGCAAGCATCCAGCAGTTCGCTGAAACGCGCTTTGGCGTCTTGCACTGGCCAAGTGTTCATGGCATCTCCGATGACTAGTTTGCTGACTAGATTATACCATCCTCGATTAAACAGCAATGCAAAGCCTTGTCCAACGTGAGTTTTGCTGGCTGGCCTATTTGTCTTGCTATTCAATCGTGATTTTGGCCTTCTTCACCACCTCGGCCCAGCGCGTGAGGTCACGCGTGATGCGCGCCTGAAACTCCGCTGGCGTGGAAGGGCTGGCCTCGATACCCGCTGTTAACAAACGCTCCTTCACATCGGGCATAGTGAGCAGCCCATTGAGTTCGCGGTTGTAGCGTTGTATCGCTGCTTGGGGTGTAGCAGCCGGGGCAAGCAGGCCGTACCAGCCATCAACATCGTACCCCGGCACACCGGCTTCTGCGATGGAGGGCACGTCGGGCAATGACGCCGAGCGGCGCGTAGTAGTGACACCCAGCGCACGCACTTTGCCTGCGCGTATCAACGCACTGCTGCTGGCCAGCCCCGCAAAGAAGGCGTTGATTTGCCCGCCGATTAAATCGGTCAGCGCCGGGCCGCCACCTTTGTAATTGATGCCAACAATGTTCACACCTGCCAGCACATTGAACAACTCACCGGCGAGATGCGTGGCATTGCCGTGCCCCGTGAGCGCGTAATTCAGTTGGCCGGGGCGCGACTTGGCGTGCGCCACGTATTCACTGATCGATTTAACCGGCATTGAGGGATTGATTACCAACACGTACGCACCGTTGCCCACCAAGCCTATAGGCGCAAAATCTCTCAGCGTGTCATACGGCAACTTTTTGCTGACCGAGGGCGTGATGGCGTGGCCCGCCGGCACTATCAATAGCGTGTGGCCATCAGGCGCAGCACGCGCCACGATTTCGGAACCGATGATGGCATTAGCCCCGCCACGATTATCAATCACCACGCTTTGGCCCAGCCGCTCGGAAAAGCGCGCACTCATAATGCGTGCGATAGTATCCACCGCGCCGCCGGGTGGAAAAGGCACGATCAAGCGCACGGGGCGAGTAGGTGTCCACTGAGGAGACCATTGTGCGTTGGCCGACGCACTAACCAGCACAAGCGCCACAGCCCAAGGTGTGCAAAACGTGCGAAGCGTACAAAGCCGATTTATTTTCATACGGCTATGGTATGGGAAAATGACAAGGCGCGCCGATTTGAGTAACCTCGTTTCATGACACAGAAAACGCCCAAACAAAGCAAGCGTATCGGCTTGGCCATCGTCGGCGCAGGCCGCGTGGGCCTGATGCGCGGCGAGATTGCGGCGCGCTTCCCGCAAGTCGATTGGATAGGCATCGCCGAGATCAACCCCGAGCGCGGGCGCTTGGTGGCACAGCAAATTGGTGCAGATTTTGTGACGCACGATTACCGCGAACTGCTGATGCGCCCGGAGGTCACTGCAGCGTTGATCTCCACCGTCGGCCATTTGCATGCGGACCCCACATTGGTGGCGCTGGAGAATCCGAATAAAGTCGCGCTGCTGATTGAAAAGCCCATCTCCAACCGGCTCGCCGAATCAGCCAAGGTGCTGGATCTGATTCAACAAGCGGGTGTCGATGCACTGATCGGCTACACGCAGCGCTTTCGCCGCCGCTGGCTGGTGGCCAAGGAGAAGGTTGCCACCGGCGCGCTGGGTGACATCAGCACGGTCACCTCGCGTGCGTTTCTCAACCGCTTGGTGGCGATTAACAATTACCAACGCGAGAGCGCGCCTGAACTGAATTCACCGATGGTGATCTCCGGCACGCACGCGCTGGACATTGTGATGTGGATGATGGAAGGCAAAACGCCCGTGGAGATTTACGCGCGCTCCGTCGACAAAGCGCTGGGCAAGTCAATGAAAGGCACCGACGCCACCACAGCAGTGATGAGCTTTAGCGATGGCACGCTCTACAACAGTATTGTCAATTGGGCGCTGCCCGTGACCTGGCCGGGTGCGGTGTATGGGTTGGAGGTAGGCATTGTCGGCACCGAAGGCGTGATTACCATTGACGACACGCACAGTGATTTTGTGATGGCAGTCAGCAAGCCGCAGGCCATGGGTTACGCGCCCGACAATAGCCGCCTGGTGGATTTTGTCGGCAGCACGCCCGCCGGTGACATGGCGCTGGGCATGCTGCGCGGGCCTATGTACGAGGAAACGCAATCGTGGTTGATGCGGCTTGCCACCGGCATGCCCACTCACCACGCCACCGCTGCCGAAGGCCACCACCGGCTGATGCTGGCCAAGGCGTATGATCTATCCGCACGCATTAAGGTGCCGGTGCAATTGCCGATTACGCCGGATGATGAACAACGGTAACAACCAACATTCCAGGGACACCACCATGATTACAAGACGCACAATCATTAAAGCTGCCGTAGCAACCGCCGCCACTTCAGCGCTAGTGCAAACCCGCTTGAGCATGGCCGCCGCCGCGCAACAAGTCTCCAAAATAAACTTCGCCGTGCCCGCCGGTGCGTGCGATTGCCACACGCACATCCATGGCGACCCGGCACAGTACCCATGGTTCGCCGGGCGCACCTACACCCCGGAGATGGCCACACCCCAAGAGATGTTGAAAGTGCACAAGGCACTGGGCGTGCAGCGCGTGGTAATCGTCACACCCAGCGTGTACGGCGCGGACAACGCCGCTTCGTTGTGGGGCATGAAAGCACGCGGGCGCGATGCGCGTGGTGTGGCTGTCATCGACGACAAAACTACCGACGCAGCGCTGGACGCCATGCACAAGGCAGGCATGCGCGGCATACGATTGAACCTTGCTACCAGCGGCATCAGCGACCCCACTGTGGCGCGCAAGCGATTTGACGATGCCGCTGCGCGCATGAAAAGCCGTGGCTGGCATATCCAGGTCAACACCAGCCTGCCGATTATCGCCGCACTGAAAGACACCTTGATGGCCTCGCCTGTGCCCATTGTGTTCGATCACTTCGGTGGCGCTGCGCCGGAAAAAGGCGTGCAGCAAGAGGGCTTTAATGAAATGGCCGAACTTGTTAACAAGGGCAAGGCGTACGTCAAAATTTCTATCTCAGCCGGTCCGCGCGAAAACTATGCAGGCTTTGCTCCCATGGCGCGTGTGCTCATTGCAGCCAACGTGGATCGCATACTGTGGGGCACCAACTGGCCGCACCCCAACTCAGCCTCCGGCCGCCCCGCCACGCAGATGACGCCGCTGTGGCCAGTGGACAACGGTATCGTGCTGAATCAATTGCCCTCGTGGGCGCCCGATGCTGATGTGCGCAAGAAAATTCTGGTGAGCAACCCTGCGCGTTTGTATCAGTTCTGATCTGGACTGAACGCCTTTTATTTGTCACCCAAAAACAAAACCTGATGACTACCGCCACTGACCCACATTGCCGCAGTGAAATCCGCGACAACATGCATATCACCTGGCATCAACCCATCACCATGGACGATGGCCTGGTGTTGCGCGCGGATATTTACCGCCCTGTTGATACCAGCACCCAATGCCCGATCATTTGCCCCATCATTCTCAACTACGGCATCTATGGCAAAGGTGTTGCGTATCAGCAAGGTTACCCGCTGCAATGGGAGAAGATGACCACTGATCACCCGGAAATTCTGAAGATGTCGAGCAATAAATTTCAGAACTGGGAGACCACTGACCCTGAATGCTGGGTGCCGCAGGGTTACGCCATCGTGCGTATTGATTCGCGTGGCGCGGGTTGGTCGCCGGGCTTTATGGACCCCGGCAGCCCACGCGAGACGGAAGACCTTTATCAATGCATCGAGTGGGCGGGCACGCAGCCGTGGAGCAACGGCAAGGTGGGCATGCTCGGCATATCCTACTACGCCAGCAACCAGTGGCGCGTGGCAGGCATGCATCCACCACACTTGGCCGCGATCATCCCGTGGGAAGGGCAGAGCGACCGTTACCGCGACAGTGGCTACCACGGCGGCATACTCTCGGAGTTTCAGAAGCGCTGGGCCCAACATCAGGTGATGATGATTCAGTACGGGCGCGGCGACAAAGCGGCAAAGAACCCCATCACCGGCGAATCGGTGGCTGGGCCGGTGACATTAAGCGATGCGGAAATGGCCAGGAACCGCGTAGACGCCTTCGAGCAATTGAAAGCGCACCCATTCTGTGACGACTGGCACCAATCACGCTCGGCCGATTTGTCACAAGTGAAAACACCGTTACTCACCTGCGCCAACTGGGGCGGGCAAGGCATACACCCGCGCGGCAATTTCAACGGTTTTACTGAAACGCCTGCCGATACGCCGAAGTGGCTGGAAGTGCATGGTGATTCGCACTGGTCACTATTCTCCAATGGCTATGGCGTGGCGTTGCAAAAACGCTTCTTCGATTGCTTTTTGAAAGGCGACAAGAGCGGCTGGGAAAAGCAACCGCCCGTGCAACTGAACATTCGTCACCCCGGCGAAAAATTCGTGCTGCGCCACGAAAATGAATGGCCCTTGGCGCGCACGCAATGGACCAAGTTCTATCTCGACGTGACGAACCAATCGCTCAGCACCACGCCTGTCGCCACGGCAGGCCAGCTCACCTACGAGGCGTTAGGCAATGGCGTCACGTTCTCCACGCCACCGCTTGAGAGCGACACCGAAATCACCGGCCCCATGGCGGCAAAATTATTTCTGTCGAACTCCACCAGCGACACCGATTTATTTTTGATCGTGCGCGTGTTCGACCCGCAAGGTAAGGAACTCACCTTCATGGGCAGCACCGACCCCAACACCCCCATCGCCAACGGCTGGCTGCGCGCCTCGCACCGCGCGCTGGACCCCGCCAGGAGCAAACCGTATCGCCCGTACCACCCGCACGATAAAGCCGAACCGCTCACGCCGGGGCAAATCTACGAATGCGATGTTGAAATTGTCACCAGTTGCATTGTCGTGCCCAAGGGCTGGCGCATCGCGCTAACTGTCAAAGGCAAAGACTACGAATACGAAGGGGAGCTCGCTGAATTCGCCAAGAAATTCCACTACGGTACGCGCGGTACTGGCGGCATGACGCACAGCGACCCGGATAGCCGGCCTGAGCGTGTTTATGGCGGGCGGGTTACGTTGCAGGGCGGCGGCGAGCATGGGGCTTATTTGTTGTTGCCGGTTATTCCGGCGAAATAAGGTAGAAGCAAAGGCCGAAGCGGCGATGGGATTGCGTGCAGCTCGCTAGGCCCTGCCTGCGCTACTCAACGGCGCGCAGTTGTGAGCGCAGCCATGGCGTTGCGACTTGAAGCTGCCTTGGGCACTACTGCCGAAATGTGGGGCGAAATGCAGGCTGCGTACGACCTGTGGCAAGCGCGGCAACTTCGACAACCTAAGGTGATACGGATTGCCGCATAAAATGGTGACGACTTGGCTGTAACTAACGCACAACCATGCTACTCTTGGTTCACGCAGAGCGAGCAGGCTAAGCGCCACAAAAAACCATTCAAAATCAAATAGTTACCTTATTTTTATTCGAATTACAGCAGCACCTGACTAAAAAACACCAGCACACGTAAAAGGGGAAAACCAATGAAGAAGCTAGTGGCAGCACTGCTGATGTCCAGCGCAACGCTCGCATCAGCACAGACAGCAGACGAGTTGTTAAACGATGGCAAGAACACGGAGAACCTGCTTTCCTTCGGGCAGAACCCGAAGTTGCAGATGTACAGCCCGTTAAAGCAGATCAACAAATCCAACGTCAAAAAACTGGTGCCGGTGTGGGCTACCAGCACCATGAGCGAAACCGGCGAGTTGGCGCAGCCAGTCGTGTACGACGGCGTGATGTATGTGGTGAACGGGCACTGGACGTTTGCGCTGGATGTGGCGACCGGCCAGCAAATCTGGCGCACGCCGATTGAATACGATCGCGCGGTGCTGCGTATTTCAACCTCCGGTGCCATTTATCGCGGCGCGCCGACGCTCTATAACGGCAAGCTCTTTCGCACCACGCTGGACGCGTACTTGCTGGCGCTTGACATGAAAACCGGTAAACAAGTCTGGAAGCGGCCGTTCGCTGATTTCAAAGAAGGCTACAAAGGCGTATCAGCGCCGCTGATTGCCAACGGCGTGTTGATCTCTGGCACTTCCGGCGGCGAGCACGCTACGCGCGGCTTTCTCATCGGCAGTGATCCTGAGACGGGCAAAGAACTGTGGCGCACGCACATGATCCCCGCGCCGGGCGAGCCGGGCCACGAGACTTGGCCTAAAACGGCGGATTCGATTCCTGATGCCTGGAAAATCGGCGGCGCTTCCACTTGGCAGAACGGCTCGTTCGACCCTGAGCTGGATTTGGTTTACTGGGGCGTGGGCAACGCCGGCCCGTATGATCCCAAGTATCGCGGCAATGGTGATGCGCTCTACACCAACAGCGTGATCGCCATCCGCCCGAAAACCGGCAAGATCGAATGGCATTATCAGTACACGCCGAACGATCTGTATGACGTGGATGCCACCAATGAGCTGGTGCTGGCGGAGATACGCGTTGATGGCCAGATGCGCAAAGTCATCATGAACGGCAACAAGAACGGTTATTTCTATGTGATCGACCGCACCAACGGCAAGCTGATTGCCGCGCATGCGATGACGCGCATCAACTGGGCCACGCATGTGGATTTGAAAACGGGCCGTCCGGTGCTGACTGACATCGCCTCGCGCCTGATGAAGGGCGAAGAGGTTGAGGTGTTCCCGCAACGCGGCACCAACGCCATCATGTTTGCCTACAACCCGAAAAGCCAGTTGGCCTATCTGAACACGTGGGATTTGCCGCGCATACAGAAATTTGTGCCATACAAATTCGAGAAGCTGGGCGAGCCAAATACCGCCACTGCAGGCCGCGCACCGGTGATCAAGCCGGGCGACGTGGTGGGTTATCACGCAGCAATGGATGTGGTGAGTGGCAAATTCAAATGGAAAATTCCTGTCACCGATATCGCCAACTCATCCAGCCTGTTGGTAACTGAAGGTGGCATCGTCTTCACCGGCAAACCCACCGGCGAATTTACCGCGCTAGATGAAGATACCGGCAAGCAACTGTGGCAATTTAAAACCACATCCAGCATCAACGCCGTGCCTATCACTTACACACACAAAGGCGTGCAATACGTGACGGTGGCGTCGGGCTTGGCAGGCAGCTTGCCGCGCGGCCAGGTCGGCACCAGAGTGCCGCAGGGCAGCTCAGTGTGGACATTCGCCATCATGAAGGAATGATGCGGGTGCAGCTTGCGTCTACAAGGGCGGTGGCAGCGTACGTCGCGGTTGCCGCCTGCCTGAATGTGATGGGTGTGGTCAGTGTCAGAGCTCAGGATGTTGCGGGCAAATTTCCGCCGGAGCAAATCAAACAGGGTGCCCGGCTGTACGCGGCGAATTGTGAATCGTGCCACGGCGTGGGCATGCTGGGGCCTCAGTGGGGCATTGATCTGGCGACGTTTCCGCGTGACAACCCCAAGCGCTTTGTCGAATCGGTAAGCAACGGTACTAAAGCCATGCCGCCTTGGGGTGATGTATTAAAGCCTGATGAAATTCAGGCCTTGTGGGCCTATGTGGCGGCGGGCGAACAAAAGAACTGACGCCGCGAAGCGGGTCAATTGAAGTGTGGATGATCTCAGGGAGCCGCGTATTCGCATGGCGCAATCTCAAACCAAGGCGCAGGTCGCGCTGGTGCTGCAAGGTGGTGGCGCGCTCGGCGCCTATCAGGGCGGGGCATTTGCTGGATTAGCCGAACACGGTTACGACATCGATTGGGTGGTGGGCACGTCCATCGGCGCGATCAATGGCGCGATCATTGCCGGCAACCGGCCTGAGCATCGCGTCGAGAAGCTCAAGGCGTTCTGGCAGCACGTGTCGTCGGAAGAGCCGTCGCTGCTACCGCACTTTGGCACGGCGGACTGGATGCGCCCGTACACCAATGCCATGAAAACTATGAACACACTGGTCAAGGGCGTACCGGGGTTCTTTCACCCGCGCCGCGGCAGCACCTGGAATTTGCAGCGCACTGTGCTGGCCACCGAGGCGAGTTTTTACGACACCTCGCCGCTTGAAGGCACGCTGCGCCGGTTTGTGGATTTTGATTACCTCAACGCCGGCCACGTGCGCTTTACCGTATGCGCGGTAAATGTGGCGACAGGTGAAATCGAATGCTTTGACAACAACAAGGGCAAGCCCATCACGCCGCACCACGTGATGGCCAGCGGCGCGCTGCCGCCGGGGTTCCCGCCGGTGGTGATCGACGGCACGGCCTATTGGGACGGCGGCATTTATTCCAACTCGCCGATTGACGTGGTGCTCGACGACGCACGGACGCAAGATACGCTGTGTTTCATGATTGATCTGTGGGATCCGACGGAAAGCCTGCCCAACTCCATTGCCGGCGCGATACACCGGCACAAGAATATCCAGTATTCAAGCCGCACGCGCGAACACCTTGAGGATCATCGCAAAGCACAGAATCTGCGCCGCGCCGTGCGTATTCTGTCTGAACAACTGCCTGCTAAGGCGCGCAATTCGGCGGCGCTAAAGCCGCTGGTGAATCTGGGTTGTGACACCGCCGTACGCATTGTGCGCATGGTAATGAAAGCCATGCCGACCGACAGCCACACCAAAGACATTGATTTCAGTCGGCCCACGATCACCGCGCGTTGGGCGGCGGGTCATCATGACGCCCTGCGAGCGCTGCGGCACAAAAATTGGTTAAAGCCTTTGCCGCCACACTTGGGCATGGCCATACACGAACTCGCGCAGGAGTAACTGTTGCGCCGTGTGGCGCTACGCGGCCCGTGGTGCCGCTCTCGGTGCCGCTCTCGGTGCAGCCCTCAGTGCAGCCTACAAGTAGCGCGTCGGCCAGTTGATGGTGCGCCACATATGCGCCGCCGGGCTTTGATCGAAGCCCAAGCCTTCCTTGGGTTGACGGAAGTGCCGTCCGACGATGTCGGTAAATGCTTCCAACTCAACATGCACATTCGGATCGAACGAATATAAATCGTTTATCGTCAGCAACCGCGCGGCCTCGTAATACTTGTGCTGCCGTGCGTACTCGTGCGCGGTGTCAAGATACGGCTCGGGCCGGTAGTCGGCACCGAACAGCCGGATGTAGGAGTCGGGATACTGGTAGCCGTAAGCCTCGTCCGGATAAAAACGCAACACCTGGTGATAGCGTATGGCGAATGCTACTTCTTCGTCGACATACGGCTCGAAAAGCTGCGCCGCCCAATAGCCATGATCGGCGCGAATAAAACCGCCGGTGGCGACATCATGCACCAGACACGCGAGCACAATCTTTTCACTGCAACCGTTCTTCTGCGCCAGCCGCGCGCTTTGCAACATATGCGTTGATGGTCCGAAGCGGCCCTTGAAAAAATCAAACAAGGTCGGCTGGTCAGGCAGCCGCTGCAGCCGCGGATCGTGATGCATCAAATGTAGCTTGCCCTTGGTCTCCGGGTGCTCCGGCGGCTTGCGTGGATCGCGCTCGCCCGAAGTGTAGATGGTTGATTTGACGATCACGTAGCGATCCATCGCTTCGGCGGCAGCGTGGTCGGCGGCTTCGGCTCTTTGCAGCGTCAACATGGCGGTTATCTCCTGGGTGCGGGCGCGTTAGCGCGGGTCAGCGTGGGTTAGCGCGGGTCATTGGGTGGGCGAACTGAACTCAACGAGCTCTAGCGTAACAGTCCCGCCGCCTTGAGGTCGTTATCCCGCACGTGAAGGCGTGGCCACTATCGGCGGTTAATGTAACTAATTGATTTTATTGAATTATTTTTAGCTAAAATCGCTCGACCCAAGGCCGCACTTCAATTTCTCCTGTCCAAGCGCTGCGCTGCTGCTGCATCAAATGCACATAGCTTTGTGCGATCGCATCGGGGTCAAGCAGACTGTCCGGCTTGTCGGACGGCACGGGGCGCGTGGCAGCGCTGATGCCGCCATCGATGACCACGTGCGCGACGTGGATGTTCTGCGGCGCGAGTTCGCGTGCCATGCTTTGCGCTAGGCCGCGCAACGCGAATTTGCCCATCGCGAACGTCGCTGATTGCGCGTAGCCCTTCACGCTGGCCGACGCCCCCGTAAAGAGGATCGTGCCCGCGCCTTTTTTCAGCATGCGTTTGGCGGACGCTTGCCCGACGAGAAATCCGCCAAAGGCTGAAATGGCGAGCGCGTCAGCAACCTGCTTGGGGTCAAGCTCCACCAGCGGCCCGCGCACCCGCGCGCTGGCGTTGTAAACCACCACGCGCGGCGCGTCACACAGCGTGTCGAGATGCGCGAACAGCGCGTTGATCTGTTCCGGTTGGGCGCAGTCGCAAGCCACGGCGTTGGCACCGGTTTCAGCGCACAACGCGCCTAGTTTGGCCGTGTTGCGCGCGGCCAGCACGCAACCCAAGCCTTCGCGGGTGAAAGCACGCGCCAGCGCGGCGCTGAGCCCGCTGCCCGCGCCGACGATTAAGGCTATGCCGGCGCTCATCGTTGCAACTGCGTGGCGATTTTCGGCAACGCGTCGATGTTCATGGTCCACGGCAGCGACGAGCGATGCCATCCCTGCTTCTTCGGCGGCAGGTCACGCTTTTGCCGCGCCGTGCCGACGCGCAACCCATAAAACTGCGGATCGTCCTCAACCGAAGTCGAGTAAATCGGCGTGCCGCATTCCGGGCAAAAAGCATGTGCGCGTTGCGCGCCGCTCTCCGCCGTCTTCACATAAATCTTAGGCTTGCCGCCGTGCATGACTAAATCCTGCTTGCGCACGCGCACGTTGACGCGATACGCCGTGCCGGTAAGCGTCTGGCAATCGGTGCAGTGGCAAATGCTTACCGCTTCGGGATCAACCTTCGCTTCGTAAGTGATGTGGCCGCAGTGGCAGCCGCCATCGATGGGTAGCATAGACATGGCTATCTCCGGTTTAGTTTTTGGTTGCACCCGCTAGCCGCGCGGCGTTGTCCTTGGTGTCGTACAAGTTAATCATCGGTTTGCCTTCGGTGGCGGCGTTCATGCGCGCGCGAATTTCCACGGCCATTTTGTCGTTGCGCTGCACGGCGGGGCGCGCTTTCATGGCGTTAAACCAGCGCATGAAATTCGGGTACTCCGCCGCCGTGATGCCGCGATCCCCGTGCAACTTGGCCCACGGATAAATCGCCATGTCCGCAATGCTGTACTCGTCGCAGCCCATCCAGGCGCTGTCGCGCGCGCGGTTGTCGAGCACGCGATAGAGGCGGATTGATTCGTTGTTGTAGCGGTCAACCGCATACTGGATTTTGTCTTTGGCGTAGTTGTTGAAGTGATTCGCCTGACCGAACATCGGGCCCACATGCGCCATCTGGAAAATCAGCCATTGCAGACAGTCGTAACGCTTGCGTGAGTCTTTGGGCAAAAACTTGCCGGTCTTCTCTGCCAAATACCAAAGAATCGCGCCGGACTCCATCATGGTGTAACGCCCGCCGCCGGGGCCGTCGGTATCGACGATGGTGGGGATGCGATTGTTGGGGCTCATCTTCAGGTACTCGGGCGTGAACTGCTCACCGAGGCGAATGTTCACATCGATGTGTTTCCATTCGATACCGCATTCCTCCAACATGATCATGACCTTCTGGCCGTTGGGGGTGGGGGTAGAGTGCAGTTCAATCATGGAGTACTCCTTGTTAATCGTTACGATGCGTTACTAACCTGTGGCGGTCGTTTTCCAGTACTGTCGTGACGCGGGCGTGCTGCGCCCGATCAAGAACAGGCGTTTCGCGGAAGCGATACTCGATGGTGGCCAGCGACAGAATGGATTGCCGCAAGCCTTCACGTATCCACGCATCCCAACATAATCCTTCGCTTCACCACGGGCATACTTTGACACAGCGGCGTCGTTGGGGTTGAGCAATTTGACGCCCTACTTAGCGCGGGTTACGCGCGTTGAGAATACCGGCAACGACGCGTGCGCACCGCTCAGAAGAACTTATGTAGGTGGTGAGTGTTATTTGGTTATCGTTCGTGCCTTTGATCGAGCCGCTAGCGCTATTAGGCTTCAGGTAAAGGCCTGCGATCCATAGGGATTGTAGTTGTTTCCAAAAAGCGTAGCGTGCGACGAACGTTGCGTCTCCCATGCCCGACTCTTTTGTATCAACTTTTACCAGAAATGCGGGTGGAAATAAAAACTCGTCGGTATCTTTTCGGACGCGATAGGGAATCGAGGCACCGATCTCCAGATCGTTGATCGCGCCCATCCGCAGGGTGACTCTATAGTTATCGGAGATTTGCTTTGAATTTGCTGGAATAACAACAGGATTGCGATTACGCTGCGTATAACTCGTGGACTGGTGATCCATATCCAGAGACGATTTGGTGGAAATATTAGTCGCCTCGATGTGTGAGAATATGATCTTGCGATTTAAGTCGGCTTGTGGGAAAACACGGGTGAACGAATGCGCCGGGCGGATGGCCCGCGCTCCTGTACTGTGAAACTTTTAGTTCGTGACATCTGCCGGTTATGTGCCGCAGGCACTGGTGCTGGCGAAAGATTCAATCAACCCAGGGAGGCGTTATGCAGCAGCGCGTAATGATGGTGACAGGTTTGGCTTTGGTATTGACAGCGAGTGTCGCGGGCGCGCAGGGCTGGCGTCCACCGGCGGAGAATCAGCGCTGCCCTTCCAAGTGGGGTGCCAATGACGAGCGCGGCGCGGCCAACCACATGAAGCCGGAAACGGTGATGCGCGCGGCACGCCTGATCCGCACCGGCGAGGTGATCGAACTGGGGCATGTGCTGGGCGGGCCCATGTCCAACAGCCCCGCGCGCGTGTGGAGCATGTTCACCAAGCGCAGCGCGCAGGCGCCGGGCGCGAACCAGCGTGGCGGCAACGAGGAAATCGTCACTACCGAGCTGGGGCAGATTGGCACGCAGTTCGATGCCTTCCCGCACCAGATGATCGCCAACCGGATGTACAACTGCTTCAAGCTCGAGGAAATCGATTCACGCGCGGCGTGCTGATCGATGTCGCGGGCTTGAAGGGCGTCGAGATGCTCGGCGACAACTACGAAATCACCGTCGATGACTTGCAACAGGCGCTGGCGCGGCAGAAAGTATCTTTGCAGGCGGGTGACGCGATTTTGATTAACACCGGCTGGGGCAAACTGTGGGGCAAGGACAGTGAGCGCTACACGCGCTCCAACCCCGGCATCGGGGTTGCAGCGGCCGAGTGGCTGATTAAGCATGACCCGCTGCTGCTCGGCGCAGATAACGCGCCGGTGGAAGTCTCGCCCAATCCCGACAAGCAGTTATCGTTGCCGGTGCACCAGATCGCGCTCGTCGTGAATGGCGTGCATCTGCTGGAAAATCTGAAACTCGATGTGCTGGCCGCGAAGGGCGTGCATGAGTTCGCGCTGACGATGCAGCCACTCAAGATCAAGGGCGGCACAGGCTCTACCGTCGCACCGGCGGCTATACGCTGATGGGGCAGGGTTCGGGGATTTGATTGTTGCCTGATGGGGGTGTAACTATTTGTTTTTAGTTACTGTGCAGGTCGCACTAAGCTGTTACGGGAAGGGCTATCTGATCCCCGATACACCGATGAGTGCCGCGAAGACATTGCGTCCCGGTTTGCGTAGGGTGGCGACGTAGGCGCGGATCACGGCGAAGGCATCTGCACCGGCGACAGTGCGGAAACTGGGTTTAACGCGCCAGATCCCCGTCTACCGCACCGGGCGTGCAAACAAACGCTTCCCAAAAAACCGCAGCATGCTGCGAATATGCCAAGTCAGGTAACGCACATTCCGATGACTTTGTCGGCGCGCGTCGTGCACGGCGGTGACGGCGGGAACCTGCATCGCGAAAAGCCCTTTCCCCCGCAACCGCCAGCACAAATCCACATCCTCGTAGTACAGAAAATAGCTCTCGTCAAACCCTGCCGACAACCTGAACGTCTCAGAGCGCAGCATCAGGAACATGCCCGCCAGCCAATCCACGGGTAACGGGGTATCGCCGATTTCGTAGTCTGGTGCATGCGCCTGACCGAGTGCTTTCAGCAAAATGCCTAGCGGCGTGGGGTATTTTCGGGCACTGTCTTCCATCGTTCCTGCGGGATTGCGTATCAACGGTGCCACAACGCCAATTTCCGGGTTGCGCAGCGCAGCCCGTAGCGCTGGAAATGGGTTACCGGGCAGCCGAATATCCGGATTGAGCACACAAAAACTACCCGTGTTCACCTGCCTGAACGCCGCGTTGTGATTCGCGCCAAATCCTTGGGGACGCGGATTGCGGATAACTTGCACAGGGAACGCAAACGCATCTGCGCCAAAAGCCAAATCCTCCGGAAAATTGAGCGTCAGTATCACCTCGATATCCGCTTGGCAAAAACGCTCAAGGTCTCTGAGTAAATCAATCACCAGCGCGCCCTGTCCGTGGCTAACGATGGAGACGGTAATGCGATCTGCTAACATGCTGTAGGTTAAAAATAGCTCTGCAAATTTGGGGATCGAACGCATGCGCAGCATAACGCACTTGGCGGGGCCGCCCAATGGCATCGCGCGGGCGCGTCGATGATTTTGGTGACCGGTGCGGCTGGGTTCGTTGGCGCGTCTGTTTGTACGCGGCTGAGCGCGCTCGAAGACGTGCGTGCGCTGGCCCGCACAGCGTCGCCAAAACCACACTTGCCCGACCATGCCCACGTTGAATGGGCACCGGTTGCTGATCTTTGCACCGTCACGGATTGGGCTGCGCTGTTGGACGGCGTAACAACCGTCATCCATCTTGCCGCGCGCACCCACGTGCTACACGAAACAGAAGCTGATCCGCTATCCGCCTACCGCCGGATTAACGTCACCGCCACTGAGCATCTGGCTAACGCCTGCGTCAAGGCGGGCGTAAAACGCTTGGTATTCCTCAGTTCCATCAAGGTCAATGGCGAGTCCACCACCAACCAACCCTTTCGCGAAACGGATACGCCGCAGCCGCAAGACGCGTACGGCATCTCAAAGTGGGAAGCCGAGCACGCTCTGTTCCGCATTAGCCGCGAAACGGGTCTCGAAGTCACGGTTATTCGACCGCCCTTGGTGTATGGGCCGGGGGTGAAAGGCAATTTCCTGCGTCTACTGGGTATCGCCCGCCGGGGGTGGCCGCTGCCGCTGGCGTCGGTGCATAACCTGCGTAGCTTCGTTTACGTGGAAAACCTAGCCGATGCCATTGCTGTCTGTGCCACGCACCCGGCTGCGGCCGGGAAAACGTATCTGGTGAGCGATGGCGCGGATTTATCCACGCCGCACCTCATCCGCGAACTGGCGTCGCGGCAGGGCGCGCGCGCGCCAATGTTGCCTTGCCCCACGTGGCTGCTGCAAGGCGCGGCCAGCATGATGGGGCGCGGCGCTGAAGCCGCCCGGCTGTTAGGGTCGCTGCAAGTTGACAGCGCGCCAATTCGCGCGGATTTACATTGGGTGCCGCCCCACAGCGTCGCACAGGGGCTGGACCAGACCACGCGTTGGTATTCTGGGCAAAACCCTGTAAAATCAAATACTTAACGTTTACCTGCCGCCAAGCCGGCGCGCCGATTCATGGCACATCCCGCCGTAAATATTTCTCGTTGGGCCGCAATCGCGCTGGGCGCGTCGATTCCCGTTTCGACTGCGCTGGATAACGTTTTGCTGGTGATCGTGCTCGCGGCATGGGCGGCATGGGCGGCATCGGGGCCTTTTCGCGCAATCGATAAAAAAACATTGAAAAACAATGCGTTAATGATTCCATTGATGCTGTTCGGGCTGCTCGCCGTTGGGATGCTGTGGAGCAACGTCACGCTGCGCGAAGCACTTTCACAGTTGTGGAAGTACGCCGATTTGTTGTTCATTCCGCTGTTCGCAATGGTATTTCGTGATCGTGAAACGCGGCTCAGGGGGCTGTATGCGTTTGCTGCTGCGATGGTGATTACCCTTGTCCTGTCTTACCTTTTCTATGCGCGGCTAGTGCCGCAGTGGCCGTTTTTCGCCAGCGATGGAATATCGCCCACGGTTTTTAAATACAAAATCACTCACAGCATTCTCGTCGCCTACGCCGCCTATCTCTTTGTCTGGTTCGGCGATACCGCCACGCGGCGGCGCACGCGGCTCGTGTGGTACACGCTGGCGCTGTTCGCAGCCGGCAACGTGCTGTTGTTGGTACAGGGCGCTACGGGCTACGTCGTGCTCGGCGCGCTGGCGCTGTTGCTGGCCATTCAGCGCACGGGGCGACGCGAGTTGGCCGCTGTGGCGTTGCTGGCCGTCGTCGGCGTCACCGCGTTGGCCTTCATCCCCAGCCCATTCCAGCAGCGTATCGTGCTCATCAAAAGCGAACTGCATCTGTGGGCTTCCGGCGACGCCAAGGCGCAAGACACTTCTACCGGCCTGCGGCTGGATTTCCACAAAAACACCTTAAGCATTATCGCCGCCCACCCCCTTACCGGCGTCGGCACGGGTGGTTTTCCCAAGGCATACGCCGAGCAAGTCAAAGGCACCGGCAAGTACGCCACCCACAATCCGCACAACGAATTCCTCAATATCGCTGCACAAATCGGCTTGGGCGGCATGGTGGTGCTGATCGCCCTGTTCTGGGCGCAGTGGCGTGCCGTGCCGCAACTGGCCACCCCCATGGAGCAGGCACTCGCCCGCGCGCTGGTGTTAACGTTGGTTGTCGGCTGTTTGGTGAACTCGCTGTTGCTCGATCATGCGGAAGGTTTGTTTTACGCTTGGATGTCAGGCTTGTTGTATGGCGGCTTAAAATACGGGCCTTCTGAACCACTGGCGCGCGTATGACGCTTTCCGTATCGATCACCACGTTTAACGGCGCGCCGCTGGTGCGCGAGTGCGTCGCTTCGGTCACGTGGGCCGACGAAATTATCGTCGTTGATTCCGGCAGCACCGATGGCACGCGTGAAATCTGCCGCGAACTGGGTGCTAAAGTCACGCAAACGCCCGATTTTCCTGGCTTCGGCGAGCAAAAAAACCGCGCACTGGATCGCACCACCGGCGATTGGGTGCTGGCGCTCGATCACGACGAATGGGTCACACCTGAACTGCGCGCCGAAATCGAAGCCACTCTCAAAAATCCGGGCGACGCGGTGGCTTTTACCCTGCCGCGGCTGTCGAATTTTTGCGGGCGCGACATGCGCCATTGCGGCTGGTGGCCTGATCCGGTGACGCGCCTGTTTCGCAAAGGTGCGGCACGTTTTTCTGAAGACCACTTACACGACCGTATCCTCGTCACCGGCAAAATCGGCAAGCTGCGCAATCCCCTGCGGCACGAGCCGATGCCCACGCTTGAACACGTTATTCTCAAAATGAACGGTTATTCCTCGTCGGGCGCGAAATTCAATTTTGCACGCGGCAAACGCGCGTCACTGTCCAAAGCCATTTTTCACGGTGGGTGGGCGTTCATGCGCACTTATGTGTTGCAAGCGGGCTTTCTCGATGGCCGTGAAGGCTTCATGCTATCGGTGTCCAACGCCGAAGGCACCTACTACCGTTATCTCAAACTGATGTTGCTCGCTGGCACATCGCGGCCTCGGTGAAAACTGCGGTCATTGTCACTACCTACAACCGGCCGGACGCGCTCGCGGCAGTGCTCGCGGGGTATTTCAATCAGGTGGATCACGATTTCGAGTTGTTCGTCGCCGATGACGGCTCGCGCGACGACACGCGCCTGCTGGTGGAAGCGCACGCCGCCCGCGCGCCGTTCAAACTGCATCACGTGTGGCAGGACGACGCGGGCTTTCGCCCCGGTGCCGTACGCAATCGCGCCGCCGCCTGTACGCAGGCTGATTATCTGATTTTTGCTGATGGTGATTGCGTGCCTGCGCGCAACTTTGTACGTCAACATTTGGCGTTGGCGGAACCGGGGTATTTTTTGTCCGGCAACCGCGTGCTGCTGTCAGCATCGCTCACGCAAACAGTGCTCGCACAACATGCGCCGATCCACACGTGGCCTGCCGCGCGCTGGCTGCGTGCGTGGGCCACGCGCGATGTGAACCGCTTGCTGCCGCTGCTGCAATTGCCCGATGGCGCTTTGCGCAAACGCTCGCCGCAGCGATGGCAAGGCGTCAAAACCTGCAACCTCTCGCTCGCTCGCGCGGATTTCATACGCGTGAACGGCTTTGACGAATCGTATTCCGGCTGGGGCCTCGAAGACAGCGACCTCGCCATCCGCCTGATCCACGCCGGCGTGCATCACAAAAGCGCGCGCTTCGCGACACCGGTGTTTCACCTGTGGCATCGCGAGAACGACCGCAGCCGCTTGAGCGAAAATCAAAAACTGCTCGACGAAATCATCGCCTCGCAACGCATCACAGCGCGCGCCGGCGTTAATCAATATTCTCAATATTCATGACGCCGTCGCCCCGCCGCGTGTTGGTGATCGTCACTCGCCGTATCGGCGACGTGCTCTTGGCTACACCGGTGATCCGCTCACTCAAACACGCGTGGCCCGACGCTGTCATTGATGCGCTGGTGTTCAGCAGTACCGCTGGCGTGTTGGTGGCCAATGCGGATATCCACCAAATTCACGCTATTCCCGAACGTCCTGGGTTGCTGCAACATCTTGTTTTTATGGGGAAATTATTCAAGCGCTACGATCTGGCGCTGTCGCTGGTGCCGGGCGACCGGCCGACGGTTTACGCCTTCGTGGCGGGGCGCAAAAAAATCGGCCTGCTGCTCGACACCGCCAAAGAGCGTTGGAAGCAACACTTTCTCGATCAATGGGTCGCCTATGATCTTGCGCAGAAACACACCGTGTTGACGTATCTAGCGCTGCTCGCCCCGCTGGGCGTGCCGCCGCGCGCGGAAGTCACTCTGGGCTGGCATGAAACCGATCAACACCGCGTGTCAGCACTGCTCGCGCCGTTGCAGGAACAACGTTATGTTGTGCTGCATCTCTACCCGAAATTCAACTATAAAATGTGGAGCGACGAAGGCTGGACACAACTCGCACGCTGGATCAGCGCACGGGGCTTAGGCATTGTGCTCACCGGTAGCAACGACGCCGCCGAACAGGCCTACATCCACCGACTCGCAGCCCGCATGAACGCGCCGCTCAATCTCGCTGGGCAGTTGTCGCTTGGCGAAACGGCCTGCGTGCTCGCGCGCGCTGCCGCTTACGTCGGCCCTGACACAGCCGTCACGCACATGGCCGCGGCGCTGAACGTGCCCACCGTCACGCTTTTTGGCCCCACCGATCCAGTGAAATGGGGGCCATGGCCCGTCGGGCATCCCGCAAGCAGCACCCCCTGGCGACGCTTCGGCGATCAAGTGCAAGGCCGCGTGCGCCTGCTGCAAGGCCGCGCACCGTGCGTGCCGTGCGGCCACGAGGGCTGCGGGCGACGCATTGAAAGCTTCAGCGATTGCCTCACGCAACTCCCGCCAGAACGGGTGATTCAGGCCTTAGGTGAAATCTTTAACGGATCCGCTTCAACGCAAGATGCCGGTGACGAAGGAACCGCATCGGTCGCGGTGCTGACATCGTGATTGAGCACTGCCAATGAACATCACGCGTGAGCGCACAGATATTGGGCACGCTACGCTTTGCCCGCTCCCATTTACTGGGTTCGATCGATAACGAGGATTACTGGCTTTCCAACCAGCGCTCCACATCCCGTAAATCTTTCACCACGTGCGGCGCATCGGCGCCCTCCCACGCGTTCGATTGTCCGCCCTCAGCCCGGTTAATCCACAGCACATGCAGGCCCGCTGCACGCGCACCGCGGATATCCAGATCGGCATCGTCGCCCACGTGCAACACTTCATTAGGCGCACACGCCAGTTCGCGGCAGGCGATATGAAATAGGGCGGCATCAGGTTTGCTGATGCCGTGTACGTGCGCGGAAATCGTGGCCTTGAAAAAATGACTCAGGCCGATGCGCGCTACATCGGCGTTACCGTTGGTGAGCGAAGCCAGTGCGTAACGCTGTGACAAACGCGTGAGGCTGTCGCGTACCTCTGGGTAGAGATCGACTTCGTTGCGTGCGTGCCTATAAATATCGAGCACGCGCTCGATGATGGCACTCGCGCCTGCGCCGGTAAATCCGGTCTGCTCAAACGCGGTGTGCATGGCCATGCGCCGCACGCGCAGAAAATCATGCCGCAGTTCAGGGTGATCTTTGAAGAGTCCCATGCGCAGCTCGCGCAATTGATCTATCGACCACGCCGCCGCCACCCTAGGCGCGTGTTCACCCAACCATGCGTGTGCGCGCTGCTCGGCGCGGATGAAGGTAGGCATCGCCGGCCACAGCGTGTCGTCCAGATCGAAGGTGACGGCGCGGATCACTCAGCCTTGATCTCCGCAGCTTTGACGACTATGGCCCAACGCGCTGTCACGGCGCGAATGAACGCGCCGGAAACGATCGCAGCAGTTTGCCAAAGCCTGCGATGCTGCCGGTGTAGCCGATTTTTTTCAGCGCGCCCCAAATGCTGACTTGCGTAGTGGAAAGCACCGGTTTGCCGAGGTCTTGTTCGAGGCGCTCGATGATGGCCATGCTTTTCCAGTTGGTGCAAGCCAGCACAATGGCCTGCGCTTCTGCGCAATCCACTTTCTTGCCGAGGTCGTACGCGGTTTGCACATCCAGACGGCCGATTTGCAGATTGTCGATCACGTTGAGCCCGTCTTTGGCGACGACTTTGACGCCGTTGGCTTCGATGAAATTCGCGCAGATATCATTGACCTGCGGGCTGTAAGCCGAGCCGAGCGCGATGCGCGTAATGCCCAGCGCTTTGAAGGATTCGAGCAGCGCCGTAGACGTGGTAGTGGCAGGCTTGCCGGTGACTTGAGTGATGCGGTCGCTGACTTCTTTGTCGTAGCCCAGGCCCTTCAAAAAACTCGGCGCGGTCGCACCGAGGATAATCACATCCACGTCCGCCGAAGCGAGCAGTTTGGATTCAACATCCAGCGAATCCGCCATCTTGCCGATGGATTCCGGTGTGACCGTCGTGATCGGCAGGCGCGCGGTGTGCAGCGTCACGCCATCGGGTAGTGCGCGGAAAAACTCGGTCTCCACCGTGGTGTTGGACGACGGCGCGAGCAGCCCGATGCGGCCAGTGAATGTGGTTTGCGACATAGGGAATTCCTCGTGAGCGTGCGTGAACTTCAGTGCTTTAAGTCTAGCAGTACGCGCTGGATTACAATCAACGCGTCAAAATGCAAGGGCATCGGTAAACCATGAGCAACGAATCATTCGATGTAGTCGTAGTCGGCGGCGGCATAGCCGGTCTGTCAACGGCCAATCGCGCCGCGCAGCAGGGCCTGAAAGTCGCGGTGCTGGAGCGCGGCGCAGGGCCGCAGTATTTGTGCAACTCGCGCTACTCCGGCGGCGTGTTGCACATTGCCATGCACAACGCCAAAGACCCCGCCGAGAAATTGATGGACGTGATCCAGCACGCCACCAGCGGTAAGGCTGATCCTGAGCTTGCGCGTGCGTTGGCCACCACCGCGGGCCGCGCCATTGACTGGCTGCAAAGCGAAGGCGCGAAAACTATTCGCGTCGGCAATATTGTGTGGCAGCAGCATGTGCTGGCGCCGCCGCGGCCCATCGTCGCGGGCCTCGACTGGAAAGGCCGCGGGCCGGATGTGACCCTGCGCCAACTGGTGGTCAATCTCGAAAAGCGTGGCGGCAAACTGCTGCGTCTGGCGGCGGCATCGTTGATGGAAAAAGAAGGCCAGTGCATCGGCATCGAGACCGGGGAGGGCGCATCCAAACAGCAGTTTCATGCGCAGGCCGTGGTGCTGGCCGACGGTGGCTATCAGGGCAACGCCGCGCTGGTGCGCGAACACATGGGCATTGATTTCGCCAAAGTGAAAACACGCGGCGCGGGCACCGGCGTGGGCGACGGGCTGCGCATGGCCAAGGCGTTGGGCGCGCAATTCTCTGAATTAAAATACTTTTATGGGCACATGCTGTCGCGTGATTCGTTCACCAACGACAAAGTATGGCCGTATCCGCAACTGGATGAACTGGGCACCGTCGGCATCGTCGTCAACGACGCCGGCGAGCGCTTTGTGGATGAAGGGCGAGGCGGCGTGTTTGTCGCCAATACCATCGCGCGCTTGGCGAACCCGCTCTCGACATGGGCCATACTCGATCACGCCATCTGGGAAGGCCCAGGCCGCACGGCGCGCATCCCCGCTAACCCGCAACTGGCGAACGCGGGCGGCACCATTATCAAGGCGGATACGCTTGCCGAATTGGCCGGCAAAACCCATATCGCCGCCGACACACTGCAAGCCACCGTCGCCGCGTACAATCAGACATTGGCGGCAGGCCAAACCGCAAGCCTCACCCCCACGCGCAGTGCGCAACCGATTGTGCCCTCGCCCATCGCCAAGCCGCCGTACTACGCAGTGCCGCTGTGCGCAGGCATGACCTACACCTTTGGCGGCATTTTCACCGACGGCGATGGCCGCGTGATGAGCACACGCGGCGCGCCGATTGCCGGGCTATACGCCGTGGGTGCCACCACGGGCGGCTTGGAAGGCGGAACCGGCGGTGGCTACGTCGGTGGCCTGATCAAGGGCGTGACGTTCGGCATCCGCGCGGCGGAACATATGGCACAGGCGATTAAATCCGCAAAAAGCATTTAGCCACTGAGGACATCGAGAACACCGAGGAAAAACAGCGCCTTCTTCTGATTCGGCTACTCCACTACCGAGTGAAAAAGCGCATCACCTTGGTGCCCTGATTTCTCTCTCTGTCTTCTGCACCCGCACTGCATAGACGCGATTTACCCGCTACTCCAGCGGCTCAACCCGCACAATTGACGCCGTATGCGTCGCACCCACCCAAAAATTCACCGGGGTCGTGCGGTTGTCACCGTACGCGCGCCGCATATTGGTTTCGTTGGGTAGCAGGTACGGTGTGATTTGGCCGGTGGCCGGGTTAAGGCGCACCACGCGGTCGGCGTATTCGGTAGCGGCCCAGGCCTCGCCGTGTTTGTCGACCCACACATCGTAGGCATAGTATTCGGGAATGCCGAGCGACCAGGTTTGGAATTTTTCGGTGGCCGGGTCGAACATGGCCACGCGGTCGGTTTTGTTCAAGGCCACCCACACGCGGTCTTTGCTGTCGATCATGCCGCGGCGCGGCGCGGTGTCTTTCAGCGGCGTTTCCCACAGCTTGATGGCACCGGTTTTGGCATCAATGCGACCGATGTGCTCGCGGCCGAACACGGTGAACCAGCCGTTGTTTTTGGAATCCGACAATACGGTGTAGATGTTCGGGCGTGGCGTGTTGAAGGGCTCGAACTTTTCCCATTTGCCGCTCACGGTGTCGAGGCGATACACCGCCCACTCGCCGTTGTTGTTGACCCACACCTTGCCGTCAACCTTGTGATTTTTGGCGTTGAGGAACAGTAGCTCGGTGTGATCGGCATCGTATTCCTTGGCCAGCGGGAAGGTGATGAATTTTTCCGTTTTACGGTCAAATTTCTGCACCGCATTTTGCAAGCCATTGCCGACCCACACGTTTTCGTCCTCATCAAACTCCACATCGAGCACGCCTTTGTTGCGGCCCGGTTTGTTGACGGGAATCGGCCACTCTTTGATCTCGCCGGTACGCGGATTGAGTCGGCCGAGAATCTGCTCGCCGAAGCTGGCGTACCACGCATAGCCTTGCGAATCGACAATCACATCGTGCGGCTGGCGTGTTTTTTCCGGCAAATCAAACTCGGTGTAAACCACGCGCGTGGCGCTGCCGGTGGGGCGCGGCAAGGTTTTGAACGGATAGGACCACGTTGCCCCTTTGCTCAGATTGATGCTCGCCAAATACTCGGCTTGCGCGCGGCGTGCTTTAAGTAACTGTGCCTGCCGCTCCGGCGTCATCGGGCCGCCGCCGATGCGTTTCAGGGGATTGGGTTGCAACATCAGCGGAAACGCGCTGGGCGGATGTTGCGACATGCGCTGAATCACATCCATAAAAGCATCGGCATCATAGTTTGTGCGCGCGATGCGTTCATAGGTGTGGCAATGATTGCAGCCGCGAATCGAGGTCTTTTGCGCCTCGGTGCCGGGCCAGCTCATCAACCACTCGGAGTTGGTGAGTTGCGAGGCCACTTCATCGGTGGTGGCTTTGCGCAATTTGAGATCCGCTTTGGCGGGCGACTGCGTGCTAACGCTGATCGCTTTGAGGCCATCCAGCGCGTAGCCCGCCGCGCGAATGCGCAGCGTGTATTGTCCCGGCTCCAGACGGCCCGTGGGGAAACGATAGTTCCCCTGCTTGTCGGTCACCACGGTGGTGGCAACCTGGGCGCCCGCGCGCTTGGCGCTGACCAACACCCCCTCCATCAAGCCTTCTTCGGTGGAACTCACTTGACCGCTTAACGCGGTGGCCGTGGCGGCAGGCTGCGTCTGCACCGAGCTACAGCCGTGGATAAAGAGCAGCGCGATCAAACCCGCGCCCAGTGCTGGCCAAAATTGCGTCTTCAACATAAGCTCCCCCTTGGTAATATTCAGCGATACTTTTTGTTTCGTTGTGACAGGCTTGCGTTACGGATTATCTTATCTCACACACCGAATTCGTTGATGCGTAAATGCGAATCAAACATAACTAATTGATTTTAAACAGTTATTATAGTTGCACGGCTTAACCGTAGGATGCCGGTGACGAAGGAACCGCATCGGTCGTGCTGAACAGTTACCCCATTTTTTTAAAATACGCTTACAGGAGTTTTCATGAACCACAGCAAAGCCCGCGTTTTTGTCGCCCGCCTGTTGGTGCGCGCCAGCCTGTGTAGTCTGGCGCTAATGGCTCAACCCGCAGGCGCAGCCACGATGATCGTGGATTGCGACGCGGGCGGCTCCATCATGGCCGCTTTAGCTGGCGTGAAACCCGGCGACACCGTGCTGGTCAGCGGGGCCTGTAAAGAGCACGTCAACATCGCGCCGGAAATCGTCAAGATCACACTCGACGGGCAAAAGAAAACCACGATACAGCACCCCGGCGCGGGCGCAGCGTCACCGCATACGCTCTACAACCGCGGCAAGGAAATCACCATCAAGGGCTTTACCGTCACCGGCGGCATGGACGGCATTCATCTCTCAGGCCCGGCATCGGCGGTGATCGACGGCAATATCGTCGTCAAAAACAGCGGGCGCGGCATCCACATCGACAAAGGCAGCATCGCGCGCATCCTCAACACCACGGTGCAGGACAGCGGCGGCATTGGCATCGATATCACCGGCGCGTCGTATGCCTACATCGGCGTATTTATCCCGCGCGTGCCGGCGCTCGCGCCCAACATTATCCGCAACAACGGCGGCCCCGGCATCAACATCGAACGTACCTCCGGCGCGTGGATCGTGGGCAACACCATCAGTAACAACACAGAGGCCGGCATCGCCGTGCACCGCAATTCCCAAGCCGACGTGATCGCCAACGCGATCAACGCCAACGGCGGCGACGCCATCGCCGTCAGCTACAACAGCGGCGTGAACTTTGACAGCGCACCGCGCCGCGACGGCCCCAACCAAACCGCCGCCGGGCAAAGCAATGGCGGTGTGGCGATACGCTGTGGGGTCGGCGGCTACGTTGACGGGCCTGTCGGCACGCTGGCGGGTACGCAGGGGGTGAAGGTGATTGATACGGGTTGTGTGGATCGGGTTACGGCGGGGCGCTGAGTGGGGGCGTGGGCATTATGACGCGCCGCGCGTCGCCCGCCTTCGCAATGCCGAATCGGCATCAATGCGCTTCAAATCGTAGCGCGCCCCACCACCGTCATCACCTTCGCTAGCGTCCCCGCCGTCTCAAAGCGCCGCAGCGCCTCAAACAGCGGCTGCGTTTCGTGACCCAACACGGGTTCAACCAAACCCGCGAACTTGCTTTGCATCCCCGCCCAGCTCATGGGGTTGCCGGGGTTGCCGGGGTTACCCAAGGCGAGCGGCACGCTCTCGCGCAGCGTGCGGCCATCCTTGAGATGCACTTCGACGTAGCCTTCGGTGAGTTCGGTGCCCGGTTGTTCGGCCACTTCGCATTTTGCAATCAATGCGCGCACTTGCGGATCGCGCAGGCGCGTGTCAGAAAAATCGCTTTCCACCGCCGCGTAGCCCGCTAGCCCCAGCGCCGCGCAATAGGCGACGCTGAATTTGCCTTCGAGCGGGGTTTGCGGGTTGGGTTTGGCAGCGACGGCGAGCGTCATGGGGGATGCGCCCAGCACGATGCGTTGGATCAGGCCCGGTTGCACGCTGGCGCTGATCTTGCGCGCGGCGTCGACGCAGGCGTGCGTAGCTTTGCAGCAGGCGTAGGGCTTGTAGGCGTTACGCAGCAACGCTAGGCCAGCGGAGAATTCTGTCGGTTCGATTTTGACAGAGCGATCCTGCACCAGCGTGGCGGAAATGCCGTTCTCGGCATCGAGCAAGTGCGTAGCGGCCTCGAAGCCTTCGCGCGCTATGTCGGCGGCGAGCAAGCCGTCCATCGCGGCCTTGCCCAGGTGAAACGGCTTGCTCATGGTGCCGAAAGAGGCGTTGAGTCCGCTGACCGTGGTGCCCGCGACGCCGAGTGCGTGCGCGATTTGCCCGCGATCCAGCCCCAGCAACACGGCCGCTGTCGCGGCCGATGAAAAGCGGCCAAACACCGAGCTCGGATGAAAGCCCTTGTATTGCAGCTTGCGGCCAAAGCCCCCTGCGCCAAGCCGCGCGGAGATTTCAAAGCCGGTGATGTAGGCGGCCAAGGCTTCGCGCTCGTTTTTACCGTGCTCTTGCGCCAGCGCGAGTGCCACCGCCCACGTCGGGCCGCTGATGTGGCCTGCACCGTCGAGGTGGGTGTCGTCGTAATCCATGCAGTGCGACATGGTGCCGTTGGCGAGCACGGCGGCGGCGGGCGACACCGTTGGGCCTAGCAACATGCGCGCTTTGCCTTGCGGGCCCCAGCGCAGTGCTACCCGGCGCGCTGCGCCTGCGGCGGGTTCGTTCACCGCGCCCAAGGCCACGCCGAACCAATCCACCAGCGCCATTTTGGCGGCGTCCAGCACTTCGGGGGCGTAGTGGCGTGTGGGCGCGGCGGCAATGAAGTTGACGGCGGCGTCGCTGATGGGGGTGGTTTGGGTCATGGGGTTCTCCGGATAACGAACTGGCTGCTATGGGTGTCGAATAGAGACACGGAACTACCGCTTCATCGCGGCAATCTTCTTCGCCAGCCGCGCGCCGACTTTATCAATGTCGATCACGAAGCGTTCGTGCCCGCACTCGCCGGCAAGTTCCATTTCGTCGTAGACCATAATCTTGAACTTAATGTAACTAATTGATTTTAATAGGTTTTATTTGGTTTATCACATACCACGCGGCGCTACCGTCACGTGCTGCGGGCCGATCTCCGCCACTGTGTTGCAGGAGATATTCGCTAGGCCGCGGCTGATTTCACCGCGATAAATATCCAGCGCGCGACTCGCGCCGTCGTAGCCCGCTGCGGCTGTGCCGTAGAGCGTGCTGCGGCCGATCAACACAAACTTTGCGCCCAGCGCCAGCGCTTTGACCACATCGCTGCCGCGGCGCACGCCGCTGTCGAACACGATGGTGGTGCGGTCGCCCACCGCTTTGACGATTTCTGGCAGCACTTCAATCGGCGCAGGCGCGGCGTCGCAATTGCGTCCGCCGTGATTCGACACGATGATGCCGTCTGCACCGCACTCCACCGATTTTTCTGCGTCGTCGGGATGCAGCAGGCCTTTTACCAGCAGCTTGCCGGGCCAAATGTCGCGCAACGCTTTGAGGTCGTCCCAGTTGAGCGAATCGCTGCGCGTTTCTTTGTTGCCGCCGTAGGCGGTGGTGATTTTGCCTTTGAGTTCGTCGGGGAAATTCACGCGCTCGGGCATGCCGCCGTTGGCGATGTAGCGCCCCAGCACGCTCAGCATCCAGCGCGGATGCGTCAGCACGTCCATGGTGTTGCGGCTGTTGTAACTGAAGGGCACGGAGAAACCGTTGCGCCTGTTGTATTCACGGTTACCGGCCACGGCGCCGTCCACCGTCACCAGCAGCGCCTCGAAACCTGCCGCCGAGGCGCGCCGCACCAGTTGATGCGACAGCTTGCGGTCGGCCCACATATAAAGCTGCATCCACAGCGTGCCGCCGACATCGCCAGCGATTTCTTCCATGCTGGTGATAGAGCCGGTGGCGAGCGAGAACGGCACGCCAGCATCGCGCGCGGCGCGGGCGAGTTCAAGCTCGCCCTTGTACCACATCATGCCGGCAGCACCGGTGGGGGCGATGCCGATGGGCATTTTGTGCTGTTTGCCGTAGAGCGTGGTGTCGAGCTTGCGCTGCGAGACATCCACCAGCATGCGCGGGCGGAACTGAATGCGTTCAAACGCCTCGCGGTTGTTGCGCAGCGCGACTTCTTCTTCCGTGCCGCGATCGACAAATTCAAACAGCCACTTGGGCAAGCGCCGCTTAGCCATGTCGCGCAAATCAAAAATATTGTGTGCGTCCGCGACGTCCGGAAAAATCATGATGTTCCCCTTTTTGCGTTCAATGTGCGTTCAATGTGCATTCAATCGGTGTTCGGGTGCAGACCGGGCGATTGTAGAAGACCCGGCCGGTCACGCACAACGAATTGCGTGCGAGACCACTATGTAACTAATTGATTTTATTGTATTTTTGTTTTCTGTTACGGCGTGCGCACGCCGATAGATTTCAGCCGCGCCTGCGCGCGATCGGCGCGGGCTTTGAGCCCGTCGTGATAGGTACTCAAGTCGGTGCCCGGCAGATTCAGCACTTTGCAGCCGAGTTGATAGTACTCGCTGATCTGCGCTTCGGTTTCCGCCGAGCCGCGCGCGAGTTTGCCGTGCTGGTTGCAGGCGTCGGCGATTTTTTTCACCACCGCCTTGAATTGCGGATGATCGAGCTGCAAATGGATGCCCAGCCGCGCGCTCAAATCCGAGTGCCCATAGGCGATCATGTCGATGCCCTCGACCGCGGCAATGGCTTCAACGTTTTCGAGGCCCTCCAGCGATTCAATCGACGGGCACAGAATAATGTTGTCGTTGGCCCACGGGCTGTATTCGGTGTGATAGCGCGCGCCGAAACCTTTGTAATGCGTGTGCGAACCCATTTGCGAAATGCCGCGATTGCCGATGGGTGGATACTTGGCGAGTTGCACCATCGCGCGCGCTTCGGCTGCGGTGTCTACGTCCGAGATTTGTATGCCCATGATGCCCTGATCGAGAATCGCCGGAATCAGGTTAATGAAAGATTTGTGGATGCGCACAATCGGCGACACTTGGGTGGCGGCAAACCAGCCAGCGAGATTGGCAATGGTTTCCAGATCGAACGCGCCATGCTCCATGTCGATCATGCAGTAGTCAAAGCCGGACGATTCAATGATCCACGGCACGCCGCGCGTGGCAAACTCTTTGAGTCCGGTGCCCAGCGCCGCCCGCCCTTCACGCACGGCCCGTCGGATGCTATTTTCTTTCACCTGAAATCTCCCGTTGGTGTGTGCCGCGATGGTACACGCTCAATCCAGCCGCCGCAGATTGGGCACGAGCACGGCAATGGCAGCCATCATCACCATGGCGATGATCGCGTAAGCGCCCAACGCCATGGGCGCGCCAAAGCGCTCGGCCACCGCACCCGCCAGAAAATTGCCGATCGGCAGGCTCACCACCACCCCAGCGCGCAGCCCCATCACGCGACCACGCATGGCTGGCGTGGTGTGACCCAAAATCAAAGTGGCGATCACGGTCCAGGCGATAGCCTGCGCCAGCCCCGCCACGAACACAAACGCCAGCGACAGCGGGTACCAACCCGACATCGCAAACAGCAGCAACGACGCCGGCCACACGAGGCCGCTGGCGATCACCAGCCGTCCTTTGCGCTTGACGTTGCCCTGCGACACCACCCAAATGCCCGCCGCCAGCGCGCCCACACCCGCCATCGCTGTGAGCATGCCGTAGCCGGTGGGGCCGGCATTGAGGATGTAGCGCGCAAACAGGGGCAAGAAGGAATACCGATACGGTGCCGCCAGCAAATTCAGCAAACAGGCAATCACCAGCAACACCAGCACCGTGTGGTTGCTCCACACATAACGCAACCCGCCGGCGAGGCTTTGCGCTGCCGATTCGCGTACTGCGGGTGCCGTGGGCACCGCTCGCTGCATGCGCCACAGCACGACCAAATCCAGAAAGTAAATCAGCGAAATCAGCACATACGCGCCGACCATGCCCAATGTCGGAATCAGCAAGCCGCCCAGCGCGGGCCCGACCACCACCGTCACCTCGTTGGCCACGGCATTCAGCGCAATGGCGTTGGTGAGGTCTTCTTTGCCCACCAAATCGGGCACCAAGGCTTGGCGCGTGGGGTTATCCAGCGCCCATGTCAGGCTGCTCAACAGCGCCAGCGTAATCACATGCCACAGTGCGAGCCAGCCGCCGGCAAACAGAATCAGCATCATGGCCGACACCACAAAATTCACCAGCGCTGCGATGATGAGCAACAGCCGCCGATCCACCCGATCCGCAATCACACCCATGAACGGCGCGGCGATGTAGCCAGCCATTTTGCTGCCGGCGACGATGCCCACCATCAGCGGCGAATCGGTCAGCTCCAGCGTGAGCCAGCCCACCACCACCATATCCGCCCAGCGTGCGGTGGACGACAGCAGCGTCGCCATCCACAACAGGCGAAAACCACGATGGCGCAGCGCGGCGATTTGCGGCATGCGGCCCAGATGGGCCAGATGGGCCAGACGGGCCAGCACCATAACCCACGCCATTAAAGTGCGAGAAACCTGAATTCAAACGTATCGCGAAACGAGGCGATATGCCCTGCCGTCGTGCCGGGAAAATGCGTCGGGATAATCAGCGTATCGGTATTCACGTGCTCGCGAAAAAACTTCCAGCGCGTGGCGGCGGATTCTTTTACGTCGAAACAAAAGCACGAGCTCCAGTCGGGCTGTAGCACTTGCGCGCAGTGGTGCATCATATCGCCCGTAAATAGCGCGCGCTCGCCGCCGGATTTCAAATCAACGCACACATGGCCCGGCGAGTGGCCGGGCGTGGGCACCAGCGACAATTCGTCGGACAACACAAATGCGTCGTCAACCAGCAAGGCCTGCCCCGCCTTGACGATGGGCTCCACACAGTCTTCGTGCACGGCGGCGAAGCCGGGTTCGGCGGCCTGTTTCCAGTGCTCGTACTCGCGCTTGCTGAACACGTACTTGGCGTTGGGGAACGTCGGCACAAGGCGGCCATCACGCAGCCGCGTGTTCCAGCCAACATGATCCACATGCAAGTGCGTGCAGAACACGTAGTCGATATCCTCGAACTTGAGCCCGTGCTGCGCAAAGCCGTCGAGCCACGGTTTTTTGTCGAACAACAATGGCGGTGGTCGCCGTTGATGTTCGCCGACGCAGGTGTCGATCAACGCGGTGCAACGCGGCGTGCGCACCACAAAGGTTTGATAGGTGATGCACAGCAAATCTTGCGCGCGCGCATAAGCGAAATCCGGCACCAGCGCCATCACCTCGGCCAGCTTTTCTGGCGTGGCGCCGGGAAACATCGTCGCTGGCGCGCGCCACGGGCCTTCACGTTCAATAATACTGGACACACTGACTGCGCCTATTTTGACGGGCTTCATGGGAATCCTTAAATACCGTTTAAAATCAATTAGTTACGAAACAATACTTTAGATGGCCCCTTTAGCGCGCAGCGTCTGAATGGCAGCCGCGTCGTAGCCCAAACCCTTCAACACTTCGTCGGTGTGCTCGCCGGGATCGGGTGTATGGCCGAGTTTTTCCGGCTGCGGATAACGGCTCAGATGAATGGGCTGGCCCACCACTTTTTGCGCGCCGTATTTCGGGTGATCCACCGGCTTGGCAATGCCCAAGTGTTGCACCTGTGGATCGGCGAACACTTTGTCGATGGTGTTGATCGGACCGCACGGCACACCAGCTTGGTCCATTAACTTGACCCAATACTCGTTGGTTTGTGCCTTCATAATTTCCGCCAGTCGCGCATTCAGCGCGGGCCGGTTCTTGCCGCGCAACGCGGGGTTGGCGAATTCAGGAATCGTCAGCAAATCCGTCGCGCCCGCCGCTTTGCAAAAACGCTCCCACAGGCTGTCGCCCGATGCGGCTAGGTTGATATAGCCGTCAGCCGTCTGGAACATGCCCGTACCTGCTGCGGTGGGGTGATTGTTGCCTTCTTGCCCGGCGACTTCGCCTTTCATCAGGTAACGCGCGGCTTGGAAATCAAGCATGAAAATTTGGGTTTCGATCAACGACGTCGAAACCCATTGGCCTTCGCCGCTGCGCTCGCGCTCCAGCAGCGCCAGCACAATCGCGTTCGCCAACAAAATACCAGCCGAAGTGTCGTTGATCGCAATGCCCACGCGTACCGGTCCGCCGCCTGCATGGCCGGTAATCGACATCAGCCCGCCCATGCCTTGCGCGATTTGGTCCACACCGGCGCGGCCTTCGTACGGCCCATCCTGACCGAAGCCGGAAATGCTGCCGTAGACCACGCGCGGGTTCACCTTCTTCACCGCTTCGTAGTCGATGCCGAGCTTATACTTCACGGTGGATTTGTAATTCTCCGCCACCACATCGGCGGTTTTAACCAGCTCGAAAAAAATCTTCAGGCCTTCGGGCGTTTTCAGATTGAGTGTGAGGCTGCGCTTGTTGCGATGCAGATTCTGAAAATCCGGCCCGTCGCGGCGGCTGCCGGTGGCATCCACCGAGGGCCCCGGCGCTTCGATCTTGATCACATTGGCACCCCAGTCAGCGAGTTGGCGCACGGCTGTCGGTCCGGCGCGATGCGCGGTGAGATCCAGTACCGTGTAGCCGTTGAGGGGCAAGCGAGTCGTCATGGTGAAGTTCCTTGGTGAATAAAAAAACTGGGGTCGATGGGTCACGCATCGTAGCGCTTTGGGTTTGCGGATTCAATTGCGGTGCGATGGTGTGCCGCAGCCACGGCATCGGTTTCCCGCTGGCTCAAAGCGGTTGCGGGCGGTATAGTCAGGCCTGACAGGTTGAGAAAGTCGGCGACGTACCCTGTTCACCATGGCGTCGGCGGCACACCAAGGAATGGAAACCATGATAAAAAAAATGTTCGCCGCCGTGGGCTCTGCTACGGCGGCTACGGCGGCTACGGCCGCTGCGCTGCTATTGGCGGGCTGCAATCCGCCGCCGGCTGCGGTGTCAGCGCCGCCGTACAACACCTCGCTGTCGTTGAAGCAGTTGATGGAATTTGTCATCGACCCCGCTGCCGACGCGGTGTGGGAATCGGTGGCGATTATCATCACTGACAAGGGCGAGAACCAAAAAGCGCCGAAGACGGATGAGGATTGGTTAAAGGTGAAGGCCGGTGCCGCGACGATGATCGAATCCGGCAACCTGCTGATGATGCAGGGCCGCGCGCGCGACGACAAAAAGTGGATGGCGTTGGCCAAAAGCATGAGTGATGCTGCGGTGGTGGCGTATCAGGCCTCGGACAAAAAAGATGTCGCGGCGTTGTTTGATTCCGGCGCGGTGATTTACAACGCGTGTTCGGCGTGTCACGCAGCGTATCGTGTGGGCGAAGACACGGCGGTCGCGCCCACGGTGAAGGCGTTGCCCGATGCGCCGCCGAAAGCAGCCCAGTAGCCGGTCACGAGGCCTTGATGAATCCCTCAGTAAAACAAATCCTTAACAGCGTTTGCGGGTGGATCGATGCGACGCCGCTGAGTCAGGCGATTCAGACCGCGCCGTGGGTAGTGCCGGCGGTGCAGACGGTGCATATCCTTACCATCGCGGCGTTGATGGCGTCGATGCTGATGATTAACTTGCGGCTGCTCGGCATGGTGGGGCGCGAGCAGGCGCTGGCTGGCGTCGTGCGGCGCTTTGGCCCGGTGATCTGGTGGGCGCTGCCGGTGCTGCTCATCAGCGGCATTTTTCTGATTATCGGCGAGCCGGCGCGCGCGCTGAAAAACAATATTTTCCAGATCAAAATGCTGCTGGTGATCGGTGCGGTCGCGGTGACGGCGTATTTTGCCGCGCCGCTGAAAAAGAACCCGGCGTTTTGGGACGGCCGCGTGGCTGCGGGCAAAGTGATCGCGCTGATTTCCGTAGCGCTGTGGTGCGGCATTATTTTTGCCGGCCGCTGGATTGCGTATTTTTGACCGGGCAAACACCATGACTATCGACAGTTTGCTCAAATCGCTTGAGTCTTTTGAATTCGCCACCGCGATCCGCGAAGGCGAGGTGTTGTTCCCGTGGCTGGAATCGATACATGTGCTGGCGATTGTGCTGGTGGTGGGCTCGATTGCGATGGTGGATTTGCGTTTGCTCGGCTGGGCCTCACGCGACCGGCCGGTGGGTGCGCTCACGCGCGAAGTGTTGCCGATTACGTGGATGGCATTCGCGCTGGCACTGATCACCGGCGTGTTGATGTTTTGCGCCAAGGCAGTGATTTACGGCCACAACACCTACTTCCTGTTGAAGATCGGGTTTCTGTTGCTGGCTGCCGGTAACATGTTGATTTTTCACAAGTTTTCGTATCGGGACGTGGCCGCTTGGGGCGTGCCGGGCGGCGCCTTGCCGCAGGCCGCCAAAGTCGCGGGCGGGATGTCGCTGCTGTTGTGGGTTTGTATTGTGGCGTTTGGCCGTTGGATAGGATTCACCACTTAAGCTGCGCCGCTGTTGATAGACAAGCGCTGGCGGCGGTAGTAGTGTCGGGCACCGGTTGCGCTTGGTGCAATAAAGTCCCGCATAAAACAACAACAAATCAATTCTTTACAGGGAAGGGTCGCTTGCCATGAAACGATTTTTGACCGCCACTGCGGTTGTGGTATTTGCCTGCGCTACGGCGGCGTTCGCGCAAAACAATCCCGCTGAAAAGCCGGTGATCAACCCGCCGCCTACCGCCAAGGATTGGACAGACATCGGCAAACTGCCCGACTGGAGTGGCGTGTGGAATCCGAATATCTCTGATCAAGACCGGCAACACGTTAAGAACCCGCCGCCGTGGAACGCTAAGGCGGCGGCGTTAATCAAGTTTCAGGAGGCCGAATTGCGCGCGGGCCGTCCGACGCCGTTATTTGTGAATTGTCTGCCGGAAGCGCATCCGTCGTGGATGATGATCAGCCACAACGCGCTGGAAATTTTGTTCACGCCGGGTCGCGTCACCATGCTGGGCGAGTCCGATGGCGGCCGCCTGCGCCGCATCTACACCGATGGCCGCAGCCACCCGGCTGACCCTGACCCCACCTTTCACGGCCACTCCATCGGCAAGTGGGAGGGCGACACGCTGGTGATCGACACCATCGGTATTTTGCCGCAGGCGTATATTGCCCCCAGCGAAGCGCATGGCGTGCCGAATCAGGGCGATATGCACGTGCTGGAGCGTATCAAGGTTGAAAAAGACGTGATGCACGTTTACATGAAAGTTACCGCGCCGCATGTACTGACCAAGCCGTATGAAACGACGCGTTATTACTTCCGCCAGCGCGCGCGCAAATTCGATATAGTCGAAGGCGTGTGCATGGAAGGCTACTTCGCGCCGCGTATTGATAAAGATGGCTGGCATGTGTTTGTGCCGCAGCCGCACGACGTGGGCGGCAATCGCATTCCGCCGCAATAATTCGAACCTTGCCCTATACAGGAGATGTCATGAAATCATCGTTCAAAAAAGTGTTGCTTGCGTCAGCATTGCTGGGTTTGGGCGCAGGCGCGTACCCGGTGGCCGCGCACCACGCCACCAGCATGTTCGATCACGCCAAAGTGGTGAGCATCAACGGTGTGGTCAAAGAAGTGCACTGGACCAACCCGCATGTCGGCATTTATGTCGATGTGATCAAGGACGGCGAAACGCCGGCGCTGTGGGTGATTGAAATGACCAGCCCCGGCAACTTGGTGCGCGCCGGCGGCTGGACGCGCAACTCGGTTAAGCCCGGCGATAAAGTCACAATCGACATGGCCCCGCTACGCGACGGCAAAAAAGGCGGCGCGTTGAAAAAAGTCACGCTGGTGGATTCAGGCAAATTCCTGACGGCGGATATCCGCGCGCAGGAACGTGCGAATCTGGAACAAGAAGCGCCGGCAAAATAAGTGGCTGGCTGTGCCACTGAAAAGCCCCGCGAGGGGCTTTTTTGTTGCACACCGAGCACATCGAGAACACAGAGAGAAATCAGGGCGTTACCGGGATTCACCTGATCACCCGGTTGGTGAGCAAACGTTTCAGGCCCAGTAGCTGTCTTTCCTTGGCGTTCTCGGTGTCCTCGGTGTCCTCTGTGGCGAATTGCGTTTTTTACGCTTTACACAGCACGGTAAGCCGAACCGGGCTGACGAAATTTTCCATCGTGTTAATATTTTGCCCTTGCTGATGTCGCTATTCACAGGAGGAGAAAAACCAGATGCGTAATGTCCGTCGTGAAGTCATGGCCCTGTTGGGGATTTCGCTGTTGCCGGGCGTATCACTGGCGCAATCTCCCGCCGCCAAACCGGCAGCCAAGCCCGTAATCAACCCGCCGCCCTCGGCAAAAGACTGGGCCGATATGGCGAAGCTGCCCGATTGGAGCGGCGTGTGGACGCACGTGCGTTCCGATCAAGACCGACAAATGAAAACCAATCCGCCGTCGTGGAATGAAAAGGCTGCCAAAGTCATCGAGTGGCAATACGCCGAAGAGCGCGCGGGCCGTCCGCCACCCCTGTTCCAGAACTGTCTGCCGGAAGCCATGCCTGCGTGGATGCTGGTGACGCACAACGCGATGGAGTTTGCGTTTTATCCGGGCCGCGTGCTGATGCTCGGCGAATCGGATAGCTCACGCCTGCGCCGCGTTTACACCGATGGGCGCGGTCACACCGATGACCCAGACCCGACCTTCCACGGCGAATCCATCGGCAAGTGGGATGGCGAAAATCTACACGTCGATACCATCGCCATGCATCCGCAAAATTACATCGCGATCAGCGAAGCGCAGGGCATTCCCAACGGCGGCGACATGCACATCAAAGAGCGCATGTATTTGCAAAAGCCGGATGTGTGGGCCGATGAACTCACCATTACCGCGCCCAAAGTGCTGACCAAGCCGTGGGTGACCACGCGCATTTACTACCGGCAGCGGCTGCGTCGGTTGGATATTGTCGAGGGCACCTGCCTTGAGGGGTACTTCAAGCCGTCAGTCGACAAAGACGGTTACCCGAGCTGGGAAAAAATCTCGCATGACCCGTACGGTAACCGTACACCGCCGAAATAATTGCTCCGTTACTGTCACTACACTTCGAAGGAGACCGCATGAAATCACTCGCAAAACAAACGCTGATTGCCGGTGCGTTGCTGGGCTTGGGCGCTGCGGCGTACCCTGTCGCTGCGCATCACTCGACTACCATGTTCGCGCACGACAAAGTGGTGTCGATTTCAGGTGTGGTGAAAGAAGTGCACTGGACCAACCCGCATGTTGCCATCTACGTGGAGGGTGCGCAAAAGGGTGCCGCGCCCGTCACGTGGGTGCTCGAGATGACCAGCCCCGGCAACCTCACGCGCGCCGGTATCTGGAAGCGCAATTCGTTCAAGCCCGGCGACAAGGTGGACGTCGATATGGCCCCGCTGCGCGATGGCGGCAAGGGCGGCGCGCTGAAAAAAATCACCAATACCGAATCGGGGCTATCGCTGAACGCCAATCTGCGCGAGCAGGAAGGCGTGGTCGAGAAATAGTGCCGCGTAAAATATCAATAAAATCAATTAGTTACAAACGCCCTGCGTTATAGCCGGAGGCAGGCCGCGAAATGTCCGGGCTTGACCTCGCGCAGCGCGGGCTTCTCCGCACGGCAAGCGCTATCCGCCTGCGGGCAACGCGTACTGAATACGCACCCTGCGGGCGGTGCCAGCGGACTGGGCACCTCGCCGCGGAGCACGCGATGCTCACGCCGCGCTTCGATTGCCGGATCGGGTGTCGGTGCCGCCTCAAGCAGGGCCTGCGTGTAAGGGTGCAGGGGATCGGCGTAGAGCGCATCGCGGTCGGCGATTTCCATCACACGACCCAAGTACATCACAATCACCCGGTCTGAAATATGCCGCACCACCGCCAAGTCGTGCGCGATGAACAAATAAGTCAGGCCCAGTTGTTTTTGTAAATCTTCCAGCAGGTTGATGATCTGCGCCTGTATCGATACATCCAGCGCCGATACCGGCTCATCGCACACTATAAATTCCGGCTCCATCGCCAGCGCGCGGGCAATGCCGACGCGCTGCCGCTGCCCGCCTGACAATTCATGCGGATATCGGGCCGCCATGTAATCAAACAACCCCACCTGCTGCAGCAACGCACTGACCTTGGCGCGCGCCGCAGCCTTGTCAGGCTGCAGCTGGTACACCAGCAGCGGCTCGGTGATGCTATCGCCAATGGTCATGCGCGGATTGAGCGAGCTGAACGGATCCTGAAAAATCACCTGCATGCGGCGACGGTAATGCTTGAGCGTGTTGCCACCCGCGTGTGTGACGTCCACGCCGCCGAACGTGATGGAACCTGCGGTGGATTTCTCCAGCCGCAACAGCGTGCGTCCCACCGTGGTTTTGCCGCAGCCGGATTCACCCACCAGGCCCACCGTCTCGCCTTTGAACACGTCAAACGACACATCATCCACCGCGCGCACTTCGGCCTTTTTTTTCGCGCCGAACGTTTTGAAGCCGGTAGATACGTCGAACCAAGTCTTGAGGCCGCTGACGCGCAGCAATGGCGTGTCGCGCCTGACGGTTTTGATCGTCGTGGTATCACGCGATGCCGCTTGCAGGCCCACCGCCGCCGGGCCGCTGCGGGCAATTTCCGCCGCGCGCAGGCACGCGACGTGCCGGCCAGCGGTGACTTCAACCAAATCAGGCAACGCCCGTTCGCAAGCGGCCTGATGTGCCGCACAGCGCGACGCAAATCGGCACCCCGACGGCGGTGCCAGCAAATCAGGCGGCGCGCCGTCGATGGTTTCCAACCGCTGCCCGCGCGGCTGATCGAGACGCGGCACCGAGCGCAGTAGCCCGGCGGTATACGGGTGCAGCGGCTGAGCAAATAACGCCGCAGCGCTGCCTTGCTCGGCCATGCGCGCGGCGTACATCACGTTCACCCGATCGGCGTAACGTGCGACGATGCCGAGGTTGTGCGTGATCACCACCATCGCGATGTTGAGATCGCGCGACAAATCCTTCATCAGCTTCAGAATCTGCGCCTGTATGGTCACATCCAACGCGGTGGTCGGCTCGTCCGCGATAATCAGTTTGGGGTTGCACGCCAGCGCAATAGCGATCACCACGCGCTGGCGCATGCCGCCGGAGAATTGATGCGGATATTGATCGAGTCGCGATTCGGCATCCGGCAACCCCACCATTTTCAACAGTTCCAGCGCGCGCGTGCGTGCTGCTTGCGGCGTCAGCTTCAAGTGCAGCAACAGCGGCTCGGCAATCTGATAACCGACGGTCAGCACCGGGTTAAGCGAAGTCATCGGGTCTTGAAAAATCATCGCGACATCGCGCCCCCGCAGCGCGCGCATCTGGTCCGCACTGAGCGTCAGCAAATCTCGCCCATCAAACATCACCCGCCCCTGCGTCACACGCCCGTTCTGCGCCAATAACCGCAGAATCGCCAGCGACGACACCGACTTGCCGCAACCGGATTCACCCACCAAGGCCACAATTTCGCCGGCGCGTACGCGATACGAAATGCCCTCTACCGCCCGCACCACCCCGCGCGGGGTTTTGAATTCGACGTGGAGATTGTCGACGTCGAGGAGCCAAGGCCGCACGGTGTCGGTCAAGCCAGCGCCTCCGCCAGCACCCTCGCCACATGCACCGCGTCACGCCGCGCCCCATCCTTAATCTGATGCCGGCAACTGGTGCCATCCGCGATGATGAGCGTGTCTTTCGCGGCTTCGCGCACCTTGGGTAGCAGCGCGGCTTCAGCCATTTGCATGGAGACAGCGTAATGCTCGGCCTCGTAGCCAAAGCTGCCGGCCATGCCGCAGCAACTGGATTCGATGGCTTCGATTTGCAACTCCGGGATTAACTGCAACACGCGCTGCACTGCCGGCATGGCGGCGAAGGCTTTTTGGTGGCAGTGGCCGTGCAGCAGGGCTTTCTTTTGCGTCAGCGGCTTGAGCTTGAGTTTGAAACGCTTCGCATCGAGTTCGCGGGCGATGAATTCCTCGAACAGAAAAGCCTGCATGGCGAGTGCCGCACTTTCCGCGCCTGGATGCAGGGATAAAAATTCGTCGCGCATGCCGAGCAGGCATGAGGGTTCGAGGCCAACAATCGGTACACCACGGGCGACATAAGGCGCGAGTGCGGTGATGGTGCGCTGGGCTTCGGCCTTGGCCTTGTCCATCATGCCGGTAGCGAGAAAGGTGCGGCCACAGCAGAGGGGACGGGCGCTGTCTTGTGCCTGTGGCAGGTGTACGGTGTAACCGGCGGCTTGCAACACTTTCAGCGCTGCGCGGGCGTTGTCGGGTTCGAAGTAGTTGTTGAAGGTGTCGATGAGGAGAACGACTTCGGCTTTGGACGCTGCGCTTGCCTCGGGATCAGGGAACACTGAAAGCGGAGCAGAGAGTTGGGGAGAGGGAAGGTTTTGACTTTCCCGTACAAAATCACCCTTCCAACTCGGCAACGACCGCTGCGCAGCAAATCCCGCAAACCCTTTACCAACCGCTTGCGCCATATTGGCCAACGGCCCCCATTTAGAAACCCAAGTCGCGTAGTGCGGCAAATGCGCAATTAATTTATCTTTGAGCGTAAATCCATGCCGCTGTTTGTAGTGATGCAGAAACTCGACCTTCATCTTGGCCATGTCCACGCCTGTGGGGCACTCGCGTTTGCAGCCTTTGCATGACACGCACAAATCCATGGCCTTGTGCATCTCGTCCGAGGTAAACGCATCCGGGCCTAACTGACCTGATAGCGCCAGCCGCAGTGTGTTGGCGCGCCCGCGCGTGAGATGTTGTTCGTCGCGCGTCACTCTAAACGACGGGCACATCGTGCCCGCATCAAACTTGCGGCAATGACCGTTGTTATTGCACATCTCTACTGCCTTATCGAGACCTCCCCATTCTTGCCAATCGAGCACGGTCTTGATCGGTATGGTTTTGTAGCCGGGTTTAAAGCGAAATAGCGAGCGATCATCTTGCTTTGAGGGGCGTACGATCTTGCCGGGGTTGAGCAGGCCCTTGGGGTCGAAGATGTTTTTGATCTCGCCAAACGCTAGTGTGAGTTGCGGGCCGAAAAAGGGCGCTATCCATTCGCTGCGCACCAAGCCGTCGCCGTGCTCACCCGAGTATGAGCCTTTGTATTGTTTGACCATCGCGGCAGCTTCTTCGGCAATCGCGCGCATTTTGTGCGCGCCATCGTCGCGCATGTTCAGAATCGGTCGCACGTGCAGCGTGCCCACCGAGGCGTGCGCGTACCAAGTGCCGGTGGTGCCGTGTTTATGAAACACCTGCGTCAAGCGCTCGGTGTATTCGGCCAAATGCTCCAAGGGCACGGCGCAATCTTCGATAAACGACACCGGTTTACCGTCACCCTTCATCGACATCATGATATTGAGGCCCGCCTTGCGCACCTCCCACACGTCGCGCTGCAATGCGGGATCGACAATTTCGATCACGCCGCCAGGGAAACCAAGGTCGCCCATCAACTCAACCAATTGTCTCAACTTGCGATGTTGTTCATCCTTGTCGTCACCCGCAAATTCCACCAGCAAAATCGCGTCTGGGTCGCCCTGAATAAATTGTTCGACGATGGGGCGAAAGACCGGATTGCTGCGTGCGAGGCCGATCATGGTGCGATCCACCAGTTCAACTGCAACGGGCTTGAGCTTAACGATGTGCTGTGGCGCTTCCATCGACTTGAAAAACGTCGGGAAGTGGCACACGCCCAGCGTCTTGTGTTTGGGCAACGCGTATAGGTTGAGATGAACGCGCTTGGAGTAGGCGAGCGTGCCCTCACTACCCACCAGCAAATGCGCCATATTGAACGGGTGCGCAGACACCATGTCGAGGTTGTAACCCCCCACGCGTCGCAGCAGTTTGGGGTAACGCGCCTCGATTTCAGCCACGTTGGCAACCGCAATATCGCGGATTTTTTGCACCAACGTGCGATACCCCGGCGGGCCATCCAGTTGCGCAAGGTCGCTCGGCACGGCACCAAAGTGATAGGCGTTGCCATCGGCCAACACCGCATCCACGCCGCGCACGTTGTGCACCATATTGCCGTAAAAAATCGAGCGCGAGCCGCAGGAGTTATTGCCCGTCATGCCGCCGATGGTGGCTTGCGCGCTGGTGGAAACGTCTACCGGGTACCACAGCCCATGGGGTTTCAAAAACGCATTGAGTTGATCGAGCACCACGCCGGGCATCACTACGGCGGTGCGCGCCTCGGCATTGAAATCAACCACGTGGCGCAGGTATTTGCTGACGTCAATCACCAGTGCATCACCTACCGTCTGCCCGCATTGCGACGTGCCGCCACCACGCGGCAACACCGCCACGCCCGCGTCTAGGGCGATTTGCATCGCCGTGGTGGCATCTTCTTCCGTTTGCGGAATCACCACGCCGACCGGTTCAATCTGGTAAATGGAGGCGTCGGTCGAGTAGCGCCCGCGTGTGGCGGCGTCGAAGTACACCTCGCCATGGATTTCTTTTTTGAGGCGGGCGGCGAGGGCGGCATGTGTCGGAGCAGTCATGGCAAAACCTTTGTAGCCACAGAGGACACTGAGGCCACAGAAAAGATCCCGCCGGGGTTCTCCGTGCGCTCTGCACCCTTGCTGGCAAACGCTTTTGATCTAAATGTGTTGGCCTTAACCCCGGTCTACCCGTGGCGGGGCCGGTTGGGTTCTCACCTATAATACCGCACCCTTTCAGGAGCACCGCTATGACCTACCACGCTGGCCGACACTTTCTGCAAATCCCCGGCCCCTCTAATGTGCCCGATCGCATTTTGCGTGCGATTGATCGCCCCACCATCGATCATCGCGGGCCGGATTTTGCGGACTTGGGACACGACGTGTTAAACGGCATGCGGCGCATTTTCAAAACCAAGGGTGCCGTGATGATTTACCCGGCCTCCGGCACGGGTGCGTGGGAGGCTGCGTTAGTGAATTCGTTGTCAGCCGGTGACAGCGTGTTGATGTACGAGACCGGCCAATTTGCCACGCTGTGGCAAAACCTCGCCAAACGCTTGGCGCTTAAGCCAGAATTTCTTGCGGGTGATTGGCGTGGCGGCGCAGACCCTGCTGCCATCGAAGCGCGCCTGGTTGCAGACAAACATCACGCTATCAAAGCCGTGTGCGTGGTGCATAGCGAGACCTCTACGGGTGTGGTGTCGCCTATCGCCGAAGTGCGTAAAGCCATCGACCGTGCCGGCCACCCGGCGCTGCTGCTGGTGGATACCGTCTCCGGCTTGGGTTCCATTGATTACCGTCACGACGAATGGGGCGTGGATGTCACGGTAGCTGGCTCGCAAAAAGGTTTGATGCTACCGCCGGGGCTATCGTTTAACGCGGTGAGCGACAAAGCGCTGGCCGCGTCGAAAAAGTCGACGTTGCCGCGCTCGTACTGGAGCTGGGACGAAATGGTGGGCCCCAACAAAAATGGCTACTTCCCGTACACGCCTGCGACCAATCTGCTCTATGGCCTGCGCGAAGGTATCGCCATGCTCGAAGAAGAAGGCCTCGACAACGTGTTTAAGCGCCACGACCGCCACGCCGAAGCCACGCGCCGCGCGGCGCACGCGTGGGGCTTGGAGTTGCAATGCCAAAATGAAACGCAGTACTCCAGCATCCTCACCGCCGTGCGCATGCCCGAAGGCCACAGCGAAGTCGCTTTCCGCAAAGTCGTGCTGGAAAACTTCAATATGTCACTCGGCAGCGGGCTGGGCAAAATCACCGATAAGGTATTTCGCATCGGCCACATCGGCGACTTCAATGACTTAACCTTGATGGGCGCGCTGGCGGGGGTGGAGATGGGGCTGGCGCTGGCGAAGGTGCCGCATCACAAGGGCGGGGTGGACGCGGCCATGGCGAGCCTTACAGAAAACCATTTAAAATCAAATACTTAGATCATTTTCGCGGCGGTGCAAAGACGCACAGCACCGCCACAGCGAAATGCGTCGAGAGTCTCTCTATGCGTAAACTCTGCGTCTTTGCGCCTCCGCGGTGAAGCATTTGAGGTAACGCCGGTCAGCGTAAATTCGCCCCAGCCGTAGTCCCCAACGGCACCGCGTCCGGCACATGTTCTTTCTCGAAATTGAATTCGAGCTTGGTGCCAACCGGGTCATATAAAAATACCTGATAGCCGGCGTCTTTGATGTTTTGTTCCTCGAACTCGATGTCGAGATGCTTCAGCCGCTTGCGGAAATCCACTGCGCCGGTGGCCTTCCATGCGATGTGGTCGAGGCTGCCGCTGTGGTGGTCTTTGATTTGCGCGCCTTTTTTGAAGCGCGCGCCGACATGCAGTATCGGATCGTCGCCGTAGTAGAGCCACACGCCGGGGGCCATGAAGTTGGGGCGCGGGCCGCTTTTGAGGTCCAGCACGTCATCGTAGAATTTCTCGATGGCCGGCAGGTCTTCCTCCGAGCAGCGAATGTTGAAATGTAAAAAACCCTGAAAGAATTTTGACGCCATGGTGTCTCCTTGTTGACCGGTCTATTGTGCGCCCACCGCCAGCGCGGATCAAGACAGCCCCGCATTTGCGCTATCATGCGGCGAACTTTTCTGAAGGATACTATCGTGAAACTCATTAACCGCATCGGCATCGACATCAGCCGCCGTTTGAAACTGGAAACCGCCATCGACTGGGCTGCAAAAAACGGTTTAAAACACATCGACATTCAGCTCGACACCGGCGACAACGCGCTGGATAAATTCGACACCAAACGCTGCAAAGCCGTGCGCAAGCAACTCGACAAACACGGCATGGCGCTGGGCCTGCATTCGAGTTCGGCGATCAATGTGGCTGAGTATTCGCCGATTGTGTCGGATGCGGTGACGGACTATCTAAAGCGCTATGTTGATTTGGTGGTGAAGCTCGGCGCAAGCTGGACGGAAATGCACGCGGGCTACCACTTCACCAAAGACAAGGCCATGCGCATGGCGGCGGGCCGCGCGCGCCTACAAAAAATCGTCACTTACGCTGAAAAGAAAAAGGCCTTGATCCTGCTGGAAAACCTCAACAAAGAGCCGGACGACGCCGAGGTGCATTACCTCGCGCACACCATTGAAGAATGGCAGTACTACTGGGACATCAAGTCGCCAAGTTTCAAGCTGAGCTTCACCGCCAACCACGCGCATTTGGTGCCTGCGGGGATTGAGGGTTTTGTCAAAGCGCTCAACTTCAAACGCGTGCATGAGGTGCGGCTGGCGGATTGCTTTCGCAACGGTTACGAGGTGCATTTGCCGCCGGGCAAGGGCAATATCAATTTCGGCAAGATGTTCAAACTCATTGAGGGTGCGGGTTTTAAGGGCCACTACACCAATGCCTTCGGCACATTGGATGACATGCTGGCCGCGCGCGAATTTTTTGTTAAGGCGGCCAAATCGGCAGGGGTAAAAACATGAAGCACACGTTTAGCCTGGTTTCCTTGATAACCATCGCCGGCCTCACTGCGTACCCGGTGGGGATCGCTTGGGCCCAAACCAAGGCCAAGCCCGCTGCCAAAGCCAAGGAAACGCCACCGCCGATGGAGGCCGCCAAGCCCGCAGGTTACCCAGACAAACCCATCCGCTTCATGATCCCCTTCGCGCCCGGCGGCTCGACGGATTTTGTGGCGCGGCTGGTGGGGCAAAAAATGTTCGAGTCGCTGGGGCAACCGCTGGTTGTGGATAACCGCGGCGGCGGCGGCGGCACCCTTGCGGCGGAGATTGTGGCGAAATCGGCGGGTGACGGCTACACGCTGATGCTGAACCACCAAGGCATGACATTCAACGCCACGCTGTATCCCAAACTGCCGTTCGACACGGTGAACGATTTCGCCACCATCGCCATGATCGGCACCACGCCCAATGTGCTGGTGGTCAACACCAACGTCGCGGCCAAATCAGTGAAAGAGTTTGTCGCGCTCGCGAAATCCAAGCCGAAAGGCATCAACTACGGCACCGGTGGTGTCGGCAGTTCCGCACACCTGGCGGTGGAGTTATTTCAGCGTCTGGCCGGCGTGGAGATGCAGCACGTGCCTTACAAAGGCGCGGGGCCGGCGCTCACCGACACCATCGCCGGGCAAATTCAGTCGATGATCGCCACCATGCCCGCTGCCGCCGGGCATATCCGCAGTGGGCGCATCCGCGGGCTGGGGGTGTCTGGTGCGAAGCGCTCACCGGCGTTTCCCGAGTTGCCGACGATTGCCGAAGCTGGTGTAACCGGTTACGACTATTCAACGTGGTACGGCCTGCTCGGGCCGAAAGCGTTACCGGTTAACATGGTGCAGTACATTGCGTCGGTGACCAACAAAGCGCTGTTGCAAAAAGACCTGCGCGACAAGCTTTCGCAGCAAGGCTTGGAAGTCGAATTAATGGCACCGGAAAAATTCGCCGATACCTTAAAAAACGATGTGGCACGTTGGGGTAAGATCATTCGCGAAGCGGGCATCAAGGCCGAATAATCATCACGTTGGATTTAAAAAAAATCAATGAAAACAATTACTTATATACTATCCGCGTTAATGCTCACCAGCGCCAGTGCCGGCGCACAACAATACCCCACCAAGTCCGCGCGCATGATCGTCGGTTTTGCGCCCGGCGGCGGCACCGACATTGTGGCGCGCATTATTTGCGCCAAGCTGACCGAGGTTTGGGGGCAAAGCTACATCGTCGATAACCGCGCGGGGGCCACCGGTATCATCGGCGCTGACATCATGGCCAAAGCCGCGCCCGACGGCTACACCATCATGATGGGCCACGTGAATTCGCACGGCATCGCACCGAATCTTTTCAAAAAACTGCCGTACGACGCGCAGCGTGATTTCGCTATGGTGGCGCATGTGGGGTACGTGCCGAACGTGCTGGTAGTGCATCCGTCGATCCCTGCCAAAAATGTCGCCGAGCTGGTCGCCATTGCCAAGGCCAAACCCGGCGCGCTGAACTATGCCTCATCGGGCGTGGGCAGCACGCAGCATCTGGCGGGCGAGCTGTTTCAGCTCACTACCGGTGCGAAGGTGGTGCACGTGCCTTATAAAGGCAGCGGCCCCGCCGTGGTGGATTTGCTGGCTGGCCACGTGAGCATGAATTTCGACACCATGCCGCCGGTGCTGCCGCACATCCGCGGCGGCAAACTGCGCGCGCTGGCACTCACCACGCCGCAGCGCTCGCCGCAACTGCCGCAAACGCCCACGATGGTCGAAGCCGGTTTGCAAGGTTTTGAAATGACCAACTGGTATGGCGTCATGGCACCCGCAAAAACGCCGCGCGATATCGTCGTCAAGCTCAATACCGAAATCAACAAAATCATGACGCTGCCCGACGCCAAAGCCAAACTCGAAGAAGCCGGCACGCAGCTCAACGCCATGAGCACCGAGCAGTTCGCCACGTTCCTTGGCAATGAAATCGCTAAATACGCCAAGCTCGTTAAAGCGGCTGGCGTTACGCTCGATTGATGACCGCCCCCGTCATCGTCTCGCGCGAAGGTTTCATAGCGACCGTTGCGCTGAATAACCCGGAGCGTCTCAACGCGCTCAACAAACCCACCTGGGCGCGGCTTGGCGAGGTGATGCGCGAGCTGTCGGCGGACGACACGCTGCGCTGCGTGGTACTGCGCGGCACGGGCGACAAAGCGTTTGCCGCCGGTGCGGACATCGCTGAATTTGCGCATGAGCGCGCCGATTCAACACAAGCGAAATCCTATGGCGCGTTAATTCACGCCACCATGCAGGCCGTGGCGCAATGCAAACACCCGACCCTCGCCCTGATCAAAGGTGCGTGTGTCGGCGGCGGGCTGGAAATCGCTGCATGCTGCGATATGCGCATCTGCGGCGTATCTAGCCGTTTTGGCGTGCCGATCAACAAGCTCGGTTTAACCATGGGCTACGGCGAGCTCGCCGGCCTGCTCGCGCTGGTGGGGCGCGCAGTAGCGTTAGAAATCCTGCTCGAAGGCCGCGTGTTCGACGCTGCCGAGGCGCTGCAAAAGCGCTTGGTCAATCGCGTGGTGGCCGACGATCAAGTCGAGGTCGAGTCATACGCCGCCGCCAAACGCATCGCCGACGGTGCGCCGCTGGTGGCGCGCTGGCACAAACAATTCATCGAGCGCCTCACCGTGCGTGCGGACATCGCCACGCCTGAGTGGGATGAAGGCTTTGCGTGTTTTGATACCGAAGATTACCGCGCAGGTGTGGCGGCATTTTTGGCAAAGAAGAAACCTGATTTTGGCGCACGATGAGATGGCGGCAGGCGCCTGAACTTCACACACAAAACCGCTGTTGCAACGCCGTTAGCCCCAACTTTTCCAACAAATCATTCAAACGTCGCGCGGCCCGTTCTCGCGGCAAATTCTGGTAGCTGGCGATGATGAGTTCGTTTTTCATTGAGTGTTCCCAGCCTACTAGCTCGGTCACGTTAACCTGATAACCTTGGGCCTCAAGCTGCAGGCAACGCAGAACGTTGGTGATGTGGCTGCCGAATTCACGGGTATGTAGCGGGTGGCGCCAGACTTCGGTCAGTGCGCCGTGATGTGCGTCGGCGAGTGCTGCGCTTTTGTGTTTGCGCAGGGCCGCAGCCACTTCAGCTTGGCAGCACGGTGCCAGCACGATGTAACGCGCCTGTTTCGCTAACGCCAAGCGAATGGCGTCATCGGTGGCGGTGTCACAGGCGTGCAGCGCGGTTACGATGTCCAGCGCTGCGGGCAGGTTCGGCGAGTGTGTCGCGTCGGCCACCGTCGAATGCACGAAACGCATGCGCGTGTAGCCGAGCTCATTTGCCAGTGCATGGGATTTTTCTACCAATTCACCGCGTGCTTCGACGCTCAGCACTTGCGACGCATCATCACGCGCCTTAAAAAACAAATCGTAGAGAATGAAGCCCAAGTACGACTTGCCCGCGCCGATGTCGGCAAGCTGCGCCGCGCCCTTGTCCGCGATCACCTGCGCCAGCAGCGGCTCGATAAACTGGTACAGGTGATACACCTGTTTGAGCTTCCTGCGGCTGTCCTGATTCATGCGCCCGTCGCGCGTGAGAATATGCAGCGCTTTCAGTAACGCGATAGATTGGCCGGGGCGAATCTCGGGCCTGTCGGGCGGCAGGTTGGGTTTTGTAGCGTGGCGTACCATGTTGCCGCGCAGTTTAGCGGAATGCGGCGCAGGCGTATCATCAAGGCACTGCAATCGTGACAAGGTGCGCCATGCCGTTAGCCGGAGTTTGGTGCGCAGATAGCGTACGGCGCGTCACCCGATGAGCCGGAAGCGTTCAAAGCCGCCGTCACAAAAATGAGCAAAGGCGTTACGCCCTACGACATGGCCAGCATTTACACCGCGCACGACGTGATTGATCCGCGCGACACGCGCGAGTGGCTGATACGCATGCTCGAGGTGCATTGCTTGCGCATGAGCGGTGGCGTGGGACAGCATTTGATGCGGACTTGGCCGACATCGTGTTGATATCGTGCGGGCGTGCGGGCGTGCGGGGCGCAGGCACCCGGCCCCCTGTTTCGTTGGTTTGGTGTTAAATTTACCCTTCCGCACGCAGTCCCACGCCCACCAAGGAGTTGTCATGCCCAACCGTAGAACCTTCCTGTCGCTTGCCGCCGCCAGTGCCACTGTTGCCGCTACCCCGCGCTTTGCCGCTGCGCAGGGCGGTGCACGCAAGATTGCGCTGTATGCCAACGTGGGGCCGGTACTCACACGCTACGAGGTGGATGTCGAGAACGCCACGTTGACCGCGCGCGACTCCGTTACGACCCCCGGCGGCATCGTGCAGTATTGCTGGCCGCACCACAACCGGCGCTATTTTTACGCCGCCTCCAGCGCCAACACAGCGGGTGCGACCGATCACTCGGTCACGGCATACAAGATCGACCCCAATTCAGGCGCGCTAACGCAAGTGGGCGATTCGATACGCCTGCCAGCGCGGCCGATTCACATGACGCTTGACAACGCATCGCGGCACATCCTCGTGGCGTTCAATACGCCGAGCTCGCTGCGGGTGTATCGCATCAACGCCGATTTCACGCCGGGCGCAGAGGTGCCGCAAGCACCCATGGACGCGGGCATTTACGCGCATCAAGTGCGCTTGACACCCAATGGCCGGCACGTAGTGATGGTGGCGCGCGGCAACGAAGGCACGCCGAAAACGCCTGAAGACCCCGGCGCACTGATGGTGTGGGATTACAAAGACGGTGTGCTATCCAACCAATACAAAATCGCGCCCAATGGCGGCCGGGACTACGGCCCGCGGCATCTGGATTTTCATCCGACGAAGCCGTGGATGTATGTCTCGATTGAAACGCAAAACCAGATGCACATGCACCGCTTGCAGGGCGGCAAACCATTGCCCGAGGTGGCTTACAACAAAACCACGCTGTTGGAGCCCAAGAACATCCGCTCGCGTCAGGCGGCGAGCACGCTGCATGTGCATCCGAACGGGCGCTTTTTGTACGGCGCGAACCGTTCGCAGGATTTGGTCGATTTCAACGGCCGGCGCGTCTACAAGGGCGGCGAAAACAGCATCGTCGTGTACTCGCTGAATCAGCAAACCGGCGAGCCGACGCAAATTCAGAATATCGAAACCCAAAAGCTGCATCCGCGCACCTTCCATATCGACCCCAGTGGCCGCCTGCTGGTGGCGCAGCACAACCTGCCGGTGGACGTGCGCGATGGCGATTCGGTGCGTGCCGTTAAATCGGGCTTGTCGGTGTTCCGCATGCACGCGGACGGCACGCTCCATTTCGTGCGTACGTATGACACACCGCTCGGTAGCCCCATCATGTGGTGGATGGGCATGGCGCAGTTGTAATTATTGTTTAAAATCAATTAGTTATGATTGCGCGTCGTAATGTGCATCGTGGTGTGCTTCGTAGTGTGCTTATCCCGCGTACTTCGATGATCCGGAACCCGGATTGGCCAGTGCCGGAATAAGCGCGACGCTGCGCCACGTAACGCCCGCTGACGCCGCAGCGCTCTGCGCGATCTACAACCCGTACGTGCGCGACACGGTGATCACTTTCGAGCAATCGCCGGTGACGACAGCGGACATGGCAGCGCGCATCCGCGATTACACCGCGCTGTATCCGTGGCTGGTAGCAGAGATCGATGCAACAGTGGTTGCCTATGCCTACGCCACACGCTGGCGCACGCGTGCGGCATACGATCAAACGCTCGAAAGCACTATCTACGTAGACAAGGCGCACATCGGTCACGGGATTGCCAAGCCGCTGTACCGGCAATTGCTGAATGAACTGAAAGCGTGCGGCGTACACGCGGTGGTCGGTTGCGTCGCATTGCCCAACGACGCCAGCGTGGCCATCCACGAAAAATGCGGCTTTGTGAAAGTCGCGCACTTTCCTGAAGTGGGGCGCAAGTTCGAGCGTTGGGTGGATGTGGGGTTTTGGCAGACCACCTTCTAACACACGTCACGCATTGATTTTATTGTGAGCGTTTGGCAGCGTTCAGGCGCAGCCAGGATGAGCCACGGCTAATAAGAACAGCGAAGAACGGCGGTGGATGCCTATTTTTCTCAATAAATTCAATTACTTACGTTAGATCTTGGTTAATTCGACCCTAGCCCCTTTCGGTTTCTTTCGGTTTTGTAAAATTCCTGCCATGCCGCGATGCCGTTGTCACAATTTTGCAAGCCATGCCCGGTAAAAGCCTAGAATAAGCGGCCTTGCCAAGCTTGGCATTCCCGTAACCCGGTAGAAAGGTCCACCATGAACCTATCTTCGGCATTAACGGCAAAATCGCCAGGGCGCCGGCGAACCAACTGGCGGTTGTGCATGCACTTCGCCATGCTATTCGCGGTGTTAGTTGCCAGTGCCTGTCTGATGCTTGGCTGGAACAACTACTTGCAGGGTCGGCAACTTATGCTGGCGGCGGCGGCGGAAGAGTTCGACCGCATGAAGAAGACCAGCGCCGAACAGATTGATCGCCTGCATGCGCCCGGCGAAGCGTTGGTGAATTGGATGTCAGTGTCGCCGCTCGCCCGTGCTACTACACTGGAAGCGCGGCTCGACAGCCTGCGCTCGATGGCGGCAGCGCTCGACATGGTGCCGCAAATCACGGCGATTTACATGGGCTACGGCAACGGCGATTTCTTTTTGCTGCGGCCGTTACGCAATGCCGCCGACCGCGCAACGTTTCGCGCGCCGCCATCGGCCGCCTACCTGATGCAGAGCGTGGAGCGCGATAAAAATCGCGTGCGCTTTGTCGCTTACGAGGCAAATTTACGCGAATTAACGGATGTTACCCCGGATGATTACAGCTTTGATCCGCGCAATCGCCCTTGGTACGCGAAGGCAACGCTTAGTACCGGTTTGGTGCGCACGGCACCCTACACATTTTTTAGTACGGGCAATATCGGTCTTACCGTGGCGCAGCGCTCGGAAAATAGCGTGGCTGGGGCAGACATCACGCTGGCCAGCATTTCCCAAGCGCTCGAGCGTTCGCGCACCACGCCGTCCTCACAAATAGTGATTTTCGGCAGCGACAAGCGAGCCATCGCCTATTCGAATCCCAAGCAGTTGCTGCTTGCCGACAATGGCGAAACGCGCGACATGCCGCCGTTGCAGGCCCTGTCGCCGGTGCTGGCGCAACTCGCGGAATCGCCGGCGGCGTATGCCGACAGCAGCACGATCACCGCCAGCGGTCGCGAATGGATGGTGCGTACCGCGCAATTGTCCGGCAGCGGCCACTTGGCCGTGGCGGTGCCGCTGGATGAGCTTTTGCTTGACGTGCGTGCGCAGCTCTTTCGCAACCTGCTGATCACGCTGGTGATCGTGACACTCACGGTGTTGGCAACCTGGCTCACGTCGCGGCGCATCGTCGGCAATCTGCGTGCGCTGTTCGACCAGGTATCTTTGATACGCCAGTTTAATTTCAGCGGGCCCGCCGCCACGCCGTCGCATATCACCGAAATTTCGCAACTCGGTCAGGCGATGGAGCGGATGAAGAGCACCATCGGCCGCTTTATCGATGTGGCGCACGTACTGTCGGCCGAGCGCGACGTTGGCCGGCTGCTGCAATGTGTGATGGCAGAAACACACGAGGCGGCCGGTGGCGAAGGCAGCATCATTTACCTGCTCGATGACGACGGCAAGACGCTGCGCCCGGCAGCACAGCACTGGCAGAGTCAGAGTCAGAGTAATGCTACGCTCAACCCGCCGGTCATCGCGATGCACGAAACAGCCCATCCGGTGGTTCGCGCGTATTACGACACTGCCGTGCCCGTGCCGCAAACGCTCGGCGCGCCGCGCGACGCAAGTCTCATCTTTCTCGACGAACACTTCGCGCAATCCCCAGTGATGCTGCTGGTGCTGCCGCTGAATAATCGCGCCGGCGCGGTGATCGGCATGGTCTGTGTGTTCTACCGGCACGATGCGCGCGCGCCGGGCGCCGAGCGCGTGGCGCTGACCCGTACCTTCCTCGGCGCGGCGTCGCTCGCCATCGACAATCAGCGGCTGCTGCAGGCGCAGAAGCAGTTGTTGGATTCCTTTATCGCGCTGCTCGCGCGCGCCATCGACGCCAAATCGCCCTACACCTACGGCCACTGCCAGCGCGTGCCAGAACTCACCGAAATGCTAACGCGCGCCGCGTGTGACGCCACGCAAGGCCCGTTCGCCGATTTCAATCTGACCGAGGAACAATGGGAGGCGTTGCACGTGGCGGGCTGGCTGCACGACTGCGGCAAGGTGACTACACCGGAACATGTCGTGGACAAGGCCACCAAACTGGAAACGATTTTCGACCGCGTACACCTGGTGCGCATGCGCTTCGAGGTGCTCAAGCGCGACGCGGAAATCGCATGCCTGAATAAAATCGCCGACGGCGCCGATGCCGCCGCCGCGCGCGCGGAAAAAGACGCGCTGTGGCGCACGCTGGACGAGGAATTCGTGTTTGTGGCCGCCTGCAACGAGGGCGGCGAATTCATGGCACCAGAGAAAATCGAACGGCTCAAATCCATCGCCGCGCGCACCTGGCAACGCACGCTGGACAAGCGTCTGGGCGTCTCGCGCGAGGAAGCCATGCGCATGGCGCGCGTGCCGCAACAGCCCCTGCCGGTGACCGAATCTCTATTAAGCGACAAGCCCGAACACATCGTGCCGCGCGAGGCGCGCGAACGTATCGCCGAGGACAATCCGTGGGGCTTCAAGCTTAAGGTGCCGGAGCACAAATTTAACCTCGGCGAGATTTACAACCTGTCGATTTCGCGCGGCACGCTGACCGCTGAAGAACGCTATGTGATTAACGATCACATAGCGCAAACCATCATGATGCTCACCGAACTGCCGTTTCCCGCGCACTTGCGCGGCGTGCCAGAAATCGCCGGCGGACATCACGAAAAAATGGATGGCACCGGCTACCCGAAAAAACTGAGCCGCAATCAGATGAGCGTGCAGGCGCGCATCATGGCAATCGCGGACATTTTCGAGGCGCTGACCGCCGCCGACCGGCCTTACAAGAAAGGCAAGAAATTGTCCGAGGCGCTGTCGATCATGGGCAACATGAAGAACACCGGGCACATCGATGCGGAAATTTTCGATCTGTTTCTGCAATCTGGCGTGTATTTACGCTTCGCCGAAAAATACGTGGCCCCCGATTGTCTGGATGAAGTGAATATCAACGACTATTTGCAGCCCACGGCGGCAGCCTGATGCTCAAGCGAATGAATCATAGCCATCTGATTTAATTGATTATTCTTCAGTAGCAGGCCAGTGCGCTCGTCACACCTCAATGTTCTCAAAAAACACTATTTTAAAACTTCAATAAAATCAATTAGTTAGGGGTCATTCCGAATATTCGCTACCTTGATCACCTGTGCGTACTTGGCCGCATCCCCCTTAAAAATCGCAGCAAGCTGTTCCGGCGTTGAATAGCGTGGAATCAGGCCCTGCACGGCGAGTTTGTCGCGCATGTCGGGCATCGCCACGGCTTTGCCGAATTCGGTTGAAATTTTGTCGATGTGCGGCTTCGGTGTGGCGGCAGGGGCGAGCACGGCGTAGGTCACGCTCATTTCGAAATCTGGCAGGCCGGCTTCTTTGAACGTCGGCACTTCAGCCAGCACCGGCATGCGGCTGTCGCCGGAGAGGGCGATGGCTTTCAAGCGGCGGCTGCGAATGTGTTGTATGGCGGAAATGGGTGTGTTGAAGCCGACTTGCAGTTGGCCGCTGGCCAAATCAATCAGTGCGGGTGCTGAGCCTTTGTACGGCACGCGCTGCATTTTGATGCCGGTCATCAGGCTGAACCATTCGATGCCCAACTGGCTGATGCCGGCGCTGCCGATGGAACCGTAGTTGAGTTGCCCCGGCTTTGATTTCGCCAAAGCGATGAAGGCTTTGAGATTATCCGCCGGCACCGACGGGTGCAGCACCATCAAGTAATTGCTGACCGCCACGGTGGCCACCGGCGCAAAATCCTTGAACGAGTCGTACGGCAGATTAGGAATCAGCAGCGCGTTGATGACGTGATTGGGCACGGTCATCACTAAAAACGTATAGCCGTCTGGCGCGGCTTTCGCCACCACGTCGGTGCCGATGATGGTGTTGCCGCCGGGGCGCAAATCCACAATCATCTGCTGACCGAGCGCCTCGGTGAGCTTTACGGTGAACAAGCGCACCAGTGGATCCACGCTGCCGCCTGCCGCATACGGCACCACAAAGCGCACGGGTTTTGCGGGGTACGTGGGCTGGGCGTGCGTGTGGGTCGGCCCTAGCGCCGCAACAAAAAAACCGCATAAAATAAAATAGTTACGGTGACGCCCGCTTGCACGCATACGATCACCCACCGACTACGCCTGCGCTGCAGCGCTGCCCAGCAAATCAATCAATGCGGTCACGTCATCCACGGTATCGAGCTTTTCGCACAGCGCGATCACCTTGGCTTGATTGGCCGCCGACAGCCTGCCAGTGGTGAGCTTGTTGAATTTTTCGATCACGTCGCTCATGTGTACCGGGTTGTCCGCTTCGCCGCGCGCCTTGCCCCACGCCGACAGCAGCGTGCCGTCGGTGAGTTCAATCTCGACCGGATTGCCCTCAACGTAACCGGTGCCATCGAGCTTGGGGTCGTGCGTGATGCTGATGCGGGTGATGAGATCCAGCACTTTCGGATCACGTATTTTTGCTTCAGTGAACTGCGCGGTGAATACATCGTTTTCGAGCAGCATAATGGCGCTGACGTAAAACAAATTCAGTTGCGCAGAGGTAATCGTTGTCGGCGTGTAGGCCCACGCGACATTCTGCAAATAGCCTTTGCCAAGGCGGATGCGCAGTTGCTTGACCTGATCGGCGGTAAACGCGCGCTGCTTGCGCAAATGGCGTATCGCCTCCAGCGTGCCGTGATTGGGCACACGCGTCGCCCACATTTTGAAGCGGACTTTCTCGGTAAAGTATCTGCTGCCCCAGTCTTTGGTGATTTGCGTGAGATCGTACGCCGCAGGCCGTTGATTGCCGGTGTGCGCAGCGCAAAAGCCGCCGTACTCGGCTTCAAACACATTCGGCGCATTGGTAAAGCCGTTTTGCGCGAGCAGTGCAGCGAACGTCCCCGCGCGCGCGGCCTGCCCTGCCAGCAGGCGTTTGCCCATGCCGCCGTGGTGCGTGAACATCAGGCTCGCGGCCTGCTGGCCCGCGTGCCCCAGCGCGTGCACTACATCGTCTGCTTTGAGGCCCAGCACGCTGGCGGCGCAGGCCACAGCGGCAAAGGTACCCATCAGGCCGGGGTTGTGAAAGCCCATGCCTTCGTGCGGAATACGCCCCACACAATTCATCACGCGCGCGGCAGTTTCCACGCCCACCACGATGGCGTTAATCAATGCCGCGCCGCTCAACTTGCCCTGCGTTTGGCGCATGTGCTGCGCCATCGCCAGCGCAGAACTCAGCGTAACGGAACCGTTGTGCCCGCCAGGGCCGACGTCGTCGATCTCGAAGGCGTGAATTGCCGTGGCGTTAATCATCGCCGCTGTGGGCGCGGAAAACTTCAATGGCGTGCACCATGCCGACACCTGCCCCGGCGCTTCCATCGCCTGCGCGGTGGCGCGTAATCGCTCCGACCACGGCAGCGACGTGCCGTAAATGCCCACGCCGATGGTGTCGAGTATCAGTAGCTTGGCGAAATCGACGACAGACTTGGGTAAATCGCTAAACGTGCTGCCGGCGATGTGTTCAGCTAAAGCGCGGGTTTGCGGGCCTTCCATAATCGCTCCTTGTGAGATTCACAGCATTGTTTGTTAGCGCATTTTCCCACGGCAATGGCACAGCGGCGCTTGAGGCGTTTCAGGCTATGCCCGTCATAAAATCAAATTTTCGCTAGCCCGTCGCCACGCCCAAGAGTCATGATTTATGTCGCGCCATAAACGCCAGCACTGCCTGGGCGCAGGCCACCGGCGCGGTGGCCGCCACGTGATAGCCATCGGCCGGCAGCACCAGTAATTCCGAGTGCGGAATTTTTTGCTGCCACGCGCGGATCACCTCCACCGAATACATCGGATTGTTTTGCGTGGTGATGACTTGCGCCGGGCATTGGATGTTCGGCAAATCCTGCGTGACATCCACCTTGGGTACCGAGCCGATAAACCCCAGTTGTGTCGATGACGCCGTTTTCCCCATGAGTTGTATCCACCACTCAATGCCGGCCGCGGGAAAACTGCTGCCCAGACGCTTGCCCATGGTTTCGCGCGCCCAGCCGATAACGCCGCTTTTTTCAATAATCTCCACCCACGCACGATAACGCTCGCCGGCATCTTCGCCACGCGTGGGCGACGACAGCACACTCACCGTCTTCACGCGCGACGGGTAGTGAGCCGCCAAGTGCATGGCCATGGTGCCGCCGACCTTGGCACCGACCAAATAAAATTTGCCGACCTTCAGATGATCCATCACTGCAATGAAATCATCGACGATGCGATCGAGCGACCACGCATAATCGCGCGGCATGGGCGTGGTGCGGCCAAAGCCGCGCATGTCGGGGCGCACCACACGATAGTTGCGCGCGACTTCCGGCATCCAGCCGTAGTACGCGTCGCCGCTTTCGGCATTGCCGTGTAGCAGCAAAATGGTTTCATGCTCACGCCACGGCTCGGCGAAGTCCGTGACGTCGTAATACATATTGCAGTCGGGGGTAACCTGTAAGGTTGGCATGGCGTTGGTTCTCCGGGTCAATGGGGCAGTGTTACTCAGCGCGTATGCCCGCCGCGCGTATGACTTTAGCCCACTTGGCAATATCGCTGATGATGATCTGCGTAAATTGCTCAGGCGTGTTACCCACGGGCACGATGCCTTCCGGCGCGAACTGCTCGGCAAACTGCGGCGTTTTAACGATAGCCACGATGTCGCGATTTAAGCGCTCGACGATTGCGCGCGGCGTGCCCGCGGGGGCCAGCACGCCGTTCCAGCCCTGCACTTCGTAGCCGGGCACGGTGTCGGCAATCGGCGGCACGTCGGGCAGGAAGGGCAAGCGCTCTTTGGTGGCCACACCCAGCACGCGCACGCGCCCTGTCTTCAGGTGCGGAATCACCGTGCCCATCGACGCCGCGAAATACCCCTGAATTTCGCCGCCCACCAGCGCTGTCATCACCTGTGGCGCACCCTTGTAAAACACCTGCGTGACGTTGATGCCAGTCATCGCGCGAAACAACTCGCCCGACAAATGCGCGAGACTGCCGCGCCCCACGCTGCCGAAATTGAGTGCGCCCGGCTTGTCTTTTGCCAGCGCGATGAAGTCTTGCACATTGCGCGCGGACGATGAGGCACTCACCACAATCGCCGGTGCCACCATGCTGGTCAGGGCAATCGGTGCGAAACTTTTCACGCTGTCGTAGGGCAGTTTCGCCACCAGCGTGGGATTCACGGCATGTGACGGAAACACCATCAGCAAGGTGTAACCATCCGGCGCAGCAGCCGCAACGATCTGCGAGCCCGTAACGCCGCCCGCGCCGGGCCGGTTATCCACGATGATCTGCTGCCCTGCGCGCTCACCAAGCCGCTGCGCCACCACCCGCGCCACCACATCCGTCACGCCACCCGCGCCGGTGGGCACCACGATGCGCACCGGGCGCACGGGATAACTTTCAGCGGCCTGCGCCTGCGCAATCGGCATCAAGATGACCATCACGGCACACACAAACGTTGCCAGCTGGCCACTGAGCCGGGCAGCCCAATGGGCAATATGAGAATAACCCACCGCCGGTTTCATGCGGTTTCCGGTCGTTTGTGCATTGCGTTATAAACGCTCGAAAATCAGGTAGTAATTGGTTTTCAGACCCAGTGTTTTCACTTCTTCACGCAGCGTGAAGCTGGCAGCCAGCACTTCTTCAATCACGGTTTCCTTACCTGCACGCACGTGCTTTAAAGTGTTTTCAGACGACACGCCGGGGATGCGCTCAAAATCCACCACAATAAAACGCCCGCCCGCCTTTAACGCGCGTCTGATCGACGCCAGCGTCGCAGCCACCTGCTCGAAGTGGTGATACACATCGCTGGTGAACACGATGTCCACGCTGTCTGCCGCCAAGCCGGTTTCAGTTTGATTGCCTAGCACGGTGGACACATTTTGCAGGCCCTCGCCCTTGGCGCGTTCGGCGATGGCTGCGACAAACACCTTGGAGATATCTGCGGCAATCACGCGCCCCGTGGGGCCTACATGCTTCGCAAACAGCATCGCCATGAAGCCGCTGCCCGCGCCCACATCGGCAACGGTCATACCGGCCTTCGCGCCGGACGCGGTCACAATGTCGCTGCGCCGCGCATAGATTTCACGGCTTTCGCCTTCAAAGCGCGGTAGCCACTCGCCCGGTGCGGGGTTATAAAAACGCTCATTGATGCTGGGGTCGGCACCGGCGGGGTTGGGTTGCGCTGTGCCGGTCGGCGGCCAACACAATAGTGCGACCAGTGCCGCCCGCTGCAGGAAATGTCGGGAAATCATTGCGTCTCCGGAAGAGTTGCGGAAAGGCCGCATGTTAGGGCGCTACGCTACCCCGGTCAAACCACGCGCCGCCGCGCGCTACACAGCACGCATTCAGCACGTATTCAGCACGTATTCAGCACGCATTGGCGGGGATCCTACCGGCAGACCGTTGCGGCGGGCGCGGTGAGACAACTGCGTGGCCATGTGGGCAGATACTGACCCTAAATCGGCTCTCTGGAAATGCTGGCGTACGGGCGTTTTAGCCATGGGCCTTACGGCTGTCCGCAGGCGCTTCATCGCGCGCCTGCTTGCCGTAATCGCGCATCACTGTCGCCACGCGCAAGCGGTAATCGGCGAACACGCCGCCGCGTCCGCGTGCCTGCGCAATACGATGGGCTTCGACGTTGCGCCACGCTTGCACCGCAGCCTCGTCGCGCCAAAACGACAGCGATACAAACTTGCCGGGGCTGGTGACGCTCTCAAAACGCTCGATGGAAATGAAGCCGTCGAAGCCTTCGATTTCAGATTTCAACGAGGCCGCGAGTTCAAAGTAGTCGGCGGTTTTGCCGGGCGCAGGCGAAAATTCAAAAATGACAGCGATCATGCGGGCCTCGCGGAAAGAGGTGAATTACGTGTAATGCTCATGACACGGATGATCGACCGGCGCCACATACCACGTCGCGCGCGATCCCCAGAAAATGCTGTTCTGCGGACGCGGCATGTCAGCGGGCGCATTATCCAGCAAGCCAGCAGGGATCAGCATGTCGTCGCGCCCGCGCACCTGATGCGGCACGCGTGAGCCGCACTGATCGCAAAACCACACCGAGAAGCGTTGCGCGCCGGTTAGATCGTAGCGCTTGATGTGCGGCTCGCCCGAGCACCACGCAAATTGTGCCAGCGGCACAAAGACGTTTGCGGCGTGCGCGCTGCCGCTCGCTTTTTGGCAACGCGTGCAGTGGCAATAGCGAAACGCGGTGAACGGCGGCGTTGCTGCAAATTTCACGCTGCCGCACAAGCAGCTACCGGACAATGATGCTTCGCTCATGACTGGCCTTTTTTATGTAATAAAATCAATTAGTTACGAGTTTTAGTCAATCTAGAATGGGGTCTGCCATAGAAATGGTGAATGACACCCGTCGTAAGAAGCGTAGCAGTTTTGACTGACGGGGGTGTGGCTCATGGGGTCCGTGGTTTGGAGACAAACGTCACGCGACTCTGAAATGCCGCTCTCGTCATCCGCATCACCCGTTTTTTCGTGTTTCGCCAAGGCGTCGTCAATGTGTTTTTCAACACCGGCGCGACGGAGCAATCAGGGTGCCAGCACGGGCTTGTTTATCAAATACAACCATTTGATTTTAAATGAGATTTTTGTTGTCCCTCCCTGCTGCAAGTTGACAACGACGGCCTAAATCCGGACAAACCCGCCCTCTTTGGTGATATAGCTCAGGTGGTTAGAGCGCAGCACTCATAACGCTGAGGTCGGTGGTTCAAATCCACCTATCACCACCATTTCATAATT
>JAYTWR010000203.1:0-5523 GCA_043743335.1 Burkholderiales bacterium
TGTCATACGATCCGCTGAAGGACATCATCCCCGTAGGCATGATTGCCGAGGGGCCGCTGTTCTTAGTCGCGCACCCGTCGGTTAAAGCAAGCAATATCAAAGCGTTTGTTGAACTGGCGCGCGCTGGCGCAGCCCCTTTGCGCTATGGCTCGGGCGGCGTGGGCAGCTCCACGCATCTGGCCACCGAGTTGTTCAGGCAAATGACGAACGTTCCGTTAACACACGTGCCCTACAAAGGGGTAGGCGCAGCGCTGGTCGATCTGATGGGCGGGCAAATTCACTTCTACATTTCACCCGGCGCGGCCGTCTTGCCGCAGATCAGCGCTGGAAAATTACGCCTCATCGCCGTCACCAGCGCACAGCGCTCACCCGATATGCCTGACATTACCGCCATGGCCGAAGCCGCGCCCGGCTACACCGCAACTTTCTGGTACGGCTTGGCCGCACCCGCTGGCACACCGCAAACCATCATCGCCGCCATCAACGAAGAAATAGCGCGCCTGCTCAAGTTGCCCGACGTACAAAAGCGCCTGCGCGGCGACGACTTGCGGCCCGCCCACGGCACACCAAGCGCTTTCGGTCGCAGAATCGCTGACGACATCGCGATGTGGGCGCGCGTGGTGAAGGCCGGCGACATCAAGCTGGAGTAAAGCCGCTAGCAGTGGACGCGAATACCGGCATGAGCTGAGCCAGCACAGCCCATGCCGCGTGACCGTCAACGTGAGGTCAGAAAAGCACAACGCCTTGCAACCATGGGCATGCTAACCACCCCTGCCAATCATCGCCACCTCACGAATTCAATCAATCCAGCCGCAACCCCGTCATCTGCTGCACCTTACGCCAGCGCGCGAGATCGTTGATCATGCGTTTGGTAGCAGATTCGGGCGTGCTGGCAGCGGTTTCCGCGCCCAACCGCGCGAAGGCATCGCGCGTAGCGGGCGACTCGACCACTTTCACCAGCGCCGTGTAGACGCGATTCACCACATCCTTCGGCACAGCAGCAGGCAGGTAAATGCTGGTGTAGGTAGCGGCTTCGAAATCGCGCACACCGGCTTCGAGCATGGTGGGCGTCTCTTTCAACAACACCGAGCGCCGCGCTGACGCCACCGCCAGTGCGCGCAATTTTCCGCTCTGCACCAGCGGGCCGGAAGTAGACACTTGATCGAAAATACAATGCACCTGCCCGGCCATCAAGTCGACCAGCGCAGGGCCGGTACCTTTGTACGGCACGTGTGTGAACTTCACGCCCACCAAGGCCTGAAACGATTCACCCGTGAGATGCGTGTTGCTGCCCGTACCGGCAGAACCCATCATGATGGAATCCGGCTTGGCCTTGGCCAACGCGATGAACGCCTGCACGTTGCGCACCGGCAGCGCGGGGTGCGTCGCCAGCAAAATCGGCGTCAACGAGATAGTGGAAGTGGCAACAAAATCTTTCAGCGGGTCATACGTGGGCTTGGACGTAAACACGGCGTTGATGGTCAACATGCCGCTGGACGCGAGCAACTGCGTGTAGCCATCAGGAGCCGCGCGCGCTACGGCCTCTGTGCCGATGCGCCCACCCGCGCCGCCACGGTTTTCCACCACAACCGGCTGTCCCAATAGCTCAGTCAGACCGGGTGCCACCGTACGCGCGGTGATATCGATGTTACCGCCCGGCGCGAAGGGTGCAATCAGGCGAATGGGGCGCTCAGGAAAAGCGGCTTGCGCTGTGCCTGCGGTTAGCAGGAGAACCATTGAGAAAAGGTGCATGACGGGTTTTCGTGTGAAGTGTGGCAGTCAAATACCACCGGCAAAGCCGGTGGCTTGAATTTGGGGGATGTGTCGAATTTTGTGTTTTTAGAAATGGCTAGGCGGAGTTAAAACGTTCCTCGAAACGAATCCAAAGACTATGCACGATGCGCGGCAACCTCACTCCGCCCGTATGCCTCCAGCCTTCGCCACACGCCCCCACTTTTCATGCTCGGCCTTGATGTAGGCCGCGAATTCGGCGACGCTGCTACTGGCCGCATGCAGACCGCCCACGAGGTATTGCGCGCGTATCTCGGGTGCGGCGAGTAGGCGCACGAGTTCGCTGTTGAGCCGGTCAATAGCGCTCTGCGGCGTGCCCGCTGTGGTGAGCACGCCATACCAAGAGCGCATGTCGTAGCCGGGCACGCCGGATTCGGCGATGGTGGGCACTTCGGGGAATTGCGGATCGCGCTTGTTGGCAGACGTGCCCAGCACTTTGAGCCGCCCGGACTTCACATGCGGAATCACCGGTGCCATGCTGGCAAACGCCAGTTCAAGCCGTCCGGTGATGAGGTCTATGGTGTATTGCGGGCTACCGCCCTTGTACGCCACGTGGATCATGCGCACGCCGGTCATGTGGGTGAACAACGCGCCGGCCAGATGCGGTGTGGAGCCGCTGCCCGATGAGCCGTAGGTCAGTTGATCGGGCCGCGTTTTGCCCAAGGCCACGAGGTCTTTCGTCGAATTCACCGGCATCGAGGGGTGCATCACCAGCATCAGCCCCGCCGTGGCCGTCATGGAAACCGGCGCGAACGCGCGATGCACGTCATAGGGCATTTTGCTGTAGAGCAGCGGATTCACCACCACCGGCCCGGTGGCACCGATCAGCAAGGTCAGCCCGTCCGGCGCGGCTTTTGCCACGGCGTCGCCCGCCAGATTGCCACCGGCACCCGCGCGGTTATCAACGATCACCGCTACGCCCAAGGCCTCGGTAAGTCGGGCGGCCATGGGTCGGGCAATCACATCGGTCACGCTGCCTGCCGGAAACGGCGTGACAATGCGCAGGGGCTTGTCAGGGTAGGCGGCAAACGTCTGCGCACTCGCCCAAAGCGCGGCATTCAAAGAAAAACGTAAGTAATTGAATTTAAACACTTTATTTAAATTGTTCATAAGCATTATTCGGGCTTGATGCCCGCTTCACGCGCCACTTTCGCGTACTTGTTCAACTCGTTCGCGACGTATTGGCCCAGCGCTTCGGGCGTGCCGATAGCGGGGTCTATGCCTTGCGCGGCGATGTTGGCTTTGACATCGGGTTCGTTCATGGCCTTACGCGTTTCTGCGTTGAGGCGGTCGATGATGGGCTTGGGCACGCCCGCGGGTGCGAACATGGCGTACCACACACCGGATTCGTAGCCCGGCACGCCGGTCTCATGCACGGTTGGTAAGTTGGGCAACATCGGCGTGCGCTTGAGCGTAGTGGCGGCAATCGCCCGCACTTTGTTGGCTTGCACATGCGGGAATATCGGGCCAATGCCGGTGATCATGAACTGCACCTCGCCCGACAACAAGCCGATCATCGCCGGCCCCGCGCCTTTGTAGGCCACGCGCGTCATCTCAATGCCCGCCATGCGGTTGAACATTTCGGTCGCCAGCCAGGTGGAACTCGCGCTGGCGGCATACAGCAACTCGCCTTTGCGCGCCTTGGCCAGTTGCAACACATCGCGCACGGATTTCACCGGTAGCGACGGATGCACCACCAGTAAGCTCGGAATTTCGCCAATGCTGATCACCGGCGCAAAGTCTTTCAGCGTATCGAAGTTAACGCGCTTGTAGACGCTGGCATTGATGGCCTGTGAGCTGGAATTCATCAACAGGGTGTAGCCATCGGGCGGCGCTTTGGCGACCAGTTCCATTGCCAGCAGCGCGTCGGCGCCGGGACGGTTTTCAATAATGATTTGCTGCCCCAGATAGCTGCTCAGCTTGGGACTCAAAATCCGGCAAATCACATCCGTTGCGCCGCCGGGCGCAAAGCCCACCATCATGCGCACGGGTTTGGTGGGGTAGGCCTGTGCCTGCGCACTGGTCGCACTCAGGGCAAAAGCGCCACACAACAATACCGCTGCCGGCATCCGGCAAGACTTCACCATTCGCATCTCCTCCGTTTTACGCTTGCCGTGGCAGAATGCCGGCTCAACCAAGAGCCAAGGAATCACCATGCAAGGCAAAACCATTGTTTACGACGCCATCACCGTCAAGCGCGAAGGGGGATTTGCCTTCGACGTGTGGCATCAGAATCACTATATTCCTTCAGTACTGGCTACCGGTCAAATGCTGAACGTGCAATGTTACGGCAGCCCTTTGCGCGCGACTTATGTAGCAGTGTTTGAATCGAACACCGACGCGGCTGCGCTGCACGGCGCGCTACCCCTGCCTGCACACGATGCCATCATCGCTGGCGAGCGCCATGTGGCGACGTTTGTGAACCAACACACGGCACCCGATGCAGGTTACCCATTTAAGGATGCGTCGATACTCTATCCCGTGCTGTTCAGCGTGCCGCCTGAGGATGAAAAAGAATTCGATACCTGGTACGACGAAGAGCATCTCGGCATACTGCTCAAGAGCCCGCACTGGCCGATGTGTCGGCGCTTCAAAGTGCATCAGCCTGCACTGGGCTCTTGGACACACATCGCGCTGCACTACCTGCACGACCTGCGCGCGCTGGAGTCACCCGAACGCGACGAGGCGCGGGCCACGCCATGGCGGGCGCGTCTGGCGCAGCACGCGTGGTTCAAGGGCGATTACCGCGTGCTGCACAAGTTTGGGCCGCAACGAATAGCAGCTTAAAATATGTTTATAATCAATTAGTTACGATATTACTTCGTTTCGCCGAACACGCCTGCCAGCGGCCCGCGTGTCCAGTACGGTGTGTACTCATTGACCATATCGAGATACTGCGCGGCATCGCCAAAGTGCTTCACATCCATCGGCGCGGTAAACGGCGCGCTGGCTTCGACCCAGCCGATGTAGTCGATCTGATGGTTGTAGTCCGAGCGCAGGATGCGAATCTGTTTGGTCTCTGGACGTTTTTCAAAATTCGCCAGCACGCCCTGCGTAATGCGATCCGCCAGCGTGTCCGGTGCGCCGCGAAAACGTAAAAAAGTCAGACGGCTGAAATGCCCCGTGATCACATGCCCCGGATAAATCTGCGTACCACTGCCGCGCCACTGCCCGCGCACCTTGGTCAGCATGCGCTTGGTCCACGCGGAAAAGCCGTTCCACGAGGCTTTTTTATAGGCGTCGCTTTCCAGCACGTCGATCGTGGTCAAGTCATACATCGACAAATAGCGCGGCCAACCGTTCAGGCACACATAGCGCCGCCCGGACTCGAAGCCTGGTATCCGCGTGCGTTCAGGGATGTGCTCCATATCGTACCAGTCATTGAATTCTTCGTCGTATGCGGGCGTGGGCTCCATCGATACCATCAAAAAACCTTTGTTTTTTGGTTCCGCCATGCTCAGTCTCGCTTTCGTTGTTCTATCGTTTAGTCATTCTATCGTTCATTTCAATCAGGGCACCCGTTGCGCTCCCTACTTTCAGCAGGCGCACGGATTCGGGCACGTGCTCACACAGGGTGCGCGCCAGTTCGTCGTTATCGTGGCGGTCGGCGTAATGCCTAGCGAACAAATTACTTAGTGCTTGACCGAAAACCCTATCAAGAGCCGATTTCCCCTCGCAGCGGGGGCATGTTCGAATGCGAAAGCGACCACGAAGATAGACAAGAAGTGTAGC
>JAYTWR010000204.1:0-1552 GCA_043743335.1 Burkholderiales bacterium
TTGCTGTAGACCGCCGGGCCACCAGTCGAAAACAGTGCACCGCCGGGCGCGCCAGCCCGGTCCTGACCCATCGCATGCTGGGCGTTGAGACCATCAGCAAATGTTGCGGCGATGCGCCCGAGCGCATTTTCAATTCCGTCCAACGCCTGATTGCGAAATGCGAGTAATCCACCCAGCGTGCCGCCGGTGAGATCGCTTTCGCGCAACGGCTTGAACGCGCTCCCCGCCCCCAGTCCAATCGCGACGTTGTGCGGATTGCCAGGGTCGACGCCCGTAGACAACGCAAAACTCTGCGTGCCCAACACGATGTTTTGCCCGTTCGGTAAAAAGGCATTGAGCGTACCATCGGCCAAAGGCGTGACGCTGATCCGGATCGTTCCGGCCAAGTCGCGCAACAAGGCATCACGCTGGTCGAGCAAATCGTTGGGTGGCTGGCCGTTACCCAGCGCGGTGCGAATCTTGTCGTTGAGCTGGGCTATCTGACTCGCATCGGTGTTCAGCGTGCCCACAGCACCGGTAATTTCCTCATTGGCGCCGGAGCGCAGCACGTCAAGGCGCGATGCCAATTCGCGAAATCTACCGGCTAGCGTTTGTGCATTGCTTAAAAATACTTGCCGCGCAGCAGGGTCGTCGGGGCTGCTCGCTACGGCATTGATTCCAGAGAAAAACTCGTTCATCGCCGGGGTCAAGCCGGCTTGCGGATCGAGGAGCAAGTTGTCAACTTGGGAGATTTGTGTGTGAAACGTATCCAGATGGCTCGCCTGCGAGGCGGCCTCGCGCATCTGCGCTTCAAGAAATTCACTGTACGAGCGCCGCACTGTGCTCACCACTGTGCCGTTGCCCAAAAAACCAGCGCCAGTAAACTGCGGTGGCGGCGTCGTTTGCTGCGTGCTTTGCCGGCTGAAATGCGGCGTGTTGGCATTGCCGATATTGTGCGAAGTGGTGCTCAGCCCCGCCTGCGCGGCATTCAAACCCGAAATCCCGATGCCCAGTATTGACGTACCCATGATCCTGTCCGCTGTTCAGTCTGTCGTGGAAAACGATCGGGCTCGCCGCCCAATCCGTGTTTGAAATTGCTGCCGGGTAGTCATGCCGTCACGCGCACGGTTTGTGCGATCGTGCGAGTCAGCTTGTCCGCATAGTTCGGGTCAGTCGCATACCCCGCGCGTTGCAAACTCTGGGCAAATTGCCCGGCATCGCGGCCGACTTTGAGCGTATCCGCGTAGCGCGGATTGCTGGTAATGAGTTTGGCATAGTCAGCAAAACTGTCGGCGTATGAAGCATACGCACGGAATTTCTCGGTCACTTTGCGCGCAACTCCTCCAGTGTATTCAGTGGTGACAGCGTCCACTGTCGCGCCCTTCCAGTTGCCGGTTGCCTTGATGCCAAACAAATTGTGGCTCGTAGATCCATCAGTGTTGCGGATCTCGCGCTTGCCCCAGCCTGATTCAAGTGCCGCCTGGCCGAGAATAAATTGCGCCGGCATACCGGTCGCGTCTTCCGCCAAACGTGCGCTCTCGCGCATGCGTTTGACAAACTCCTGCGGCGCACC
>JAYTWR010000205.1:0-46874 GCA_043743335.1 Burkholderiales bacterium
ACAGGTACCACAGGTACCACAGGTACCACAGGTACCACAGGTACCACAGGTACCACAGGTACCACAGGTACCACAGGTACCACAGGTACCACAGACACCACAGGCGTCGCAGGGGGCGAGTGCGGCAACGCCTGCGGCTGATCCCGCGTGGTCGCGCTTCTGGCGCGAAGTGTGGACCGACATGCGCCAACTGGTGCGCGTGCAACGTGTCGACGGCGCGGATGTGCCGCTGCTCGCGCCGACGCAAGCATTTTTTCTGCGTGAGAATTTAAAACTGCGATTGCTCACGGCGCGCATGGCGCTGCTCACGCGGGATCAGGCCACGTTTCGCGGCGATCTCAAAGCGGCGCGCGAGTGGCTCAAGCGCTACTTTGACGCACGCGACAACGCCGTGATGTCCGCAGCAGCAGCGCTGGAAAGCTTGCAAACCTCAGAGGTCACCAGTGAGTTGGCGGATTTATCCACCACGCTAAACGCGCTGCGGGTCGTGGCGGCCGCTGGCGCGCGCAGCAAGTAATTGCCTGTTCAATTGCCCGTTCAATTGCCCATTCAGCCCTTCATTGAAAACACCTAACTAATTGTTTTTAAACGGTATTTATTGAAAGTGCCTTTGTGAAAGCGCTGCTGTGGATTATCGCGGCCATTGCCGTTGCTGTGGGTTTGGTGGCGGCGGCGGTGCGTTCGAGTGCGGGCTATGTGCAAGTGGTGCTGCCGCCGTACCGCGTGGAACTGTCGCTGGTGCTGGCACTGCTGCTGTTGGCGGCGGTGTTCGCTGCAGCGTACTTGGGTGCGCGGCTGGTGAGCGCCATGATCGGCATGCCGCGCCAAGTGCGCGAGTATCGCGACGCGCGCCGCAGCCGCAAGGCTTCTGACGCACTGAACGATGCGCTGCTGGCGTTTTTTTCCGGCCGATACGCGCGCGCGGAAAAGGCCGCTGCCGATGCCTTGCAACTGGGCGAGCAGCCGGGGTTGGCCGCCATACTCGCCGCGCGCGCAGCGCACGAATTGCGCGCCCCGCAACGCCGCGATGGCTATCTCGCAAGATACGCCGAGGCCACGCAAAATTCACCGCCAGCGGATAGCGCGTTATTGAAAGCCATCACCGAGGCCGATTTGTGGTTAAAGGAACACCGCGCCGCCGAAGCGTTGAGCGTGTTGCAGGCGTTGCCGCACCAACACACGGCGGGCCTGCGCTTGGCGTTGCACGCGCTGCAACTGACCCAAGCTTGGGAGGCCTCGCTCGCGGTAATAGACCAGCTCGAAAAGCGCCACGTGTATGACGCCGCGCAGGCCACCGGGCTGCGTCGCGCCGCGCTGGTGGCGCATCTTGAACAGCGCGCGACGGATCTGCCGACATTGGACGACGCGTGGCGCAAGGTGTCAGACGCAATGCGACGCGATGCGCGCGTGGCCGCCGCTGCCGCGCGCGGCTATATCGCCTTGCAGGCGGGTGACCGTGCTGCGGCGATCATCGAACGCTGCCTTGATCACCAGTGGGACAGTGCGTTGGCGGCGCTGTATGGCGATTGCACCCATGTCACGAACAGCGCCAATGTCACGAACAGCGACGATGTCACGAACAGCGACAATGTCACGAACAGCGCTGTAGGCACACCGCAGATCGAACGCGCCGAGCGCTGGCTGACCGCGCAGGCCGACGACGCGCCGTTGCTGCTGACCTTGGGGCGCCTGTGTGCGCGCGAAAAGCGGTGGGGCAAGGCACGCCATTATCTCGATGCCAGCCTGTCGGTTGAGCCCACGGTTCAAGCGCATTTGGCGTGCGTGGCGCTGCACGAAGCGCTGGGCGATGCAGACACGGCGCAGCGGCATACCCGCGCGGCATTGACGCTGGCCGTGGCTCGTTTGGCGCATGTAGTGCCGGCCTGATACGTGCGGCGTGACGCCGGTAGCACAGCGCCTCATTTTGGGGCGCAGTTCAAAAATAAAAATCCGTTTAAACTCAATTAGTTAAGCCTTTTCTCCATCCCCTGAAATCCAGTTCGATACGGGCCATTCAACCCGGTGAAGGTGGCCGTAATCTGGTAAACTTTGCACTGCGTTCGGCAGGGTGTTACATCGCGTAAGTGTGGTGACTGAATTGGATAGTTGGATAATTGGATAGGCCACAGCCTGTAACCTGCCCGACGCTTGATCCCGGAGCGCGACATGAAGCCCACGAAAACACAGTTATTCACCCAAGGTGCCATCGCCATGGCGGTAGCGCTGACGCTGCAGCCACAGGCCTTGCAGGCTAACCCCACCGGCGCGCAAGTCGTCAACGGCACGGTGAATATCACCCAGCCTAATGCGTCTACGCTCAACATCCAGAATTCCCCCGGCTCGATCATCAACTGGCAGGGGTTTTCGATACGCGCGGGTGAGCTCACCAACTTTTCGCAACAATCGGCATCCAGCGCAGTATTGAACCGCGTAGTGGGCGGGAATATTTCGTCCATCTACGGGCAATTGACATCGAATGGACGCGTGTTTTTGATCAACCCGGCGGGCCTAATCGTCGGCCCCGGCGGTTCTATCGACACGGCGGGGTTTGTCGGCTCCACGCTCAACATGAGCAATGCGGATTTTCTCGCGGGCAAGCTGCGATTTTCGGGCGATGCGAATTCTGGCACGATCATCAATCAAGGCTGGATACGCACGCCGTTTGGTGGCAGCGTGCTGCTGGTAGCGCCGCGTATCGAGAACAGCGGTTTGATACAAACGCCCGGCGGTGAACTGATCCTTGCCGCAGGGCAAAAACTCACCGTCGGCAGCGTCGAACACGAAGGTGTGCAGTTCGAAGTGCAGGCACCTACCGATACCGTGGTCAACGTGGGCAAGTTGTTTGCCGACGGCGGTGCGTTGGGCGTGTTCGCCGGCAGCATCAAGCACAGCGGGGATATCCGCGCCAATGCGCTGATTCGCGACCAGGGCGGCAACATCGTATTGAAGGCGGCGAACGATATACAAATCGCCGCTGGCAGCAGCACCAGCGCCAGCGGCCGCGTCGGTGGCACGATTACCATTGACTCCGCCGCGGGCCATAGCCGCGTCGCGGGCAACGTGTTGGCAACCGGCTCGCAGGGCAAAGGCGGCGGCATCACGATAGTGGGCGAGCGCGTTACCGCCACCGACGGCGCGCTGATTGATGCATCGGGTGCCACCGGCGGCGGGCAAATCCTGCTCGGCGGCGATTACCAAGGCGCAAACGCCGCAGTGCGCAACGCCACCACCACCTTCGTCGGCGGCAACGCCACGCTGCGTGCCGACGCCACCGACAACGGCGACGGCGGTCGCATTATCGTGTGGGGCAATGAAAACACGCGCTTCTTCGGCAGCTTGAGCGCGCAAGGTGGTCCGCAGGGCGGCAATGGCGGTTTTGCTGAAGTGTCGGGCGCGAAAAACCTAATTTTTGAAGGCACGGCGAATCTTGGTGCGCGCGCAGAGGGCGGCGCGCTGGGTACCCTGTTGCTGGACCCGCTCGATTTGTATGTGGTCAACAATGGTGGCGTGGATAGCGCGACAGGCGGTTTCAGAACCAGCACTATCGTCGATGAAACGACGGATTTTCCGTCGAGCGCGGTAACGATTTCGCCCACTACGCTGGCGGGCATCGTCGGTAACGTGAATTTATATGCGTCGCGCTACCTGCGCATCGGCAACGATATCAATCTCACGCGACCGGGACAAAGCCTGACCGCGACGGTGGGTACCTATGCGGCGCCCGCATTGCCTGACCCGACTGCGCTGGACACCGTGACGCCGAACCGCTTGGAGATCGGTACGGATATTGCCACTGGTCTCGGAATAAATATCAACACCGCTGGTGGCGCAGTGACGCTTCGTGCGCCATTGATTCAAGGTATTACCACCTCTAAGATTTCGACCAATGGCGGTGCGATTTCACTGACGTCTGACAGTTCAATCGCTGGCAACGCGTTGTCGCTGGACGCGGCCTCCGGCGCGGTGAATTTGCAGGCGGGTGGTTCAGGCTCTATTTCGCTGGGCGGCGTGACCGGCAATAGCGTCACCGCGACTGCGCCCAGTTCGGTGTCGTTGGGCAATGTCGCTATCGGCAGCGGCGCATTGGCGTTGACTTCCACCGGCAGTTCTGTAAGTGTTTCGTCGATAACCAGTGCCGGTGGTGCGATAGGCATCAATTCGCTCAACGCTTCAATCTCTACCGGGAATATCACGGGGAGCGGTGGTGCGATAAACATGAGCGCGCTTAATTCTTCGATTAGCACCGGCAATATCATCGGCGGCGGTGGCGCGGTGACGCTGCAGTCGCGAAGCGGTATTTTCACCGGCATTATCGATACCACGAACTTGGTGAATCTATCGGTAACCGGCGGCAACATTAATACCACCATCAACAATTCGAGCGGTGTTACCGCGTCGTCCGCCAATTCATTCAGCAGCACCAGCATTAACATCAATTCAACCACCACGCTGAATGCAAATTCGATTACGGCGACGGCGGTGAATTGCTCATCGAGTTTCTCTTGCCCTGGCGCAAACATCAACCTCACTTCCACTGGCGATATTAATGTCGGTGCGATTGCTGCGAATGCCCCTGCCACGACCAACAACGCATCGATATTTGCCAATTCGATTTCACGCAGCGTTACCGTCACTTCCAATGGCGGCAGCATCTTGGCGGCCAGCCCGGCCTCGTCGATTACCGCCACCGACGTCACACTGAATACGCAAGCGCTTAGCCTCGGCAGAATCGGCACACCGGGCGCGGCGCTTAACGTGAATGCGGAACGCTTGTTATCGATGTCCGCCAACGGAGACTTCAACGTGTTGGCGACCGGTGCCGGGCCAACGCAACTGAATGCGCAAATCGGCATTGCACCCACAGGCAAGACTTACGCCGGCACTTTGAATTCCAGCAGCGGCGGCTTGACTTTAAACGCCACGGCAACGGATACCACCGTCACTGTCAGCAATCTCAATGCCACGAGCACAAGATTCACGCAGAGGCTGTATAACAGCAACCCCTTCATTACCTTGAACACGCCCAGCGGGGCGCTGACGGTGACCAACGCGACAGTCTCGGAAGGCGACACGAGACCAAACGATCCGCCGCTCACATTTCCGTTTTACAACACGGCCGCGTTACCGGTGACCATCAGCGCCAGTGGTGCCTTGAATGTCGGTACCTACACACGGCAAAGCACGGGCGCGAGCTTGCCTAAATCGACTTCGTTCTCCGGGAGCACGGTCACGCTGGGCACCATTGTCGCCGGTAAAGATGCGGTGACTGTTTCGGCGGGTTCCACCATAGGGTCCAACGTCAGCATTACCGACTTGACCACGGCTGGCAATGTGACAGTGACAACCAGCGGTGGCGATATCACGGTGGGGCGGATCGACACTACCAGCGGCACAGGTTCGGTGTCACTGACTGCGTCCACCGCCACCGGCAATATCAAAGCGCTGACTGACACTGGGGCACTGGAAATCACGGCGGGCGGGTCGATTTCCGCTACCGCTAGAACCATCGGCACCAGCGGTTTTGTGAATCCGCTGGATGTGGCAGGCACATCGGTAACGCTCACCAGCAACAACGCTACAGGCGGTGCGATTGGTTTTGCAGGCGCGCCGATTATCGCGAATACACAGAGCCTCACGCTCAACGCCTCGCAGACGACGACTGCACCGACGCTCAACGGCGCGAGCTTTAACGTCAACACCGGTGCCATTGCGCTAACGAACCTGAACGTTACCGCCAGCGCGCAGGCCGTGGGTGTCGGCGGGCCGGGCACCGTGACTACCGAAGGCGGTGCCAACACCTACAATTTTGTCAGCGACGGCGCGAACTTTACGTTTAACCCCGGCACAGCTTCGGCTAATCAATTCGTCAACGGCACGCTGGGCTTCACGTCCAACGCCGGGAACATCAATTTGGGCGCGACTAACGTGGGCACTACCGGCAGTCTGTCGGTAACCGCGCGTAACGGCTCGATCCTTGGCGGCTCTGCACTGGATGCGGGTGGTTCGATTGCGTTGTCTGCCGGGGCATCGGTTGGCGGGCCTGCGGTGGCGGTGACGGTGGGTAACATCGGTGCCATCAATCGCCCCAACAGCCTGTCGATGAGCTCCGGTAACGGCAGCTTTTTTTCGCCCACCTTTACGCAGCGAGTGGGCACGGTGAACACGGGCAATATCGAAGCCGGGAGTGTTTCGGTTAACGCCTTTAACGGCAACATCACGCTGGGCAACATCGGCGCGACGACGCGTGCAGGGGCAGTAAGCGTCACGGCAAGTCCACATGGTTCCAGTTACGGCAAAGTGCTGACGGGCACCATCACTGCGGGCAGCTTGAGTATCAATGACGAACGTAACGATATCACCACCGGTAATCTGGATGTGACTTCAGGCATTCAGGCTGTGTCGCAGAATGTGGTGACACTGGGTAATGTGACCGCGCAAGATTTGACCGTGACCTGCTCCTTTTCCAGTTGTACGCGGCCTCAATTGACCACCGGCGCGATCAACGGTGTCAAGTCCATGAGTCTGTTCGCCCGCGCCACGACCATTAACGGTTCGGTGACGGGCGACCCCACGGGCACCGGTCAGTTGTTTATTGGCGGCTCCAGCGGGGCAGTCAACATCGTCGGCGGATCAGTGACAGCGGGCAATGGCAGCACTATTGCCATCGATGCGCAAGACAGCACAAATCCGTTCATATTTGCCACCTTGAACGCGGGAGCAGCCGGTACGGTAAGTGTGTTGAATCCGGGCGGTATCCGTGAAACAGGCGGCGCGGGCATTACCGGCGCGACGGTGACGTTGACAGCCAGCGGCGCGGGCAAGCCTATTTCCCGCACGGATGGAGATTTCAAGCTGGATATCAATGGTGTAGGCGCACTCACCATCAACGCAGGCGGCGCGGTGGCGATCGATGCCAATGGCAGCACACTCAATTCACTAACCATTGCAAAAACTCAAACGCCGGGGGCTGCGGCATTTGATTTATCGAATCTTGGTGGCGGGCAAGTGGTGACTTTGGCGGGTGCCGCAGATTTGGCGTTGAACGTCAGTAGTGTTGCAACCCCGCTGAATTTCAACCTGAATTATTCAGCCGGTAAAGCCGCTTTGACCGGCACGGGCATTGCTACCGGTGGTGGAAACGTAAACCTCGCGGTCGGCGGCGGTACGCTTGATGCGAGCGTGGGCGGAATAAACACCAGCGGCGGGAGCGTTACCGTGACTTCGGCTGGCTTTAATGCGACTGGCGGCGGCGTCTCCACTGGCGGCGCGACCGGTGGCGGATCGGTGAATATCACTTCCAACGGCCAATTGACCGCCGGTGCTATCACTACAGCGCCGACAGGCACGGGCACCGGCGGTGCCATCACGCTGACGGCGAGCAGCGGTGGTCTACTGGTCAACGGGAACTTGACCACCGGCACTGCAGGTGGTTCGATTGCCTTGAGTTCGTCGAATGCCGCGATCACCACCAGCGGTGGTGCGACGATTACGTCAGATACTTCGGTATCAGTCACAGCGTCTAATGCGGATATCGGTACCGGTGGAGCGCCGTTGTTGATAACCTCGCCCACGGCCACGTTGACCGCGACCGGTACAACCGTGGGCGGCAATGTGTTTGCCACGCTGACCAACACCACCGCGCTTAACCTGTCGGGCGATAACGGCTTTAACGTCGCATCAAATACAGGTTTCAATACGCTGTCGGTAGCGACGCGTGGCACGCGCTCCGGCACCATGACGCTCACCGCACCGGGGCAGACTTACAGCTTCGCCCGCCCCACGACCGATCTTTTCGGCGGCGCAATGACCAATACCTTCCAGGTGGTTGCGGCTGCGGGGGCAACGCCAGCAACTAGCGCAACCTTTACCGCCACCGATGGTGATTTGTTTGTCGGCGGCGTGGGCACCAGCCTCACCACAGCGGCACTGACGCTGGGCGCTTCGTCTACGGGCGATGTGAAGTTGCAGGGCACGGCGGCGAATCCGCTGGCGCTGACCAACGCCACACAGAATATCGGCACCTCATCGACGCGCGACACGCTGATTCGCGGTGTGGTTGCGTTGAACGCTACGACGCAAAATATTACCGCAAGCCGCAGCATCACAACGCAGGCCGAACAAGGCGTGATCGCCTACACGGGCGTAGATCAAGCCATTGTTTCTACAGGGTTTAGTGGCGGCGCAATATCATTCAAAGGTGGCGTTGCCGCGAACGAAACGGTGACCGTAACGGCATCCAATACGCAGTTGATTCAATCGCCCAACAGCGCCAGCAGCGCAGCCATCCGCTTTGAGGGCGGCGACGGCGCAGGCTCATCGACCACGTTGGTGTACACCGGCACAGGCACGCAGCGGGTGCAGGGCGGTGGCAATGTTTCAATCAAGGGCGGCATTGGCGCAGGTGCCATTGCTGAAATCAGAACAGCCACCGGCAGCCAGTTTGTTTCGTCGGCAAGTAATGTGGATGTGACCGGTGGTGCCGGGGCAGGGGCCGCGGCACGCATCGTCAATACCGGCACCGGGACTCAGCAGATAGGCGAAAGCAGTATCTTTCTGGCGTATCGGCCCATTAGTGTCACGGTCGCTGCGGGAGCCGGTAATGATGCGATTGCCGAGATCACCGCGTCCGGTGCGCAGTCGGTGTTCGCGAATGCTGGAACCTTGGCAGTGCTTGGCGGCGCAGGTACGAATTCGTTTGCGCGCATCGACAGCACATCTGCCGCACAGCAGTTGATAGGATGCACTGTGTTCACGTCCAATTGTGGCCGGATCGGCACCCTGAATTTGCTCGCGGGCGCTGGCGATGGCGCGTACTCCAGATTGACCAACACAGGCTCGCAAACCATCACCGCGACTTCTGCCATAAACCTCACCGGCAGCGCGGCCGTGGGCGCGTCGGCGTCGATGATCGGCGGGGGGCAAACCCTGCGCGGCGGCAACATGACATTGACGGCGGGCGCAGGCAACAATTCCGGCGCATCCGTGGTATCGAGTGCAAGTCAAAGCTTCACGGGCAACGCATTAACGCTGGCGGCCGGTGCCGGCGCTGCTTCTGCTGCACAGATGTTCGCCGCCGCGACACAATCGATTTCCGCAGGCACTACCACACTGCTGGGTGGCGCGGGCACCAACGCGCTGGCCCAGATCGTCGCGACAGGCGCGCAGACATTCGGTGTCAGCAGTGTGACCATGACCGGTGGTGCTGGCGCTGGTGCCTACACACAAGTCGCTTCCACGGGTGCGAGCCAGTCACTCAATGTCGGCACGCTGAATATGACCGGTGGCGCTGGCGTGGGATCACTGGCGCAAATTGTTGCGAGCACCACGCAGAACATTAGTGGCAACAACATGACGCTGACGGGCGGCGGAACTACCGCGATACCGGTTGCCAATAGCTACGCCCTGATCCAAGGCAATTCGCAGTCGGTTTCCGCAAGCAATCTCACGCTGAACGGCGGCAACGGCGCCGCAGGCAACAACTCCGATGCGATATTGCGCAACCTGTCAGGCAATCAAACCGTCAACGCCAGCAATGTGGCATTAAACAGCGGCACGCTGTTCTCTACCACGGGCATTCTGAATCAAGGCGCAGGCACACAGTCAGTCACCAGCAGCAACAATATTATCCTGACAGCGGCGGCGGGAACCAACAACAACACGTCGGTGCAGATACAAAACGCTCAGGCGACGCAGCAAACGCTTTCTGCTACCAATGGGATTGGTATTCTCAATCAAGGTACGGGCGCGTTGAGCGTGAGTTCTGGCGGCGCGCAACGCCTGACGTCGCGCTTTGTCGAAGTCAGCACGGGCGCGGGCTCCACCGGCAACGCCATTCTGGCGGCGGGCGGCAATCAGTGGATACGTACCACGGATGGTTCGGTAACACGTGCTGCGCCCTTCTCCACCAGCAAGCAAAGTATGCTGGTGACGGCGCTGGGTAGCGGCACGGCGCAAGTCGAATCCGGCGCGTCGCAATTGCTCCAGTTGGATTACCCCGATCAAATGCAAGCGGTGCGTGATGGTGCGTTGGTGATCGGCGGCGCTACGGCGGCGGGTGTGTCGCGCGTGGGCGCGGTAGATCAAACGCTGTTCGTTAAATCGCTCAATGTGCAAGCCGGAACCAGTGGTCGCGCGGAATTAAAAGCCTCGAATAAACAAGTGGTTAGTGTATTGAACGGCAATCTCACGGTGCTCGGCGGCAGTGGCGCGAACACGGTCGCGCAGATTGATCCGGTCGATCAAACACTGCTGGTCAATGGTGCCGTCATCGTGCAAGGGGGCAGTGGCAGTAATGCGGTGGCGCAAATCAATTCGGCAGGCACGCAAACGGTGCTGGCCACCAAGGGCGGAATTACGGTGGCTGCGGGTTCGGGCGCTGGGGCCCATGCTTTGATTACGGCTGGGGGCGACCAAACCATTAGCGCGACGGGCGCGGTATTGATCTCAGGCGGCACTATCGGGGCGTTGGCACGAATCGCCACTTCGGCCAATCAAACCTTCATCTTCGGCAACTTGACCATGACCGGCGGGCCAGGCGCTGGCTCGGCGGTGGAAGTCACCGCAGGCGGCACGCAAACGCTTACGGGTGGGGATGTCACAATCACCGGCGGTGGCACTTCAACGCCGGTGGCTGGCGCGTCAGCCACGATCCAAGGGGGCTCGCAAGTGATTACCGCCAATAACCTTTTGCTGACAGGCGGAAACGGTAGCGCTGGCGGCAATTCCGATGCGGTTGTGCGCAGCGTGACAGGTAGTCAGTTGATCTCGGCAGCTAGCGGCGTCACGCTCAATGGCGGCACGCAATTTTCCACCACCGGCATCATCAATCAGGGCGCGGGCACGCAAACGGTGTCCACCGGCGGCGGGCTGTTCCTGAACACGGCGTTGAACGCGGGCGGTAACACGTCGGTGTTGATACAAAACGCAGCGGCGACGACGCAATCGCTGGGCGCAGGCAGTGGCTTTGGCTTAGTGAATCGTGGCTTTGGTCTGGCATCGGTGAGTTCAGGCGGCGATCAGGGACTCACCGCACGCTTTGTGGATGTGGTAACCCGCGCCGGCACGGCGGGCGACGCCATCGTGTCTGCCGCGGGTAACCAAACAATACACACCACAGACGGTAGGTCATCTTCAAGCGGCAGCTTGCGCGTGACAGCATTCGGTGTGGGTAAGGCGAACATCGAATCCGGCGCGAATCAGTCGCTTTTTGTGGATTATCCCGAGCAAACGTTTTCGTCACTCATCGACGGTCGTTTGACGGTGGGCGATGTCGCCGCATCCGGCTTGTCGCGCATCGGCGCGGTGAATCAAAACATCTTCGCCAAGTCGATGCTGGTGCAAACCGGCAACACAGGTTCGCGCTCGGAAATTAAATCCTCAAATGTGCAGACGATTCAGGTGCTGAACGGCAATCTCGACGTACGCGGTGGTGCCGGCGACAACACGCTGGCGCAGATTGACCCCATCAACCAAAATATTGTGGTCAACGGCAATATCAACGTTGTCGGCGGCACCGGCACCAATGCGATAGCGCAAGTGGTATCGGCGGGTACTCAGAACATCACCGCGAACAGTATTTTCGTCACGGGCGGTTCGGGTGTGGGCGCATTGGCTGCAATCACTGCCGTGGGCTTGCAAACCCTCATCGGCGAAGTAGTTAAAACCGACAATGTCGGCGGCGCAAAAGTGGCGGGTGGAACGGGGCTGATATCATCGATTGTCGGCGGCGCCAGCACGGGCAACGTGCTGGCTGGATTGGGCACGCAAAGCGGCGTTATTGCCGGTTTGGAGCCCGACGAACAAGATCAAGACGAACCCGTCAGAAGGGCGCCGATATGCTTCTAACTCTGCAAGCCTTGTTGCGCAGGTGCCGTGGCGGATTATGGGCCGCGCTGTGGTTGGCGGCTTCGCAGGCGTTTGCTGCGCCCGCCGGGCAGATCGAGTTTGCGCAGGGGTTGGCAAGCGCGCAGCAAAGCGGGCAGTCGCCGCGATTTTTGAACAAAGGTGACGTGCTGAACGAAGGCGATGTGCTGAACACCGGCGCCAAGGGTTTTGCCATTATCGCGTTTCCCGACGGCGGCAAAATGACGTTGCGTCCCAACACCACGTTCGCCATTGATCAGTTCAACAGCACAGCAGGGCAAGAGGCGACGGTGTTCCGCCTGCTCAAAGGCGGCTTGCGCGCAATCACCGGTGCCATTGGTCGAGCCAAGCCGGATGCCGTGCGGGTTAACACTACGGCCGCAACGATTGGTATCCGCGGCACATCGTTTGATGTACGCATTTGCGACGCCGATTGTGCCAAAGAGGTGCGCCCCGGTGCCAAGCCGCCGCCTGCTGCGGCGGACCCGGTGGTGGCGCGCGTAGCGGTTATCAGTGGCACGGCGTTGATCGTCGGCGTCAACAAGCAGACGCGCGTGGCGACGCGCGGCGCTTCATTGTTTACCGGTGAATCGATACGCACCGAAAAGAGCGCGCATGCGGTGCTGATATTTCGCGATGAAACGCGCGTGACGGTCGCCGCCGAGTCGGAATTTCAGTTGGAGAACGTGCGCTTCACCGGCGAAAAAGCTGACACCGGCAATTTTGCGGTGCGTCTCATCAAAGGCACAGCGCGCACGTTGACCGGATTGCTGGCCAAGCGGGATGCCAACTCGTTCCGCTATACCGCCGGCGGCTCCACCATTGGCATACGCGGCACGGGCTTCGACGCGCGTGTGGTGCAGGAATGCGTGGCCAAAAAATGCGCGGATTTTGTCTACGCGCAACTGTGGGAAGGCGCCATTGCGCTGGATGCGGCGAATCAATCCTTGGTGATTCCGCTGAATCGCGCGGCGGTGTTCAACGCGTTACAAAACAGCGTGGCGTTGCTGGATGCCGTGCCGCCATTCTTCACCAACGAACCTGCGCCGCGCCCCGACCAGATCAAGATCGAAGAAGATTACTTCGGGGTCGTGAACCTGAACGGCACACCTGCGGGGCTTTACGTCAATGTGCGTGACGGACACGTAGTGCTGCTCAGCGGCAATAATCGCGGCGTCGATCTGGCGCGCAATGAAGCGGGTTATCTCGCTGTCGGCGGCAATACGCCGGCGCGCCTGACGCGCGTGCCGCTGTTCATGAGCCAAGATCCCATCCCGGCACCGGAAAGTTTTGACGAAAAAACGTTGCGCCTGCTGGAAACGCTGGGCGACAGCTCGGGCGGCTTGATCTGTGAAATGTGATCAAGGGCCAAGAGGAAAATATGCTTAAAAAACAATTAGTTACGGGAGTTCTGGCAGCGCCGCTGGCGCTCTCGCTGTCCATCCCGCTGTCCATTCCACTGCTGTTTCATGCCGCGCCCGGCTGGTGCCAATCAACGGCTGCGGCAAGTGCGCCCTTGCTCGACATCAAGCGCTTTGTGGTTGAAGGCGATAACCCGCTTTCCGAAACTGAAACACAGGCACTGCTGGCACCGCACTTGGGGCCGCACAATGATTTGGCTTCCATTGAGGCTGCGGCGAGCACGCTGGAAAAAGCCATCCGCGACACCGGCCAAGCCTTCCATCGCGTTATCGTACCGGCGCAAAAGCCGGAGTCCGGCGAACTGAAATTGCGGGTGCTGAAGTTCGCGCTGGCCAACGCCAGCGTATCGGGCAACAAGCATTTTTCGCGCGAGAACATTCTGCGCAGCCTGCCCGCGTTCGCACCGGGCGGCTCGCCAGACATTCAGGATTTGGCTCGCCAAATTACACTCGCCAATGAGCACCCGGCCAAGCGGCTGTCCGTGCAATTCAAAGAAAGCGCCAAGCCCGATCACATTGACGCCGATATCAATGTGCGCGACGTGCCTGCGGCGCAAACCTTTGTGGGCTTGACCGGCGGCACACGCGATTTTGACAACAATCTCAACCGCAACACCGGTTATTCACGCCTGACCATCGGGCACCAGCGCAGCAACCTGTTTGATCTCGATCACGCGTTAACCGTGGCCTACACCACGTCGCCGGATCATCTGAGCAAGGTCAAGCAATACGGCGTGTTTTATTGGGCACCGCTTTACGCTTACAACACCGCGATCAGCGCGTACTGGACCAAATCCGATGTCGATACCGGCACGGTGGGTGTGGGCGGGGTGAATTTTAGCGTTAGCGGCAAAGGGCAATTTTTTGGCGCGCGCGCGACTTACGCGCTGCCCAAGTTCCGCACGATTTCACACAACGTATCGCTGGCGATAGACTCGCGTTACTTTGAAAACTCGGTGTCGTTCGCTGCGGGCGCATTGCCCAAGGCGACGGTGGGCAGCATGCCCTTGTCACTGCGCTATGCCGCGCGCTACGACCAGCAATGGGGCAGTGTCGGTGGCAACGTCGAATACGTGGCCAATATCGGCGGTGGGCGCGGCAATGAAACCACCGCCTATACGATTTCGCGCGCCGGGGCCGATCCGCGTTGGGCCCTCATGCGTTGGGAATCCGATGCGCAATATAACTTCGCCAATCGCTGGAGTCTGACGGCAAAATTGCGTGGCCAGTACACCAATGATTTTCTGATCCCCGGCGAGCAGTTCGGTGTCGGCGGCGTGGGTAGCGTGCGCGGTCTGAAAGAGCGTGAAGGCACGGGCGATCGCGGCTACACCGCCACCGTCGAAGCCAATGCGCCGCCCGTGTACGCGGGCATACTGCCCTTTGCGTTCACGGATTTTGGCCGCCGCAAGCACATTGCGCCGGTGGTCGGCGTCACGGAAAACGACAATGCCGCCAGCGCCGGTTTTGGTGCGCGCTGGAATTGGGAAAAAGGCCTCGACGTGTCGCTGACCTACGCGCACGTGCTCAACGGCATCGCGGGCGGTACGCCGCGCGGCCACGACAAGCTGAACTTCTCGCTGTTCTACCGCTTCTGATAGTTGCGGCTGCGCGAGCCATAGCAATAGCCATAGCCATAGCGATAGCGGCTACTGTGGTTTGATGCCCGCGGCCTTGATTACCCGCGTCCATTTCTCCGTTTCGGATTTAATGTAGGCACCGAACGCCTCCGGCGTACTAGCGACGATATCTGCGCCTTCACCCGCCAATTGTTTAATCACCTCTGGCGTTTTCAGCGCGCGCACGGTTTCCTGATGGATGCGGTCGATGATTGGGCGCGGCGTGCCGGCGGGCGCGAGCAGGCCGAACCATTGCGTAGTCTCATAGCCCGGCAGCGCTTCGCCGATGGCCGGCACGTCGGGCAACGCGGGCGTGCGCTTCGCGGTAGTGACACCCAGCGCACGCAGCCGGTTGGCTTTGATGTAGTGGTACGTGGTGGGTAGTGATGGAAACGACAGCGACACCTCGCCAGCGAGATTCGCAATAATCGCGTTGCCAGAGCCTTTATACGGCACATGCACCATACTGACTTTCGCCAGAGTCGTGAACAATTCCAGCGATAAATGCGGCGCGGTACCGCTGCCCGCTGAGCCGACATTGAGTGCACCCGGCTTGGCTTGCGCGAGCGCGATCAACTCCTTGACCGTGCGCGCTGGCACCGAAGGGTGCAGCACCAGCGCGTTCGGCACCGAAACCATATGGCTGATCGGCGCCAGATCGCGTAGCGCGTCATACGGCAGCTTGGCAAACATGCTGGGGTTGATCGATAGCGTGGATAGCCCCACCAGCAGTGTGTAGCCATCAGGCGGGCTTTTTGCCGCGATGTCGATGCCGATAATGGTGCCCGCGCCCGCGCGATTGTCGACTACCACTTGCTGGCCCAAATATTCGGTGAGCTTGTTGGCGATGGTGCGGCCCACGATGTCCGTGCCGCCGCCGGGCGCGGACGGCACAATCAGGCGTATGGCGCGGGTTGGATAGCTTTGCGCCACGGCCTGCGTCAGTGCGAGCATCGAAAGCATTGAGCCGGTAAATATGTAACTGATTGATTTTATTGACATTTTTAATAAGTCCTCAATCCGCTTTCATGCCAGATTTCTTGATGATCGGGCCGTACAGTGCCAGCTCGCGCTTCACTTGGGCGTGCAATTCTTCTGGCGTGCCGGGTGCGACTTCGCCGCCTTGGCTGAACAGCCAGCTTTTGAAATCGGCGCTGTTGAGTACTTTGGTGAATTCACTGTGCAGCCGCGTCACCACGGCGGGCGGCGTGCCCGCCGGTGCGAACGCACCGTACCAGGTAATCGCTTCAAAACCCGCGTAGCCCGACTCCGCCACCGTCGGTAAATCCGGCAACGCGCGTGAGCGCTGCAAACTGGTTACCGCCAGCGCGCGCAGACGCTGATTGCGCACAAACTGCAACGTAGAGGTCAGCGTGCCGAACATGAGCTGCGTCTCACCGCTAACCAGAGACGTCAGCGCCGGCGAACTGCCCTTGTACGGCACGTGCACCAGTTTCACACCCGCCGCATCGTTGAACATCACGCCCGCCAAATGCGCTGGCGTGCCTGTGCCCGACGAGCCGTAGTTCAATTGATCGGGCCGCGCCTTAGCCAACGCGATGAACTCTTTTAACGAGCGCACCGGCATCGACGGATGCACCACCAGCATGTTTGCCAAGATCGCAATGCGCGTTACCGGTGCAAAATCGCGCAGCGGATCATACGGCAGCTTGGCATGCAGATTTGGATTGATCGACATCGACGTGTTCGATCCCATGAATATCGTGTAGCCGTCCGCCGGTGCGCGCGCCGCCAGCTCCGCGCCGAGGATGGTGCCGCCACCGGGTCGGTTGTCGATGAACACTTGCTGGCCGAAGCCTTCAGCAAGACGCGGTGCCAGTGCGCGCCCGACCAAATCCTGCCCGCCACCGGGTGCGAATGGGACAATGTACCGTAACGGCTTAGTGGGGAAATTCTGCGCGTGCGCGGACACCGCGCACGCGCTGGCCAAGGTCAACGCCGTCAGAAAGCTGACTACGAATTGCATGCGCTATCCAATCTTGTTGTGGCACGCGTTGTTTATTGGCCGCCGCGCGGCGCCGTTTGCAGCAACGCCGCCAACTCATGCTTCCACAACCGCGCTTGGCCCGTGGTACCGTGCCCGGCGGTTTGCTCGCTTGCAGGAATAATCAGTGCACGGCCATTTTTCACGCGCTTGATTTCGCGTTGCAGCAGCGGCGGATCCGCCGGGTTGCGCTCATCGTCGGCTGAGTTAATCGCCAGCAGGGTGGCCTTGATGCGCTCTAGCCCCGGCGCGGGGTTGTAATCGCGTGACGATTCCCAGCCGTAAATGAAATCATTGGCGTCAGCGTTAAACGGCTCGCTCAAGCGTTTCGCCAGTGCCTGATCGGTGGCCTCGCGCGTGGGCGCAGCCTTATAGTGGCCGTGACTGCCGCCGTTGGTGGCGATGGTGTAAAACACGTGGGCGAATTTCGCGCTCTTGGGTTGCGTGGTGTATTCGCCGTTCATCCAGGTCGGGTCGTTGCGTATCGATTCCACAATAAACCGCCGCATCATCCAGTTGCGTCCCGACATTTCCGTGGGCAGCGCGCCCATCGGCACGGCAATGTCCATCATGTCCGGGTACTTCTGCGTCCACAGCCACACCTGCATGCCGCCCATGGAGTTGCCGATCAGCACCCGCAAACGCTTCACGCCCAGATGCTCCGTCACCAGCCGGTACTGCGCGGTGATTTGATCGTCGTAGTTATAACGCGGAAACGACATGCGCAAACCATCGGATGGCTTGCTCGATTTACCCACGCCAAGCGCATCCGGCAAAATGATGTAGTAGCGGCTCGCATCCAGTGGTTGCCCAGGCCCAAACAACTCGCCGCCGAAATTCGCGTTGAGCAAATTGGTGCCTGAGCCGGTGGTGCCGTGCAGAATCAACACCGGTTCACCCGTGGGCGCGCCTACCGTGGTGTAGTGCAGCTTCACTTCAGGTAACGTTTCGCCGGTGTGGAAGCGGAATTCTTTGACTATCCAGGTATCTGTTTTAGGGGCGGGGGTAGTTGTCATGTTGTTTGTGGTTTTTCTGTAACTAATTGATTTTATTGAGTATTTTTATACCAACTTCACCAACTGCTTGCCGAAATTCTTCCCGGCCAGCAAGCCGATAAACGCTTTGGGCGCATTCTCCAGCCCTGCGGCGATGCTCTCGCGGTATTTTAGTTGGCCGCCTTGTACAAGCTGACTTAATTCAGCCAGCGCGGGGCGCCACAAAGCCATGTGATCGGAAACGATAAAGCCGCGCAGCGCAATACGGTTCACCAGAAAGCTGCGCATATTGCTGATGGCCAAGGCGCTCGCGTCGTTGTAGCCGGAAATTTGTCCGCACAGGGGGATGCGCGAGAAGTGGTTCATGTGGTTGAGCACGGCGTTGAGCGTGGGGCCGCCAACGTTGTCGAAATAAATATCCACGCCCTTGGGGCACGCCGCTGCTAACGCGGCATCGAGATCGCCCGCTTTGTAATCGACGCAAGCATCAAAGCCCAGTTCATTGACGACGTAATCACATTTGGCTTTGCCGCCCGCGATGCCGACGGCGCGGCAGCCCTTTAACTGGGCGAGTTGGCCGACTGCGCTACCCACCGCGCCGCTGGCGGCGGACACCACCACCGTCTCGCCGGGCTTGGGTTTGCCGTGTTCGTTTAGCCCTACCCATGCGGTAACGCCCGGCATGCCTACAACACCAAGGTAAGCGGATAGCGGTGCCACTTTGGGATCAACCTTGCGCACGCCTGCGCCGTTGCTGACGCCAAATTGCTGCCAGCCGATGCCCGCAGCCACAAAGTCGCCCACCGCAAATTTCTCGTGGCGCGACTCGACGACTTCGCCCACCGTGCCGCCGACCATCACCTTGCCGACTTCGGCTTTGGCAGCGTAGGACTTTTCGGCGTCCATGCGCCCGCGCATGTAAGGGTCGAGCGAGAGATAGTGCGCACGTACTACGAATTCGCCTTCGTTGGCGCGCGGCATATCAGATTCGACGATACTAAAATGGCTTTCTTCCACTGCGCCGGTAGGGCGGGCAGCGAGCAGGACTTGTTGGTTTTTCATGAGCAGCCTTTGGGGAAACGGCCACTATTGTAACGGTTACTTCACCTCAAACTCCCCCACCTGCACCACTGATCAAGTGGTGTATTGCGTTCATCACTTAAACGTAGCGCTACCTTGCGCGGGGTTACGCTGCAAGAGGTGTCGTCATAAGCATTTGTTTTTAATGCGAATTTAATTGTTGTGTGCGATGACAACGACGCTTACCATGCTGAAAACGATGTCGTAATTACTCACAGGGGGAGTCAAAATGAAAATCGCGAATTTGAAAACTGCGAATTTGAAAACTGCGAATTGGCGCGCTGTCGTGGCCGCTGTGGCGATGGCGGGTGTGATTACCGCGATCGGCTGCGCGCAGCAGCCGACGCAAAGCGAGGGGCAAAGCAGTGGCGCATCGCTGCCGCGTTACCACGTTGACCCGTTGTGGATGAAAGCCATGCCCGATAACTGGATTTTTGGGCAAGTGTCCAGTGTGGCGGTCGACAATCGAGATCATGTGTGGGTGCTGCATCGCCCGCGCACCCTGCATGCCGATGAAAAAGGCCGCGATCAAAGTCCGCCCACCAATCGTTGCTGTGTCTCCGCGCCGCCGGTGATCGAGTACGACCCTGAGGGTAAAACGGTGCGCGGCTGGGGCGGCCCCGGCCAGGGTTACGACTGGCCAGCGCAAGAGCATGGCATTCATGTCGATAGCCAAGGCTTTGTGTGGATATCGGGCAACGACAATGCCGATCACCATGTGCTCAAGTTCACGCGCGAAGGCAAGTTCATTTTGCAAATCGGCAAGCCCGGTAAATCCGAAGGCAGCAACAGCCGCACGCAGCTCGGTTCACCTGCGGCGATTGAATCCGACGCCGCCGCGAATGAAATTTACGTAGGCGACGGTTACACCAACCATCGTGTGGTGGTGTTCGACGCGATTACCGGCGCCTACAAGCGTCACTGGGGTGCGTATGGCGCGGTACCGGACGATGCCAAGCAGCCGCCCTACAAACCGGGTGCTGCGCCGTCCAAACAATTCGGCAACCCGCATTGCGTGCGCCGCGCACGTGACGGCATGGTCTACGTGTGCGATCGCCCGAATAACCGCATTCAAGTGTTTGAGGGCAGCGGCAAATTTCTGCGCGAGTTTTTTATCGAAGCGCAAACACTGAGCGGCCCGCTGGCGGACATCGCGATTTCACGCGATGCACAACAGCGCTACCTGATGGTGGCCGACGGATCGAACTCTGAGGTGTACATTCTGTCGCGTGACGATGGCCGCAAGCTCGGCACCTTTGGCCGCCCCGGTCGCCAGCCCGGTGAGTTCCGCAATCTTCACAATATTGCGATTGATTCCAAAGGCCATTTGTATACGGCCGAGGCGGGATTTGGGCGGCGGGTGCAGCGCTTTGTGTTGCAGTAGCCGTGCGATAGTAGTCAGAAGATATAACTAATTGATTTTATTGATTTTTTTGTATATCCCGCACAATGTGTTGCTGGCGCCGGCTGACCGGAATACGCTCTTCTAGGCTCTTGAGCAGCACCTCCCAATGAGTGGTCTCGCCGCCCGCGCCGTCGGCCACCCCGCGTTCAAAACCCTGAATCGCCGCGCGTGCCACGAGGCAACTGCGATGCACACGCACAAACTGCGCGCCGAATTCTTCTTCAAGCCGTGTCAGTGATTCGTCGAGCAAAAACTCGCGCTCGCGGGTGCGCGCGGTGACGTATTTCAACTCGGCGCGCAGATACAGAATATTGGCGACGGGGATCAAATGCACTTTGCCGCGCTCGCTGGCCGACAAGGCGCTGCGCGGCGTGCGGCGCAACTCAGCGAGGGCTTCAGCCGGGGGGGGCTGTTGGGTGCGAACCAGCGCTAGGGCTTCCGCCAGCCGCGCCGCGCGTATGGGCTTAAGCAGATAATCGATGGCGCGCACCTCAAACGCCTTGAGGGCATAGGCGTCGTAAGCGGTGGCAAAAATAATCGCTGGCGGATTGTCGAGCTTGCGCAAATGTTGCGCAGTTTCAATGCCGTCCATACCGGGCATGCGCACATCCAGCAGCACGACATCGCAGGGCCGGGCAGAGATTAATTCGATGGCTGTCGCACCGTCGCCGGCTTCGCCCACGATTTCCAGCGGCTGTTTTTCAGCGCAGTCGGATAGCAAATCACGCAGACGGCTGCGCGCGGGCGCCTCGTCGTCGACAATGGCGATACGTAACTGGGGCGGCGGTACGGTGGTCATGTCGTTGCGACACCGCGTTCTGTTCGATACGGCATGATGATATGAACCTGGTAAACATTGTCGGTCATACGCGAGGTGAGGCTCGCTTCGGCGTCAAAATGCAGTTGCAAACGCTCGCGAATATTGCCGAGCGCCATTTTATTGCCCACATGATTGTCGCTGTCGGGCGCATACGGGTTGCGCAACACGGCATGCACTTCCCCGCGGCTGGCATAGACGTTGATGTTGACGACGCCTGGTTCGGTGCGTGGCTCGATGCCGTGATACACCGCGTTTTCGAGTAGCGGCTGCAATACCAGCGGCGGGATCAGCGCGTCGGCGGGCATGTGGTCTATGCGCCACTCCACCTTCAGTCGCTCGCCCAGACGTAACTGCTCCAGCCCCAAATATTGGCGACACAATTCAATCTCGCGCGAAAGCGGCGTCAACTCGCTGTTGTCGGCCATCAGCACGCGAAAGAGTTCCGCCATATCTTCCAGTGCGGTTTCGGCGCGTTTGGGTTCCTGCCGGATCAGCGACAGCACCGCATTAATGCTGTTAAACAAAAAGTGCGGCCGGATGCGCGCCTGCAGCGCCTGCAAGCGCGCTTCAGACAATGCCGGCGACAGCGCGCGCCCCCTGAGATCAAAGTAAACCAGCAACAACGCCGTCACCAGCCCCACCAGCAGCCAGTAGCGCGCTATGCCCGACAGTTCTATTGGCAGGTGCCGATAGGTCAGGCCATAAAGCGCCGTGGTTGCCAGCAGCGCGAGGCCCATCACCGCTGCGGCGCCCGCCACGTAGGGCAGGCGCGCCAGCATGCCGTTCAACAAATACAACATGACCAAGATGAGAATCAGCAGTGGCTCGACGAGCGCCGCCACTTCCATCAACTGCCCACCCATCGCCGCGAGGGTGGGACTCTTAATAATCACTGCGACCAAAGCAATGACGTTTACGCTAATCAGGATGCGAAGCAGTATGCCAAGGTTGCGAAAGTGTGGCAGCGTGTGCAGCAGCGCACTGCCGTACGCATTTTGCGGCGTACCGCTGCGCATTTGCCCGGCGTGAGCGAGGGGGTTTTGATTTATACTTCGTGACATGGCCACATCATACTCGTCGTACGCAGCATCCTGTAGCCACTGTAACAACGGTGGCGGCTACGGGTATCGGCGCGCCAGTTTTCATTCATTGCGTTCCCGTCTATTGCGCCGCCTGCCGGATCGCGTTTAGCGCAAGCTTCATCACACAGTGCTTCATCATTATGCCCGCATCGCCCACGCCTTTCACCCCCGCCACCCACGTCAACCCGCCTGCCGCCAGCAAACCTTGGTCAGGCCGCTTCAACGAGCCGGTTTCTGATCTGGTCAAACGCTTTACGGCGTCGGTCAGCTTTGATCAACGCTTGGCGGAATTTGACATCGACGGATCCATCGCCCACGCGCGCATGCTGCGCGCGGGAGAGATTATCAGTGTGGGCGATCTTGCAGCGATTGAGCGGGGCTTGGGTGAAATCCGCAGTGAAATCCGCGCCGGCACCTTTGTGTGGTCGCTGGATCTCGAAGATGTGCATCTGAATATTGAGCGGCGCCTGACCGACTTGGTGGGCGACGCCGGCAAACGCCTGCACACTGCGCGCTCGCGCAACGATCAGGTGGCGACCGACATACGCCTGTATTTGCGGGCCGCCATTGATCACATCATCGATCAAATTCGCGCTCTGCAAAGTGCGTTGCTGGATATGGCGGAAAAACACGCCGATACGGTGATGCCGGGCTTCACCCATTTGCAGGTAGCACAACCGGTGACGTTTGGCCACCACCTGATGGCGTATTACGAAATGCTCGCCCGCGATGCCGCGCGCTATGCGGATTGCCGCAAGCGGGTGAACCGGTTGCCGCTGGGCGCTGCAGCGCTGGCGGGCACCTCGTACCCCATCGACCGCCAAATGGTAGCCAAGGCGCTGGGTTTTGACGGGGTGTGCGAAAACTCGTTGGATGCGGTGTCTGACCGTGATTTTGCTATCGAGTTTTGCGCGTGCGCCGCCGTGAACATGATGCATCTGTCGCGCTTTTGCGAAGAACTGATTTTGTGGATGAGCCCGCGCTACGGCTTTATTGATATTGCCGACCGTTTTTGCACCGGCTCATCGATCATGCCGCAGAAGAAGAACCCCGATGTGGCTGAATTGGTGCGCGGGAAAACCGGCCGTGTGTATGGCCATCTCACGGCGTTGTTGACGTTGATGAAAGGCCAGCCGCTGGCCTACAACAAAGATAATCAAGAAGACAAAGAGCCGTTGTTCGACACCATTGATACCGTTAGCACCAGCCTAGCCGTGTTTGCTGAAATGGTGCCCGGTATCAGCGTCAATAAAGACGCGATGCGCGCTGCGGCTGCACAGGGTTTTGCAACGGCAACCGATTTGGCCGATTACCTCGTGCGCAAGGGCTTGCCGTTTCGCGAAGCGCATGAAGCCGTGGCACGGGCCGTGCGTTTTTGCGAGGCCCGTCAATGCGATTTGGCCGATTTAACCCTGCCCGAACTGCAGCAGTTTTCGCCGTTGATTGGTGACGACGTTTACGCGTCGCTCACGCTCGAAGGCTCACTCAATGCGCGCGCGCACATCGGCGGCACCGCACCGGCGCGAGTCAAGTTGGCGATAGCGAAGGCGCGAAAGGCGCTGAAGTAGGAAACTCAGCGATGTCTGCACGGGTTTGGTTGCAGCGCTGGGTGTCATACCTTCATTCCCGGATTATTTGAAAGCAATTCGTGCCCGGCTTCGAGCCACTTTCACTGATGACGCTGGTTTGGGTCGCACTGGTGCTGGCGTTTGCGGGCGCGGTGCAGGGCGCGTTGGGCTTGGGGTTTCCCATGTTGGCGACGCCGATGATCGCAGCGGTTACGGATATGCGCACTGCGGTGATTTTGGTGTTGCTGCCGTGCGTGGCTACCACAGTGACCAACATTGTGATGTCGGGGCCGTTCATGCACACGCTGCGGCGCTATTGGTTCATGCCCCTGTGCATGCTGGCGGGCGCGGGCGTCGGGGCGAAATTGTTTGTGGCGTATCCGGGCTTTCCGTTTGCGCTGTTGCTGGCGGGCGTGATCGTGCTGTACTTGTATCTCGATCATCTGGGTCGCGTGGCGTGGGCCTTTGTGCCGCGCCACCGGGTGGCTTCCGGCGTGGGGTTCGGCCTGCTGGCGGGCTTGTCGGAAGGGGCCGCTAACGTGGCTGCGCCGCCGTTGCTGATGTATTTGCTGTCGCTGAATGTGGATCGCACCAGCTTTGTGCAAATTCTCAATCTGTGTTTTACGGTGGGCAAGCCCACGCAAATGGTGATTCTGACCGCGCAGGGCGGCGTGACTTGGGTGCAATGGGCAGTGACCTTACCGTTTGCCGTGGTTGCCACCATGACCACGCTCTACGGTATTAAAATCCGCGACCGCATCGACGCGGGAACCTATCGCCGCTGGCTGCTGCGGCTGCTGTTTGTTATTGCACTGGTGCTGGTCATACAATACGCGCTGGGCGCACGCTAACCTGCCGCCGCCCGTTGAGGAGATCACCTTGAAACGCTTTATTTCGCATCTATTTGTTTTTGTTGGGTTTTTTATGCCCGTTTCAGCAGTGTTCGCTGCGGATGCGGATGCCCCCAAGCAGCCTTCGACGCCGCGCGTGATTTCATATGCGGATATGAAAAAAGTGCTGGCGCAGCCCGGTGATGCTGTCGTGCTCGATTTACGGCGCAACGCCGATTACGACAAAGACACGCTCACCATGCCGTCAGCCCGTCGCTTTGATCCGGACAAGATCGCTGAGTGGAGTGGGGCGTTGCCCAAAGACAAGGAAATCCTGTTGTTTTGCGCGCATGGGCGCTCGATCAGCAATGCGTCGGTTGATTATCTGACGCAGGCTGGCTACAAGGCGCGGCTGGTGCCGGGCGGATTTGATGCCTGGAAGGATGCCGGCGGTGCAACCGTGCAGAAGTTACCGTAGCGGTAGCCCATCAACGAACGGTGTTGCAAAAACAAAAGAGGAGCAAGGCTCCCCTTTTGTTGGGCCCAGCGAATGATGGCGGCACCTATTTGAGAATTTTTTGCAGTTCGCCGCTTTGATACATCTCGGTCACGATGTCCGAACCCCCGACGAACTCGCCGTTCACATAAAGCTGCGGAATCGTGGGCCAGTTGGAAAACGCCTTGATGCCTTGACGGATGTCAGGATTTTCCAGCACGTTGACCGAGCCGATGTCAGCGACGCCGCACTCACGCAAAATGTTGACCGCATTCGCTGAAAAGCCGCACTGCGGAAAATCCGGCGAACCCTTCATATACAGCATGACTTTGTTTTTGCTGATTTGCGCTTTGATATCGTCTTGAATACTCATGGTTTTTTGCTCCGCAATCGTTCGAAAGAATCGATATTTACCGATAAAAGTCTACACGTAACCCATTATCCGACAAATTCGATATGGTATTAGTTTAACGGTACCGACCGCGTACCGTCAAACGTCACGGTTTAGCTGAGCATGCGGCTGCTCCGTTTTTAAGTGAAGCAACGACAACAACCTGACCATCGTTTTGATCGGCATTGGCGTCAGTTGATTGCAAAAACGTGGTCTGTCCCCTATTTAAAAACGAAGCCCTGCTCAACAGCGTGGCCGTAAAGTAGTTGTAATGAAAATTCGTCTCTATTCAGTCTTTATGAAACATCAACATCTTCCCTCACCCCTAGCCCCTCTCCCGGAGGGAGAGGGGAACAAGCCCTCGCCCTCCGGGACCGGTGCATACTTGAAGCGGAGCAGAGGGCGGCGCGGCGCGCCGGTCGCCGACCTTCATTTCCGTCCGGTTGAGCGGCGCTTGCTGTGGCTGACACTGGGCACGTCATACTGAGCACGATGCGGCATTGGCCCCGCTCGCTATATGCAACAAAACGCATTAAGCACTGATTTCATTGCGCAATTGTATTTTTCGCGTTGCGATCTTACAGGCCCCTCCGATGCCGCTGTGGTATGTTTAGCGCCTTCCGCAACCCCATTCGTCACTCATCATGATCGTAGACACCCACGTACACGTCTTCACCGATGACCGCAAAAATTATCCGCAACTGCGCGACACCGCACGCGCCGGGTCTATCCCCACCATCAGCGAAATCGGCCAAACCGAATGGCCGCTGACCACGACCGAGGGGTTGGCCGCGATGATGAACGAGGCGGGCGTTGATAAAGCCACGCTGGTGCAGGCGTATTTTGTCTACGAATACGACAACAGCTACACCATTGATTCATGCGTGAAATACCCCCAGCGCTTTGCCAGCGTAGTAGTGCTCGACCCGATGGACCCGAAGTCGCCCGATCTGCTGGAAGAACAGGTGACAAAACAAAGTGTGGCCGGCATTCGCTTTATGCGTGGACGGCTGGCGGAAAGTTCATTGGGCAAACCCGAAACCTTTGCGCTGTGGGCGCGCATTGAAAAGCTGAAGCTGCCGCTGGCGATCAACGACCGTGTGCATGAAATTTCCAAAGTCTTGCCCGCGATGGAAAAGTACCCGGGCGTGCGCGTGGCGTTCGAGCACGCGTGGGGACACAAGGTCGGCGCGCCACCGCTTTACGATGTGCTGGCACCCTTGTTTGCATTGGCCCAAAACCCCAATGTGTTCATCAAAACGGCCATCAACAACATCGCCGCTGCGCGCGAAGGCGGCGGCACGCCGGCGCAGTTGTATACCAAACTAGTCGAGGTTTACGGCGCGAAGCGGATCATGTGGAGCTCTAATTACCCGGCGCATCCCAAGTTTGGCGGCATCAAACCGCGCCTCGAAGAATCGAAAAAAGCGCTGGCGCATTTGAGCGCTGACGATCAGGCGTGGATATTGGGCAACACGGCGCTGAGTTTTTACCCGAGTTTGCAGTAGCCATACTGTTTACCTTTGCAGGCAGCGCGAACGATGCGGTTCACTTCGCTCACCGACATCCTTACACCCCACCCCCATCCAGCCGCACCCGCACAAAAGACCCCGGCGCATCTTCCAGCACCTTCAGTTTGCCTTTAGCCGATTGCCCCGGTGCCCGCGCAGGCACTTTGCCGCCGCCATACTGATCCACCCACTGCTGCCAGTCACTCCACCAAGAACCGGTGTGTTGTTGCGCGCCGGCGAACCAAGCGTCAGCGTCATCCGTGGATTTGTCGTTCTTCCAGTAGCCGTATTTGTTGGCGGCGGGCGGGTTGACGGTGCCGGCAATGTGGCCGGAGCCGCCGAGCACAAAGTGCACCGGGCCGCTTAACACACGTGATCCGGCGAAAACGGTTTTCCACGGCGCGATATGGTCTTCGATGGTGGCCATGAAGAACGCTGGGGTTTTGACTTGGGCAAGATCAATCGGCGTATCGTTGAACGTCAAACCACCCGGCTCGCGCAGCAGGTTATTGAGATACATATTGCGCAGGTAGAAGCTGTGCATGGCGGCCGGCATGCGCGTGGAATCGGCGTTCCAGTAGAGCAGATCAAACGGCATCGGCGTGCGGCCCATCAGGTAATTGTTCACCACAAACGACCAGATCAAATCATTGGCGCGCAGCATGTTGAAGGTGGTGGCCATTTCCGCGCCTTCGAGATAGCCGCGCTTCTGCATGCGCTTTTCAAGCGCCGCGACCTGCTTTTCGTCGATGAATATTTTCAGCTCGCCTGCTTGATCAAAGTCGATTAGCGTCGCGAGAAACGTCACGCTGGCGATACGCTTTTGCTTTTTCGCGGCGAGATAGCCCAAGGTCGCTGCGCCGAGCGTGCCGCCGAGGCAAAACGCAACAAGATTGAGGTCCGGCTGGCCGGTAGCCGCCAATGCGGCATCCACTGCGGCCAGCGTACCTTCGTTGACGTAATCCTCAAAGGTTTTGTCGGCGTGGCGCGCATCCGGGTTGATCCACGAAATCATGAACACGGTGTGCCCCTGCGCCACGGCCCAGCGCACAAAGGAATTGTTCTCGCGCAAATCAAACACGTAGTATTTGTTGATCCACGGCGGCACGATAACGATGGGCCGGCGATACACGGTTTTAGTCAGCGGCGCGTATTGAATCAGTTGAATCAACTCGTTCTGGAACACCACTTTGCCCGGCGTGGCAGCGATGTTTTCCCCCAGCTTAAACAGGCTTTCGTCGACCATTTTCACGCGCAGCTTGGCCCCGTCGCCGCGCGCAAGATCATCCAGCAAGTTATTGAATCCTTTGAGTAAATTTTTGCCGCTCGTGCGCGCGGTTTCTTTTAGCACCTCGGGATTGGTGAGCGCAAAGTTGGAAGGCGACAGCGCATCAATATATTGGCGCGTGTAGAACTCAACCTTTTTCGCCTCGGCATCATTCATGCCACGCACGTCGCTCATGGCCGTGTGCAAATGCCGCGCCGCAATCAGATACGACTGCTTGATGAAATCAAACAAAAAGCGGTTTTGCCAGTCTTCATGACGAAAGCGGCGGTCGCCCTTGGGCGCTTCCGCTACCGGCGCGAGCTTCAAACCGCCCAAATCGAACAGCGTGTTTTTCCACAGCGCGGTGTAGTCCTGCCACGCCTTCATTTGCGTTTGCGCAAGCGACATCGGATTGCCCGCCATGTTGCGCCACGCTTCAAAAAACGCGTGGCGTATCCCCAGCTCGTCGGCCAAGGGTTGCGGCGGCTGCGCACCCGCGCTGCGCAGGTGACCCAACGTCTGCTTCAGCAGCGCGGCGCTTTTGCGCGAGATGTCAGCGTAGAGCTGAAGGGTTTCTGCCGGATTAAACTCAGGGCGTTGCTGTGTGGTAATCATTTAAACACTCTTGCTTTGTTGAAATCGGAGTTGCCCGTCGCCATGGGCAAAGCGGCGTAGCGTGCCGCGATGCATCAGGTAATTCAGGTGTGCAATCGCCTCACCCATGGCGAACAGCAAATGGTGATCGTCGAAATTGCGCTCGAATAGCACCGGCAGCACGTCCACCGCCGCGCGCGGGGTGGCGCAGGCCGTGGTGACGCGCGCGAGCCGTGTGCGATGATGGTCATAGAGCGCATTGACACGCGCCGTGATGCCATGAAAGGGTAGCCCGTGCGACGGCAGCACCAGCGTTTCGGCCGGCAACGCCGCATAGCGCGTGAGCGAGGCGAGAAAATCGCCGACCGGATCAGCTTCGGGCTCGGTGGGCCACACGCTGACATTGGTGGAGATGCGCGGCAGCAGCATATCGCCCGCGATAAACACGCCCAGCGTTTCGCAATACAAACTCGCGTGTTCAGGCGAATGGCCGTAGCCGACGATCACGCGCCAAGTGTGCGCACCAATGGCAAAAGACTCGTTGTCACGCATGCGCCGGTGCGCCTCGGGCAGGGCCGGTACGCCGCGCGGGTAAAGATTCTCGCGCTGGTCGATCCATTTCATGCGCGGTTCGTCGAGGCCGTGGCGCGTCATCATCGCGCGCAAGGCGGTGGGGTCGGCGGCACCCCCGCGCTTTAACACACTGTGCGCCTGCAAGAATTCCGCCTTGGTCATCCACAACATCACTTGGTGCTGTTCGCACAGCCATTCGCACAAGCCCACATGATCGGGATGAAAATGCGTAACGATGACGCGCTTGACAGGTTTGCCGTCGAGCTGTTCCGCGAAAATTTTCGTCCAGCAGTCACGGGCTTCATCGGTGGCGAAACCGCAATCGATAATGGTCCAGCCGTCGCCGTCTTCCAGCAGCCACAGGTTGATGTGGTTCAACACAAACGGCAGCGGCATGCGCAACCAGAAAACGCCGGGGGCGACCGCAGTAACGGTGCCGGGTGGCGGAGGCTCTGCGTGGGGATAGTCCATGCCCTGCGGGGCGATGTCAGAATTTTTTTGGGCGGCGGCTGAGGGCATAGCGTTACTAGGGTTACGAGGGTTACCGGAAAGATGGGGCTAGGTAGGCGGGCGCGACGGCCTGTTGCGATGACACAATGATCATGGTGACGGCGTCGGCGTAGTATGCTTAGCGTGATATTTCCAAGGGGTTTTTTGAGAATACTGATTTATATTGCAAAGCACAATAGCTGGTTTGTGAGGAGGCGCTTACATTGCGATGCGCTTGGAACGAATTCGCACCTTGACTCGATAGCCACTATACATATAAGTAATTGATTTTATTGAATTATTTATGAATTCCTTGTTTCAACTCAATGAAGAATTAGCCCTGTTACGCAGTAGCGTGGAAACCTTCTCGCGCGATAAAATCGCCCCGCGCGCTGCAACAATCGACCGCTCCAACGACTTCCCGCGCGACCTGTGGCCGCAACTCGGCGCACTCGGCTTGTTGGGCATTACGGTCGAAGAAGAATTCGGCGGCGCCAACATGGGCTATCTCGCGCATGTCATCGCGATGGAAGAATTAAGCCGCGCCAGCGCTTCCGTGGGCCTGTCGTACGGCGCGCATTCGAACCTATGCGTGAACCAAATCCGCCGCAACGGCAACGCCGCGCAAAAGCGGCGTTACTTGCCCCAGCTCATTTCCGGCGCGCACGTCGGCGCGCTAGCCATGAGCGAGGCGGGCGCGGGCTCGGACGTGGTGAGCATGCGCCTGCGTGCCGATGTGAAGGGCGACCGCTACGTCCTCAATGGCACAAAAATGTGGATCACCAACGGCCCCGACGCCGACACGCTGGTGGTCTACGCTAAAACCAGCGAACGCGGCATCACCGCGTTCATTGTCGAAAAAGCCTTCAAAGGTTTTAGCGCCTCGCCCAAGCTCGACAAGCTCGGCATGCGCGGCTCCAGCACCAGCGAGTTGGTGTTCGTGGATTGCGACGTGCCCGCCGATAACGTGCTGGGTGCCGTGGGCAAAGGCGTGAATGTGCTGATGAGTGGCCTCGATTACGAGCGCGCGGTGTTGGCCGGCGGGCCGCTGGGCATCATGGAGGCGTGCCTCGATGTGGCGCTGCCGTATGTGCATGAGCGCAAACAATTCGGCCAGGCCATCGGCGAATTTCAGTTGATGCAAGGCAAACTCGCCGACATGGTCACCACGCTCAGCGCCTGCCGCGCCTATGTGTATGCGGTGGCGCAGGCGTGCGACGCGGGCCACATCACGCGCCGTGATGCAGCGGGCGCGATCCTGTATTCCGCCGAGCGCGCCACCGAACTCGCGCTGCAAACCCTACAATGCCTCGGCGGCATGGGCTATATGAACGACAGCCCGGCAGGGCGCTTGCTGCGTGACGCAAAGCTGTATGAAATCGGCGCGGGCACATCCGAAATCCGCCGCTGGCTGATCGGACGCGAGCTATTCGATGAGACATCATAACCCATTGATTTATATGAAAAATTTACATACCCCCTTATGCGATTTACTCGGCACCCGCCTGCCGATTATTCAGGCGCCCATGGCCGGCGGCACCACCACGCCTGCGCTAGTGGCCGCTGCGAGCAATGCGGGTGCGCTCGGCTCGTTCGGCTTTGCTTACGCACAGCCGGAGGCCATCGCGCGCGACATCGAAGCGGTGCGCGCCCTGACCCGCGCGCCGGTTAACGCCAATTTTTTCGTCAACGCACAGCCTGCGCCCATCGCTGCCGATGCGCAGCAAAGCGCTATCGACGCCGTTGCCGGCTACTACCAGGCGCTGGGGCTGCCCGTACCGACGCCCGTGCGCGCGCCCTACTCGCCCGATGTCAATGCACAACTCAATATGGCGCTCGACTTGAAGCCGCAGGTGGTCACCTTTCACCTCGCCGACCTGCCCGCCGCACGTCTGCAGCAACTGCGCGCCTGCGGCATTAAAACCGGCGGCAGCGCCACTTGCGTTGCCGAAGCCCTGCATCTCGAAGCGCTGGGCGTAGATTTCATTATCGCGCAGGGCGGCGAAGCAGGGGGGCATCGCGGCACGTTCCAGCGCAATCCCTATGACGCGATGACCGGCACGCTGGCGCTCACCCGCATGATTGTGCGCGCAGTCAACATTCCGGTGGTGGCCGCGGGGGGCATCATGGACGGCGCAGGCATCGCCGCAGTACTGGCGCTCGGTGCCCAAGGCGCGCAACTCGGCACTGCGTTTTTGCCGTGTACAGAAAGCGGCGCGCCAGCCATCCACAAACAAAGCCTGCTCGCGGCGCGCGAAGACACGACGCTCGTTACTGAAAAATTCTCCGGCAAGCCCGCGCGCGGCTTGGCCAATCGCTTCATGCGCGAAATGAATCAACACGATGCACCGCAACTGGCCTTTCCCGCGCAGAATGCGCTGACTGGCCCGCTGCGCGCGGCTTGCGCCAAAGCGGGCAATGCCGATTATTTGGCCATGTGGGCCGGGCAAGCCGCGCCGCTGGCGCGCGAAATGTCTGCGGCGCAACTGGTGGCCACGCTGGAGCAGGAAACGCTAGAAGCCATCGCGCGTCTCGCCAACCTGCACCGTTAAAGCTCGTAGCTCGTAGACCCACACCACAGCCCGCAGCACCGGCGAACAACGCATCAAACTGGAGACGACGATGACTATCCGTAAAAAACTGTTGGCCGGATTGGCCACCATGATGCTGATGGTGGCGCTGATGGGCGGCACCGGCATATACAACACGCTGCGCTTCAAAAGTACGGTGCAGGATCTGGGCACAGCCAACACCTTGGGCGCCGTGCAATTGGCCAACGCGCAAAATGCCCTGTGGCAATTGCGCTACGCGACGCCGCAGTTCGTGGTGCTGACCGACAAGGCCGCGCGCGACAAAATCATCAACGACGAAATCAAATGGGCCAAAGAAATCGAATCGAATCTTGCGCTGTTTCTCGCAGCCGAGCGCACACCCGCCGAACTCGCCGCTCTGCAAAAAGTTGAAGGCATCTTCAAGCAATACAAAGAGGCGCGTCCGCGCTGGTTCGCCTTGTACAGCGAGGGCAAACTCGACGAAGCCAATGAGTGGCGCAAAAAATATAACACGCCCTTTGGCGCGAGCATGGTCGCCAGCTTGTCCGAGCTGATTGCAATGCAGCAAAAAACCGCTGCCTTGCGTGAGCAGGACGCGGTCGCCAGCACCGCACCGCCGCGTCATTTGCTGATTGCGCTGGCGGTCATAAGCGCCCTGCTGGTGGTGATGTTGGCGATGGTTGCCTTGCGCTCCATCGGCGCGCCGTTGCTGCGAGCGTTGCATCTGGCTAACCAGGTAGCAGCGGGCGACCTCACGGCCCACATTGACGTGCGCAGCAAAGACGAATTTGGCCGTCTGCTGGCCGCGCTGAAAACCATGAACGAGAATCTCACGCGCATGGTCGGCAACATCCGCGCGAGCGCCGATGTCATCCACGGCTCGGCTGACGAAGTGGCCGTGGGCAACGCCAATCTGTCACAGCGCATCGAAATGCAGGCATCAACGCTGGAAGAAACCGCGTCCAGCATGGAAGAACTGACCGCCGCCGTCAAAGAAAACACCGGCAGCGCCGAACACGCGAACACACTCGCCCGCGCCGCGAATGCGGTGGCCAAGCGCGGCGGGCAAGCGGTGGGTGAAGTCGTCACCACCATGAACGAAATTCAGGAAAGCGCCAGAAAAATCGCGGACATCATCGGCGTGATCGACGGCATCGCGTTTCAAACCAATATCCTCGCGCTGAATGCCGCTGTGGAAGCCGCGCGGGCGGGCGAGCAGGGGCGCGGCTTTGCGGTGGTAGCCACCGAGGTGCGCATCCTCGCGCAACGATCCGCAGAGGCCGCCAAGCAGATCAAAAGCCTGATCGGCCATTCGGTAGCCAAGGTTGAAGCGGGCACGCACCAAGTGGAAAACGCCGGCAAAACCATGGTGGAAATCGTGCGTGCGGTGGACGAGGTGTCGTCGATTATTGATCGCATCAGCGCGGCATCGCGCGAGCAGTCGAGCGGCATTCAGCAGGTCAATCAAGCCGTCACGCAAATGGACCAAGTGGTGCAGCAGAATGCCGCCGTAGTCGAACAAGCCGCAGCGGCTGCTGAATCCATGCAGGATCAGGCGCGTGCGCTGCTCGCGGCAGTCAGCGCCTTCAAAACCAGCGGTGCCGGCGGCGAGTTTCAATTGGCACGGGCGTGATGCCGATACTCAGTGCGCGGCAAGCCAACATAGTCACCCTCAAGGTAGACGCCATCGTCAACGCGGCGAACACGTCGCTGCTCGGCGGCGGCGGTGTGGACGGCGCGATTCATCGCGCGGCGGGGCCTGAACTTTTGGCGGAGTGCCGCACGCTTAACGGCTGCAAAACGGGTGAATCCAAAATCACGCGCGGCTACCAATTGCCCGCCAAGTATGTGATTCACACCGCCGGCCCGGTGTGGCAAGGCGGCAACCAGGGCGAGGCGGAATGGCTGGCGTCGTGCTATCAAACCAGCTTGGCGCTTGCGCATAAAAACGCAATAAAATCAATTGCTTACCCTGCCATTAGCTGCGGCGTTTACGGTTATCCGTTAGCCCAAGCCGTCACCATTGCGGTGCGCGAGTGCCGTGTCGCCGCGCTGACGGGTGCGTTTGAACAAATCCTTTTTGCCTGCTTCGACGCGCACATGGTGGCGCTGTACGAAGCCGAACTTGCGAGTACCTGACATGCCCGTCATTACCAGTAAACTTAACACCAGCGGCACAGATTTCGCGGCGTCGCGGCAAGCAATGTACGAAAAAATCGCGCCGGTCGAACGCGCCACAAACGCCGCACGCGAAGGCGGCGGCGAAGCGGCGCGCGCACGGCACGTGAGCCGCAGCAAAATGCTGCCGCGCGACCGCGTGGCTGCGCTGCTGGATCCCGGCACGCCGTTTCTTGAACTCTCGCCGCTGGCGGCGCATGATTTTTACGATGGTGCGGTGCCGTCCGCCGGCATCATCACGGGTGTGGGCACGGTGAGCGGTGTCACCTGCGTGATCATCGCCAACGACGCCACGGTGAAGGGCGGCACGTATTACCCACTGACGGTGAAAAAGCATTTGCGCGCGCAGGAGATCGCGCTCGCGAACCATTTGCCGTGCATTTATCTCGTCGATTCGGGCGGCGCGCATTTGCCGAGTCAGGACGAGGTGTTTCCCGACCGCGAACACTTCGGGCGCATCTTTTATAACCAAGCGCGCATGTCTGCCGACGGCATCGCGCAAATCGCGTGTGTGATGGGATCATGCACCGCCGGTGGCGCTTATGTGCCAGCAATGAGCGACGAAGCCATTATGGTAAAAAATCAGGGCACGATTTTTCTCGCCGGCCCGCCGCTGGTGAAAGCCGCCACCGGTGAAGTCGTCAGCGCTGAGGCGCTGGGCGGCGCGGACGTGCACACGCGGCTTTCCGGCGTGGCCGACCATCGGGCCGACAACGACGCGCACGCATTGGAGTTGGTGCGCACATCCATAAAAAACATCAATAAAAACAATTGCTTACATATAAATCGTGCAACGCCAGTCGCCCCGGCTTTGAACGCCGGGGAACTCGACGGCATCATCCCCGCCAATTCGCGCAGGCCGTTTGACGTGCGCGAAATTATCGCGCGCGTGGTGGATGGCTCAGTGTTCGACGAATTCAAAGCGCGCTACGGTGCGACGCTCGTCACCGGCTTTGCCCGCATCGACGGCTGGCCGGTGGGCATTGTCGCCAACAACGGGATTTTGTTTTCAGAATCAGCGTTGAAAGGTGCGCACTTCATTGAGCTGTGTTGCCAACGCAATGTGCCGCTGGTGTTTTTGCAGAACATCACCGGCTTCATGGTCGGCGCAAAAGCCGAAACCGGCGGCATCGCCAAAGACGGCGCGAAAATGGTGACCGCTGTCGCCTGCGCCAACGTGCCGAAGTTCACGGTGATTGTCGGCGGCAGTTTTGGCGCAGGTAACTACGGCATGTGCGGCCGTGCATTCAGCCCGCGATTTTTGTGGACATGGCCCAACGCAAGCGTGTCGGTGATGGGCGGCGAGCAGGCGGCGGGCGTGCTGGCGCAAGTCAAACGCGACGCGCTGGAAAAATCCGGTAACCCTTGGAGCGCCGAAGACGAAGCCGCCTTCAAAGTGCCGATACTTGAACAATATGCGCGCCAGTCAAGCGCGCTCTACGCCACGGCGCGTCTGTGGGACGACGGCATTATCGCGCCGCAAGACACACGCCTCGTACTCGCTCAGGGCTTGGCGGCTGCGGCACATGCGCCAATTGCGCCGACGCGGTTTGGCGTGTTTCGCATGTAGGTGTGTAGCGGGTTGGGTCTGGCGGGTGAGGGGCGTGGTGGCGCGTATAATCTCGCCTATGCAACGACTATTCGGTACTGGCCCGTGCGAGCGCAACATCAAAATCCTCCCTCACCCCCGCCCCTCTCTCGATGGGAGAGGGGAGCAAACCGAATTTTCGTTGGCAACCCTGTTAGGAATGAACCGAAGTGGGATTACTCCCTCTCCCTCCGGGAGAGGGCTGGGGTGAGGGAGGGTTTTTTCTAATTTTTGCCTTGGACAGATTAGTCTCCCCTCGCCAACTAAAGGAATGCGTATGAGCAACGAAGTCATCACCCGCATCGATGCCGACGGCAATGCGTCGATCACGCTAAACCGGCCCGCTGTGCACAACGCTTTCGACCCCGCGATGACGCGCGGGCTTACGGCGGCACTTAAAAAGCTCGACGCCGACGCCAAGGTGCGCGCGGTGGTGTTGATGGGTGCCGGCCCCAGCTTTTGCGCGGGCGCGGATATCGGTCACATGAAGGCCAGCGCAAAATTTTCGCGCGCGCAAAATGAAAAGGCCGCGCAAGAATCCGCGCAGATGTTTCACGCGCTGTATGCCATGACCAAGCCCACCATCGCGTGCGTGCACGGCGCGGTGCGCGGCGGCGGCATGGGGCTGGTGGCCGCTTGCGATATCGCCATTGCTGTGCGCATGGCGACGTTTCGCTTGTCTGAGGTGAAAATCGGCGTGATCCCGTCGATGATCAGCCCGTATGTCATCGCCGCGATCGGCGAGCGGCAAGCGCGGCGCTATTTCATCACCGGCGAGGAATTCGATGTGTCTGAAGCTTGGCGCATCGGCCTGATACACGACATTGTTGAAGCAGACGAACTGCAGGGAGCCGTCGGCGGCATGCTGGCCAAGCTGTATTCGAGCGGCCCCAAGGCGATGGCTGCGGCCAAGCAATTGATTCCGCTCGCGGCGCACGCGAATATCGATGAAGCCTTGCTCGACGAAACCGCACGCCGCATTGCTGCCATACGCGCCACGCCCGAAGGCCAAGAAGGGCTTTCCGCCTTTCTGGAAAAACGCAAACCGCGTTGGGTAGAAGCGGCGGTGAAATCCAAGAAGCAATCCGCCCAGAAAAAACGCTAATTGACGAACCATTTCGCCACACAGGCCACTGTGACCTCTATGGCAAATCGAACTTAAGGAATCCCATGTCTTTCTCCAACACGCTCCCCAAAAAAGTAACCCTCGTCGAAGTCGGCCCGCGCGACGGCTTACAAAACGAAGCCCAGCCGGTGTCCACCGCCACTAAGCTCGAACTCATCCACCGCCTGCAAGATGCCGGTTTACAGCACGTGCAAGCCACGGCGTTTGTGTCGCCCAAGTGGGTACCGCAAATGGCGGACAACGCGCAAGTGATGGCGGGCATACGGCGCAAAGCGGGCGTGTCCTACCCGGTGCTGGTGCCGAACCGCAAAGGGCTGGATGCCGCCATTGCCGCTGGCTGCAAAGAGATCGTGGTGTTCGGCGCGGCGACCGAGGGGTTCTCCAAAAAGAACACCAACTGCACCATCGCCGAAAGCGTGGCGCGCTTTGCCGAAGTGTGCGCCGAAGCGCTAAAACACGGCATCAAGGTGCGCGGCGATATGTCGGTGTGCCTGGGCTGCCCGTATGAGGGCGAGGTCAGCCCCGAGGCCGTGGCGCGGCTCGCGCGTGAGTTTGAGCAAATCGGCTGTGAGCAATTCACCATTTGCGACACCATCGGCACCGGCACCGCCGGCAAAACCCGCGCGGCGATTGAGGCTGTGGCCAAGCACATTGCCATCGAACGGCTCGCGGTACACGTGCATGACACCTATGGTCAAGCCATCGCCAATATTTACGCCGCGCTCGAATGCGGCATCACCATTTTCGACAGCTCGGTAGCGGGCCTCGGTGGCTGCCCGTATGCCAAGGGCGCGACCGGCAACGTGGCGACCGAAGACGTGCTGTATCTGCTGGATGGCCTCGGCATCGAAACCGGCGTGGACATGGTGAAACTCATCGCTGCGGCGGATTACATCTGCGCAGTACTGGGCCGTCCCACCCACTCGCGCGCGGGCAAAGCCATCGCCACCAAATTGGCCGCCTGATCTCCTGTGGCGGAACCCGTCGATGACCGTTACGACGATTTTGATTCGCCCTGCGTGCGCACTTGTGTGATTGATCAACACACTCAATTCTGCATCGGCTGTGGCCGCACCCTGCATGAAATTTCATACTGGACGCGTTACACACGCGATGAACGTCTACACATTTTGAGTGCGCTGCCCGCAAGGCAAGCCACCACCACAAGGAACGACTAATGCCCCTGTCCGCACCCCAACCGCGCAAAGCCATCCACACGCGCGCCATTGAATGTATCGGCTACGAGCGCGACGACGGCTTGTGGGACATCGAAGCGCATCTCGTGGATACCAAAACCTATGTGCACACGCGACGCACCGGCGACTCGCTGCGCCAGCCTAACGAGCCGGTACATAATATGTGGATACGGCTCACCATAGACTTGGATTTATTGATTCACGACGCCGAAGCCAAAACCGACGACGGCCCGTATCCGATTTGCGGCGACATCGCGGTGAATTTCAAACAACTGGCGGGCGTGACCATCGGTGGTGGCTGGCGGCGCGAAGTGGGCCTGCGGCTAGGCGGCACCAAAGGTTGCACGCATCTGGTAGAACTCTTGGGCCCGCTAGCCACCACCGCGTTTCAGGCGACGGGCCGCGCACGCGAAGCGCACCTCGCGAAGCGCCCGGCGACCAAAACGCCGTATCAATTGAATTCCTGCCACATTTACAAGGACGATGGGCCCGCAGTGTTGGAGCGTTGGCCGGAGCACTACACGGGGCCGCGCAACATGCAACCGTAACCATTCGGTTTCGATTGACACCGTTGGCAGTAGGGCACGCGCAACCCGAAAGCGGCGCAGCGCATTCCAGACCCAACACCGCCATGGGCGCGATAGCCGAACTGCGGTAACCTTCGGCAACCGTCTCTATTCAGCCTCTATGAAAAGTCAAAAGCTTCCCTCTCCCGGAGCGCGAGGGCTTGTTCCCCTCTCCCTTCGGGAGAGGGGCTAGGGGTGAGGGAAGAGGTTGATGTTCATAGGAACTGAATAGAGACCGGCAACCTACTCGGAGTCACTTCCCCATGCGCCGTTTCCTGCTTGCACTAACCACCCTTGCCGCTGCATTCAGCACTGCCGCCCAAGCCCAACCCCGCCCAGGTGCCGGGAATGAATTCCCCGCCAAACCCATCCGCATCATCTGCCCCGCCGCGCCCGGTGGCATTTCGGATATTTTGAGCCGCATTTCGGCACAGCGACTGACGGCGGTTTACAACCAGCCGGTCATTGTGGAAAACCGGCCCGGCTCCGGCGGACATCTGGCGGGGGATTTGGTGGCGAAGGCGCCGCCAGATGGTTACACGCTGTTGCAGGCCACCATCGCGCAGAACGCCGCTTACGCGATGTATGCAGGCCTGACCTACGACCCGGCCAAAGATTTGCAACCCATTGTTTTATTGGGGGAATCTCAAGGCGCGCTGCTGGTGCATCCGTCGCTGCCGGTGCGTAACGTGAAGGAATTCATCGCGCTGGCGAAAGCGCGCCCTGGTGAATTGAACTACGGCTCGGCGGGCGCGGGCACGGCCATCCACATGGCGACGGAGCTCTTCAAATGGATGGCGCAAGTCAATCTCACGCATGTGCCGTACAAAGGCAGCGCGCCGGCGATGATAGATTTGATCGGCGGCAATATTCAGTTGATGTTTGAGAACGTGGCCTCGGGTGCGCCGTACGTGAAAAGCGGCAAGGTGCGCGCGCTCGGCGTCACGGGCCGCAGCCGCGCGCCAAATCTGCCGGACGTAGCACCCATCGCGGAATCGGGCTTGCCCGACTATGAAGCGGTGCCGTACTACACGCTTTCGACTTCCAGCAAAGTACCTGCGGAGCTCGTACGCAAACTCGCGACGGACAGCGATGCCTTTATCAAAGCGCAAAATCTGCAGCAGCGCTGGATTGATTTAGGCATCACACCGCTCGGCGGCACGCCGGATGCGGCGGTCAAGCGCAACGCCGTGGAAACGGCGAAGTGGGGTCGCGTGATCAAGGCGGCTGGCATACGGGTGGATTGAGTTTAAAGCTGCGTCTCTATTCAGCCTCTATGAAAAGTCAAAAGCTTCCCTTACCCGGAGGGCGAGGGCTTGTTCCCCTCTCCCTTCGGGAGAGGGGCTAGGGGTGAGGGAAGATGTTGATGTTTCATAGGGACTGAATAGAGACAAAGCCGCTACGTTGCGCGTTGCATTCTGAAGCCGTTGCTCCCGCCAAAGCGAGCGCCTATAACCGGGTTGCATTGGGTGCCGCTGGTGGTGGTGGTGGTGGTGCTACGCGTGCTGTGTCATGGACTCCCGCCTGCGCGTGAATGGAGATTTTTAGCCTATCAACTTTCTGCCGCAGCGCTCAACCCCCGCACTCAACCCCCGCACTCAACCCCTCACGCTACCCTTCACGCGATTGCTCACTCAATCCGGATGCCTGCCGCCTTAATCACTTTCGCCCACTTCTCGCGTTCGTTGTGGATGTACGCGTCAAACTCGGCGGGGCTGGCGCTAATGGCGACATCCATGCTGCCGTTGGCGTAAGCGGTTTTCACCTCCGGCAGCGCGAGGATGCGCACGGCCTCAGCGTGCAATTTGCGCAACACAGGCGCGGGCGTGCCCGCGGTGGTCAGCAGGCCGTACCAGCCCACCACTGCAAAGCCGGGCACCGCTTCGTTGATGGCAGGCACATCGGGGATGGTCGGATCGCGCTTGGCGCTGCTCACGCCCAGCACGCGCAGGCGGCCCGCCTTGCCGTGCGGCAACACCGGCCCCGCCGCGCCGATCACCAAATCGATACGCGCGGCCAACAGATCAATCACATACTGCGTGCTGCCTTTGTACGGCACGTGCGTGAGGTCGATGCGCGCCAGCGATTTAAACAGCGCCCCCGCCAAATGCGGCGAGCTACCGACGCCGGGCGAGGCAAAGCGCAATTGCCCCGGTTGGGCTTTGGCCAAATCGACCAGCTCACGCACCGATTTCACCGGCAGCGTCAACGATGTCACCAGCAGCAAATTGTTGGTGGCGGTGAGCGTGATCCCCGCGAACGCCCGCGCGCTGTCGTACGACAGATTTTTGATGAGACTGGGGTTCACCGCGTTCGGGCCGGTGGCACCGATTAGCAGCGTGTAACCGTCGGGCGTTGCCTTGGCAACGATCTCTGCGGCGATACCGCCGCCCGCACCCGCTCGATTGTCCACCACCACCGGCTGGCCCCAAGCATCGCTCAACCGCGCAGCCAGCGGACGCGCCACCCTATCCGTGGTGCTGCCCGCAGGGAACGGTGTAACGATGCGCAGCGGGCGTTCGGGATACTCAGCCGCGCGCACCGCTAAAGCGCTGCCTGCGATCGTTGTCACACAAAACGCCCGTGCAAGCGCACGCGACAGGGCTTTTGAAGGCTCAATAACCACGCCTGAATTTCTTAATAAAATCAATTAGTTAGATCAAATCAGTTACTCCGCCTTTGCGCCCGATATCTGCACCATCTTCGCCCACTTGCCCATTTCGCTGGCGATGAACTGACGAAACTCCGCTGACGTGTTGCTGGCGGGTTCCGAGCCTTGCTCGGCCAAGCGCTGCTTGATGTCCGCCTGCGCCAGCGATTTAGCGATGGCGATGTTTACCTTACCCACGATATCGGCGGGCGTGTTGGCGGGCAGCATGATGCCGTTCCACAGCGCCACTTCGTAGCCCGGCAGCGCTTCGCCAATCGTCGGCACATCGGGGTACAGCGGCGAACGTTGTTTGGTGGTGATGCCCAAGGCTTTGAGCTTGCCCGCGTCGATAAAGCTTTGCACTTCAACCAGCGGCGCGAACAGTAGTTGCACTTGCCCGCCGAGCAGTGCGGTCACCGCCGGGGCACCACCCTTGTACGGCACGTGCTCCATTTCCACGCCCACCATGCTGTTGAACAAGGCTGTCGCCAGATGGTGCGAAGTACCGTTGCCGCCGGTGCCGTAATTCATGCGCGCTTTGCCGCTGTCTTTCACCAGCTTGATGAACTCTGCGAGATTGGCGGCGCGCAGGTTCGACGGGTTCACCACGAGCATGTTCGGTATAAACGCCACGCGCGACACCGGTGTTAAATCCTGCACAAAATCATAGGGCAGGCTTTTGTAGAGCGTGCGGTTGGTCACGTGCGAGCTGGTAGCCATCAGCAGGGTGTAGCCGTCGGGTGCGGCCTTCGCCACAAAATCCGCGCCGATATTGCCGCCTGCGCCGGCCTTGTTGTCCACCAACACCGGCCTGCCGAGCTCCGCACGCATTTTTTCCGCCACCAGTCGCGCGGTGACATCTGTGGCACCGCCCGGCGCAAACGTCACCACCAGCTTGAGCGGGTTGGCCGGCCAAGCGTCGGCCGCTCGCGCCGCAGTCGTGGCGAGCACACCACTAGCGAATGCTGCGGCACACAGCACCCGCACCGTGTGTGATAGGGCTTGAGGCATGGCCTACTCCTTGGTCGTGATAATCGTGATATCAGTGGCGGTCGTCGCATTCGTCGCGTTCGTTGCATTCGTTGCATTCGTTGCATTCGTTGCCGATGCGGCTGTTCCCATTCTGACACAGGTCACCGCCGCGACACAGAAGGCTGGTAGCAGAACGGCGCACGCATTGACCTGTTTCCGCCAAGCAGGGATACTTTGTGCGTCACCCACCACTAAAATTGTCCGCCTCATCGTGCATCGCATGCCGTCCGAACAAGGGTTTTCGCTGGTCAAAACACTGATGGCGCTGATCGCGCTCGCATTGCTGTGTTACGCGGGCGTGATCGGCGCGCTGTACCTGCTGCAGGAACAACTGATTTTTCCCGCGTCGAAGCTCCCCGCCAACCACCAGTTCAAATTCGATCAACCGTTCAAGGAGTTGCAGATTCCGGTGCCAGGCGCGTCGCTCAACGCGCTGCACATCACGCAGCCCGCGCCGCGCGGCCTGATCTTTTTCCTGCACGGTAACGCAGGCGACCTGAGCACCTGGACCACGGGCGTGGATTATTATCGCAAGGTCAATTACGATTTGTTTATCATCGATTACCGCGGCTACGGCAAGAGCACCGGTAAAATCGTCAGCGAGGCGCAGTTGCACGCCGACGTGCGCGCTGCGTGGGACAGCATTGCGCCGCAATACCGGGATCGCAAGATTCCGATTGTGATTTACGGCCGTTCGCTAGGCACGGGCCTGGCGACTTATCTTGCACGCGACGTCGATCCCGCGCTGCTGGTGTTGGTGTCGCCCTACACCAGCCTGCTGGCCGCCGGCAAACGCGCCTACACCATCGCGCCGGACTGGGTGCTTAAATATCCCCTGCGCACCGACAGCGTGATCGGCGATGTCAAAAGCCCGGTGATGCTGATTCACGGCAAGGCCGATGGTTTGATTCCGCCTACAGACAGCGAACAATTGCGTCCGCTGGTGCGCGCCCCGGTCGAGCTGCTACTGGTTGACGGTGCGGGGCACAACGACTTGCATCAATTTCCGGTCTATCTAGATGCCTTGGCCGAACGCCTGAAACGGGCGGGCCTGCCGTAACGAACATGCGCCGCCTTAGAGCACGGCGGCAGATCGCGCAAACAATTTGTCGTACGCCGCCAGCCGCACCTCGGTGAGCGTGCGCTCCAGCGCGCATGCGGCCTTACGGCCTTACATGGGGCACATAAAGTACAATCGGCCCCATGAAACCACCCAAACGCCTGCAATCCCTGATTGAAGAAGGTCTGATCGACACGGTGGTGCTGCAACTGATGAGCGGCAAAGAGGCGGCGGTTTATGTGGTGCGCTGTGGCAACGATACGCTGTGTGCCAAGGTCTACAAAGAGGCCACACACCGCAGCTTTCGCCAAGCCGTCGATTACACCGAAAACCGCAAAACCAAAAACAGCCGACAGGCGCGCGCCATGGCCAAAGGCACCAAGTATGGCCGCGAGTCCCAAGAAGCCGCTTGGCAAAGCGCCGAGGTGGATGCGCTGTATCGTCTGGCGGCTGCGGGTGTGCGTGTGCCCGCACCGTATAACTTTCTCGACGGCGTGCTGTTGATGGAGTTGGTGACAGATGAGCACGGCGAAGCCGCTCCGCGCCTGAATGATGTGCTGTTCACGGCTGAACAAGCGCGCGCGCATCATGCGATGCTGTTGTTGCAGGTAGTGCGCATGTTATGTGCCGGTGTGGTGCACGGCGATTTGTCGGAATTCAATATTTTGCTCGGTGCGCACGGCCCGGTCATTATCGATCTGCCGCAGGCGGTAGACGCCGCCGGCAACAACCACGCACAACGCATGCTGCTGCGCGATGTGGTGAATCTGCGTGATTTTTTTGGCCGCTTTGCGCCAGAGCTACTGCATACCGACTTCGGCCCCGAGATTTGGGATTTGTATCAGCGCGGCGAACTCACCACCGAGGTCAAACTCACGGGCACCTTTGCGCGTGAATTGGGTGATGTGGATATCGCCAGCGTGATGCGGGAAATCGACGATGCGCGCGCAGAAGAAGCGGCGCGTCTGCTGCGCATGCAGACGGTTGAGTAACGCTTCGCCAACTGGCAGCAGCGTTAACCCCCTCAAGCCAAAACCCCACGCCGATCCGCTAAACCGCGCCGATTTTCGGCGAACGCTTGCCTCAACCTGTGGCTGCTGAAAGGCGCTGAAATCCGCACTGAGGGTGGCAATAAGCGAAGCGTATTGCGCCGAGTGTCTGGCACGCCACTTCACATGCGGCGCAATAGGGATTGCGCCCTACGCGGGCTGAATCCTTGGACATGGTGTTCTATGTCGAATTCGTCAATGAGTTTGCCGTCGGGCAATCCAACGGCCACGCGGTGGCTTGCGCTGCCAACATCAATACCAATGCGCAGGGTTTGCAGGTTCATTCGTGACTCCTGACAAGAGGCGTGCGATGAAAAAATCATCCGCACGTCGCGTCTACAGCCAGAGCCACGATCCGAAGATTGGCATCATCCCGGCAGACGTAACGGATGATGCGGATGACGAGGGCGGCATTTCAGAGTCGAGTGACGTTTGTCGCCAAACCACGGACCCCATGAGCCACACCCCCGTCAGTCAAAAATGCTACGCTTCTTACCTGACGGTGTCATCCACAATTTCTATGGTAGACCCTGTAATGTATAAAAATGGCGTGTGGCATTGGTTGGCTTGTGAAGACCAAGTATATCGAGAGGCCAAGGGCAAGTGACACTTTCTCTGTAGTATGCGAAAAGGCGAATCCGATATGCGACAGGCAGTCGTTCAAAACCGATTGCATTCGCTCGCAAACAATTGGTGATTTTTTCGGCTTAATTAATTTGATCTCGCCAGAGCGGCAATGCGACGACGAATTTTCGCAGTGCTTTGACTAGATATCCCACCGTAACCGTCTTTCAATCTACCACAGGCTCAAATTGAGCTAGAATTCGCTGGTACTTTCGGAAAATTTCGCTATAGTCCGGTTGATATGAGGCGCTTAATATGAAGGCATTTGGTACTCGTTCAGTTTCGAGCAATTTGCCCTATTTGGCTTGCCTAATTTACTGTTCTTTAGCTGCTGCCAATCCATTGTGTACTGTTGAACCAGTTGCCCCAGGAGACAGAGTAATCGGAACATTTAAAAACACAACTGTCATAGAAAAGGAAGGTAGGCAGTTTCTTAGAACATGCGTTGAAGACAAGAGGCGCCGAATTGAACCAACTGGTAGCGATCGCACCAATTATCACGGTGCCCCGAATGGAAGCACTTACCACCTTTCTTCAACTGTAAGCGATAGCCTAGATAAGCGGATCGCCGAATATGAGATTAGCGCTAGGCGCATTTCCCAGTTGGTTGCAGCAGAGAGAGTTTTAGTCGCCGAATCCCTGCTTTTTAAAATTGAGGCTGATATGTTGATGCTACGAAACGAGGCAAATTCGAAAGCCATTAAAGACAGCGGTACTGACGTAGCAGAAAGCAATTTTCGCATGGCACTAGCGTTAGAACAAGAATCGCTCAGAAGGGGCATCATGAGGCCTGGTGACATTAGCTATCAATTTGTAAATGGTAGGGCAGCACTTAAAAATGCACTCACGCTAAAAGACCAGCTGGAAAAACAAAATCTGGCCTCCAACGTAAAACACCAAAAATTGACTCTACTAAGAGATATTTCAATGCGTTGGCTTAGGGGGAATCAGTAGCGCAGCAACAACGGGTAGAGTAGAGAACAGGCTCGCGCCTGCCCTCGCTCATCAAACCATGCACGCAGCGAGCGTAGGGTGGGCAAAGCGTAGCGTGCCCACGCCGGTCAGCCTGCGTGATACTGTTGCCGCATGTCCCGGTATCGACGCAGCCTCACAACGGGGGCGACATTTTTCTTCACCGTCAATCTCGCTGATCGGTCAAGCCGGTTGCTGGTTGAGGAAATAGACCGGCTGCGGCGCGCATTTGATGTCGCTCGTTCACGCCATCCCTTTCTGACTTTGGCCTAT
>JAYTWR010000206.1:0-23302 GCA_043743335.1 Burkholderiales bacterium
ACAGCCGCCCCGCAAATCCCCGGCAATCGGCTATTCCGGCTACACTTCTTGTCTATCTTCGTGGTCGCTTTCGCCTTCGAACATGCCCCCGCTGCGAGGAGAAATCGGCTCTTGATAGGGTTTTCGGTCAAGCACTATCTAGCCACGGCTGAATTGCGTTACAGCGTAATCGCTGGCTCTCTGCCCGGCGTGCTGCAACCCTTCGCGTTTGTGGACGCCGGCGCGATCACCCTGAGTGAAAGCCCCTTCGCGGCCGGGGTGAACCGGCGCCATCTGGCGGGTGGCGGCTTGGGGCTTGCTTGGGCCAAAAACAATGATTTCACCGTGAAACTCACCGTGGCCACCCGCATCGGCAACCAATCGGCGGTTTCCGATACCGACCGCCACACACGCGGGTGGGTGCAGGCGATTAAGTATTTTTGATTGTTCGCCGGTTACTTCAGCAGCTCTGCCACAGCCTTGCCCAGATCCGTGGTGCTGGCCTTGCCGCGCAGGTCGGGCGTTTTGGGGCCTTCTTGCAGCACGTTTTCTATGGCTTTGACGATGGCTGCACCTGCTTCGGGGCACCCTAGGTGGTCGAGCATCATCGCGCCGGCCCAGATCATGCCCACCGGGTTGGCAATGTTCTTGCCGTAAATGTCGGGCGCGGAGCCATGCACCGGCTCGAACAATGACGGAAATAATTTCTCCGGATTCATGTTGGCCGACGGTGCGATGCCGATGGTGCCGGTGGCCGCCGGGCCCAAGTCAGACAGAATGTCGCCGAAGAGGTTGGAGCCTACGACCACATCAAACCAATCTGGGTGCATGACAAAGTGCGCGCACAGAATGTCGATGTGGAATTGATCGACTTTGATAGCGGGGTATTTTTTCGACATCTCGGCCACGCGCTCGTCCCAATACGGCATGGAGATCGAGATGCCGTTGGATTTGGTGGCGGAGGTGAGGTGTTTTTTCGGGCGTGTGGCGGCGAGATCGAAGGCGTATTTCAAAATGCGATCGGTGCCGATGCGCGAGAACACGGCGTTTTGCGTGACGACTTCGCGATCGGTGCCCGCATACATGCGCCCACCGACGGAGGAGTATTCGCCTTCGGAGTTTTCGCGCACCACCCAGAAATCAATGTCGCCTGGTTTACGGTCGGCCAGCGGGCATTTCATGCCGGGCATCAGGCGCACCGGGCGCAGGTTGACGTATTGATCGTAGCCGCGGCGGAACGGAATCAGTAGGCCCCACAGCGAAATATGGTCGGGCAAGGTGGCGGGCCAGCCGGCTGCGCCGAAGTACACCGCGTCGTGCTTTTTGAGTTGTTCCAAGCCGTCGTCGGGCATCATTTTGCCGTGCTTGGTAAAGTAATCGCAGCTCCAGTCGAACTCGTCGAACTTGAATTCGATGCCAAACTTGCGGCCCACCGCTTCAAGGGTGCGTAGACCCTCGGGCATGACTTCTTTACCGATGCCGTCGCCGGGGATAACTGCGATACGAAATTTTTTCATGATGGATTTCCGATCAATGAGTGGGCCGGGGTTGCAGGTTCCGGAGTTACAAAAACAAAGGGCAGCCGGGGGTTAACCCGACTGCCCTTAAACGACTGTCCGCAAGAATCGCGCGCGAATTACGCCGCAGCGCTTTCTGCTGTGGTAGCGGCTGCCGGCGCGGCTGCAGCAGCAGGCGCTTTGGTTGCCGGTGTGCGCTTGCCGTATTTTTGGTTGAATCGCTCAACGCGACCGGCGGTATCGACGATCTTTTGCTTGCCGGTGTAAAACGGGTGGCAGGACGAGCACACCTCGACATGCAGATCCTTGCCCATGGTCGAGCCGGTTTTCCACGCGGCCCCGCAACTGCAGGCGACGTTTATCTCATTGTATTCCGGGTGAATTTCGAGTTTCATGGCAGCATCCTGATGGGGGTTTCCCCGTGCAAAAAAGGGACGAATTATCAACGATTTCCGCTATCGAAGCAAGGGTCTTTGCCCCGGTGCCCAGTTTTCTAGTAAATGGCAGCAGTTAGTGACCACTTTTGCGGCCAAATCCGGCGCAACCAGCCTGAAATGTGACTGCCCAGCCTGCAAAACCTGTTCGACAAAGTAAACCGCGCCGGGTTGGGCTTCAAACGCCAGCCGGCCATTGTCGCCCGCCATGCCATTAAACACATGACGGCCAGGGTCGAGATGCACGCGAAAGTAAGCGCGCGGCAGCGTTGCGCCGATGAGTCGGTTGTCGATCCACAGCACGGTGTCGTCACGGGAAGTGTCAGTGCGGTAAATATAAACGGTCGCTGCCGCCGGGCTGCTGCCGAACTGCTTGGCTTCGGTGTCACGCTCGCGCGAGGCTTGGGGGGTGGAGGCGCAGCCTGCCAGGCCCATGATGACTAGCGCCGCCAAAGGAATCCATTGAATCCATTGAATCCATTGAATCCATTGCCGCATTGCGCACCTGTTCTAAATGGTTATTGCGCATGCTATCACCGGCATCGTTCCTTGCCACTGACATCGTAAATTGGTTTAATCGCGACACAATTCGACCCGCCCTTGTTCAGGAGATGCCATGAAAGTCAAAGCCGCCGTCGCACACAAAGCAGGCGCACCACTGGTGATCGAAACCGTTGACCTCGACGGCCCCGCCGCTGGCGAAGTGCTGGTGGAAATCAAGGCCACCGGCATTTGCCACACCGATGAATTCACGCTCTCCGGCGCCGACCCTGAGGGTTTGTTCCCCGCGATTCTCGGCCATGAAGGCGCCGGCATTGTGGTGGATGTGGGGCCGGGTGTCACTACGCTGAAAAAGGGCGACCACGTGATCCCGCTCTATGTGCCGGAATGTCGTCAGTGCGATTATTGCCTGTCGGAAAAAACCAATCTCTGCCAGTCGATCCGCATCACCCAGGGGCAGGGTGTGATGCCCAACGGCAGCAGCCGTTTTTCGCTCGACGGCCAAAAGCTTTTTCACTACATGGGCACGTCAACGTTCAGCAATTACACCGTGGTGCCGGAAATTTCGCTGGCGAAAATCCGTGAAGACGCGCCGTTCGATAAAGTGTGTTACATCGGCTGCGGCGTCACCACCGGCATCGGTGCGGTGATTAATACCGCCAAGGTTGAGCCGGGCGCGAATGTGGTGGTGTTCGGCTTGGGCGGCATCGGGCTCAATGTGATTCAGGGCGCGCGGCTGGCGGGCGCAAACATGATCGTCGGCGTTGATCTGAATCCTGCGCGCGAGCCGCTCGCCAAAAAATTCGGCATGACGCATTTTGTGAATCCGAAAGATGCCGGAAACGATCTCGTGGCGCATTTGGTGAATCTCACAAAGGGCGGCGCGGATTACAGCTTTGAGTGCATCGGCAACGTTGATGTGATGCGCCAAGCGCTGGAGTGTTGCCACAAGGGGTGGGGTGTGTCGGTGATTATCGGTGTGGCGGGCGCGGGGCAAGAAATCAAAACTCGGCCATTTCAGTTGGTCACAGGCCGCGTGTGGAAAGGCACCGCGTTCGGCGGCGCAAAAGGCCGGCGCGATGTGCCGAAAATCGTCGATTGGTACATGGACGGCAAAATCAATATCGACGATCTCATTACCCACAAACTGGCGCTGGCGGACATCAATTCGGGGTTTGATTTGATGCACGCAGGTACGTCGATACGCAGTGTGGTGGAGTTTTAGGCAATCATAAATTATCGAACGCTGCGGGCGCTTTCCGCACCGCAATGCCGTGCGGGCGCGCGAATCGACGCCGGAGGCATGGGCTTTTTGCAGCAGCCGGGGTCACGGTTTTAGGGGTGCCGGTGCGTGTTAAATTACGTCAGTAATTGTTTTTAAATGATTATTGGTAAAGTGTCGTAACGCTTGTAACCCCGTGACTTCGGATGCGTTAAATGGTTTTCCGATAAATTTTCATAGCGCCTAGCTGCAACACTATCGCCAAACATGCCCGCACCTGCACCTGTCTCTACGCCTCTGCGCACCGAGCTGCCCTACCGCGACGACAGCGCCAGCCTGTTTGAGGCGGTGGCGGACTGGCCGTGGGCAGTGTTCCTCGACAGTGGGCGGCATCATCCGGGGCAATCGCGCTATGACATCATCGCTGCGCAGCCGTATATTCGCCTGATTACACGCGGACAAATGACAGAGGTGTACGCCGACGGGATTGCCCTGTCGCGTGACGATCCGTTTGAGCTACTGCGGCGGCATCTGGAAATCGACACCGCGCTCGCGAGCGACCTGCCGTTTTGCGGCGGCGCTATCGGCTACTTTGGCTATGACTTGGCGCGGCGCATTGAAGGCGCGCATTTGCCGTCGCGCGCGGCAGCGGTGGAGCGCATTCCCGACATGGCCATCGGCATTTACGATTGGGCGGTGGTGGTGGATCACCGCGAGCAAAAAAGCTGGCTCGTCGGCCAGGGCCGTGACCCCGAAACCGATATCAAATGGAACGCGTTGGTGGCACGCTTTACCGCACCGGCAGCAGAAAAATCGCGCGCGCCGTTTCGTGTGACATCGAACGTGGTGTCGAGCCACACGCGTGAGTCGTACGGGCGCGCGTTTCGGCGCATTCATCAATATATTCACGATGGCGATTGCTATCAGGTGAATCTCGCGCAGCGCTTTTCCGCAGCGGCGAGCGGCGATGCGTGGCTCGCGTATCAGGCTTTGCGGGTGATGAACCCTGCGCCATTTTCGGCTTATATCTCCACGCCGTATGCGCAGGTGTTGTCGTCGTCGCCGGAGCGTTTTTTGCGCGTTGAGCGTGGTGCAGTGGAGACCAAACCGATCAAGGGCACACGCCCACGCGCTGGCCATGCGCGGCTGGATGCGGAGCTGGCGGAGCAATTGCGCGTGAGCGAAAAAGACCGCGCCGAGAACGTGATGATCGTGGATTTGCTGCGCAATGATTTATCCAAAAACTGCGAGCTGGGCTCGATCACAGTGCCGAAGCTGTTTGATGTGGAAAGCTACGCCACCGTGCACCATCTGGTGAGCACCGTTACCGGCAAGTTGCGCGCGGATCGCGATGTAATCGACTTGTTGCGCGGCTCATTTCCTGGCGGCTCGATCACCGGCGCGCCGAAAATCCGCGCCATGCAAATCATTGATGAAGTCGAGCGCGCACGGCGTGGCGTGTACTGTGGCGCTATCGGCTACATTGGCTTTGATGGCGGCATGGACACCAACATTGCCATACGCACGCTCACTGTTTCGCACGGCTCGGTGCGCTTCTGGGCGGGTGGCGGCATTGTGGCTGACTCTGAAGTGGAGTCGGAATATCAGGAAAGCTTTGACAAAGCCAATGCGTTGCTGCGCTTGCTGCGCCAATGTTCGGCTGCGGCCCGCTCGGGCGGATGAGTGTTTGCGCAGGCAACAGTGTGCAAAAGAGGGGTGAAAAAACGGGCGGGCACAACCCAATGCCACCGTTGCGTCACCTGCCGTTGTAGAATCCGCTTAAATGCCATAAAAATACAGGTTTGCAGGTAGCGGTTTCCGGTGATGCCGCCAGTGCGCTCGGGTGGGTATGGGTATGGGCGCTGTTGCCTCAGGGAGGCGTATCAATCGTGTCAGTTTCCATTCCGTCCCAGCTATTGAACGAGCAGCGCGCGCTCGAAATCCGCGATATTTTTCGCTCGGTCGACGATGGGGCCTATGCGAAAACACTGAGCAATCTGGCGCGCGACATTGCGTTGTTTGCGGATGCGGTACGCAAGCCCGTGGCGGATGCGTCGCTAGAGCCCGTGCGGCGTCTGGCGCACAGCCTGAAAGGTGCCTCGTTGAGTTTGGGTGCGCAAGCACTGGGCGCGATATTCGACGAACTGGAACGGCTGGCCCGTGAAGGCGATGCCCCCGGGCTGGTGCAATTTCACGCCGACAGCGTGCCGCTCATTACGCAATCGCAGGAAGCGTTGCGCATACTCGACGGCCGCCCGGCGTAGCGCCCCCCCTTTAGCCCCCTTAGCTCCATTTAGCCGACGCTTTCAGCTTCTGTGGTGGGTGCGGCAGATGCGGTAAGCTATCGCGTTGGTTACCTAAGGAGAAAACCATGTCTGGCGCAGGTCATATTGATCCATCCAACAAGAAAGTCGCACTGCTGATTGCGATCTTGGCGGCGTTTCTGGCATTTTCTGAAACGCTGGGCAGTAGCGCACAAACCGAGGCCTTGAGTCGCAATATCGAAGCTTCAAACCTGTGGTCGTTTTTTCAGGCGAAAACCATCCGTATGACCACGCTGCGCACGGTGGCCGAGGGCATGGAAGTGGACGCCGCGCTGGCGGCGACGCCGGAGGCCAAGGCGGTGATGGATAAACGCATCGGCAGTTGGCGCAAGACTGCTGAGCGCTACGAAAGCGAACCGGAAACCAAAGAAGGCCGTAAGGAACTGGTCGCCCGCGCCAAAGAAGCGGAAGCCAAGCGCGACCGCGCACTGGCCGCCTACCATCAATACGAAGTCGCTTCCGGCGCGCTGCAAATCGCCATTGTGTTGGCGTCTGCGAACGTGATTACCGGCGCGGCATTTTTGATGTTCGGTGCGATGGGGCTGGGTGTGGTCGGCATTGCATTCACGATGATTGGGTTTTTAGCGCCGACCGCTGTGGTTTTGTTTCACTAAGGCGCGCCATGGAGAAAGCTGAGATTCCCGTGCCACGGCCAGCGGCCACCGTGATGCTGCTGCGTGACGGCAACGACGGCATGGAAGTCTTCATGATCGTGCGGCACGAAAAGAGCGATGTACACGCCGGTGCGCTGGTGTTTCCAGGCGGGCGGGTTGATCCTGAAGATCACGAATTGGCGATGGATGCCGCTGTGTTTGCGCCGCTGCCCGGTGTGGACGCGCGCATGGCCGCGTTATATGTGGCTGCGGTACGCGAGACGTTTGAGGAATGCGGCGTGTTGCTGGCGCGCGCGCGCGGTGAGCGGGCGCTGGTTAGTGCCGCACGGTTGAGTGAAATCGAAGAAAAACATCGCGGCGCGATCAGCCGTCACGAGCGCAGCTTCGGTGCGATACTCGCGGCGGAAAATCTGCTGATGGCCTCTGAGTCCATGGCCTATTTCGCTAATTGGATCACCCCGGAGCGCTCCACCAAACGCTTCGACACGCACTTTTTTCTCGCGGCGGCACCCTCCGATCAAGTGGCGCTGCACGACGGCCATGAGGCCGTCGATTCCGTGTGGATCACGCCAGCCGCTGCGCTCGAAGGCGCCAAGGCGGGCACTTACCTGCTGCGATTTCCCACGCAAATGAATCTGCAAAAATTGGGCCGCCACACCGCGCCAGTCGCAGCGATGGAGGCGGCGCGCGCTAGCCGCGTCGTCACCGTGATGTCGAAGCAGGAAAAAACCAGCGATGGTAGACGTTTGTTGCGGCTGCCGCTGGAGGCGGGTTACGGCGGGGAAGTGTTTGAGCCGCTGGAGACAGTGTCGCTGTCGGGACGTTAGCGCGTAGGATGGATTGCGCTACGCGCCACCTAGCCTACACATCCACTGGGCTGGCTACTTCAGCCGAGGTATGCCGTGCAATGTCACGCACGGGCTTTTCGCCGCTGATGCTGCGCCCCGTGGGCGACCACGTGCAAATCGCGGCACCCGGTGCCCAGATGGTTTTGTAAATGCCCGGCACGAAAAATTCCACGAAGGCCATTTCCGTATCGCCTTCGCTGCGCAGGTAGTGGCGCTCGCGGTCGGCGTAGTAAATGAGATCGCCGGCGCGCACGGGTATGGGTGACTCGTTGGCCCATGCGGTGCCACGGCCTTTGAGCACATACATAAAGTGTTCCGCGCCCTCGTGGTGATGATTTGAGGCCTGCGTGCCCGGCGGATAAATAATCATCTCACCTTTAATCGCGGTGGTGCCAAAGAGCTTGGGCGTGGCGACGTAGATGCGCTTGCGCGCGTCGTGCTCGGAGTCGAGTACCGGTTCGCGTGTCCAATCAACGATCTTAAATTGCGGCGGGGCGCTGGTGAAGGCGGCATCGAAGCGTGCGGCGTTGGGCACTGTCGCGTGAATCAGCGTGACGCCAGCAGCGGTAGCGAGCGTGCCGCTAAAACCCGGCGGCAGAAACACCATGTGCGCCTGCGTCAGTGATTCCGTGCTGTTGCCGTGTTTGAGTGTGGCGGCACCGTCGAGAATCTGCACCCATGCCAAATCGCCTGCTGCGATATTGAGTACATGCGTGCCGCCAGCATCGACTCTCAGGCGATCCAGCAGCACTTTGCCGTCTTGCGTGTGCGTGGCGGTGAGTAAGGGCTGGCGCTTGACGTTGGCTGCGATGGTTTCGGCGGCGACAGCGCTTTCATTGAGGGTGAGGGCCATGAGAGGTTCCGACTATCCAAGGTTGTAGTGACGTTACTCTACTGGCGTGCAGCGAACCGTGCAATCAGGGGTGCGCATCACGGTCGCTTGTATTTGCCGTAAGTGGCCTCTATACTGTTTATGTAAGTATTTGTTTTTAAACAACTTTAAGGTATTTATGCGTGCAACGTCTATGGTTACAGTCGGCAACTCGACGATACAGATCCGGCCTGTCGTGCCGGCCATCGGCGCGCAGGCGACTCAAGATTAGGAGAAATAGTTGTTTAAAATCAATTACTTAAAATATTTTTGCTGTGCCGGGTTATTGCTCGCCAGCAGCGTGGCCAGTGCCGCTGAAGGCTACCCCACGCGCCCGATACGTGTCATTGTGCCGCTGCCGCCGGGCACCGCCACCGACTTTATCTCGCGCACCTTGAGCGTGCCGTTGACTGATCTTTACAAGCAGCAAATTGTGGTCGACAACCGGCCTGGCGCGGGCGGCTTGATCGGCAGCAGTCTTGCTGCCAAAGCCACTGCCGACGGTTATACCTACGTGATGGCGGCGCCGCCGCACACCATGGCGACATTGCTCAACGCCAATCCGCCTTATCACCCGGTGAATGATTTTGTGCCGGTGGCCGGCATTGCGCTGGTGCCGAATTTGCTGGTGGTGTCGCCGAATCTGCCGGTGAAGAACGTGCTGGAGCTGGCGGCGCTGCTGCGCGCGAGCCCCGGCAAATACAACTACGCTTCGGTGGGTGTCGGTTCGCTGGCGCATATTGGCGGCGAGATTTTCAACCGCGCCGCCCACGCAAAATCAGTGCATGTGCCGTTCAAGTTTCTGGGTGACGCGTTTACTGAAACCATGGCCGATCGCGTGCATTACTTTCTGTTTACCGTGCCGTCGGCCTCACCCATCGTGCGCGAAGGGCGGCTGCGCGCGCTGGCGGTGAGCGGCTCCAAACGTTCGTCAGCGTGGCCGGATTTGCCCACCGTGGCGGAAGCGGGTTTGCCCGAAGCCACTTCAGACGGCTGGTTCGGTTTGCTGGGGCCGAAAGGCGTGCCCGGCGCGATTCTGAATCAGTTGCAAGGTGACATCACCAGGCTGCTGCGCGAGCCGAAAATCCGCGAGCAACTGGCCCGCGGCGGCGCGGAGGTGCCGAACGATACCTCTGCCGCAACCTTCGGCAAGCTGATGCAGGCAGAGTACGAACGCTATGCGCGGCTGGTAAAAGAGGCGGGGCTGAAGCAGTAGGATGCGTGGCGCGTAGCGCACCCGTCACGGTAGTGACTAGTGACTAGTGACTAGTGACTAAGGACTAGGGACTAGGCGCGCCACGGCTCGACAGCATCCGCAGCGATGCCAAATTTCTGAATAGCACTATTCACTATCGCGGCCGGAATCACTTCCTGATCCGCCAGCGCTTTCAACGCTGCCACTGCAATATGCGCGCGATCCACTTCGAAAAACCGCCGCAGCAGTGCACGCGTGTCGCTGCGTCCAAAGCCGTCGGTGCCGAGCACGGTGTATGAGCGATTAACCCAGGCGCGTATCGGCTCGGCGAAGTTGCGCACGTAATCCGTGGCGGCGATTACCGGGCCGGCGTGATCGCGCAGCGATTGTTCAATCCACGTGGTTCGCGGTGTGGCTTCCGGATGCAGCCGATTCCAGCGCTCGCACGCCATGCCGTCGCGCGCGAGTTCGGTGAAGCTGGTGACGCTCCACACGTCGGCGGCGATATTGAAATCTTTTTCCAGCGTTTCAGCAGCGGCGAGTACCTCGCGCAGGATCGTGCCGCAACCCATTAATTGCACCCGGTGTTTCGCCGCACCGCCTGCGCGCAGCAAATACAGGCCTTTCAGAATGCCTGGTGCAGCGCCTGCGGGCATCGACGGCATGCGGTAGTTTTCATTGGTGACGGTAAGGTAATAAAAAACGTCTTCTTGGTTGTCGAGCATGCGGCGCATGCCGTCCTGAATAATCACCGCGAGCTCGTAGCCGTACGTCGGGTCGTACGACACACAATTGGGGAACGTGGAGGCCACCACGTGGCTGGAGCCATCCTGGTGTTGCAGGCCTTCGCCGGAGAGCGTGGTGCGCCCGGAGGTTGCGCCGATCAAAAAGCCGCGCGCGCGCGCGTCGCTCGCGCCCCAAATCAAATCGGCGATGCGCTGAAAGCCGAAGATGGAGTAGAAAATATAAAACGGCAGCATGGTGACACCATGCGCGCTGTAGGCGGTGGCTGCGGCAATCCATGACGATATCGCGCCAGCTTCGGTGATGCCTTCTTCGATGATTTGGCCGTTCTTGGCTTCTTTGTAATACAGCAGTTCGTCGCGGTCTTCGGGTTCGTACATTTGGCCGGTGGACGAATAAATCGCGAATTGCCGGAACAGCGTTTGCATGCCGAAGGTGCGCGCTTCATCCGCGACGATGGGTACGATATGCGTGCCGATGTCTTTGCTTTTCAGCAGTTGCGACAGCACCGCCACAAAGCTCATGGTGGTGGATTCTTCGCGTTCGTGTGAACCTTCGATCACGCGCGCGAACGCATCGAGCTTGGGTGCGGGCAGCGCGGGTGCGCTTGATGTGCGCGCCGGCAGTGCGCCGCCCAGTGTCTTGCGTCGAGCATGTAAGTATTTGATTTCATGAGAGTTTTCGGCAGGCTTGTAAAAGCGTAACTCGGCTACATCGGCATCCGAAATCGGTAACGCGAAGCGATCCCGAAACGCCAGCAAGGCGTCGGTCTCCAGCTTTTTGGCTTGATGCGCGGTCATCTTGCCCTCGCCCCACTGGCCCATGCCATAGCCCTTTTTGGTTTGCGCGAGGATCACCGTCGGGCGTCCGCGTGCGCGCGTGGCCGCGTGGTACGCCGAATAAATCTTCAGCGGATCGTGGCCGCCGCGCCGCAAACGGTCGATATCGGCATCCGACAAATCGGCCACCAGTGCCTGCAGCTCGGGATACTTGTTGAAGAAATGCTCGCGGTTAAAGCGCCCGTCAGTGGCGGCGTATTTTTGCAGCTCGCCATCGACGGTTTCATGCAGGCGTTGCAACAGCACGCCTTCTTTGTCGCGCGCAAACAGCGTGTCCCAATCGCTGCCCCACAGCAGCTTGATGACGTTCCAGCCTGCGCCGGTAAAAAGGCCTTCCAGTTCCTGGATGATGGAGCCGTTGCCGCGCACCGGGCCATCAAGCCGCTGCAGATTGCAGTTGACGACAAAAATCAGGTTGTCGAGATTTTCGCGCGCGGCGAGCGACAGGCCAGCGAGCGATTCGGGCTCGTCCATCTCGCCATCGCCCACAAACGCCCACACCTTGCGATCCGACACGGGGGACGCACGTGTGTTCATGCCGCGGTCTTCAAGGTAGCGCATGAAGCGCGCCTGATAAATCGCGTTGATCGGCCCCAACCCCATCGACGCATTGGGGAATTGCCAGAAATCCGGCATCAGCCACGGATGTGGATACGATGCCAAACCGCCGCCGCGCGTCTCTTGACGATATTTCAGTAACTGGTCTTCAGAGAGCCGTCCTTCAAGGAATGCGCGTGCGTAAATGCCCGTCGAGCAATGTGGCTGAAAATAAATCAGATCGCCATCCTGCCCGGCGCGGAAAAAATGATTCAGCCCCACTTCATACAAATCCGCCGCCGAGGCATAGGTGGCGATATGCCCGCCAAGTTCGGGATGCTCGCGATTCGCCCGCACCACCATCACCAGCGCGTTCCAGCGCACCAGCGCGGTAATGCGCTCTTCGAGCGCGAGGTCGCCGGGATAGGGCGGCTGCTCAGCGAGCGGAATAGTGTTGCAATAGGCGGTCGTCGCGTTGAACTTGAGTCCGCGGCAATTGCGCCGCGCCAAATCAAACAACTGCTGCAGCAAAAACTCTGCGCGTGCCTCGCCCTCGTTCGTGATCAACGATTGCAGCGCTTCCAGCCATTCGGCGGTTTCTTGCGGGTCAGTGTCGGCGGAGTGGTTCATGGGTTGGTGTTTGGCTTTGACAGTATGGAATAGGGTGAGGAATAGCGTGAGGAATAGAGTGAGGAATAGAGTGAGGAATAGAGTGAGCGCAAGGAAAGATTAGGCTATCGTCAACCGGACGGCATGTGAACGGCGGGAAAGCAAGAATCCTGAAAGCGAATCCCGCAATCCCGCAGGCTCTGTCCTCGCCGCAGCGGGAATCATACACGGGTCAATTGTGCCGTGCTAATTGTGCCGTGCTTATTTGAGTGGCACGTTCGCCGGGTTTGCTGGCCCCAAACCGGTGGGTGCGAAATAAGCGCTGGTGGCGGTGCGAGTGGCGCGCCACGGCGCTTCGGTGACTAGGGTTTCTTCCTTGATGACGCGCTGCAGTTTGACCGTGCCGACGATCTCGTTGCCTTGCACCTTGCCCTTGTAGGTGTGCGTGACGAAGCCCGCGCTGCCGATGGTCATGCCGAGGGTGAACTCGATGTCCGCGCCGCGCAATACCATCTTATCCAACACGCCGCGGCGGTTGCCGGCGCGCACCACACCTTCGGCTTTTTGAAACTGCTGTTCCAGCACGGCGGCGTAGGTTTGCTGCGCGCCCACCACCGGCAATTCCCACGACCAATTGCCTTCGACGCGCGCCGGTACGATCCACAAAAACACCGGCGACGTATCGAATTCGTCCGATTTGTCGGATTTCCATGAGTCGCCCATGCCCCAGATGTTGGTGAGCACGCGGGTGCCGGGCTTGGCCTCATTGAGAATTTTGGTGCGCAGCATGCGCTGCATTTCCGGCCACATCCACATGGTTATTACCGTGGCGTCGCGGATGTCGGCATCGAAGACGTCGCGTTGGTAAAATCGCACGCGCTCTGCCATGCCGAGCTTTTTGGCTTCGGCATTCGATTCGGTCACCAGTTTTTCGTCGATGTCCACGCCCCAGCCGGTGAGTTTGCTGTTGGCGCGGGCGGCGGTGAGCACAATGCGCCCGTCGCCGGAACCCAAGTCGATCACCACATCGTCGTCGCGTAGATCCGCGAGACGGATCATGCGATCCACGTTTTCTTGCGCGCTACCGACGAAGATTGAAAAGCGCTCTTGCGCCACAGCGCTGGACGCGTAGCAACCCAGCGCCATCACTAACGCCGCCAGCGCCATTGAACTGATTGATTTCACCATCATCCCCATTCGCCATTAGGCTGCGGCGCGCATTTTAATGTAATGCGGGCGCGTCGCGCTGGCCAGCGACGGATGGGTCGAGACGGGTGAGTTGCGCGACAGCCGCGCGCGCGTCATCGGGCTTGATGCCGGCAATAGGCGGCTGGTTGCGGTCGGCGCGGCGCTGCGTTTCGAGCTTGAGTTCGTCAAGCGTGAGCGGGCCCCAGATTTGCGCGTAGGGCTGCGTCACAACGCAGCATGCGGCCATCAGACCTGCGCAGCAGGCCCATCGCAACAGGGAATTCTGACGGTTCATACAGGCTCCTAAGGGCATGAAAAGCAGTTTTCAAAAATACGAAAAATATATATAAATCAATTAGTTACACATTGTTCGCCATGGCGCGTCCAGTGCGGTGCGGGTCATTTTGCACCCTGTGCTACGATGATTCAACTTATAAGTCACCATCACTGGGGAGGGGGAAGAAATGGCTGCTTTTTTTGCGTCGTTGGGTAGAACGGTATTGGCGGGGTTTGTTTTGGTGGCCGTGCTGATTGTCATCATGGGCGCGGGTGGCCGTTTGGGTGAGCATGCTTGGTGGGCCTTCGTGATGCGCTGGCTGCACATCATGGCGGGTATCTTGTGGGTGGGTTTGCTCTATTACTTTAATTTTGTGCAAACGCCGTCCATGGCGAAAATTCCTGATGAACAAAAGCCTGCCGTCGGCAAAGTCATTGCGCCGACGGCTTTGTTCTGGTTTCGTTGGGCCGCGCTGGCGACCGTGGTGTTGGGCTTGATGCTCGCGGGCATGAAGGGTAAGGGCTATCTCGTCAACGCATTGACGTTGACGCCGGGCACGCAAGCGATTGGTATCGGCATGTGGCTGGCGCTGATTATGGCGTTTAACGTGTGGTTCATTATTTGGCCGAATCAGAAAAAGGCGCTGGGCATCGTGATCGTGCCCGCCGAAGAGAAAGCCGCTGCGGCCAAGCTGGCGGGCATGGTGTCGCGGATCAACACCATGCTGTCGGTTCCCATGCTGTTTTGCATGGTGGCGCAGCAAAATGGGGGCTTGTAAGCACGACGGCTAAAAGCGCAATGTAGTCAAATACTTAACGAAACTCGCGTGCGTTGAACTACAATTCGCGGCAGACGGATCAAGAGCCGCCAAGATGCGCAGCCCCGTTTATCGTTTTTTCAAACCGCCTTACGGAGAATTTGCATGGAACACAAACTGCCCGAGTTGCCCTACGCGCTGGACGCGTTGGCACCGCATATTTCGAAAGAGACGCTGGAGTTTCACTACGGCAAACATCACCAAACCTACATCACCAACCTCAATGGCCTGATCAAGGGCACTGACTTTGAAAACATGAGTCTGGAAGACATCGTTAAAAAGTCCTCCGGCGGCATGTTTAACAACGCGGCCCAAGTGTGGAACCACACCTTCTACTGGATGGGCCTGTCGCCCAAAGGCGGCGGCGAACCCACGGGCGCGCTGGCCGATGCGATCAACAAAAAATGGGGCTCGTTCGCGAAGTTCAAGGAAGAGTTCGCCAAAGTGGCCATCGGCACCTTTGGTTCGGGCTGGGGCTGGCTGGTGAAAAAGGCGGATGGTTCGCTGGATCTGGCGTCCACCACGGGTGCGGGCACGCCGCTGACGGGCGCGGACAAGCCGCTGCTGACTTGCGACGTTTGGGAGCACGCCTATTACGTGGATTACCGCAACTTGCGGCCCAAGTATGTTGAGGCATTCTGGAATTTGGTGAACTGGGACGCTGTGGCGAAGCACTTCGCCTGATTTTCCGGTTGACCATAAAAAAGCCCGGCTGTGCCGGGCTTTTTATTTGGGGTTGGCGTTACTGATTGATACCTGGCCTTTACCGCGGTGCAGGCGCTTTCTCCAGCCCTTCAATCTTCGCCCCGGCCTTGATGCCGCGCTTGGCGAACCAGCCCAAATTCATTTCCAGCGCGTAGCGCACGGGTTTGACCGCCGGGTGAGAATCTTCAGTGTGGGGCTTCATGTCTTCGATATTGGCGATCACGCCATTTTCATCGACGAAGGCCACCGACAGCGGAATGAACGTATTTTTCATCCACATGGCGTGGCGCGACACGTCGGTGAACACAAACAGCATGCCACGGCTCTCTGGCATCATGCGCCGGTGCATCAGGCCCTGCATGCGCTCCGGGTTGCTCGCAGCGACCTCTGCCGTGAGCTTGTGGCCGTTGAGGGTGAGCGTGATTTCGGGCATGTCGGCGGCGTGTGCGGCGATGGCGAAAGCCCATATTGCCATGGCAGTCAGCAGACGTGAGCGCAGGGGTTGCGCGAGTGTCAATTTTTTCATGATGTTGATTAAACCTGAAACGGCAGTTTTAGTCTTGGGAACAGCGGTCAACTGCCGTTTCAAGGTTAAACGCGGCGCGGGTGTGGGTCGTTGACGGTGTGTGTGCCGCACGGTAACGCATTGGGCCGCTCAGGGGTCGCTCAGTGGTCGATCAGTGGCCGCTCAATGGCAGTGCGCGGCGCGGTAGTCGCGCGCACCAACGGTCCGCCGTCGCATGCTGCCATGCACCAGGATGGCGCTTTCCGTAGGGGCGTAAATTTGTAAGTAATTGTTTTCATTTATTTTTTTGTAATGGCACGGAGGTTGCTATAAGTGTGCCATGCAAGAAAACGCTTCAACTTGTCCGTACTGCGGCGTGGGCTGTGGCGTGTTGATCGCCACCGATGGCGCGCGCATCACCGGCGTACGCGGCGACCCGGCGCACCCGGCCAACCTCGGACGGCTGTGCAGCAAGGGCTCGACCTTGCATCTCACCGGTGGCTTGGCGGGCCGCGCGCTGTTTCCGGCGTTGCGTGTGACACGTGACGCGCCGCGCACACGTACCGATTGGAACAGCGCGCTGGATTTCGTCGCCATGAAATTCGCCGCCATCATTCGTGAGCATGGCCCCGACAGCGTGGCTTTTTATATCTCCGGCCAGTTGTTGACGGAGGATTACTACGTCTTCAACAAACTCGCCAAGGGTTTGATCGGCACCAATAATTTGGATACCAACTCGCGCCTGTGCATGTCGTCGGCAGTGGCGGGTTACAAGGCCACCCTGGGTGCGGATGCGCCGCCCACGTGTTACGAGGATATCGATCACGCCAACCTGTTGTTTATTGCGGGTTCCAACACGGCGTGGGCGCATCCCGTGTTGTATCGCCGCATTGAAGCCGCGCGCGCCAATAACCCGGCGCTAAAAACTATCGTCGTTGACCCGCGCCGCACCGAAACCGCGCGCGAGGCGGATTTGCATTTGCCCATCCTGCCCGGCAGCGACATCGCGCTCTACAACGCCATGCTGCAGGTGATGTTGTGGGAGGGCTGGATCGATGCCGCCTATATCGCCGCACATACGGAAGGCTTCGATGCACTGAAAAACACCGTGCGTGAGTACACGCCCGCGTTGGCAGCGGATATTTGCGGCGTGCCTGCGGCGGATATCGTGCAAGCGGCGCAGTGGTTTGCACAGTCTAGCGCCACCTTGTCGCTCTATTGCCAGGGCCTTAATCAATCAACGCATGGCACGCACAACAACGCGGCATTGATTAACTTGCATCTGGCCACGGGGCACATCGGTAAGCCTGGTGCAGGGCCGTTTTCGCTGACCGGCCAACCCAATGCCATGGGCGGGCGCGAGGTGGGTGGCATGGCCAATCTAATTTCCGCGCATCGCGATATGGCCAACCCCGCGCACCGTGCCGAGGTCGCCGCCCTGTGGGGCGTGAAAGACGTGCCCGCCACGCCCGGCAAAACAGCGGTAGAAATGTTTGACGCCCTACGCAAGGGCCGCATAAAAGCGGTGTGGATAGCCTGCACCAACCCCGCGCACTCCATGCCCGATGTCACGCGCGTGCATGAGGCGTTGAATAAAGCCGAGTTTGTGGTGGTGCAAGATGCCTTTCGCAACACCGAGACCGCAGCCTTTGCTGATCTGCTGTTGCCCGCCAGCACCTGGGGTGAGAAGGAAGGCACGGTCACCAATTCCGAGCGGCGTATCACTCGCGTGCGCGCAGCCATACCCGCGCCGGCAGAAGCGCGCGCGGATTGGGTGATCGCACGCGATTTTGCCTTAAAGCTCGGTGAGAAAATAGGCTGTGCGGATGCGCCCCGGCTCTTTAACTACCCCACAGTGGAATCCGTGTTCAACGAGCACCGCGCCTCCACACACGGGCGTGATCTCGATATCTCAGGCTTGAGTTACGCGCTGCTGGAGAGCCAAGGCCCGCAGCAGTGGCCGTTTCCAGTGGGAGCTGCCGCTGGGAAAGCGCGGTTGTACGAAGACGGCGTATTTGCCACGCCAACGGGCCGCGCGCGCTTCGTCAACACGGTGCACCAGCCCCTTGCTGAAAAGACCGATGCGCGTTTCCCACTGCACTTCAACACCGGGCGCTTGCGTGACCAATGGCACGGTATGAGCCGTAGCGGGCGCGCTGCACGTCTCGCCAATCATACTGAGGAGGCGCTGGTCAGCATGAACGCCAGTGACATGGTGCAATGGCGCTTGATGGATGGCGATGTGGTTCGTCTGAACTCGCGGCGGGGCAGTATCACCGCACGCGTGGCGGCGAGTGATGAATTGCGTTCCGGTCAAGCGTATATGCCCATGCACTGGGGCGAACGCAGCCTGAATTCGGCGGGATCCAATGTGCTGACTGTGCCGGCATTTGACCCCCTGTCCAAGCAACCGGCGTTAAAGCATGCGGCGGTGTCGGTCAGTAGGCTCGATTTGCCGTTTCACGTGGTCGCCATGCGGCGCTTTACCGTGAGCGAGAGCGAGGCGGCGTTGACGCTGCTGGACGACGCGCGCACCTTGCTGACGGCGTTTGAACACGCACACCTGGGCTTGGCCGGGCGTGACAACACGCTGGTGGTGTTCCGTGGTTACAGCGCCACAGCAATGCGTGAAGGCGTGCTGGATAAACTGGATGCGCTCTTTGGCATGGCTGATGAACGCGTGATGCGTTATGTCGATGCCAAAAAGCGCATCGAGAAAAAAGCCTGCATCACCGATGGTGTGGTGACCAGCGTGTGCCTGGTTGGTGAAACCGCTGCGCAAGCGTGGCTAAAGAACATGATGATCGAAGGCGCATCCGCCGAAGCCGTGCGCCCGTGGGTGCTGGCGCCGGTGGCCAGCGCGCCGCGGGGTTCGATGAACCGTGGGCCTATTGTCTGTGCCTGTCACGATGTCGCTGAGCGTGAAATACGCGCTGCTGCGCCGGGCGGGCTGGCAGCGGTGCAGGCCAAACTGAAATGCGGTACGCAGTGCGGGTCGTGTTTGCCTGCGGTTAAACGGATGGTGCGTGAGGCGGCTGGTGTGGTTGCGGTGTTGTAGTCGTGCTGTCGCGATTCGCCATTTGCTTACTACGCCGCGCGGCGCTTTGGTGTGCGTTCAGTGGTGCGTTTCGCGACGCCTGTTACAGAGCAGGCAACACCAACAAGCGCACTCAACGCTTCATTGACAGCTTCGCCGGTTGGAAAAATTTTTGATAATTCGGGTGTCAACAAGACGAGATTGCTGCCCTTTTTGAACGCCGCATAGTGCTTTCCACGAACACCTTTGCCTAGGGTTTCACGCCGGTATTCGGTTCGCATTTCATCAGTCTTCTTCATACGTTTTCCTTTCATGTCTTGTGGCAACACGCGCATTAATGATGCGATATTTTTCATTGCGGTAGGTATAGACGATGGTCAGGATTCGCGCTTGCTGCGATTGTCCAAACATCACCCATCTCTCCTCGCCGATCGAGTGGTCAGGATCGGAAAAGGTGAGCGCCATGGGATCGCCAAATACCGATGCCGCCTCTTCAAAGCTGACCTTGTGCTTCTTCAGGTTTATCGCGGCCTTTTCGGGATCGCTTTCAAATTCCATTCGCCATTATTCCATGTGGGGAGGGATTGCGGCGGCAATCGTCTTGTTTCATTCAAACCTCGAAATGCGTAATGTAGTTAGCTAGGTTCATTGATGCTGGCGTGCGCTGCACCAAACCATCGCACCAACATTCAGTGCCGCATGTTGCTTCGCACCAAGATAGCGCGCATCGTTCGATGTTCGTGTAATAACTAATTGATTTTAAACAATAAATATTTTTGGCATGGTCATTGCTAGATTTCCGCTATGCGGGAAACGCGGGTGTTCGTTTTCCTGAACTAAAAGGTGGCGGCATGACTAAGGGCGGCAAAGTTTGGCTGATCGGCGCGGGGCCGGGTGACGTGGAATTACTCACGTTAAAGGCGGTACGCGCGCTGGGTGAGGCGGATGTGGTGTTGCTGGATGATTTGGTGAATCGCGAGGTTATGCAATTCGCCAAGACCGGTGCGCGCGTGATCGAAGTCGGCAAGCGCGGCGGTTGCCGCTCCACGCCGCAAGACTTTATCGAACGCAAGATGCTGCAACTGGCGCAACAGGGTTTGACGGTGGCGCGGGTGAAGGGCGGCGACCCTTATGTGTTTGGGCGTGGTGGCGAAGAGGTGGAAACGCTCACACGCGCGGGTGTGGTGGTTGAGGTGGTGAATGGCATCACTGCCGGCATTGGCGTGCCGGCCTCGCTGGGTATACCGGTGACGCATCGTGATGCCTGCCGGGGTGTGACCTTGGTTACAGGTCATGCCGCTGATCACGCCCATGCGCCCAACTGGAAAGCGCTGGCCGAAGGCGGAACCACGCTAGTGATTTACATGGGCTTGAAAAATCTGCCGGGCATAGCGCATGCGCTGCGTGACGCAGGCATGGCGGCTGGCATGCCGGTGGCGGTGGTGCAAAACGGCACCTTGCCCACGCAAAAGCAGGTGGTGAGCACCTTGGCGCAGGTGGTGGATGCAGCCAAGTGCGCGGGCTTGCAAAGCCCGGCGCTGGTGGTGGTGGGTGAGGTGGTGCGTTATGCGCGGGTGAATACCGCAACCCAATCAGCAACCCAATCAGCAACCGAGTCAGCAAGGAAATCAGCATGAAAAAAATGAAACTGGTGATGGTGGGCAATGGCATGGCTGGCGTGCGCACGCTGGAAGAGATACTCAAAATCTCGCCTGACCTCTACGACATCACTGTGTTCGGTGCAGAGCCTCATGCGAACTACAACCGCATTTTGCTGTCGCCGGTGCTGGCGGGCGAGATGACGTTGAAGGACATCATGCTGAATGATGTGGATTGGTACCAGCAAAACAACATCACGCTGCATTTGAACAAAAAAATCACGAAGATTGATCGCGTCGGGCGCAAGGTGATCGCCGCTGACGGGCACGAAGAACCCTACGATCGCTTGCTGCTTGCCACGGGCTCTAACCCCTTTGTGCTGCCCATACCCGGCAAGGATTTGCCGGGGGTGATTACCTATCGCGATATCCACGACACCAACGCCATGATTGAGGCCGCAGGCCACTACAAAAACGCAGTGGTCATCGGTGGCGGGCTGCTGGGCCTGGAAGCGGCGAATGGGTTGAAGTTGCGCGGCATGGAGGTGACGGTAGTGCATTTAGCGGAATGGCTGATGGAGCGCCAGCTCGATAAGACTGCTGCCGACATGCTAAAAAAATCCTTAGAAAACAAGGGGTTGCAGTTTTTTCTCAAGAAGCAAACTACGGCGCTATTGGCGAACGACAGTGGGCGCGTCAGTAAAGTTAGCTTTTCCGATGGCGAAGCGCTGGCTGCTGACTTGGTGGTGATGGCCGTGGGCATCAAGCCCAATGATGATTTGGCGAAAGCGGCGGGCATTCATTGCACGCGCGGTATTGTGGTGAGCGACACCATGCAAACCTACGACCCGCGCATTTACGCCGTGGGTGAGTGCGTTAACCACCGCGGGATTGCTTATGGGCTGGTGGCGCCGTTATTTGAGATGGCCAAGGTGTGCGCGAACCATTTGGGGCAGTTGGGCATAGGCCGTTACGAAGGCTCGGTTACCTCGACCAAGCTCAAGGTGACAGGCGTGGATTTGTTTTCAGCAGGCGATTTTCAAGGTAGCGCTGACAGCGAAGAAATTTTGCTGCACGACGCCATTGGCGGCGTCTACAAAAAAATCGTGTTGAAGAACGATTGCATCGTTGGCTCGGTGATGGTGGGCGATACGGGTGATGGTGCGTGGTATTTCCAGATGTTGCGCGAAAAGCAAAACGTGGCTGAGATACGCGATCACCTGATGTTCGGTCAGGCGCACTTGGGTAACACAGGGCATCAAGGCCAAAGCAATGCCGCACAAATGCCCGACACCATGGAAGTGTGCGGTTGCAACGGCGTGTGCAAGGGCGTTATCGTCAAGGCGATCAAGGAAAAAGGCTTGTTTACGCTGGATGATGTACGCAAGCACACCAAGGCGTCGTCTTCGTGCGGCTCATGCACGGGGCTGGTGGAGCAAATCATTGCCTCCACCATCGGCGGCGCGTACACGCCGCAGGCCAACAAGTTAAAGCCCATGTGCGGCTGTACCGATCACACGCACGAAGAAACGCGCAAGGTGATCCGCGAGCAACATCTGCTGAAGATACCCGATGTGATGCGTTTCATGGAATGGCGCACGCCCAACGGCTGCGCGTCGTGCAGGCCTGCGTTGAACTACTACTTGCTTTCAACTTGGCCGCACGAAGCGCTGGATGATCCGCAGTCGCGCTTTATCAATGAACGTGCGCACGCCAACATTCAAAAGGACGGCACCTATTCGGTAATACCGCGCATGTATGGCGGCTCAACCAGCGCGGCGGAACTGCGGCGTATTGCCGACGTCGTGGACAAATACAACATCCCTATGGTCAAGGTCACCGGCGGCCAGCGCATTGATTTGCTGGGCGTGAAAAAGGCTGATTTGCCCAAGGTATGGGCAGATCTGGCGATGCCCTCGGGGCATGCTTACGCGAAAGCGCTGCGCACGGTAAAAACCTGCGTGGGCTCAGAGTGGTGCCGCTTTGGCGTGCAGGACTCCACGCAAATGGGCATCGATCTTGAACACACGTTTGCCAAGATGTATGCGCCGCATAAGGTCAAGCTTGCGGTATCAGGCTGCCCGCGCAACTGTGCCGAGTCGGGCATCAAGGATGTGGGCGTGATCGGCGTTGATTCCGGCTGGGAGATTTATGTCGCAGGCAACGGTGGCATCAAAACCGAAGTCGCGCAATTCCTGTGCAAGCTGAAGACAGCGGAAGAAGTGCTCGAATACACCGGCGCTTTCCTGCAGGTCTATCGCGAAGAAGCGCGTTACCTAGATCGCACCGTGCACTGGGTGGCGCGCGTGGGGATGGAGTATGTGAAGCAGCGCGTGGTCGAGGATGCGGAAGGCCGCAAGGCGCTGTACGCACGCCTGCTCTATGCGCTAAAAGGCGAGGCCGACCCATGGGCGGAACGCGCGCAAGGCAAGGTCGCGCGCAACGAGTACGAGGAACTGGCGGTATGAACGCGCCGGTAAGGATGACGATGAACACCGTGGAAAAAAAATGGGTAAAAGTAAGTGCGGTGGATGACATTCCGCGCCTGGGCGCGCGCGTGGTGAAAAGCGCGCATGGCGATATCGCGGTGTTTCGCACTGCGGAAGACGAAGTGTTTGCGCTGCTCGACAAATGCCCGCACAAGGGCGGGCCGTTGTCGCAAGGCATCGTGTTTGGGCGGCATGTGGCTTGCCCCTTGCACAACTGGAGCATAGGCCTTGCCGATGGCAATGCAGTGGTGCCGGATGTGGGTTGCGCGCAGCGCTTTGCGACCAAAGTTGAGGCTGGCGCAATCTTTCTTGAAATATAAATTACTCGTATCTGTTCAGCTGTTATGAAACAACAACACCTTCCCTCACCCTGCCCTCTCCCGGGGGGAGAGGGTTCTAAGCCCTTCTCCCCTCGGGAGAAGGGTTGGGATGAGGGAAGCTTTTGACTTTTC
>JAYTWR010000207.1:0-39760 GCA_043743335.1 Burkholderiales bacterium
CATACCGTTCAAAGCGTGCTTCCAATCCATTTCCCATGACAATTCTCCCTGAATGTACGATGATGGCGGGAGAATGACATATTTATTAACACAGTACAAGTAGATGGCTTTGCCATGAAAGTGACCATGAACCCGCGCCAGTTTGATGTGGTGGTGACCACCAATCAATTCGGCGACATCCTCACGGATTTGGGCGCGGGCATCGTCGGCGGACTGGGCTTGGCGCCGGGGCTGGTGTGTGGCGAACATCAAGCCATGGCGCAGGCCACGCACGGTTCCGCGCCGGATATTGCCGGCCAGAACATCGCTAATCCGTACGCGCTAATTATGTCAGGGCAAATGTTGCTCGAATGGCTGGGGCGCAAGCGCGGCGAGCCGAAAGCGGTTGAGTCCGCACGGCTGATCGACGTGGCGATGGAAAAAGTGATCGCGGCAGCACATCAACTCACCCCCGATTTGGGCGGCACGGCGAGCACCACGCAGATGGGTGATGCGGTGGTCGCTGCATTATAAAAAATTACATAAAATCAATTAGTGACACATAAATTTTAAGGCGGGCATGCGTAAATCTATCACCCAAGATGCGTTGTTCAAAAAGGGCGCGCGCGTGCGCAAAGCGGTGCTCGGTGACGACTATCTGAAGAAGCGGCTGGCCGCCACCAACATCTACACCGAACCGTTTGAGGAATTCACTACCAAGGCCGCGTGGGGGCTGGTGTGGTCGCGGCCGGGCTTATCGCGGCGCGTGCGCAGCTTTCTGAACCTGGGTATGTTGATCGCGCTGGCGCAGCCGGAAGAGCTGCGTCTGCACATACGCGGCGCGCTGGGCAACGGCGTCACGCGTATGGAAATTGCCGAAACTATTTTGCACAGTGCGGTGTATTGCGGCGTGCCGCGCGCGGCGGCGGCGCGGCGCATCATGCTGGCGGTGTTTGCCGAGATGGATGAGGCGGCACCGAAGCGCAAGCGGTAGTCGTTCCAACGGTATGCTATGGTTGTTCACGGAGGCGAAAATCTATGATGCCCGCAAACCGCAAATTATTCGGCAAGCGTCTACTGTGTCTGGCTGCGGCCCTTAACACGCTAGTCACGCTAACGGCGCTGCCGGTTGCCGCGCAAGAGTACCCGAACCGGCTGGTGCGGATTGTCGTGCCGTTTCCGGCCGGCGGCTCGACCGATGTGCTCGCGCGCATTGTCGCGCAAAAGCTCAATGAAACGCCGGGGCAGAATGTCATTGTCGAAGATCGTCCGGGTGCCACCGGCACCATTGCCGGGGCGTTTGTGGCGAAGAGCGCGGCGGACGGCTACACGCTGATCATGCACTCGGCGAGCACCTACACAGCGGGGTTTTTGTATCGCAAGTTGAGTTACGACGCGGGCACGGCGTTTGCGCCGATCATCAACTGCGTGGTGAATCCTTTTTACTTGGTGGCGGCGGCGAATCTGCCGGTGCGGACAGTCGGCGAGTTGGTGGCGCTGGCACGGCGGCGGCCTGATGAGCTGACCTATGCCACCGTCGGCAAAGGCAGCGGCGCGCATTTGGTAGCGGAAATGTTTAACACGGCAGCGGGTATTAAAACCGTGGCGGTGGCGTACAAAGGCTCTGCGCCGGCGATGGTGTCGCTGGCGTCCGGCGAGACGGGGTTCACCGTCAACAACCTGCTCGATCCGCAACCCTTTGTGAAGCAGGGCAAGATGCGCTCCCTCGCGATTACCGGTGCCAAGCGTTCACCGGCGGTACCCGGCGTGCCGACTTTGTTGGAGTCGGGCATAAACGTCGAGGCAAATCTGTGGACGGGACTTTTCGCGCCGGCGGGCACGCCGCAGGCCATCATCAACAAACTTAATCAGGAACTCACGCGCATCGTCGAGACGCCGCAGTCAAAAGAATGGCTGATGAGCAACTTGGGCGGCGAATTTACGCCGCACACGCCGGAGCAATTCGCTGCGTTTCTCACGACCGATACCGCACGCTGGAAAAAAATTATCCAGCAGTTGGCGCTGCAACTGGATTGACGGCTGCGGCGGAATGTTCGTAAATAATTGATTTTAAACAGTTATTTTTGATTGATCTGTGGCTATTGCCGAATGCGCGGTAATTCTCTATGGTAGCCGCGCAGCTTAACTTTACAGGGAGCTTTCCATGAAGTCATTGATATCCGTAGTTGCAGCAACGATGTTATTGGGCACCGCCGCCTATGCCTATCAAGTCACCGGCCCGGTGCTTGAAGTGACCGACAGCAAAATCGTGGTGGAGAAGGGCAAAGAAAAATGGGAAATCGCACGCGATAAAGAGACCAAGGGCGACAAGAACATCAAGAAGGGCGACAAAGTCACCGTGCAATACAACATGACGGCCACAGAAATCGCAAACAAAACGCCAGCGAAAAAAGACGATAAATCCAAGGATGCAAAAAAGGACGACAAGAAGGACGACAAGAAGGACGACAAGAAGGACGACAAAGCCAAGAAGTAGTGTTCCGAGGTGTGCCAAGAAAGGAAGGTCTGTGACCTTCCTTTTTTTGTTGGCCGACAAGCATCGCGTGGGTTCTGCTGTTCTTTTTGTGGAGTATCGACGGTGCAACTGAAATTAGGCTTCAACGTTTTGGCGTTGCCGATGTTATGGCTTGGGCTGCATGACACCGCCCGTGGGCAATACCCCGCCAAACAAATCCGCCTCATCGTACCCAACGCGCCCGGCGGTGGTGCGGACACCTCGGCGCGCATCATCGCGCAGGGGCTGACTGCCGCGCTGGGCCGCACGGTAGTGGTGGACAATCGTCCCGGCGCGGGCGGAAATCTCAGTGGTGAAATCGCCGCGCGCGCCGCACCTGACGGCTACAGCGTGCTGTGGGGCAGCGTGTCGCATGCGGTGGGCGTGAGCCTGTATGCCAAGCCGGGCTACGATTTGATTAAGGATTTCATGCCGGTGTCGCTGCTTGTGCTGAGCCCGTACGGCGTGGCACTGCATCCGTCGCTGCCGGCGCGTTCGATCAAGGCGTTGATTGCGCTGGCCAAGGCACAACCAGGCAGTATTTACTACGCCACGTCCGGCGCGGGTACGCTGCTGGGCGCAGCGCTGTTTTGTGACATGGCCGGCGTGAAAATGACCAATGTGTCGTACAAAGGCGGCGCGCCGGGCTTGGTGGCCATGCTGTCGGGCGAAGTGTCGATGACCATGACGTCGATTGCGTCGATACTGCCGCACGTGCGCAGCGGCAAAGCGCGCATGCTCGCGGTGACTTCGGCACAGCGTTCGCCGTCTGCCCCGACGTATCCAACGGTCAGCGAAGCCGGGCTGACCGGCTTTGATGCCATTTCGTGGTACGGGCCGATGTTGCCAGTGGGCACGCCACCTGAAGTGATCCAACGGCTGCTAAGCGAATCGGTAAAGCTCGTTAAGCAGCCAGAGATGCGCGAGCGCTTGATCGCCAGCGGCGTCGATCCGGTGGGCAGCAGCACCGAGGAATTTGCGGCTTATGTGCGCAGCGAAGTGGCCAAGTGGGCGCGCGTCATCAAAGCTACGGGTGCCAAGCCGGATTGAGCATGTCGGCTGCGCTGACGCTGCATTAACGCGGCATTAACGCGGCATTAACGCTGCATTGGAACTGGCGCAGGCCAAACTCGCGCAAACCGAAATCCGTGCGCCCGCCGCAGGCGTGGTGCTGGAGCGACTGGCAGAGCCGGGCGATATCGCGCAGCCGGGCAAACGCATGATGACGCTGGCGCTGGACGGCCCCGCGCGGCTGATTGTGCAAGTGGACGAAAAAAATCTGCCCTTGCTGGCGGCAGGGCGTAGCGCGCTGGCTGCAGCAGAGGCCTTTCCCACGGAGCGGTTCGAAGCGGTGATTGCCTATATTTCACCGGGCGTGGATGCCGCACGCGGCACGGTCGAGTTGCGACTGGATATCCCCAAGCCGCCAGCGTTTTTGAAGTCTGACATGACGGTATCGATTGAGGTGGCGGGACCGGTGCTCAAACAGGCGATGATGCTGCCGGCCGATGCGGTGCGGCAATTGCAGTCGGATGCGCCGTTTGTGATGCTCGCGCGCAACGCCGCGCGGCTTGATCCGGCGCAGGCCATACGGTCGTAGCGCAGCGAGATGGTTAACATGGGCACGCCGCTGGTCGCGCCGCTGGTCGCGCTTAACCAGGTGCGCAAAACCTACAATGCCGGCTTGCCCAATGAGCAAGAGGTGCTGCACGGCATCGACCTCACCATTGCCACTGGGGCATTCACTGCGCTGATCGGCCCCTCGGGCTCCGGCAAAAGCACGCTACTCAATGTGCTGGGTTTGCTAGAGGGCGCGTCAAGCGGTGTGTATCAACTGGCGGGCAGCGACGTGACCACGCTGAACGACGACGAGCGCACGCGTGCGCGCCACGACACACTGGGATTCATTTTTCAGTTTCACCACCTGCTGCCCGCGTTCACCGCGCTGGAAAACGTCATGTTGCCGGCAATGATCGGCGGCAGTCACCTGCAAAAAGCCACACGCGAGCGTGCGGCATGGTTGCTCGATGCTGTGGGCCTGAAAGACGCCCGCGACAAAAAGCCCGGCCAACTTTCCGGCGGCATGCAGCAACGCGTCGCCATCGCCCGCGCGCTGGTACGCAGCCCCAAGCTGGTGCTCGCCGACGAGCCCACGGGCAACCTCGACACCCAAACCAGCGACAGCATTTTCGAACTGCTGCGCCGGTTTTACCGCGAGCAAGGCACCGCGTTTATTGTGGTCACACACGATCCGCGGCTGGCCGCGCGCTGCGACCGGATTATCGAATTGGTGGATGGGGTGATTGCAGGGGATCGGGTGAATGTGGCGGTGCGTTGATGTCGTGAGATTGCCTTGCGTAAGCCCGTCACGCGAGCGATGCGGTTCGCTGCGCTCACCGGCATCCTACGGAGAAGCTGAATAGTTCCAAGAACTTAATCCGCCCGTATATTCGCCGCTCGCGCCACGGCACCCCACTTCTGCAATTCCGCGCGTATCAGCGTGGTGAATTCATCCGGCGTTGCGGGCGCGGGTACGGTGCCGCCAGCGAGCAGGCGGTCAGCCGTGTCTTTGGTTTTGAGGACTTCGTTGATTTCGCGGTTGAGTTTTTGCACCACATCGGTGGGTAGTTTGGCCGGGCCGATGATGCCGCCCCATGAATAGGCCTCGAACCCCGGCAGGCCGGATTCGGCGATGGTGGGGAAATCCGGTAGTGACGGGATGCGCGCGGCGTTGCCCACGCCCAGCGCACGCAGTTTGCCAGCGCGCACATGGGCGAGGGTGGGCGGAATGCTGGCGAACATGAGCTGTACTTCGCCAGCCAGCGCGGCGATGGTGGATGGCCCGGCACCCTTGTACGGCACGTGAATCAAATTCAGTTTGGCGAGCGACTTAAACAGTTCCAGCGCGAGATGATCGGAGTTGCCTGAGCCGGAGGATGCGGCGGCAAGTTCGCCGGGGCGTGCTTTGGCGAGCGCGATCACGTCTTTGACGTTTTTCACCGGTAGCGAAGGGTGCGTCAGCAGCAGCAGCGGAAAATCCACGCCGCGCGCGATGATGGTGAAGTCGCGCAGCGTGTCGTAGGGCAGCTTGTTGTAGACGTGAGGGTTAACCGCCAGCGGCCCGGCTGAGGCACTGGCGATGGTGTAGCCATCGGGCGCCGCCGCCATCAGTGCTTGCAGGCCGATGATGCCGTTGGAACCCGCGCGGTTGTCGATCACCACCTGCTGGCCCACGCGCTCGCCGAGCTTTTGCCCGATGATGCGGCCCATGAAATCGACGCCGCCGCCAGGTGGGAACGGCACGATCATGCGGATCGCCTTGTTGGGATACGTTTGCGCGACGCTGCAAAGTGGGAGCATTGCGATCAGACCTGCCGCCGCCAGCAGGCGTGTTGCGTGTGTCGTCGAACGGGCGAATTTTTTTGTCTGCATTGTTGGAGCCTCCTGTTTCGGCGCGCACTGTTGCCGAATCAGCCGCGCTTGTCAATTGACTTTGCGCGTGCGCGTGGCGTGCGTGCAGGCGCGGCCCGATGGGTGAGTTCGTTATACTGTGACCTTTCTCGACTGGTTCAGGTACCCCATGCGCATTACTGCTATCCACTCTGCTGCAGCACCCATTGCGTCGGAAATCCGCAACGCCTACATCGATTTTTCCAAAATGAACGCCAGTGTGGTGGCGGTGATGACCGACGTGATCCGCGACGGCAAGCCGGTGGTGGGCTACGGTTTTAACTCGAATGGCCGCTACGCGCAGCGCGGGTTGCTGGCGGAGCGTTTTATACCGCGTTTGATGGAGGCTGAGCCCAAGTCGTTGCTGAACGATGCGGGCGACAACCTAGATCCGCATCGTATCTGGGCGACGATGTTTGCCAACGAAAAACCCGGCGGCCATGGTGAGCGTTCGGTGGCTATCGGCACGGTGGATATGGCCGTATGGGATGCCGTGGCCAAAATTGCCGGCAAGCCGCTCTACAAACTGCTGGCGGAGCGCTATAACGGCGGTACCGTGGACGACAAGGTGTTTGTGTATGCAGCGGGCGGTTACTACTACCCTGGCAAGAATCTCACCGCGCTGCAGGACGAGATGAAAAAGTATCTCGATCTGGGTTACGCCGTGGTGAAAATGAAAATCGGCGGCGATACGCTGGCTGACGATATCAAGCGTATCGAAGCGGTGATTAAAGTGGTGGGCGCGGGCAAAAATCTTGCGGTGGACGCCAATGGCCGCTTTGATTTGAAAACGGCGATTGAATACGCCAAGGCGCTCGAACCGTACGGTTTGTTTTGGTATGAAGAAGCTGGCGACCCGCTGGATTATGCGTTGCAGGCGGCGTTGGCTGAACACTACCAGCACCCCATGGCCACCGGCGAGAATCTCTTTTCCATGCAGGACGCGCGCAATCTTATCCGCCACGGCGGCATGCGTGCGGATCGCGATTGGTTGCAGTTTGATTGTGCGCTGTCGTATGGTTTGGTCGAATATCTGCGCACGCTGGCGATGCTCAAAGACAACGGCTGGTCGGCGCGCCGTTGCTGTCCGCACGGCGGGCATCAGATGTCGCTCAACATCGCAGCAGGTTTGGGCCTCGGCGGTAATGAGTCGTACCCGGATGTGTTTCAACCCTTTGGCGGCTTTGCGGATAACACGCCGGTGGTGGATGGCTATGTCACCATGCCAGATATTCCCGGCGTGGGTTTTGAGGCAAAGTCGAAATTATTCACGTTAATGAGTGCGCTGGTGAAGTAGTTGTAACTAATTGTTTTAAAAGAGAAATTTATGATAAAGCTTTCAGGATGGATAACCAGCGTGGCACTGCTCGCAGGCCTGCCGGTTGCGCTACAAGCGGCTGAGGTGTTCCCCCACAAACCCGTGCGCATGCTCGTTGCGTTCCCGGTGGCTGGCGCGACAGACATTCTCGCGCGCGTGTTGAGTCAGAAACTGTCTGAGCAACTGGGCTATCAAGTCATCGTCGATAACCGTCCCGGTGCGGGCGGCACCATTGGCACGCGCATGGCGTCGCTGGCGGCACCCGATGGTTACACGCTGATTCTCGGCACCACGAGCACGCACGCCATCGGGCCGCATCTCTACAGCAAAAAGCCCTACGATCCGGTGACGGATTTCACTCACATCACACAAGTGGCGACTTCGCCGATTGTGATGATGGTGGCGTCGCAGGTGTCGGCGGCGTCGTTGAAAGAGTTCATCGCGCTCGCCAAGTCGCAGCCGGGCAAACTCAATTTTGGTTCGTCGGGCGTGGGCACGCAATTTCATTTGTCGGGCGAACTGCTCAAGCTGATCGCGGGCATCAACATGGTTCATGTGCCGTACAAAGGCACAGCGCTGGTGTATCCGGATATGTTCGCCGGGCAGATTCAGGCTTTGTTTGATTTGCCGATTGTGGCGGTGCCGTTTATCAAGCAGGGGCGCGTGCGGGGGCTTGGTGTCGCGAGCAAATCGCGCGCGCCGACGCTGCCGGATGTGCCGACCATGCTTGAGGCCGGCGTCAGCGGCTTTGATGCGGATTTATGGTTTGTGTTGTCAGCGCCGCCGCTGTTGCCAAAGGAGCGCCTCACACGCCTGCATACCGAGACCATCAAAGCCTTGCGTGCTCCCGATATGAAGGATCGTCTCGCGACGCTGGGTGCCGACCCCGTGGGCACTTCACCCGAGGCCGCCAGTGCGTTTTTGAAAGCCGAGAACGCGAAATGGGAAAAGGTCGTCAAGGCGTCTGGTGCGCGTGCGGATTGACATAGCGTAATTATATAAGTAATTGATTTTAAAGGGATTTTTATGAACGGTGCAGAAAGCCTGGTGCGCACGCTGCTCAACGGCGACGTCAATGTTTGCTTTGCCAACCCCGGCACGTCAGAAATGCACTTTGTTTCAGCGCTGGATCGCGTTGAGGGCGTGCGCTGCATCCTGGGTTTGTTCGAGGGCGTGGTCACGGGTGCGGCGGATGCGTATTACCGCATGGCCGACAAACCGGCGGCGACGCTGCTGCACTTGGGGCCGGGCCTCGGTAATGGCTTGGCGAATTTGCATAACGCCAAGAAAGCGCGCTCCGGCATCGTCAATGTGGTGGGCGAGCACGCCGGTTATCACATTCAATACGATGCGCCGCTGACGGCGGACATTGAAGGTGTCGCGCGGCCGATGTCGGATTGGGTGAAAACCTCGCGCTCATCAAAAACCATCGCGGCAGACGGCGCGCTAGCGATTGAGGCCGCGCGCACCGCGCCGGGCCAAATCGCCACGCTGATATTGCCGGCAGATACAGCATGGGGCGAAGCCGATGGCCCCGTATCAGTGGCCGCACCTGCGCCGCGTGCCACAGTGGCATCGCAAGCCATTGCCGACGGCGCGCGTGCATTGAAAAACGGCAGGCCCAGCATGCTCATGCTAGGCGGCGCTGCCCTGCGCGGCCAAGCGCTGGCATGGGCCGGGCGCATTGCCGCGAAAACAGGCTGCCAGTTAATGAGCGAATCGGGCAATGCGCGGGCGGAGCGCGGCGCAGGGCGTACGGCAGTGCGGCAACTGCCGTTTGTGGTGGACATGGCGCTGGCGGCGACCCAAGACGTGCGCCAAATGGTGCTGGTCGGCGCAAAACAGCCGGTCGCATTTTTCGCCTATCCCGGCAAGCCGAGTTTGCTGATCCCCAAAGACTGTGAAGTCATCAAAGTCGCAGGCGCAGAAGACGACGTCGAAGGCGCACTCGAAGCACTGGCCGGCGAGCTGGGTGCGCGCGACACCGCGCCGCTGGTCAATGCCGCCACGTACAACAACCCACGGCCCACCGGCAACATCACGCTCGAAGGCTTGGGCGCTTTTTTCAATGCCCTGTTGCCGGAAAACGCCGTGGTGATGGACGAAGCCATCACCAGCGGACGTGCGTTCACCAGCGCCACCATGGGCGCCCGCCCGCATGACTGGCTGTCCATCATGGGCGGCTCCATCGGCTGGGCTATGGGCGCAGCCGTGGGTGCAGCGGTCGCCGCGCCGGAGCGCAAAGTGATCGCACTCATCGGCGACGGCAGCGCGATGTACACCCTGCAAGCGCTGTGGACCATGGCGCGCGAGAACCTCGACGTTACCGTGGTCATTTTCGCCAATCGCGCGTACAAGATTTTACTGAACGAGCTAATCAACGTCGGCGCTGGCGCAGCGGGGCGCAGTGCCAACGACATGCTCACACTGGATCGCCCGAATGTGGATTGGTTGCACATCGCCAACGGCTACGGCGTCGAAGCCGGCCGCGCGACAAATCTGGATGAGCTCGCCGTGCAGTTCCAGCGCGGGCTGGATCGCCACGGGCCTTATTTGGTGGAACTGGTGATGTAGGGGAATGATCGCTTGGCCATGGATCTTGTGGGATGCCGGGGACGTGAAAGCCGCATCAATCGCGCAATCATGAGCGTGTTTCGCGACCGATGCGGTTCGCTGCGCTCACCGGCATCCTACGCACGCCGCAAAATCGTAGGATGCCGGTGAGCGAAAGCGAACCGCATCGGTCACGATAAACGCAATGAAATCAATATGATGTCTACTCGACCCATCGACGCCGTGATGCCCTACCCGAAACGTGACTGAATATCGTCGCGCTTATGCACCGGGGGCAACGTGGTTTTTCACGGTGAATCTGACGCAGCGCAAACACAATCGTTTGCTGGTGGATCGTTTTGACCTGCTGCGCGAGGCTTTTCAAACGGTGCGTGCTCGGCATGCGTTTCGTACCGATGCGCTGGTGGTGCTGCCGGATCATTTGCATTGCCTGTGGACGCTGCCGCCCGGCGACACGGAGTATTCCATGCGCTGGGGGTTGATTAAGGCGAATTTTTCAAGAGCCCTTGATAAAGGCGAAAAGCGCTCTACGAGCCGCGTAGCGCGCGGTGAACGCGGGGTTTGGCAACGCCGGTTTTGGGAGCACATGATTCGCGATCAGGATGATTTTAATCGTCACGCGGATTACATTCACTGGAATCCGGTGAAACACGGTTGGGTGCAAGCCGCGCGTGATTGGCCGCATTCGACGTTTCACGATTACGTGAAATGCGGGGTTTATCCGGTGGATTGGGGTGGAGTTGGGGATGTCGGTTTGGAGGCGGCGGAATGATGTTGCGGGATTTTCTCAATGGGACAATTGATGCGGTTCGCTGCGCTCACCGGCATCCTACGGTTGTGCGGTGTGCAACGTGTAGGGTGCCGGTGAGCGTAGCGAACCGCACCAAATCGCGACTGGGCATAGCGTGCTACGCGCGCCTCGCGACCGATGCGGTTCGCTTTGCTCACCGGCATCCTACGGGTGCCGGTGACGTCGTGTTACGCCGGGCGCGCCGCGCCGCAGTTCCAGCATGCCGTGAACTGGCCCTCAAGTTGTTCACCACAGCCGGCGCAGCGCCAGTGTTCATGCGCGTAGGTGCGCGCGGCGTCACCCTGCAAGAATTGCCGCAGCAGGGTATCAGCGCGCGCAAAATCACGGTCGTTCACGACGCACACTTTGCACAAGTCGGCGGGTAGTTCGCCGATGCCGCCCACGAGAAATTCGCCGCGCACTACTGCGGGGATGCCTTCGGATTCAAGATAGCCGCGAATCAGGTGTGCTTCGGTAGCGTGGCGTGCGGTGTGCAGCGGTTTCATGGCGCTATGTTCGCATGGTTTGTTAAAATGCGAGCTTTCCGGGGTGCGAGCGCATGACCAGCAACATGACCAGCAACATGACCAGCAGCGTGACCAGCAACATGACCAGCAACATGACCAGCGGCAACAGCAAAACGTTACAGATTGGCATACTCGAAGGCGACGACATCGGTTTGGAAGTCGTGCCGGAGACCATCAAAGTTATGCGCGCAGCGGCGGCCAAGGTCAATCTCGCCATCGACTGGCACTCAGTGCCCATCGGCAAAAAGGCGTTTGACACGTTGGGCAATACCATGCCGCCCGGCACGCTGGAAAAACTCGACACGCTCGACGGTTGGGTGCTGGGGCCGATTGGGCATCAGGCGTATCCGAAGAACAATCCGAATTCGATCAATCCGCATCCGATTTTGCGGCGGCATTACGATTTGTTCGCCAACATTCGGCCGTCGAAATCGTATCCCGGCATTCCGTGTCTGTATCAGGATGTTGATCTGATTATCGTGCGCGAAAACAACGAAGGCTTTCCGCCGGATCGCAATGTGCATCTGGGTTACGGCGAGTTTCGCCCGTCGCCGGACATGACCATCGGCATTCGTGTGATTACGCGCCAGGGGTCGCGCAAGGTGGCGCTGGCAGCGTTTGAGATCGCGCGCACGCGCGCCCGCAAAATCGTCACTGCCGTGCACAAAGACACCGTGTTCAAGCTCGCCTGCGGCATGTTCGCTGAAGAGTGCCGCAAGGTGGCGGCAGAGTTCCCGGATGTGACGTTCAACGAAGTGCTGGTGGACACCATGGCCGCCAAGCTGGTGATGAAGCCGCAGCAATTTGATGTGATTGTGACGACCAATACCTTCGGCGATATTTTGTCGGATGCCGCGTCGGCGCTGGTGGGTGGGCTGGGTTTGGCACCGGGTTTGTCGGCGGGGCCGGAGCGCGCGATGGCGCAGGCCACGCATGGTTCCGCGCCGGATATCGCCGGCAAGGGCATCGCCAATCCGTACGCCATGATTATGTCGGGGCAAATGCTGCTGGCGTGGCTGGGCCACAAACACAATGTGCCTGCCGCGCTGGAAGCGGCGGCGTTGATGGAGCGTGCGACCGAAAGCGTGGTCAAGGCGGGCAAAGTGCTGACCGGCGACATGGGCGGCAAGGCCTCTACGCGCGATATGGGCGATGCGATTGTGGCTGCGGTAGCGTCATTGTAACGATATGAGTTTATTGACTATTTTAAGCGCCGGTGCGGCGCAATCCGTGGTGCAGCAGGTGATCGCTGACATCAAGCGTGACACGGGCGCAACCGTGGCAGCTGAGTTCGGCGCGGTGGGCGCGATGAAGGCGCGTGCATTGAGCGGTAGTGCGCCGGCGGACGTGATCGTGCTGACTAATGTGATGATCGACGAATTGATGGCGTCGGGCTTTGTCGCGCCGGGGCGTTTTGATTTGGGCAAAGTCGGTACCGGTGTTGCAGTGCGTGCGGGTGTGGCGAAGCCAGATGTGGGCAGTGCCGATAGCCTGCGTGCCGCTTTGCTTGCGGCGAGCGTGATTACTTTTCCCGATCCGGCGGTGGCAACTGCGGGCAAGATTGTGATGGCGTGTCTTGAGAAACTGGGCATCGCTGCCGAGGTGCAGGGGCGGTTAAAATTTTTCCCCAACGGCAATGCGGCGATGAACTGGATGGTTGCCGAGGGAGATGCGCTCACCATCGGCATGACGCAAAACTCTGAAATTTTGCCGATCAACGGCGTGACTTGGGTCGCACCCTTGCCGGATGAGTTTCAGGCGAAGGCAACCTATTCAGCCGGGCGCGTGGCAGCGAGTCAGCATGCCGCTGCGGCGAATGATTTTATTTTACGTTTGACGTCACCTGCAGCGCAGCCGATGCTGGCTGCGGCGGGTTACGAGTTCTGAATCTGCAGCAAAACCCACGGAGAAGCACATGGACAATCGCATCGTACACATGGCGTTAAAAGTAGAGAATCTCGAAGAAACCACGGCGTTTTATCAAAAGGTTTTCGGCTTCTGGGAAGTGGAAACGCGTAAAACGCGCGACCATTTGTCGCGGCATCTGACCGATGGCGCGATGGATTTCACGCTGATCAAGTACGACGATGGTACGCAGTCGGCGGAATCGAAAGCCTCAGGCGAAGGCCCGTGCATACACCATTTCGCGATTGAAGTGGACGACATCGAAAAGTACACTGAGCAAATTAAAACGCAGGGCTGCACCATCATCAGTGACCCCGGCGTGATTCCGGTGAAGTTTCGCGCGCCGGGTGGTACCACGGCCGAACTGGTGCCGATAGGCCGTTACAAGAAAACGCAGCGTCCGGCGGCGTAGTGTTTATCGTAACTAATTGATTTTATTGAGAAATTAACCATGTCCTCTGCGCTGCTGCCTGAAGTATCCATCGCCGAACGTCTTGCCGATCAGGCGCTGGCGCTGGACGTGAACGCCATTCCTGCCGCCGTGCGCACGCGCGTGGAGGCATTGCTTATTGATGTGGTGGGCCTGTGCGTGGCAGCGCGTCACACCGATTACATCAAGGCCGTCATCGCGGGCGTAGATAGTGGCGGGCCGTCCACCGCCATCGGGCACAAGGCCACGTACTCGCCAGAAATCGCAGCCATGATTAACGGCTGCGCCGCGCATGGCGAAGATTTTGATGACACCTTTGAGGGCGGGCCGGTGCATTCCAGCGCGGTCATCATGCCGGCAGTGTTGGCGGCGTGCGAGCGCTTTGGTTGCGATGGCAAAGCCGCATTCAAGGGCATGGTGGTGGGCATTGAAACCCTGTGCCGTGCCTCGATGGTGATTCCCAAAGCGATACACAAGTCAGGTTTTCACCCCACCGGCGTGCTGGGCGCGATGGCCGCGACGCTGGCGGTGTGCACCACGATGGGCCTCAATCGCAAGCAGACAGTGGATGCGCTGGGCATCGCGGGCAGCATGGCGGCCGGCATCATCGAGTATCTCGCCGAAGGCGCGTGGACCAAGCGCCTGCACGCAGGCTGGGCAGCGAAAATCGGCATCCAGGCTGCGCGTTTCGGGCAGCAGGGTTTTCTGGGGCCGCGCACGGTGTTTGAGGGCACGCACGGGTTTTACTATGCGTTTGCGCGCAATGCTGGCGGTGATTATTCGGTGCTGACTGAAGGTTTCGGCACGCATTGGTACACTGATGCGATTACGTTCAAGCCCTACGCCACCGGCACCATGAATCAGCCGTATGTGGATTGCGCGCTGCGTTTGGCGAAGCAATTCAATGCGCGTGGCCTCACGGTGGATGACGTGACCGACGTGCTGTGCGAAACCGCTGAGGGCTATGTGCACCGGCTGTGGGATCCGCTGCCGTCTAAGCACCGGCCTGCGAATGATTACGCGGCAAAATTCAGCGCACCGTTCAATATTGCCGTGGCGTTTATCACCGGCGGCGCGGGGCTGGCAGCGTTCACCGAACAAACCGTGCGCGACGAGCGCATTCTCGCGTTGTCGTCGAAAGTGCGTTACGTGGTGGATCCGAACAACCCGTACCCGAAGGCCTACACCGGCCACGTGCGCATGACTTTGAAAGACGGCAGCATGATGGAAGAGCGGCAAAATCACATCCGCGGCGGGGCACAAGAGCCGCTGACGCGCGCCGAGATCGAAGACAAGTTTCGGTTGAACGCGAAGTTCGGCGGCTGGAACGATGCGCAAATGGCAGCGTTTCTGAAATCGGTGCCGGCCGTGCTGAGCGGGCGCGTAGATTTGGCCGTTCTGCGCGGATAAAATTGTTTAAAATCAATTGGTTATGAATTTAGGCCGCGTGGCGTGAATGTGCGCCTGACGGGTTCTACGCGCTGCTGCCGGATCCATTCGATTGCTCGGGCATTCGTCGAGGTTATTCCACAAGGCTATTCCAAAAGGCTAGTCCAAAAACCTCGACGGGTAAGAGGCTCAAGGCTACACTACACGAGCGTTACCCAAATCTTTTACCTCAATGAGCGAGGCCATTATGGATCTGCCCGAAAACAAGCCTACCACGCTGCAAATCGATATCGTTTCTGACGTGGTTTGACCCTGGTGTTTCATCGGGAGCCGTCGTCTGGATGCAGCGCTTGCGCTGCTGGCCAGGCAGCACCCTGATGTGAAACCGGCCGTGCGCTGGTTACCGTTTCAGTTGAATCCCGATTTGCCGCCGGAGGGCATCGCCCGCGAGGATTACATTGCGCGCAAATTCGGCACGCGCGGCAAAGGCAATTACGAGCGTGTCGCCAAAGTGGGCGAGACGGTCGGCATTCCGTTTGCGTTCGACAAAATTGAAGTGCAACCGAACACCCTGAACGCGCATCGATTGCTGAGTTACGCGGAGCAACACGCGCGTCAGGGCGAGGTGGCTGAGGTGTTGTTCAACGCCTACTTTATCGAAGGTGCGAATCTCACCGACATCGATACGCTGGCGGGCATTGCGCAAAAAGCCGGTCTGGATGAAGCAGCGGCCAAAGCGTATTTGGCGAGCGACGTTGATCGCGATACCGTGGCTGGCGCGGATATTGAAGCACGCAATGCCGGCATCGGCGGCGTGCCATTCTTTATTTTCAATCGCGCGGTGGCGGTGTCGGGCGCGCAGGAAGCGGATACCCTGCTGCAGGCGATGGAGCAGGCGATGGAAAAAGTACAAAAGGAAAAGGTACAGGCTTAGCAGGCTGCGCTTAGGGTTGCCGACGCTTTTTTGGGCGAGCCAGTTTTTCGGCAACCTTTTGAAAGTAATCCTCGTCAAGCATCTACGCATCCATTGCGGGAAGAGCTACGTCAACGCATAGGCTGATTTCTCGCGGTGTTTTTTACGACAATTCCTTGAACAGAAATTTTATCGCTTCAATGCGCGTGACAAAATCCGGCAGCTTTGCTTCGACGCGCAGTTTGTCCGGCCCCGCCAGTTTGTAATTGCGCTTGGTTTGGATGAGATGGATGATTTTCATCGGATCAATCGGCGGCTTCTTGACGAATTGGAGTTGAATCGCGGTTTCGCCGGCATCGATGCGCAAAATGCCCAGCGGTTTGCCCATCAAACGCAGGCGGTGGGTTTCAATCAGCACGCGTGCAGCGCCGGGCAGTTCGCCGAAGCGGTCAATGAGCTCTTCGCGCAGGCGTTCGAGTTCCTCGGTGATTTCACAGTTGGCGAGGCGTTTGTAGAGCACCAGCCGTTCGTGTACGTCACTGCAATAGTCTGACGGCAGCAGCGCGGGCACGTGCAGATTGATTTCGGTGGTCACGCCCAAGGGGGCGGCGAGATCAGGTTCCTTGCCCTGCTTGAGTGCGCGCACGGCGGTGTCGAGCATGGCGGCGTACATAGTGAAGCCGACTTCCTGAATTTCGCCGCTTTGGGATTCGCCCAACACTTCGCCCGCGCCGCGGATTTCGAGATCGTGCATGGCGAGAAAAAAGCCCGAGCCGAGCTCTTCCATCATCTGTATGGCTTCAAGCCGCTTCTTGGCCTGCGTGGTGATGTTGCCTTCTTCGGGCATCAGCAAATACGCGTAGGCTTGGTGGTGCGAGCGGCCCACGCGGCCGCGTAGCTGGTGCAACTGCGCAAGGCCGAAGCGGTCCGCGCGGTTGATGAGAATGGTGTTGGCGGTGGGCACATCGATGCCGGTTTCGATGATGGTGGTGCATAGCAGAATATTGAAGCGCTGCTGGTAAAAATCACGCATGGCGAGTTCGAGTTCGCGCTCGCGCATTTGCCCGTGCGCAATGCGGATGCGCGCTTCGGGGAGTAACTGCGTGAGCATTTCCTCGATGTGGCGGATGGTGTCGATTTCGTTGTGCAGGAAATAAATTTGTCCGCCGCGCTTGAGTTCACGCAGCGCGGCCTCGCGAATCTGCGCTTTGGAAAAGCGCGAGACAAAGGTTTTGATCGCGAGCCGGCGTTGCGGTGCAGTAGCGATCACCGAAAAATCACGCAGGCCTTCCATCGACAGCGCCAGCGTGCGCGGGATGGGGGTGGCGGTGAGCGTCAGCACATCCACTTCGGCACGCAGGGCTTTGAGCTGCTCTTTGTGGCGCACGCCGAAGCGGTGTTCTTCATCGATAATGACGAGGCCGAGATTTTTGAACTTCACCCCGCGCTGCACCAGTTTGTGCGTGCCGATGGCGATGTCCACGCTGCCGGCGGCAAGGCCCGCCAGCGCTTCAGTTTGCTCTTTGGCCGAGCGAAAGCGCGAGAGTTCGGCGATTTTGACCGGCCATTTGTCGTTCACTTGCGCAAAGCGGTCGGTGAAGGTGTTGTAGTGTTGCTCCGCCAGCAGCGTGGTGGGTACCAGCACGGCGACTTGTTTGCCGTCCGCCACGGCCACGAACGCGGCGCGCAGGGCGACTTCGGTTTTGCCAAAGCCCACGTCGCCGCAAATGAGGCGATCCATGGGCTTGCCGCTGGTGAGATCATCGAGTGTGGCTTTGATCGCGGCGGCCTGATCGGGCGTTTCTTCAAACGGAAAGCCCTCGGCGAACGCCTCGTAATCGTGATGCTTGAGGCCGAACGCGTGCCCTTTGCGCAGCGCGCGTTGGGCGTAGATGTTGAGTAGCTCGGCGGCGGTGTCGTGCGCCTGCGCAGCGGCTTTTTTCTTGGCTTTTTCCCATTGTTCACCGCCCAGCGTGTGCAGCGGCGCGTTGTCTGCCGAAGCGCCGCTGTAGCGGCTGATTAGGTGCAGGCTGGACACCGGCACGTAGAGCTTGTCGCCCTTGGCGTATTCGAGCGTGAGGAACTCGGTGTCACCCTCGCCAAGATCCATGCTGTGCAAGCCAAGGTAGCGGCCGATGCCGTGTTGCTCGTGTACCACGGGATCGCCAGCCTTGACCTCGGACAGATCGCGCAGCATGCCTTCGGTGGTGGTCTTGCGTGTTTCGCGCGCGCTGCGATTGCGCGCTTGTGTGGCGTAGAGTTCGTTTTCGGTGATGACGGCTATGCCGTCTGCCGTCTGTAAAAACCCGCTGTGCAGCGGCCCGACGCCGAGCATGAACGGTGCGGATGCTGTGCGGAAATCTTCAAAGCTCGCGGCGGCGGTCGGACGCAAGCCGTACTCGGCGAGAAAATCCTGCATGGTTTCGCGTCGGCCGGGGCTGTCGGCGAGCAACAGTACGCGGCTTGCGCAGGTGTCCAGAAAGCGCTCTAGGCGATGCAGCGGATTGTCGGCGCGGCGCTCGACGCCGAGTGGGGGCAGGGCGGCGGTGGGTGCCGGTGGCGCGTTGCTGGTTGGGGAGTGGGGTGGCGCTAAACGCTCGACACTCGACACCGACACCGCACTGGAGATTGCCAGTTCCACCCGTGCGAACGGTTTGAGGGCAGCGAAAAACGCTTCCGGCGCGAGAAACAGGTCGTGCGGCGGCATCACCGGATTAGCGCGGTCGCCGCGCAGCGTGGCGTAGCGGCTGTGGGTATCCTGCCAAAAGGCATCGACCGCTTGTTGTAGCACGGGTTGTTCCCCGATGGTGCAGATCACCGTGCCTGCAGGCAGGTAGTCGGTGAAATGCGCGGTGGTCGCAAAAAACAACGGCAGGTAATACTCAATGCCTGCGCCGGGGACGCCCTTGGAGACATCTTTGTAAACGCGGCTTTTGGAGGGATCGCCTTCGAACTTGATGCGAAAGTTCTGCCGGAACAGCGTTTGCGCGGCTTCGTTGAGGGGGAATTCACGCGCGGGCAGCAGGCGCACTTCGTTGACTTTGTAGATGGAGCGTTGCGAGTCGACATCGAAGCTGCGGATGGTATCGATATCTTCATCAAATAAATCAATACGATAGGGCAGCGCACTGCCCATCGGAAATATATCAATCAGCCCGCCACGAAAACTGTACTCGCCCGGCGCGACGACTTGCGTGACGTGGGTGTAGCCGGCGACGGTACACTGACGCCGCAAAGCGTCTGGCGACAGCTTGCCGCCGACTTTGAAGAAAAACGTGTTGCCCGCGAGGTACTCCACCGGCATCAGTCTCGTCAATGCGGTGGTGACCGGGACGATAGCCACGTCAAACGTGCCGCGCATCATTTCGTAGAGCGTGGCGAGTCGCTCCGACACCAGGTCGGCGTGCGGTGAAAAGGGGTCGTACGGCAGTGTTTCCCAATCAGGGAACACGCAAGTCTTGAGCGCAGGGGCGAAGAATGCGAGTTCTGTTTTTAGGCGCTGCGCCGACACGGCATCGGCGGTGATCGCCAGCAGCGGGCGCACGTTTCCCGCCAATTCTGCGATGGCTAGAGCATCGGCAGAACCGTGAAACGGGCCTGCCCGGGTGCGTTCGCCGGGCCGGGGCGTTGCTGACAGCATGGAGACGGTTGGGAAAAGCCCCGATTATACCGGCTGTGGGCAATGGCAATGGCAATGGCAATGGCAATGGCGATGGCGCGGCGCGGGCGCTGTCGCCCGTGCGCCGATCACACAGGCGGTGCGGTTTCACGTTTGGCGGGTTAGCGCGGCGTGATGAATGGGGTGACTGCTGGTATTATCGAACCATTGCGTCCTCGACGCGCGAAAAGGTAAGTTTCATGTTTTCCAACAAGACTTCACTCATCATCATGGTGCTGATGATTGCGGCCAGCATCGGTGCCGTGGTGGCGAAACCGGCCAAGAAAGTGTCGGATGAAGTGCCGATTTCGCTGGAGAAAATCGTGCCCAAGCAGTTTGGGGACTGGCGAGAACTGACCGACCGCGGCGCGCAGGTGGTCAACCCGCAAACCCAAGAACTGCTCGATAAACTATACAGCCAGATTCTGACGCGCACCTACGTCAATACCAAAGGTTACGCGATCATGCTGTCGCTGGCCTATGGCAGCGACCAGCGTGGTTCGTTACAAGCCCACAAGCCGGAAGTGTGTTATCCCGCACAGGGCTTTACGCTGCAAAAGAACGAGGCCGGTACGCTGACTACGCCGTTTGGCGAGATTCCAGTACGGCGGCTATTTGGTCATCTGGGGCCGCGCATTGAACCGGTGACCTACTGGTTTACCGTGGGGGACGAGGCCGTCAAAAGCACCACGCAAAAGCGTATCATCGATTTTCGCTATGGCCTTACCGGCAGGATCCCGGATGGAATGCTGTTCCGTATTTCGTCCATCGACGCCAATCAAACGCATGCCAACCAGTTGCAGGATGATTTTGTCAAACAGCTATTGCAGGCGGTTCCGTCGGCCGATCGCAAGCGCTTGAGCGGGCTGAATTGAGTCTTCAATCGTTGCGAGTTCGATTGTTCACTAAAATTATTTAAGTTTTTGATTTTAAAGGTTTATTTAATATGCAAGTTGTGCAGACTTCGCTGCCCGGTGTGGTGGTCATTGAGCCTAAGGTGTTTGGCGACCCGCGCGGTTTTTTCTTTGAGAGCTTCAATGCGAAACGTTTCGCGGAGTTGACCGGGATTACCGCGCCGTTCGTGCAGGACAATCATTCGCGGTCGGTGCGTGGGGTATTGCGCGGCCTGCATTACCAAATACGCCAGCCGCAGGGCAAGCTGGTGCGGGTTACGGCAGGTGAGGTGTTTGACGTGGCGGTGGATTTGCGCCGGTCGTCTCCGACGTTTGGTAAGTGGAACGGGCGCATGCTGTCGGCAGAAAACAAGCGACAGCTATGGGTGCCGGCAGGTTTCGCCCACGGCTTCGCCGTGCTGTCCGAAAACGCCGAGTTTCTGTATAAAACCACCGATTACTGGGCACCGGAACACGAGCGTTGCATCCGCTGGGATGATCCGCAGTTGGATATTCAGTGGCCGCTGGTGTCTCCCTCGCTGTCCGCTAAGGATGCGCAGGGCGTGGCCTTTGCCGACGCCGAAACGTTTCCCTGATGGGGGTTTGGCGTGAACAGTCTACGCATATTTCTCACGGGCGCTACGGGGCAAGTGGGTTGGGAGCTAAAGCGCACGTTGATGCCGCTAGGCCTTGTGATTGCGCCGGATCGCAACGCACACGATTTGTCGCGCGTGGATGCGCTAGCGGCGTTGGCGGACGAAGCTAAGCCGCATGTGATTGTGAATGCGGCAGCTTATACGGCTGTCGACAATGCCGAAAAGGACGAAGCGCTGGCGATGGCCGTGAACGCCAAGGCGCCGGGCGCTTTGGCGGCGGTGGCAAAACGCCATGGCGCCTTGTTCGTGCATTACTCGACAGACTATGTTTTTGATGGCCTGCAAGCGGGCGAATATGCGGAAACCGATGCGCCGGCCCCGCGCAGTGCCTATGGCCGCAGCAAGCTCGCCGGTGAACGGGCGGTACAGGCCGCTGGTGCAGACCATCTGATTTTTCGCACGAGCTGGGTCTATGCGGCGCGCGGTAAGAATTTTCTCAAAACCATGCTGCGTCTGGCGAGTGAGCGCGAGGAACTGCGGGTGGTGGCCGATCAATTCGGTGCGCCGACTTGGGCGCGTTTAATCGCCGAAAGCACGGCTTTGGCGGTGCAGCAGGATCTCGCGCGACGGCAAAAGGGCGGCTTCGAAAGTGGTATTTTTAACCTGACGGCGGCGGGTGCCACGAGTTGGCACGGATTTGCCGACGCCATTGTTGCGGCAGCGCGCGCACGCGGTGCGCCGCTCAAGTGCGGCAAGGTGACGCCCATTACCACGGCGGAGTATCCATTGCCTGCGCCAAGGCCGACAAATTCACGCTTGTCTGGTGTCAAATTGGCGCAACATTATGGCTTGATAATGCCGGCGTGGGAGCAGGGCATGCAACTCTGCCTTGATGAATTAATTCAATAAAAACAATTAGTTATATTAAATCCCTCGGTTCTTCGACGCAACTTTGATGCAGCGTATTCTCGTTACAGGCGGCACAGGGTATATCGGTTCCCATACCGTGGTTGAGTTGTTGGCGGCGGGGCACGAGGTGTTCATCATCGACAACCTTTGCAACAGCAAAGCGTCGGTGCTGGATCGTGTGGCGCGGGTGGCGGGACGGCGACCGGGCTTTGCGCAGATGGATATTCGCGACCGGGCGTCGCTGCGCAAGCTGTTCGCGGCGCAGCGCTTTGATGCGGTGATTCACTTTGCGGGGCTAAAGGCGGTCGGCGAATCAGTGGCCAAGCCCTTGCTGTATTTTGACAACAACGTCTCCGGCAGCGTGGTGTTGTTTGAGTGCATGCTGGAAGCGGGCCTCAAAACCATCGTGTTTTCGTCGTCGGCTACGGTGTACGGCGAGCCGCCGTCGGTGCAGTTTCATGAAGCGTTTCCGCTGGCCCCAGTTAATCCGTACGGGCGTTCGAAAATGATGGTCGAGGATGTCCTGCGTGATTTAGGTAAGGGCGATCCTGCATGGCGCGTGGCGTTGTTGCGTTATTTCAATCCGGTCGGGGCGCACGCGTGCGGCATGATCGGCGAAGACCCGAACGGTATACCCAACAATTTGATGCCTTATATTGCGCAGGTGGCGATGGGCAAGCTCAAGGCTTTGTCAGTGTTTGGCAACGATTACCCTACGGTGGACGGTACGGGGGTGCGCGATTACATTCATGTGGTTGATCTTGCGCGTGGACATTTGGCCGCGCTGGCGGCGTTGTCGTCAGCCGATAAGCAGGCCAGCGTGTTCGCCGTCAACTTGGGTGCCGGACGCGGCTACAGCGTGCTGGAAATGGTGCAAGCCTTTGGCCGCGCCTGCGGCAAGCCGGTGCCGTATCAATTTGCGCCACGGCGGCCCGGCGATTTGGCGGAATACTTTGCTGAACCTGCGCTGGCGCTGAAATTGTTGGGGTGGCGCACGCAATTGGGCATTGATGATATGTGCGCTGATACTTGGCGCTGGCAGCAGTGGGCGGCAACCCATGCCGCAGAAATGACCTAGACAAAAATATCAGACAGATCGAGGGAGTCATTACAGATGAAGAAAATCACCAAAGCAGTTTTTCCCGTGGCTGGCTTGGGCACACGATTTTTGCCGGCAACCAAGGCAAGCCCCAAAGAAATGATGCCGGTGGTGGACAAGCCGCTGATTCAATTTGCTGTGGAAGAGGCGGTGGCGGCCGGCATTACCGACATGATCTTCGTCACCGGTCGCAGCAAGCGTGCGATTGAAGATCACTTTGACAAAGCCTATGAACTCGAAAGCGAATTGGAGCTTCGCGGCAAGAACCAGTTGCTCGAAACGCTGCGCGATCTGATGCCCAAAAACATCAACTGCATTTATATTCGGCAGGCCGAGGCGCTGGGGCTGGGGCATGCGGTGCTGTGCGCCAAACCAGTGGTCGGGGAAGAGCCGTTTGCCGTGTTGCTTGCGGACGATTTATTGTCCGGCGAGATACCCGTCATGCGGCAGATGGTGGATGCCTACAATTTTTATAATTGTTCATTGTTGGGCGTGGAGGATGTGGCGCGTGCTGACACCGGTAGCTATGGCATTGTGGCATCAAGGCCCATGGCCGAGCGCTTGGAGCAAGTCAGCGCGATTGTCGAGAAACCCAAGCCCGAGAATGCCCCTTCGACGCTGGCTGTGGTAGGGCGTTACATATTGACGCCGCGAATTTTCCATCACCTCGAAAACGCTACTCCGGGTTCCGGCGGTGAAATCCAGTTGACGGATGGCATTGCGGCATTGTTGAGTGAGCAGCAGGTGCTGGCGTGCCGCTATCAAGGCGTGCGCTATGACTGCGGTTCCAAGATGGGCTACCTGCGGGCCATGGTGGAATTCGGATTGCAACATGCCGAGGTCGGCGCTGAATTTCGCGCTTATCTAGATTCACGCAAAACCGGCAAGCTTTGATGAACTTGCAACCCGTGATTTTGTGCGGTGGCTCGGGCACGCGCCTGTGGCCGCTGTCGCGCGAGCAGTACCCCAAGCAACTGCTGGCGTTGAGCGGCGATCAAACCTTGCTGCAAGCCACGGCGTGCCGCGTGGAGGCTTCTATGGCGACAGGCGGTTGGCCGGTGGTGCCGCCCATTGTCGTCAGCAATGACAGCTACCGCTTTATCACAGCGGATCAGTTGCATCAGGCGGGGCACGATCAAGCCGTGATCGTGCTGGAACCCAAGGGCCGCAATACCGCCCCGGCGTTGACGTTGGCCGCCTTGCACGCGCTGGACGGCAGCGAGGATCCGGCGTTGCTGGTGATGCCGGCGGATCACATCATCAGCGACGTGACGGCGTTTCGAGCTGAGGTGGCACGGGCGTGTCCGTATGTGGAGGCTGGCCAGTTGGTCACTTTTGGCATACGCCCTACACGGGCGGAAACGGGTTACGGCTATATCCGCTTGGGCAAAGCGCTGGCCGGGGGTGGGCATGATTTGCAGGCGTTTGTGGAGAAACCGGATGCCGCCACGGCGGAGCGTTACGTGTCCAGCGGCGAGTATCTTTGGAATTCGGGCATATTCATGATGCGTGCATCGGTGTGGGTGGCGCAGTTGGCTTTGCTGCAGCCGGCCATGTTGGCGGCGTGTCGCGCGGCCTTTGCGGCGCGCAGCCGCGACCAAGATTTTCTGCGGATCGGTGTGGACGCGTTTGCCGCGTGTCCGGCGGATTCCATCGACTATGCGGTGATGGAAAAACTGCCTGCCGGTATGGGAGTGGTGATTCCTTATGCGGCGGATTGGTCCGACGTGGGCGCGTGGGACGCGCTGTGGGATATCGGCGTCAAAGACAGCCAGCGTAATGTGTTGCGCGGCGATGTGGTTACGGTGGCAACGCAGAACACGCTGGTGATCGCGCAGTCGCGCATGGTGGCGTGCGTGGGGCTGGCGGATATGGTGGTGGTCGAAACGCCCGACGCGGTGCTGGTCGCTGACAAGAAAAACATGCAGCAGGTGAAGGATGTGGTCGCGCGGCTCAAACGCGAAAAGCGGCCCGAGGCCGATGCACACCGCAAAATTCATCGTCCGTGGGGCTATTACGACAGCGTGGATGCCGGCGAGCGCTTTCAGGTCAAACGCCTAGTGGTTAATCCGGGGGCTTCACTGTCGTTGCAGATGCATCACCATCGCGCGGAACACTGGATCGTGGTCAAAGGCACGGCATGCGTGACGCGCGGCGATGAAACGCTGCTGCTGTCAGAAAATCAATCGACGTACATTCCGTTGGGCACGCGCCACCGCCTGCAAAACCCCGGCAAAGTGCCGCTGGAAATCATTGAAGTGCAATCGGGCGCTTACTTGGGCGAAGACGATATCGTGCGCTTTGAGGATACCTACGGGCGCGGCTGATAACGGGCGGGTGGCAGCACGGCAGGGACGAAACCCTGCGGGCGTCTAGCGATAGCCTTCCGCGCGTAACGCGTTGAGATTCAGCGTTGTGCCGGGCATGTATTGAATGCGCACCGGCTCGGCGGGGGCAGCCGGTTTAGGCTCCTCAACCGGCGGCAGCGGCTCGCGCCACTCCTTGTATTTGGCCAGCACGGCGGGCACGTAGGCTTGCGTTTCTGCATAGGGCGGGATGCGTTCTCCGTGGCGAATCACCGCGTTCTCACCTGCGTTGTACGCAGCGAGCACCAGTTCAATGCGGCCTTTGAACAGGCGCATTAAATCGCGCAGATATAGCGTGCCGGCTTTCAGGTTGCCCTCAAGCGTACGTGCAGGGTCACTGACGCCGTAGCGCAGGGCGGTGTCGGGCATGATCTGCATCAATCCGATGGCACCTTTGGGCGAGCGCGCCGTGGCGTTGTAAGCCGACTCTACGGAAATAACCGCGTGTACGAGCGCCGGATCCAGCGAGGCCTCGCGTGCGGCGTTCTCAATTAATTTTGCATAAGGCTTGCCGGCAAGCGCCGCAGATGACGGATTGGCCTTGACGGGGTCGGGTGCCGGGGCATCGGCGGGCTTGGTGATCGTCCACGCGTTATCGCCGTCGCCCGGATTCAGCTTATATGCCGCCAGACTGAACGGGCTTTCCGCAGCAGCGCTGGCGGAAATTAACATTCCCGAGCATAAAAATGCCAAGGAAATAGCGGTTGTTGAAAGTGTGCGTGTCAGAGGCATGGTGCAGAATGACGTGAGAGGGATAGCGTTACGAGTAATCAGCATAGCGCAATGCGCTGCAAAAGTAGCGGCAATAAGTCACATGCCAAGCGATATGCTAAACTATGACATCACTCGATTAAAAAATACTAAATCGTGAAATTAGTTAATCTCATCAAAATGTGCTCGAAATGTCTTCAAAACAGTCCAAACGGACTATTGTGTTGTGGTGTTTGATCTACTAATCTCGCGTCATTCCTGTAGAGGTTAAAAGTGTTGTTCTGCAGGTGAAAGTTTTTAAGGTTTTTAGAGCCCGTTTTAAGCAACAAAATGTTTTTCCATCCTTAACTTGAAAGGTGACAATATGAAACAATTTCTAGCCGGTGTTGCACTGTTGATGTCGGTAGGCGGTGTTAATGCCACCGTGTTGACCTCCACTACCGCTATAACATTTAGCGCTTGCGGAACTGGTGCGCTTTGCACGAATTTCCAAAATGTGCGCGGTAATGCCGCGTCGCACGCGACGGATTCGTTTAACGATTACTACACGTTCACGTTTAATCCGTCTCAGTTCGTTCCCTCAGCCAACGGTGCCGCAACGCTGACGTTCAGCATGCTGTGGAATACCTTGGGACCCAGCGGGCCGGATGGTCAATTTACGACCGTGACGTTTTGGAACGACAACGGTGTGGTTGGCGCGGGTGGTGGCGATACGCTTATCTCCACAGCAGCGAACATCGGCCTTGTCGCTTTTCCTGCGGCAACATTGACGGGTGGCAATTATTACATCCAAGCGCAAGGCACCTTTAACACCACCCCTGTCGAGCCGTTTAACCAAGCAGGTTACCAAGGGGGTGGCCGGATTGCTGCGATCTCAGCAGTGCCGGAGCCGAGCGAATGGGCGCTGATGTTGTCGGGCCTAGGCCTGATGGGCTTCATGGCGCGCCGTCGCCGTAACGCCAGCCGCGCTGCTTAAGTAAAGACGTATCGCAAATTGGGTAACGGCAACTGACGACTATGACAACAAAGACAAAAATTGGCATGAAGTGCAGCGTGAGTGGAATGCTCTCGACTGTAGCGGTTGCCTTGATGTCCGTCGCTGCGCAGCTGGCAGTTGCCACCCCAGCCAATTGGTTTACGGGGTACTAAAATGTCAAAAACTGCCAAGATTGCGCTTGCATCCATCGCGGCATCTTTTATGGCATTCGCGGGAACGTCTGTGCGGGCAAACACCTACCAGTCGTTTTTGGAATATACAAGCGTAGGTGCCTTTGGTGCCACCAGTGGCTCAGCACTCGGCATCCCGAAGCTCGTTACGCCGGCAGGCGTGGTCACAGTCGTCGAAGGTGGACTCAATGGCAACGGGCATTACACCTACTTGGACGTTTCTGTTCAATTGGCTAGCGGCTTTCGTTTTATTGATACCGGCTCACATGAATTGTTTTCGTATAACCTGAGCCAACCTTCGGCAGTGACGGTTTCGTTTGTTGATCCCTCGAAATTCCAGACGTTCTCCGGTGCCCCGGGTTCCAATCCGCCATTCGGCCCATCGTTTTCCAATGCCGTTACCTGCACGCTTGCTTACGGTTGCGGTGCCAATCCCGGCGGCTCACCCGGTAACGTGTTGCTGTTCAAAATCACTGACAATCCCGGTGGTCCGGATGGGATAGAAGTTGGTCCGCCCATTAATGCGGCAACGAATTTGGTAAATCAGTTGGTATCAACCAGCTATGGCTGGTGGTTCGCTGCCGACGTGGCCAATGGCAACGGTAACACGGGTGCCATCGGAGCGCGCGATTTCGTGGTATTCACGGCAGTGCCGGAACCTGAAACCTATACGCTGATGGTCGCCGGGCTTGCGCTCCTCGGTTTTGCCGCGCGTCGCCGAAAGCAGCGCAAAGCCCGCTAATGTAAAGCGTAAAGCGTCACATTCTCGTAAAACCCCGCTCTTGCGGGGTTTTTCTTTGGGAGAACTTCTTGGTCTGTGCTGCGTCATGTGATAGCTTCTTTATGATGAAACCACCAAAACTGCAAAAGCCATCTGCAAGCAGCGTGAAACATTGCGTCATGAAACATTTGAATTTGGGTAGATGGCCATCCCGATTGATTCGTCACGGATTTTGCGTGGCGCACTTTCCCCAATGATTGCGGTGGCTATTGATGCTTCGATGTTACGAGGCTGCTTGGTAGCACTGCGCGCCGCGCCCCAAAATCCCGTTCGTCCTGAGCTTGTCGAAGGGCCGAGCTTCGTTGCGTCAGATGCGCTGGGCGATCAGCCCCGTGTCCAGTTCAAGAACGCCGCGCATAGGGGCGGGCGGTGGTCGCGAGTTATCGCTGCGGTGCTGATAGCTTTTTCTCTGGTGCTCTGCCATTCCATTGCCCAGGCTTTGGATCACACACAACTGGCGATCATCATTAACACCGCAGACCCACTCAGCGTGCAAATTGGCGAGTACTACGCCGAGCAGCGAAAAATATCTTTTCAAAACGTCATCAAGGTTGAATTCCCGCCCGGTAAACCGGTGTTGACCCGGGACGAATTTGAGGTGATCAAAGGTATCGTGGATGCGCGCACGCAGCGCCATGTGCAGGCCTACGCGCTCACGTGGGCAGCACCCTACCGGGTAGAGTGCATGTCCATTACCGCCGCTTTCGCCTTTGGCGTAGACCCGACCTTCTGTGCGCGGGGATGTGATATCACGCAAAGCAGCCGGTACTTTAATTCTCCCAGTCGGTTGCCGTTCACGCAACTGAAAATGCGCCCCACCATGTCGATTGCAGCGACCACATTTGAGCACGCTAAGGCACTGATTGACCGCGGTGTCGCCTCAGATGGCACGTTACCTTCGGGCAGCGCGTATTTATTGTCGACAACCGATCAAACGCGTAACGTGCGCAGCAATACTTATCCGCTCGTGGAGCAGTTGATCAAAGGGCGCGTTTTTGGACGCACGATGCGCCAGAATTCGGTGAGGTTTGCGGATGACGTATTGTTTTACTTTACCGGTGTGGTTCAGGTTGAAGGCTTGGATACCCTGAAATTCATACCAGGTGCCATAGCAGATCACCTCACATCGTCGGGTGGTAACTTGACAGATAGCAGTCAAATGAGTGCCCTGCGCTGGCTGGAGGCAGGCGCGACGGGTAGCTACGGCACGGTAGTTGAACCGTGCAATCTGCCGCAGAAATTTCCGTCGATACCGATCGTTGTCGGGCGCTATTTGCAGGGCGAAACGTTGATTGAGGCCTACTGGAAAAGTGTGCAAATGCCAGGGCAAGGCATATTCATCGGCGATCCTCTGGCAGCGCCTTTCAAAGCACAGGGCGCTCGCTGACGGTTGCTGATTCAGTGTAACTGCTCAGCTTCCCTGTAGGATGCCGGTAAGCGTAGCGCACCGCATCGCTCGTTATGTTGCATCGTGAAACTGCCTTGCGTTCGCACGTCACGCGAACGATGCGGTGCGCTACTGGCAGCGCCTTTCAGGGCGCAGGGCGCTCGCTGACGGTTGCTGATTCAGTGTAACTGTTCAGCTTCCAGGTAGGATGCCGGTAAGCGTAGCGCACCGCATCGCTCGTTATGCTGACATCGTGAAACTATCTTGCGTTCGCACATCACGCGAACGATGCGGTGCGCTACGCTTACCGGCATCCTACGGATAGGCTGAATTATTACTATTCATTCGAAATGCCAGACTGCGCAACGTGCGCTGCGCGTGGTCGTATTCGGCTAAAAGTGCCCATGTCATAAAATGACATTCTGGCATCAACAATTCTGTGAAATTGTGCGGGTCGAACGGGCAAAAATCTGTCACTGAAAGGCTCGCAGCGATTATTTGACCAGATATGTGCGAAAAGTCACAGATGGCGGTGTGACGGATATCACATTAGGCGCTACGAGACGAGTGTCCCTCGTCTTGGGTTTTGTCACCATAGAGGCGTGGGAGAAGCAGATCCCTCAAAGAAACAAAGCGTCCCTCTAACCTCAAATCGAAAGGTTGCAAAAATGAAAAAATTCTTAGCTGGTGTGGCGATGTTGATGTCGGTCGGTAGCGTTAACGCTACTATCCTGACTTCAACTACTGCCATCACGTTCAACCCTTGCGGTACTGGTGCCATTTGCACGAACTTCCAGAATGTTCGCGGCAATGCAGCGTCCCATGTGGCCGATTCCTTCAACGACTACTACACCTTCAGCTTCTCGCCGTCACAGTTTACCCCGGCGGCTCCCGGCGCTGCGACGCTTACACTCAGCATGTTGTGGAATTTTCTCGGACCGAACGGACCGGATGGCCAATTCACACAGGTTGAATTTTATAAAGACAATGGTGTCATTGGCGCGGGTGGCGGCGATGTGCTTCTGTCTACGGCCCCCAATTTCGGTATTGTCTCGTTTCCTTCGGCGGTCTTGACCGGTGGTAACTACTACATTCAGGCGCAAGGCACCTTTAACCCGCTCGCGGTTGAGCCGTTCAATCAAGCTGGCTATCAAGGCGGCGGACGGATTGCTGCAATAACCGCAGTGCCGGAGCCAAGCGAATGGGCGCTGATGTTGTCGGGCTTGGGCTTGATGGGGTTCGTCGCGCGTCGTCGCCGTAAAGCCAACGAAGCGGTATAAATGAAATCAGGCAGATACAGGCAAATGACTGATATGGACACGACAGTGCATCAGGGTAAAGGGCGTCGCACAAGCAAATTGCTTTCTGCGGCGGCCTTGGCCTTGGTGGCGGTGGCGGCCCAGCCGGCGCTTGCCACTTCTACCATTAAGTTTACGGGGTTCGAACTCGGGTCGGTGGATATGCAGTTGGCGGCGACGCCAGCGATTTCCATCACGCATGCTAATGCCGGTGCGTATAACACGCGAATCAGCAATGATGGTGGCGTGACTTATGGTTCGACGTTTGAATCTTTCTGTATCGACGTTTGGCAGAGTTTGTCGTTTAATACCCCGTATACTTTGGGGCCATCGTCGACTTACGGCTATCAGGCATCGCTGGTGGGGGTGAACACTGCCACCGGTACCATTACCCAAGCTACCGTGAACAATCTCAGCCGCTTGTACGCTGAGGCACACGCGCCGGGGTCGGTGCTGACTGACGCTTCTACCACCAATGACAAAATTGGTTCCGCAGCACTGCAGATGGCCATTTGGGAAATTACCTACGACACCGATAAGCCTAGTTATAACCTGACTACCGGTGACTTCAGGTCGTTGAGCAATACCACTGCGGATGCAATCGCTACGGTTAATTTGGCGAACAGTTGGCTGAATAATCTTGCAGCCTACTCGCCGAACCGGTATTCGATTAGTGGCTACCTTAGTGGTTCACGGCAGGACGTGATTGTATTTACTGCAGTACCCGAGCCGGGCACTTACGCTTTGATGCTTGCTGGTTTGGGGATGTTGGGTTATGTGGGACGCCGCAGGAAGCGCAACCTATCGGCTGCGTAGTGCAGGGCAACCTGTTACAGCAAAATCCCCGCCAGTGCGGGGATTTTGTTTTGGCGCGCAGATTTTTACCAGCAATCACCAACGCCGCATCAGTGTGCGTTCTCGCGTTTCAGCACCACCCAAACTGTCTTGAAAATAATATATAAATCAAGGCGTAGCGACCAATTGCGCAAATAATCAAGATCGTGGTCTATGCGGCCCTTCATCTTGTCGAGCGTGTCGGTCTCGCCACGGTAGCCGTTCACCTGCGCCCAGCCGGTAATACCCGGCGGCACTTTATGGCGCAGCATGTAGCCCTTGATCAGTTTGCGGTATTCCTCGTTGTGCGCAATGGCATGCGGCCTGGGGCCGACGATGCTCATGCTGCCTTTCAGCACATTCAGAAACTGCGGCAACTCGTCCAGCGAACTGCGGCGTAAAAATCCGCCGATGGGCGTGAGACGTTGATCGTTTTTGGTCGCCTGCTTTACCGCCGCGCCGTCTTCCATAACCGTCATGGAGCGGAACTTGTACACCAGGATATCGCTGCCGTCCAAGCCATACCGCCGTTGCTTGAACAGGGCCGGGCCGGGCGAGGTGGCCTTGATCATCAGGGCGATTATCGCCAGCAGCGGCGAAATCAGTATCAGTATCAGTATCGACAGCAGCACATCGGTGCTGCGCTTCACGATCCGGTTAACACCGGTAAACGGCGTCTCGCAAACCGCCACCACCGGAATGCCGCCCACGGAATCCATGCGTCCCTGAATCAGGTCGGTTACGAACGTGTCTGGCACAAAATAAATGGAGCCGGTGGTATCGCGCAAGGCATCCAGCAAATTCAGGATGCGCTGCTGCGAGGCCATCGGCAGCGAGAGATAAATAACGTCTACATGGTTTTTCTTGACGTATTCCGGCATGTCGGCAAACTTGCCCAGCATGGGATAGTTGCCCGAATTCTCAACCCGCGTCTGCGTACGGTCATCGAAGAAACCGAGTATCCGCACGTCTGAGTACAGATCGGCGGTGAGCCGCTGGGCCAGCTCAATCCCCTGTTCGTTCATGCCCGCCAGCACGACGCCCCGCGGCGGCCCCTGAAGCTCGCGTATAGCGGGCGCAACCGCTTTGAGTATGAAGTGCGCGATCAGCAGGCTGCCCATCGCGATTCCCCACCAATAAATGAGCACGTCTGGATCAAATTCTCTCAGATAGCGGCTGGCATAACCAAACACCAAGAGCAGTCCTGAAAGCGCAATCCAGCCTCCCACGATATGCCGTATCGCACGCCACGTGGGCATTTCCAGCCGAGCCGAACCGGGAAACGTCAGCGAAAATACAATGAGCGACAGGATAATATCGCGCGGCGCCAAATGCCCTTCAATCCACAATGCAACAGCCCACAGCGAAATCACCAGCACCAGCGGATCCAGCAAAACCTCAATTAAATTAAGCAGTTGGCCGCGTGCCACCGACAGGCGGGCCGCGCCGCGCATACTCACTGGCGTTGATCGCTGCGGCATCTTAACGGGATAAACTAAAGGCTACTTTATACATATCGACATTTTATCGACAATCTCAGGATAAGACGACTAATTAAACTACTGATGCCTTGTCCCACATGCTGGTTTCTCGAGAATGACACACGGTTCGTACTCAATTTTCAGCCAAAGCGCGTCGGTAAAAAGGGCGGCAGACGGTTGTGGCGGCACACCGACGTATCGGTCGGTTGCCGGAAAATCCGCTATCCCGCAGGACTCACATTTACGCCAACACACCGTGCTGGCAACCTGCGGGCGCTCGCGATGACCCGCCAAAAGCGCTCCGCGTTGGTGCCCGAGCTGCCCACCATGGCGGCTTCCGGCCTGCCCGGCTATGCGTGGATTTCACATACTGGCAGGTTTGCACCCGCAAAGACGCCAGCGCCTATAATCTTGGCAACGGCAGTTGATTGCGGTTCCCAAGGATAAGTTATTGATGTTATTTGACAATTTTTGTAGGCTGAGTGCCACCCTAGTCGGCGTGCTTAGAATGGATAGATAGATGGATAGATGGATAGGGACAACGGGACAACGCCAACAAAATACCAGAAGGAGCCATCATTTATAACCTGCATCTCACGTCGGAGCAGCTTGAAATCCGCGATACCGTGCGCAATTTTGTGCGCGATGAAGTCAAGCCGGTCGCCTTGCATCCCAGCCGCCTTGAGCCGTTGGCGAAACCGCTGCTGACCGATGTGCTCACGGCGGCATCGAAGTTGGGCTGGCGCGCGCTGGCATTGTCAGAGGCCTGTGGCGGCGCAGGTGCCGACACGCTCACGGCTTGCCTTGTGATTGAAGCGCTGGCACCGGGCGATCCGCTGTCCGGCGTGCGTCTGCGCGCCGCGCGCAAAGGCGATGAATGGATATTGAACGGCGAAAAAGTCTTCATCGCCAACGGCAACATCGCCAAGCTGTTTTTCGTGCGCGCTCGCTCCGATTCAACGGTAGATGCGCGTCACGGCACCACACTGTTCTTGGTGCCCGCTGACACGCCGGGGTTTCGCCACGGCAAGGTGTTCAATACCAAAATGGCCATTCAACGAGTGACCGCGCTCAATAGGGATTTGCACGGCTCAAGCGGGCTGAAAATCGATGCGCTGACCGAAAAACTGGTGCGCGACGCGCATATCTGGACGCATCTCGCGGGGGATTCAGTGACGCGCATGAAGGCTATTCAGCACTACCTGCACTAACAAGGACAGACATCGTGCTGGAAGTCGTGGCCCAAGCAGGTGTAGTATCTTTTGCAGCATTTCGCACCGGTTCCATAATCGTGGAACCTTGAATGGGAGACACTAATGAGTGGAGTTTACGAGGGCCTGACGGTGGTCGAGCTTGCTGATTGCCGCAATCAGTGGGCGGGCAAGCTGTTGTCGGACGGCGGCGCGCGAGTCATCCAGATTGAACCGATTGGGGGTAGTCCCGGACGCCATTGCGGCCCGTTCGTCAACGACAAGGCCGATCCCGACCACTGCATCGATTACTGGTTTAACAACACCGGTAAGCAAAGTGTCGCGCTCGATATCACGCGCAAGCCGGCGCAGGATTTGTTGCGCAAACTGTTGGGCAAGGCGGATGTGTTTCTCGAAAGCACACGCCCCGGTACGCTGGCGAACATGAAGCTCGACTACGCCTCGGTGTCCGGCAACAAGGGTTTGATTTACGCGTCGCTCACTGATTTCGGCCAGGATGGCCCGTGGCGCGATTACGCCATGAACGATTCTGCACATCTTGCCCTGGGCGGCACCATGGCGAGTTCGGGATACGCCGATCCCACCGTGACGCCCATTGCCGGCAAGGGCGATCAAGCGTGGCACATGGGCTGCGCGTTTACGCTGCACGCGATTACGCTGGCGCTGTTCGATCGCATGACCTCGGGCCTCGGGCAAACCATCGATGTGGGCATACACGATGTGTGCGCCATCGGCACTGAGAGCGCCGTGCCGCACTGGATGTATTTCGGCGAAACGCTGTATCGCCACACGGGCATGCACGCCAACGCACGTCGTATGCCGCCGCTGGAGCTGCCCACGCGCGACGGCAAATACGTGATGGCGGTCAATCAGGGGCTCAATAACCGCACGTGGAACGCGCTGCTGGATTGGATGGACGAAAAAGGCGTGACTGGCGAATTGCGCGACCCGAAATTTCAGGAAGAAGCTGTGCGCACCGCGGAATATCGGCAGGGCACGCTGATACGCGATGCGATCCGGCGCTTGATTGCGGTCAGTGATGCTGAAGAATGCTTCTCCCGCGCGCAGAACATGGGCATCTCGTGGGCGATGGTTCGTGCGGCCGAAGAAAACTACGATGCGCCGCATTACCAACAGCGTGATTACTGGCGCAACATCGAGCATCCGCAAATCGGGCGTGCGATACCCTATCCGCGCGGCCCGTTCACGTGCGATGCGCTGGGCACCGAACCACGGGGCCGCGCGCCGAATCTCGGCGAGCACACGCGGCAAGTGCTGACGCAGGATTTGGGGCTTAACGAACAGGAAATTGCGGCGCTGACTGTAGCGGGAGCGATCAAATGAACAACGCTGCGCACAAGCAAAAAGGCGTGTTATCCGGCATTCGTGTGTTGGATTTCACTTGGAAAACCGTCGGGCCATGGGCGCCGCGTTTGCTCACGCACTATGGCGCTGAGGTGATACACGTTGAGCGCGCTGGCGGCTACGACGACCATCGCTTTGCCGTGCACAAAAGCATCACCACCGACAAAACCGAGCCGGATTATGTACAAGGCGAGAAAAAGCTTTACACCGATCCGTATTTCAACACCCTCCATCACGGCAAGCTCGCCATCAGCCTGAATACGCGCAGCGCCGAAGGTATCAAGCTGGTTGAAAAGCTGATTACGCAATGCGATGCGATAGTCGAGAACTTCAGCGCCGAAGTGTTCCCCAAATGGGGTCTCACGTGGGAGCGTATCCATGAACTCAACCCGAAAATTATTTACATGAGTTCATCGGGCTTCGGCCACACGGGTGAGTGGCAAGGCTACCGCAGCTTCGGCCCGACGGCCGCCGCGCAGTCGGGGTTGACGCTGGCCTCCGGGCTGCCAGGGCAACCGCCGGCGGGCTGGGGTTACTCGTACCTGGACGTGATGGGCGGCTGGATGGGCGGCTTGGCACTGATGCAGGCGCTGCTGCAAGTGAAAAAAACCGGCAAGGGCATGTATGTCGATTACTCGGTGACCGAAGGTGCAATGACCATGGTCGGCACCTATATGCTCGACTATCAGGTGAACGGCCGTCGCACGCGGCGTGCGGATTTTCCGCCGGGCAATCGCGCCGTGTTTCCGCAGGTGGCGCCGCATAACACGTATCGCTGCTCGGGGCACGATCGTGTCGGGCAACACTGGTGGGTGTTTATTGCCTGCGAGACGCCGGCGCAGTTCGAGGCGCTGTGTGCGGTGATGGGCCAGCCACAACTCGCGCTCGACCCGAAGTTCGCCACCCCTGAAGCGCGCGTCAAAAATCAGGACGAGCTCGACGCCATCATCGGTCGCTGGACGCGCGCGCGGCGGCGTTACGACATCATGCGCCAGTGCCAGGCAGCGGGTGTGATCGCTGCGGTCGTGCAAAGCGCCGAAGATCGCGTGGAGTACGATCCGCAATTGCAGCACCGCGAAACGTTTCCGATCATCAACCACCCAGAGTTGGGTGAATGCCCGTATGAGGGTTATCCGCCGAAGCTGTCGCGGACCCCGGCCTATGTGCATGGGCGCGGCCCCACGCTGGCCGAGCACAACCGCTATGTCTACGGCGAGTTGTTGGGCATGAGCGACGAGGCGATTGCCGATTTACGTGCGCGTGGTGTGATTTAATTTTTATAACTAACTAATTGATTTAATTGAGTTTTTTTAAAACTAACCGGAGGTCTCATGGCTGAAATCTTTGACCGCAAGCGCCTCGGGCCGCTAAAGGACAGCGTAGCAATAGTCGGCGTTGGCGAAACCGACTACGGCGCTGATTACCGTGGCGTCGGCGGGCAAGCCAGCAAGAAAGGCGAAGCCAAATACGACTCGTACACGCTGGCATCGCGCGCCCTGATACGCGCGCTCGACGACGCGGGCTTAAAAAAAGACGACATCGACGGCCTGTGTGTGGGGCCCACGTTGTCGGGCGAACGCGCCAGCGAATTGTGGGGCATGAACCCGCGCTGGAGCGGCACCGGCGACGCCGCGCAGTGCATTATCGAGGCCACCATGGCCATCAACTGCGGGCTGTGCACCACCGTGGCGCTGGTCTACGGTAACGCCCAGCGCTCGATGGACACCGCCTACGGCGGCACGCGCGTGACCGGCGGCGGCATCACCTCCTACTTTTACTACGCGCCTTGGGGGCTGACCTCACAAGGCGCGCTGTATGCGCTGTTCTTTCAGCGTCACAAGCTGCTGTACGGCACGACTGAGGCGCAGCTCGGTGCGATCCCGGTGGCGTTTCGCAAGCACGCTTGCCTGAACCCCAACGCCGTGATGTACGGCAAGCCGATTACGCTCGACGACTACCTGAACGCCAAGTATGTGGCGGAGCCGCTGCGCCTGTTCGATTACTGTCTGATCAACGACGGCGGCGTCGCCCTCATTCTCCGCCGCGCCGATATGGCGAAGGATCTTAAGCAAACGCCGGTGATGGTGAGTGGTATCGGCTGGTCTGAGCAGAACGTTGACGCTACGCAACTGCGGCCGCGACTAAAAGATTTTTACCACACCGCGCATCATGGTGTAGCGCAACAGGTTTACCCGATGGCGGGTGTTACGCCAAAGGATGTGGACGTGTTCGCCACCTACGATAGCTTCAGCGTGCATCTTTTGGCGTCACTGGAAGGCTTCGGCTTTTGCAAGGAAGGCGAGGGCGGGGCCTTCGTGCAAAACGGCCGCATCGAAATCGGCGGTGAGCTGCCGTGCAACACCAGCGGTGGCATGTTGTCCGAGAGCTACATGCAAAGCTGGAACCATCAGCCGGAGCTGGTGCGCCAGTTGCGCGGTGGCCTTGGTGCGCGTCAGGTGCAGGGCGCGACGGTTGGGCAGTACGTGCACGACGTCGCGGGCAAGTGCAAAAGCATCATTTACACAAGGGGAGGCTGAGCCATGGCCACAGCGCGTCCGATCCGCTCTATGGATCCGTATGCAGCGCAGTTCTGGGCATACACCCAAAAGAAAGAATTCCGCCTGCAACAATGCACCGCCTGCAAAAAATTTCGCTGGCCGCCGGGGCCGACTTGCGATCAATGCCTAGCCGATGCGTTTGAGTGGGCACCCATGGCTGGCCGGGGCAAGGTGTTGTCTTGGACCACTTTCCACCGCAGCTATTTCCCCGAATATCCCGCGCCGCACACCAGCATCGTGCTGGAGCTGGATGAAGGGCCGTTGTTTGTTGCGTATCCGGTGGGTATTGAGGTGAAGGATTTGCGCGAAGGCATGGCATTGTCGCTGCGCTGGACGGACGGCGTAGATCGTTATGGTGAATACAATCTGCCAGTGTTCGGCCCGCCCGCAGGATAGCAGGCGCATTGCCGTGCTTTATGGTGCCTTTATGTTGCCTTTATGTTGCCTTTATGGTGCCTTTACGGCACCTTCATGCGCTTTTTAAATGCGATGCAGGGGTCAAGCCGGCCAACCCTTTCGGTGCGCACCACAGCGTCGTAGCGCTGTCCTACAGCGCTTGCGGTGTCTGCTTCGAGATAGCCCACCGCCAGCGTTCGCGCCAAGTGCGGGCGGCTCAACCAGCGTGGCATGCCAGTGTCGCGCCGCACGTGGCCATTGCCCGCGAGCAGCACAATGCCGTTCGTCGCGTGCAGGCTGACGATAGAGGCCATCACCGCATCGCGCGCCAATTGGCCGCGTGCCATAGCCGGAACCATGTGTGGGGGCAGCGCGCCACAGTGACCGGCATCCATCGCTTGTTCCTGCGCAGCTTGCAGGTCAGCGGGAACGGACGTTGTTAGCCCCAAGGCTTGCTGCGTTTGCGCATCAAAGACAGCGGCGTATCCGCCGCGAACGATTTGGCCTGCGCTGGCGGTTGAGAGGTTCGCCGCAATCAACGGCACGTCAAATGCCAGCGCCAGTTCAACAAACGGCCGATAAAAATCCCATTGCCAGTCGCCGCGTGCGCCTGCACGCGCCAGTCCGGCGAGGTTAATCACATGCTGCGCATCGCGCGGTTTTTCACGGCGCGCGCGCTCGATGTCGGCTTGCCGTTCGCGGTCGAACTGCTCCATGGCAATGGCGGGACGCCAGCCGGCGTCAAACGCGCGGCGCAATACGTCAAGGCGTTGTTGGTGATGAGCGGCGTTGTCGTGTACCTCACCCAGCAGCACGATCGTGTCGCTGCGCAAACGCGGTTCCCAATTTTGAACGGGAGCAAGGCTGGCGCAAGCCGTCAGCGCCGCTGGCAGCGCTAGACCCAACAGGAGATTTCGGAAACCGTTTCGCATGGTCAAATCTTAGCCGAAAGCGGGCATGCACGAGCACTAAAACAGGGCAACCATGGGGCGCTGCGCCAACGCCAACGAGACGCACTGTTTCGAGGTTGCTCCAAGCCATGACAGGCGGCGTAAGTCGGACCCAATCAACGCGCGTCTCTATTCAGCCGCTATGAAACAACCACACCTTCCCTCACCCTGCCCTCTCCCGGCGGGAGAGGGTTCTAAGCCCTTCTCCCCTCGGGCTAATCTATGCACACTTCTCCCATAGCCAATTTCCAGCCATGGTAGATAGCTTCCATACGCTGCAAACCACGGAGCATGGTAATGGGGCCGGGCT
>JAYTWR010000208.1:0-37200 GCA_043743335.1 Burkholderiales bacterium
CCGCGCTAACCTCAAATGGTGTCGTGATTGCGAGTACGGTTTGCTCCCCTCGCCCTCTGGGAGAGGGGCGGGGGTGAGGGAAGATTTTGATGTTACGCATGCACTGAATAGATACAAATAATCATTTAAAATCAATTACCAATTCCGCTTCGATTTCATCGACAAAATCGGCTACAGCGGCTGGATCGGCTGTGAGTACAAACCACTCACCACCACGGACGCGGGCCTGACGTCGATGAGCCAAGTTCGCTAATCTGGCCACATAGGGCACCGAGAACTCAGAGCAAACCCGAAACGAGATTTCACGCAGCCCGCTCGCTCAATTTCACCGCCGTGATTCTACGTGCCGCCACAGGCGTGGTGTGGCAAAATCCCCGCATTCATCGACAGGAGACAAACATGAGTAATATCGGATTCATCGGCCTCGGCATCATGGGCAAACCCATGGCCCTTAACCTTATCAAGGGCGGCCATACGCTGTTTCTTACCTCGCGCAGCGGTGTGGCGAAGGATCTGACAGACGCCGGTGGCAAAACCTGCGCCAACGCCAAAGCAGTCGCGCAGCAAGCCGACATTATCATCACCATGGTGCCCGATACGCCCGACGTGGAAAAAGTGCTGTTCGGCGCCAACGGCGTGGCTGAAGGCTTGAGCCAAGGCAAAACCGTCATCGATATGAGTTCCATCTCGCCGCTTGAAACCAAAATCTATGCGCAAAAAATCAGCGCCTTGGGATGCGATTACGTCGATGCGCCGGTGTCTGGCGGCGAAGTCGGCGCAAAAAATGCGGCGCTCACGATCATGTGCGGCGGCACGCAAGCCGCCTTCGATAAGGTCAAGCCGTTGTTTGATTTAATGGGCAAAAACATCACGCTGGTGGGCGGCGTGGGTGACGGGCAAACCTGCAAGGTGTGCAACCAGATTATCGTGGCGCTGAATATTGAAGCGGTGAGTGAAGCCTTGGTGTTCGCCTCCAAGGCGGGCGCTGACCCTGCCAAGGTGCGACAAGCACTGATGGGCGGATTTGCCGCGTCGCGCATACTCGAAGTACACGGCGAGCGCATGATTAAACGCACCTTTGATCCAGGTTTTCGCATTGAGCTACATCAAAAGGATTTGTCACTCGCACTCGCCGGCGCGCGCGCCATGGGCGTGTCGCTACCCAACACCGCCAACGCGCAGGAACTGTTCAATGCCTGTGTCGCCAACGGCGGTGCAAAATGGGATCACTCGGGCATGGTGAAAGCGCTGGAGCGCATGGCCAATCACGACGTGGCGAAATAGTCCGAGTTACCTATAGCGGGAGGCGATATGCCTGAAGTCATCGCATTGAGCAAAGCCCTGGGCGCACGTATCGACGGCTTGGATCGTTCCCGCGCCAACGAGCCTGCCCTGGCGGCGCTGCTGGATAAGGCATTGGCCGAGCATTTGCTAGTGGTCATCCCCGGCGCGCCGATGTCACCCGAAGAAACGCGCGATTTTTCGCGCGCGTTTGGCGAACCGCGCGAGCAGTTATTACGCTACAAGCGCAACAGCGGCGTGCCCGAAGTGTCGCTGATGGTGAGCACGTTGATGCCTGACGGCACCACCGATAAAACGGCGCTGCGCGCAGAAGATTGGCACACCGACGATTCGTATTTCGCCGTGCCCGCCAAGGCAACGCTATTGCACAGCATCGAGATTCCCAGCAGCGGCGGCGCGACGTGGTTCTGCAACATGCACGCCGCCTACGATGCGCTGCCCGAGGCGACGAAGCAGCGCATCGACGGCAAGCGCGCCATCCACGGCTACGACACGCCACGCGCGAGCAAGCGTCCGTCAGCGCGTACCCCGCAGGAAATCGCCGAGACACCCGATGTCGAACACCCGCTGGTGCGCACGCATCCTGTTACAGGTCGTAAGGGGCTTTACCTCAACCCGAACCGCCTTGATCGCATTGTCGGCCTGCCGCGCGACGACAGTGATGCTGTGCTCGACGAGTTGATCGCCGAGGCGCGCAAACCCTGTCATCACTTCGGTCACGTGTGGAACGTCGGTGATGTCGTGGTGTGGGACAACCGCGCCACCATGCACCGCGTGATGCTCGATTACCCCGAGGGCGAGCGGCGCATTATGCAGCGCGTGTTAATCCAGGGCGAGCGACCTGTGTAGATGAAGCATAAGTATTTGTTTTTATTGAATTTTTTATTGATTTCTTTATTCGCGATTAGCACGGGCGTCAACGCGCAAACGGCACAAGCGTGGCCCACCAAGCCTGTGCGCGTCATCATTCCGTTTCCGCCCGGCTCCAGCACCAACGATATTTTGGGCCGTGCGCTCGCGCAACGTTTATCCGAAGCGCTGGGCCAGCCGTTTGTCGTTGATAACCGCCCCGGCGTGGGCGGCAATCTTGGCTCAGAAATCGCCGCCAAAGCCGTAGCCGACGGTTACACGCTGCTCATCGGCACCAACGGCCCCATCGGCATCAGCCCGCATCTCTACAAAACGCTCGGCTACGATCCGCTGCGTGATCTGGCACCGATAACGCTGTACGCCATGGTGCCGTACGCGATTATCGTCAACGCATCAGTCAAGGCCCATACGCTGAACGAGCTCATCGCGTTGGCCAAAGCCAGCCCCGGTAAGTTGTTATACGCCTCGCCCGGCAGCGGTAGTACGCCGCATCTGTGCATGGAAATGTTCAAGCGCCAAATGGGCATCGACATCACCCACGTGCCGTACAAGGGCGGCGCGCCGGCGACGGTGGATCTGCTCGCGGGCCAGGTGCAGGTGTTTTGCCCCGGCCTGCCGCCGGTGCTGCCGCATATCAAATCCGGCAAGCTGCGTGCGCTGACCATCACCATGCCCAAGCGCACCCCATACCTGCCGGAAATACCCACCGCCGCCGAGCAAGGCCATCCGCAACTGGATGTGAATTCATGGGTCGGCTTGCTGGCCCCGGCAAAAACGCCGCCTGCGATTATCGACAAGCTGCACACCACCATCGCGCGCATCATGAACACGCCAGAAATGAAAACGCAAGTCGCCAACAACGGCGCAGACCCCATGGCCATGGGGCCGCGCGAGTTCGGTGAATTCCTGCAACGGGAATCAAGCAAGTGGGCGCAGGTCGCCAAAGCCGCTAACCTGCGCATCGAATGACGCTGCGCGCTGTCTGCGTTGTCTGCGCTTTCTGTGCTGTCCGTGCTGTCTGTGTCGGGGCTGGGCTGGCGCTACCCTGCGCAGTGACCGCGCAACCTTACCCGTCAAAAATCATCCGCGTCATCAACCCCGCCGCACCCGGCGGCAACAGCGATTTGTTTTTCCGCGTGTTGTCGCCCAAAATGAATGAAGCACTGGGCCAGCCACTGGTGATGGATTACCGCCCCGGCGCAGGTGCCACGGTCGGCACTGAGGCCGTCGCACGCAGCGCGCCCGATGGATACACCGTACTGATCACGGCGGCCAGCCATGTCACCAACCCGGCGCTGGTCAAAAAGCTGCCCTACGATGCCATCAAAGATTTCTCCGCACTGGGCTTGATTGCCGATGTGCCGCTAGCGCTGGTAACCCACCCGTCGTTGCCCGCGCAGACGGTCAAGGCACTCATCGCGCTGGGCCACGCACACCCAGGCAAAGTCAACTACTCCTCCGGCGGGCGTGGTACCGTGGGCCATCTGGCAGGCGCGCTGTTTGGCGCCATGGCCAAGGCCCAATTCACTTTTGTGCCGTACAAAGGCTCACACCAAGCGCTGGTCGATGTGATGGCAGGTCATGTGCAATTTCAGTTTTCCAGCATCTCCAATCTGCTACCGTACGTGCAGAACGGGCGGCTGCGGCTGTTGGCCCAGGGCGGCGAGAAGCGCTCGTCGAGTTCGCCCGGCACGCCCACGTTGAATGAGTCAGCGCTGCCCGGCTTTGTGGTGCGCAGCGGCTTCAGCTTGTTGGGGCCGACGGGCATGCCGCCCGCGATCGTTGAAAAACTAAACAGCGCACTGGTCAAAGCGCTTAACGACGCAGACAATCGCAAGCTGTTAATTTCGCGCGGTGCCGATCCGGTGGGGAATTCCCCCGCAGAACATGCGGTCTATCTGCGCAACGAGATCGACAAGTGGATCAAGGTCGTGCGCGAAGCGGGCATCATCACCGAGTAGCGCTACGGCGACACCGGCGTGGCGCCCGCGTACCAATGAGTAGCGATATATAACCATATATAAAAATACATAACTAATTGATTTAATTGACTTTTATGAATAACCCTCAATTCCTGCGACAACCCTGCCCGCCGGCGCTCATCGCCGCATTACAAGCGCGCTTTGGCGAACGTTGCGCCACCTCGCAAGCGATCCGCGAGCACCACGGCAAAGACGAATCCGCGTTTCCCATTGCGCCGCCCGATGCGGTCGTGTTTCCGACTTCGACGGCGGAGTGCGTGGACATCGTCAACCGCTGTGCCGCTCACCGCACCAACATTATCCCGTTTGGCGTCGGCACCTCGCTCGAAGGTCATGTGCTCGCCATTCACGGCGGCGTGTGCGTGGACATGAGTCGCATGAACACTATCCTCGCGGTCCACACCGAAGACCTCGATTGCACGGTGCAAGCCGGCGTCACGCGCAAGCAACTCAATCAACACCTGCTGCACACGGGCCTGTTTTTCCCCATTGATCCGGGCGCTGACGCCACGCTTGGCGGCATGGCCTCCACGCGCGCCTCGGGCACCAACGCCGTGCGCTACGGCACCATGCGCGAGAATGTGCTGGGATTAACCGTGGTGCTCGCTGATGGCCGCACCATCAAAACCGGCGGACGCGCGCGCAAATCCGCTGCAGGCTACGATCTCACGCGCCTGCTGGTCGGTGCAGAAGGCACGCTAGGTCTCATCACCGAAGTCACCCTGCGGCTTTATCCGCAGCCCGAAGCCGCCTCCGCCGCCACGTGCACGTTTCCCACCATCGATGCCGCCGTGCGCACGGTGATCCAAACCATTCAGCTCGGCGTGCCCATCGCGCGCTGTGAACTGCTCGACGCGCTCACCATCAAGGCGGTCAATCAAAACAGCAAGCTTAATCTGCGCGAGGCGCCGATGCTGCTGTGCGAGTTTCACGGCAGCGCGGCATCCGTCAAAGAGCAAGCGCAGACCGTGCAGGCCATTGCCACCGAACAAGGCGGTATGGATTTCGAGTGGGCCACCCAGCAGGAAGAGCGCACACGCCTGTGGCAAGCGCGTCACGCAGCCTACCCCGCGTGCCTGCGCTTGAAACCCGGTGGCCGCGCCCTGTCCACCGATGTCTGCGTGCCCATCTCGAAACTTGCCGAGTGCATCGCCGAGACCAACAAGGATTTGCACACCACCACCATCCCCATCGCGTTGTTCGGCCATGTCGGCGACGGCAATTTTCACCTCGTCCTTGTGGTCGATCCCAACAACCCCGCAGACATCGCAGAAGCCGAGCGCGTCAACCATAACGTCGTCAACCGCGCACTGGCGATGGGCGGCACCTGCACCGGCGAGCATGGCATCGGCTACGGCAAACTCGATTTTCTCGATGCCGAACACGGCAATGCCGTGCCGGTGATGCACGCGATCAAGCACGCGCTCGACCCGCACAATATCTTCAATCGCGGCAAAGTCATACGCTACGCGCCGTGAGCCCCACCCTCAGCGTTGCCGGATTGGGCTTCAGCATCACGGCCGCACAAGCACAAAAGCCGCCAACATTAAAGCCGAATAACCTTGAACCGCAACGAGCCGGGTGAACACAGGATCAGCACGCCATGGAAGACACCATCACCTATGTTTTCAAAATCGAGGCTGGCGCTGACGTACGCTTTGAAGTCGCGCTGACTCGCCCCGCGCAAACGGGTGATTTGCCCGACTGGACCTTGCTCGAAAACAACCAGTGCGCACACTGTCCGCTACCCGCCGCGCCAGGCGCGCGCTGCCCGGCAGCAGCGGACTTGGTACCGATTGTGCAACGTTTTTCTGAGCTGGCTTCCATCGGCAACACCGATGTGCGCGTGGTGCGCGAACAATTTGAGTTGCACAAACACACCGATACCCAAACCGCGCTGAGCGCGTTGATGGGCCTGATCCTCGCCACCAGCGGTTGCCCCATACTGAACCGCATGCGCCCGATGGCGCAGATGCACCTGCCCTTTCCCAGTGAAACCGAGGTGGTGTACCGCATCGTTTCCATGCACGTGTTCAAGTGCTTTCTCGACGGCACGCAGCCTGATCTGAAAGACCTTGAAACTTTTTTCGCAGACGTCGATCAGCTCAACCATGCGTTCGCCAAGCGCATCAAACGTGCCACGCGGGAGGACGCGAGCATCAACGCGTTGGTGTTGCTGCATTCGCGCAGCATGCTGGCGAGCCTGTCGATTGAAGACAATCTCGCGCAAATTCGCTCGTGGTTTCCAGCGGGTGGCGGGAAGGCAGATCCGTCAGGCTAGATGAATAGGTAAATAATGTTTAAAATCAATTACTTATATAAAATTTACCCGTGGCGCAAACTCGCCAAGCTGGCGAACATCAAAGGCGAATAACATGAACATACCTTGGCTCGCTGCCGCAATCTTCGCACTCAGCACCTGCGCCCACGCACAAGAGTATCCGGCGAAAACCGTACGCGTGGTCGTGCCTTTCGCCCCCGGCGGCAGCAACGACATCGTGGGCCGTATCCTCGCCGCACACTTGGGCGACCGCTTGGGCAAGCAGTTTGTCATCGACAATCGCGGCGGCGCAGGCGGACTCGTCGGCACAGAAATGGTGTGGAAAGCAGCACCCGATGGCTACACGCTGCTGGTGGTTTCCGTGGCGTTCCCGATGAACGCTGCCGTCTACAAACTGCCCTACGATCCCATGAAAGCCTTCACGCCCGTGACGTTGCTCGCCACCGGCACCAACGGCCTAGCCGTGCATCCTGCCCTGCCGGCGAAAAACGTCAAAGAATTACTGGCACTCGCCAAGGCCCGCCCCGGCCAATTGCAATATTCCTCAGCGGGTATCGGCACCTTTCAGCATCTGAGTTCCGAGATGTTCAAAGCGATGGCCGGCGTCAACATCCTGCATGTGCCGTACAAAGGCGGCGGCCCTGCCACCATCGACCTCATCGCGGGCCAAGTGCAAATGTCGATAGGCTCGCTCATCGTGGTTCTGCCGCATCAACGCAGCCATAAAATCCGCATCATCGCCACGGGCGGCGCCACGCGCTCAGCCACGCTGCCCGACGTGCCCACCATTGCAGAATCTGGCGTTCCCGGCTACGAGGCCAACAACTGGTGGGGCGTGATGGCACCCGCAGGCCTACCCGACTCGGTGACGCGCAAGCTCAACACCGAATCCAACGCCGTGATGAATCTGCCTGACACTAAAAAGCGCCTGACTGCCGAAGGCGCGGAACCGTTCAACATCACGCCGGAGCAGTTTACCAAGCACATTGTTGCGGAGATTGCGAAGTGGGGTAAGGTGACACGAGAGGCGGGAATCAAGGCGGAGTGATCCAAGCGGCGGTGCCCTTTCTGAAAGTAGACACCGGCGACAAACTCACGCTGTCGAACGGCGCGCGCATACAGATCGTCTATTTCGGCAATGGGCGGCAGGAAGTGTGGAAAGGCAACGGCCCAATCGAAATCGGCGGCCTCGAAAGCAAAAGCACGTTAAAGCCCGAGGTCTCGCAACTGCCCGTGGTCAACGCTGAGGCGAAATAACGCGAATCTGCGACACGCCGTCTGCACCAGACCTTGCGTTGACACACCGGGGCCGCCGCCTCAATATCGCACGTGAACAGGCAACCCGTTTCAGGAGACGCCGTTTTGAATATTGATCTCCATGCACACTTTGTGCCGCAAGCCTTGCTCGATGATCTGGTCGCGCAGCGTCACGGTTTTTCGTCTGTCAAAACCACTGCTGAGAGCGCCATGATCACCGGCGGCACTGCGCAAACTGTTTTCAACATCAGGAACTGAAGTCATGCCCAAGCTCAACGTGATTAACATGACGGTCAACGGCAAACCCGTCAGCGGCGCTGTCGAAGGCCGCACGCTGCTGGTGCAATTTTTGCGCGAGCATTTGCAACTCACCGGCACGCACGTGGGCTGCGACACCAGCCAATGCGGCTGCTGCACCGTGCATCTCGATGGCCAAGGCGTCAAATCCTGCACTGTGCTCGCGCTGGCGTGCGAAGGCGCTTCAGTCGTCAGCATTGAAGGCCTCGCCGACGGGGACAAGCTGCACCCCATGCAGGAAGCGTTTCGCGAACATCACGGCCTGCAGTGCGGCTTTTGCACGCCGGGCATGATTATGTCGGCCGTCGATATGGTCAAACGCAATGGCCACGACCTCGGCGAAAAAACCATACGCAAACAACTCGAAGGCAACATTTGTCGCTGCACTGGCTATCACAACATTGTGTTGGCGGTGCAGGCGGGCGCTGCGGCCATGAAACCCCACCCGTAAAGGAGGCGTGAGCCATGTACGATTTTGACTATCACCGCCCCGCCACCCTGAGCGACGCCGCACAACGCCTCACCGCCAGCAGCGAGCACAAGTTGCTGGCCGGCGGCATGAGCCTCATCCCCAGTCTCAAGCTGCGGCTGAATCGCTACGCCGGTTTGATCGACCTCGGCGCACTACGTGACTTAAACGGTATACGGCGCGAGGCCAACACCCTGATCATCGGCGCAACCACGCCGCATGCCGTGGTCGCCACCGACGCCACCGTGCAAACGCTACTGCCCGCGCTGGCAAGCCTGGCAGACGGCATCGGTGATCCGCTGGTGCGCAATCGCGGCACCCTAGGCGGCTCCATCGCCAATGCTGACCCCGCCGCCGATTACCCGGCTGCCGTAGTCGGCTTGGGCGCTACGGTGGTCACCAACCAGCGCCGCATTGCCGGCGACGATTTTTTCAAAGGCGTGTTTGAAACCGCATTAAAGCCAGATGAAATCATCACCGCAGTAAATTTCCCCATCCCCGAAAAAGCCGCTTACACCAAGCTGCGTCAGGCGGCATCACGCTTTGCACTGGTGGGTGTGTTTGTGGCGCAGCGCAGCGATGGCGTGCGTGTAGCGGTCACGGGTGCCGGTGCATGCGTGTTTCGCGTACCGGCAGCAGAAGCCGCGCTCGCCCATCACTTTGATCCGACGGTGCTCGACGGCATTGCCATCGACCCCAGTGGCCTCAACACGGATATCCACGCCACAGCGGTTTACCGTGCACACGCGGCGATTGAATTGGCGCGCCGTGCCGTAATCGCCGCATCAAAATAAAACTCAATAAAATCAACTAGTTACACACCATGACCCAAGCCGCACAAAGCAATCGCATCGGCCAGCCCGTACGCCGCAAAGAAGACTTGCGGCTGATCACCGGCAAAGGCCGCTTTAGCGACGACGTAAATCTGCCGGGACAACTGTACGCGGTGATGCTGCGCTCGCCGCACGCGCACGCGCACCTGCGCGGTATCGACGCACGCAAAGCGCTCGCCATGCCCGGTGCCATGGCCGTGTTCACTGGCGCTGATTGGCGCGCCGATGGCTTACAGCCGATACCTTACAACCCGTTCACGCTGCACCCCGCCGACCGGCAGTTGCCTAACGCCGACGGCACGCCGCCGTTTGTGGCGGCGTGTTACTCAATTGCCGTGGAAAAAGTGCGCTACGTTGGTGAAATCGTCGCCGTCGTCATCGCGCAAACCGTCGATCAAGCCAAAGACGCCGCTGAGCAGATCGATGTCGATTACGCCGTGTTGCCCGCCGTCAGCGCCACCATCGCCGCCGCACAGCCCGATGCGCCGCGCCTGTGGGATGAGCACTTCTCCAACGTCTGCGTGGATGCCTACACCGGCGTCGACAAAGCCACTACCGACGCCGCTTTTGCCCGCGCGGCGCACGTCGCCAAAATCGACACCTGGGTGCAGCGCGTCACCGGCGTGCCGATGGAGCCGCGCGCCGCCGTCGCCACCTATGACCCGGCCACGCAGCGCTATACGCTGCACGCGGGCAACGGCGGCTCGGTACGCATGAAGAAAGACCTCGCGCTGATACTGGACATCCCCGAAGAGCAGGTGCGCGTGTTGATGGATGATGTTGGCGGCAACTTCGGCACGCGCGGCATGATTTACCCGGAGTTCGCGCTGGTGCCGTGGGCTGCGCGCCGCATCGGTCGCCCCGTGAAATGGACCTGCGAACGACACGAAGCTTTCGTTAGCGATTTTCAGGGGCGCGATTTAGCGGTATCGGCAGAACTGGCACTCGACGCCGACGGCAATTTTCTCGCCATGCGCGGCTCGAACATCGGCAACGCGGGCGGCCACACCGGCAGCTACACGCCGCTGCAAAAAGGCGTGGAAATCATGACCAGCCTGTACCGTGTGCCCACCGCACATTTTCGCGCGCGCGCCGTGGTCAGCAACACCGTGCCCACGCGCCCCTATCGCAGCTCGGGCCGGCCCGAAGTGATGTTTGTGATGGAGCGCCTCATCGACATCGCCGCGCAAGCATTCGGCTTTGACCGCGCCGAACTGCGGCGGCGCAACCTGATCAAATCCACCGAACTGCCCTATACCAACCCTTTCGGCATGCACTACGCCAGCGGCGATTATCACGGTGCGATGGAAAAAGTCATTGCGTTGAGCGATTGGGCCGGCTTTGCTGCGCGTCGTGCGGAAGCGAAAACCCGCGGTAAGTGCCGTGGCATCGGCATGGCGAATTACGTGGACACCGCCACCGGCGCACCGCGCGAGCGCGCCGAAATCACGGTTCACCCCAACGGCAGCGTGGATGTCGTCATCGGCACCATTTCCAACGGCCAAGGCCACGAAACCAGCTTCGCGCAACTGGTCCACGAATGGTTGGGCGTGCCGTTCGACAGCATCAACATCATCACCGGCGACACCGATATCGTCAAAGTCGGCGGCGGATCGCACTCCGGCCGCGGCATGCGCATGGCCAGCGTGGTGATCTGGAATTCAGCCACGGAAATTATCGCCAAAGGCACCCGCATCGCCGCGCGCCTGATGGAATGCGACCCCAGCTCGATACGCTTTGCGCAAGGCCAATTTACCGGCGCAACACAAACCCTCAGCCTGTTCGAGGTTGCCGCCGCCGCGCAACGCCTGCAAGACTTACCCGAAGATTTACGCGGCCCGCTAGCCGCCTTCTCCGACGAAAACTTCAACGATGCAAGCTTTCCCTACGGCTGTCATGTGTGCGAGGTGGAAATCGACCCCACACTCGGCACGCTCGAAATCATGCGCTACACCGCCGTAGATGACGTGGGCCTCGCGGTAAACCCGCTGATTATTCACGGCCAGGTGCACGGCGGCATTGCACAAGGCGTAGGCCAAGCGCTGATGGAACAGTGCTACTACGACCCCGCCACCGCGCAACCGCTCAGCGGCTCATTCATGGATTACGCCATGCCGCGCGCCGATAACTTCCCGTTCTTTAACGCCGAATTCACCGAAGTGCCCGACTCCACCCACCCGCTGGGCATACGCCCGGCAGGCGAAGGGGGCACCACGCCCGCGCTGGGTGTGGTCATCAACGCCGTGGTCGATGCCTTGTCGGCATTCGGCGTAAAGCATATTGAAATGCCGGCTACGCCAGAGCGGATTTGGCGGGCTATTCGGGGTATGGGGGCGTGACGCGCCTAACCCGCAAACTGTGGGGCATCAATAAGTGCAGCGCATTGGGGAACACCTATTCACGGTTGCCGCTGTAGACACGAATGGGCTGAATTTCAGCAATCGCCTGCATGGAGAGCGGCACCCAAGCCAACATCAGCGTAAGCACCCAGCGCCAGCGTCTTTTGCTTGCCCCCAAACCGATAATTCAACCGCCGTAACTGTTCAGCTTCGTCGTAGGATGCCGGTGAGCGTAGCGAACCGCATCGTTCGCGTAACGAGCGTACGCAAGGCCCTATCACGATGTCAGCACGACTGATGCGGTTCCTTCGTCACCGACATCCTACATTGAAGCTGACAAGGTTCTGGTGCCCGGAACCGGAATCGAACCGGTATGCTGGTTTTACCCTAGCGACGGATTTTAAGTCCGTTGTGTCTACCAATTTCACCACCCGGGCTGGTGCGCCATTTTACCCGCGCACGGAACGTCCAGTGGCGCGAGTTGCAATCGCTACTGGCAAAGCTGGGCACGGAATTTGGAGGCGGGGGTCGGAATCGAACCGGCGTACACGGCTTTGCAGGCCGCTGCATGACCACTCTGCCACCCCGCCATTGACCGGTTTACTCTGCAATAACGCTACAAACTAAAAGGGGGCACAGAAGTTAATCTCTTTGTGCCCCCAGAATTCTGGAGCGGGAAAGGAGGCTCGAACTCCCGACCTCAACCTTGGCAAGGTTGCGCTCTACCAGCTGAGCTATTCCCGCGTTAACCGGTCGCTGATTATAATGAAATCTCCACCGAGGCGCAACTTTTGAACGACGACGAGGATTTACCCGGTGCTAGGCGTGAATGATGGCCTGCCATGCAGTATCATCATCAGTGAATGCCGGTGGGCGCTTTCGCTACGCGCGCAGCAAGATGCCGGCACGGCTACCGCCTAGCGCTGCCACACCGCGCTGCCACACCGTTTAATCTCTCAATAAAATCATAAGGTTACATTATGAATTTCGCGATTGAAGATTCGCAGGATCAAAGCACATTTCGGGTTGAAGTGCGCTCGTTTCTCGAACAAAGTGTACCGGCCGATCTTGAATTGTCGGTAGACCCTTGCGACATGACTTACGAGCAGTATCAATTACGGCGCGAAGTCGGACGACGCTTGGGTGCAAAAGGCTGGCTGTATCCATCGATGCCGAAGGCGTATGGCGGCGGCGAGCTTTCCGCCGAGCAAGTGGCGATTCTGCACGATGAGTTGGCGCGTGTCGGACTGGGCTTGCCCCCCTATTACGACGCCGGTGGGCGTATGTCAGCACCGACGATTCTGGTATGGGGCACGCCGGAGCACAAAACCCGTTTTTTGCCACCGATTTGCCGGGGCGAGGTGCGCACGTGGCAGTTGCTGACCGAACCCGGCGCGGGGTCTGACCTCGCAGGCATTAAAACCACTGCCCTACGCGATGGTGACGCTTACGTGGTTAACGGTCAGAAAATGTACGTGGGCAGCTCGCACGGCGCGGATTACTCGTGGACGATCGTCGTCACCGATCCGAAAGGCGAGCGCCACAAAAATTTGTCATGGTTGATGATTCCGATGGATCTGCCGGGCATTACGGTGACGCCGATGGATTTGCTGGCGACCGGCGGCGAAGGCGGCAGCGGCTCCGGCGTAAAGAACGCGGTGTTTTTCGACAATGTGCGAGTGCCTGCGGACAACCTTGTCGGCGGCGAAAACAACGGCTGGAAAGTCGCCACCACGCACTTGGAAGTGGAGCACGGCGGCATGGGGCGCATGTCCGACCGGCGTGTCATTTATGAATTCATCCATCTGTGCAAGGAACGCCACGACGGCTACGCCATTGCCGACGATCCCGCAGCCCGTGCGGAACTGGTTGATCTTTACATCGAGGCGGAAATCACCCGCCTGTTCGCGCTGCGCAACCACTGGCTGTCGCATTCCGAACAGCCGCGCTCGTATGAAGGCTCGCAATACAGTCTGCGCCGCAAGCTGTCGGGGCTCGACATTGCAGAAAAAATGCTACGCATTGCCGGCCCACTGGTGCTGACCAAAGACGAACGCTGGGCACCGCTCAAAGGCACCATTGAATACTTCCAGCGCGACGCTATCACCGCGCTGCATCCCGGTGCCACCACAGACATACAACGCGTCATCATGGCGCGGCGCATCGGCATCGGCGGACGCGAGCGCGAAAAAGCCGCCAACCTGCGCTAGAACAAGGAGCTCACATGGATCTCTCACTCAACGATACCCAGCAACTGATACAGGATTCCGCGCGCGATTTTGTGCGCGGTGCGTGCAACCGCGATGTACTGCTCAAGCTCGACCGCGATCCTGCGGCCGTGATGAACGGCATCTGGAAGCAGATGGCGGAACTCGGGTGGACCGGCATGGCCATCCCCGAAGCCTACGGCGGCACCGGTAACTGCATGACGGATGTGGCCGTGCTGTTTGAAGAACTCGGCACCGGCCCGGTGCCCGGCCCGCTGTTTTCATCGGCCGTCTTGTGCGCACGCCTGCTACTGGAAGCTGCCGACGAAGCCACGAAAAAAACGTGGCTGCCGCGCATGGCGAGTGGCGAACGCGTTTTTGCGCTGGCGCTCACCGAAGGGCACTACGGCTGGGCAGAAAGCTGCATCCGCATGACGGCCAAAAGCGACGGCAAGGGCTATCGACTCAACGGCGCAAAAGTCTTCGTGCATGACGCCCTGCACGCCACGGATTTTTTGGTCGCCGCGCGTGTGGATGGCAGTACAGGGGTAAGCCTTTTTCACGTGGATGCCAAGGCGGCGGGCGTGGCCACGCGTCGCCTGGAGGGATTCATCACGGGCATGGGCGAAGTGCTGCTCAACAACGTGCAGGTAGATAGCGCTGCTTTGATCGGCACCGCCGGTGCCGCATGGGCACCGCTGGAGCGCGCCATGCTGGCGGTGACGCCGGTGCTATGCGCATACAAAGTCGGCGGTTGCAGGGTGGTCTACGACATGTCCGTGAACTATGCCCGCGAGCGCACGCAGTTCGGCCAGATTATCGGCCGCTTCGCGCGCGTGCAGGATCACATTATTCACATGGTCAATTACCTAGATGCCGCGCGCTGGACAACCTATGAAGCGCTGTGGAAGCTCGATAGCGGCGCGGATGCTGCAGCGAGCATCCACGTCGCCAAATCAGTTTCATCCGAAAGCTATATGCGCGCCTGCGACTATGCGCACGAGGTACACGCGGGCATCGGCGTGGTGCGCGAATACGGCCTGACGCTGCACACCAAAATGTCGCGCACGCTGTATCACTGCTTGGGCGCGCCGAGCGTGCATCGGCAGCGGCTGGAAAAAGCGTTGGGTTTGGTAGGGGAAAAACCGTAACTAATTGATTTAAAACGTTATTTTAGCATAGGGCGACACAGCGTAACGAATGCCCCCCTTCCCTCCCCCCACCATTCCATCTTCCATAAGCACCGCGCCGGCGTCGATCACCGTGCCGTGCGTTCGGTGCGTGTTGAGTAACCGGACGCGGGAACTCAGGTGCCCGTGAACACCGGCTCGCGCCGGTCAAAGCCCGCCTTAACGCCTTCTTTAAAGTCATTCGTTTCGCGCAAAATGTTTTGCTGAAAGGCTTCGCGCTCGGTGGCGGCGCGAAATCCGTCACGGTATTCAAGATGGAGCGTCTCGCGTGCAGACTGCACCGCCAACGGTGCCGACTTTGCCAGCTCCGCCGCCATTTCCAGCGCGACTTTGCGCACTTGATCTTGCGGCACCAGACGATCCGCTAAACCCATTGCAACGGCCTCTTCGCCGGGCACGCGCCGCCCGGTCAAAAACAGCCATTTGGCGGTTTGATGCCCCACCAAGCGCGGCAGCGTATACGTCAAACCAAAGCCGGGGTGGTAGCCCAACGCGCAAAAATTCGCTGCCAGCCGCGCCTCTTTGCAGGTCACCCGGAAATCCGCCACCAGCGCCAGCCCCAGCCCCGCGCCGATTGCACTGCCGTGCACAGCGGCAATGATGGGCTTCTTCGTTTGTACCAGCCGCTGCGCCTCGTGATACAAATGCCGCGGCCGCGCCGCCTGCGGTTTGCCCGCAGCCTCGTCATCAACGCGTTTCTTGAGATTGGCACCGGCGCAGAAATGCTTGCCCGCTGCAGCTAGCACGATACTGTGGCACGAGGTGTCTTTGTCTAGCGCTTCCAGTACCGTGGCCAATTGGCCAATTAAATCAATATCCAGAAAATTATTCGGCGGTCGACGCAGTTCGACGATTGCAACGTGGTTTTCGAGGGTGAAACCTACTTCTTCGGTGCTCATGGGAGGGTCTCCGGTTAGAATAAGTGCTCGTTCCAAGTGCTAGTTTAACGGATTCGCGCAGCTACTGGCATGGCGAGCCTTTCTACAAAAAGCATCCCTCGTCACCTATGTCGCGCTCAACGTCACTATAAGCCGCTCCGTGCCATGCGCTACCCTAGCTCCTCGCCTGCCCGATGTACCCGTCGCCGCTTACTGTAGTGCTGTATGGCAGCGGCAGCCCGATGTCCCAAATTGCCGCGCGGCAAATCGCCCGCGATCATCGGCTCGTTGGTGTGATAGCGCCTCAGCCACGAGCCGGCCTGGTAAGTCGATTGCGACATGCGCTGTCTCACGCCAGTGATGTGTTCGCGGATATTGACGCGCCGCGACTGACCGGAGAGGACCTTCACAAAGTTCGCCCTGACGTTATTGTGGTCGCCTCTTTTCCCGCATTGCTCCCGATGGAACAGCTTGCCTCGGCGCGCATAGGTGCCATCAATTTACATATGTCGCTGCTGCCTCGACATCGCGGTGTTGACCCCGTTTTTTGGACCTATTGGCACGACGACCGCGAAGCCGGCGTCACGCTGCACTGGATGGACGAAGGCTTGGACAAGGGCGACATTATTGTCCAAGACAGGCAGCCACTATCCCGCGGTCTCGCTTCCCGCAGTCTGTATAGGCAACTCGCGGAAAGCGGCGCTACATTGCTTGCGAACGCACTTAAACAACTGCAAGAGGGCACCTTGCCTCGGCAGTCGCAAGACGAGCGTGCCGCAACGTACGAATCTGCTGCCGATATCGCGCGTGCGCGCGTCCCCTTCGCAAAATGGCCTGCCGAACGGGTGTGGCACCTGCTCAGCGGCGTTGGCGACCAACGCAGCGGCTTGATCGACGATGTTGCGGGTAAGCCGCTCGCGCATGGCCGTGCTACTGGCTGGACAGCAGACGATGCCGCAGAACCGGGCCGTATTGTGACCCTCCCTTCAGGCTACCAACTGCACTGCCGCGACGGGATTGTTACCCTAAGCCGCGCTCACTAACCGGTTTCCATTCAAAACAATTCACCATGTGCGGCATCAGCGTTATTTTGGCCCCATCCGGCGCGCCCAACCTCGTGGAGCGCTTGGGCGCCATGCATGCGGTCATTCGCCATCGCGGCCCTGATGGCGAGGGCTTTTTGACCGTCGACACGCAAAACAAGGTGACCCGGACAGCAGCGCAGGCACAGTTACCCTTGACCTCCGCCCAGCGAGTTGGCTTAGCCTTCCGCAGACTGGCTATCCGGGACCTCTCCCCCGCCGCTGCCCAGCCCATGGGAAATGCCGATCAAAAACTGTGGCTAGCCTTCAATGGTGAAATTTACAACTTCAAGGCGCTGCGGCATGAACTGATGCAGACCGGCCGACAATTTCGCACACAAGGCGATACGGAAGTTGTGCTGGCCGCCTACGAACAGTGGGCAGAGCAATGCTTCGCGCGCTTCGAAGGCATGTGGGCGATGACGATTCTGGACTTGCGCCGCAATCGCCTTGTCGTATCGCGCGACCGCTTTGGCATCAAGCCGCTGTTGTGGACGCGATCTACCGAAGGTGCTCTGTTTTTTGCCTCTGAAATCAAGCAGTTACTGACGGTAGCCGATACCGCGCCGCGATCCAACCGCCCGCTCATCGAGATGTATTTGCGCGGCCAGCGTTATCCTGCCACCGAGGAAACTTTTTTCGCAAGCATCCGTGCTGTGCCTCCAGCCACTTGGTGCGAAATCGATCTGGCGCATATCACGGAACCCCAGTTCCGGCCGTACTGGAATCTTGCCGACTTCACCGCCGCGCAAAATAAACTGTCCTACCGCGAAGCCGTGACTCGCGTCGAAGACGTTCTTGCCCGCGCAGTCGATTCCCACCTCAGTGCCGATGTCAAAGTGGGCGCGTTACTCTCCGGCGGACTGGATTCCTCGATGCTGGTTGCGCTGGCTCACCGAAACAATGCACCCAAACTGCCTACCTACTCCTTGGGTTATCGCGATGCCGCCCCACAGTTCTGTGAAATGCGGTACGTAGACCCAATGACCCGCCAGCACGGCATCGAGAATTACGAAACGACATTAGACGCATCATGGGTCGTCGAAAACATGGATCGTGCGCTGTGGGCGCTGGAAGAACCGCCGTTGGCGATGCCGGCTCTCGCACAATTCCGCCTGTTCGAGTTTTGCGCGATGCACGGGACCAAAGTCATGCTGGATGGCCAAGGTGCCGACGAAATTGCCGCTGGCTACCCCTATCATCAACACCGCTTCATCAAGGAAAGACTGTTACACCGCCGCTTCGGTGAGGCATGCACCGAATTACGTGCCATTGCCCGGCGCGAGGGCCGTTCTGCGCCCGCGGTATTTGCTGATATGTTCGTGCGCCCCCGATTCCAACGTCGGCCTCATCAGCCTTGGATAGCCACGGGCGGTCTGCGTACCAACGCCGCAGAATTTTTGTTCGCCGGCAGTGATTTCGGGCGTGACAACGCTCTAGTGAATCAACAACTTTTCTTTGACGTACGCTGGGGTAACGTCAAAATAGTCTTGGGCTACGGGGACCGCAACGCCATGGCGCATTCCATCGAAGCGCGCGTGCCGTATTTTGACCGCGCGTTCGTGGAACTGCTGTTCTCGTTGCCGGATCATTACAAGATCGGCAACGGTGACCGCAAGCGAATACTGCGCGACGTCGCGCGCGCCCATGTTCCGCCCGAAATCACGGAACGCTCCGACCGCATGGGTTACGGCACACCCGACGAAAGCATAATACGTGGGCCACTACAAGGCCACATTGCTGAAGCGCTGAACGACCCCGCGTTTCGTGAGTCAGGCTGGGTTAATGCCGCGGAAGCTACTCGGCTACAAATTGACATCCAGCGGGGGCGCACTCATGATTATCGTGCGCTCTGGCGGCTGTTTGCGCTCAGCCGTTGGGCGCGCAGATTTTCCGTAAGCCCATAAAGGAACTGGAATGACAATGGATTCAACAAAGCAGGGAAAACGCGCCCGCCGTATGCTGGTGTGCGCTAGCGGCGCATACCTTGCCTATTCGCTACCAGGATTTATTCTGCACCTGATTCGGCACTTTGCCGACGACGTGCAGGTTGTTCTGTCGCGATCGGCAGCTAAAATGGTTTCGCCCTACGCTGTAGAGGTGGCAAGCCGCAACCGCGTGTTTGTCGATATCGCCGAGAGCAGTGATGACGTCTATGTTCCCCACATCGAATTGGGCCGCGATGTCGACCTTGTACTGGTCTATCCGGCAAGCGTGAATATCCTCGGCAAAGTAGCCAACGGAATCGCCGACGAATTGATTTCCGCGCTGATATTGGCTACCGAAGCGCCGGTAGTTTTCGTCCCCATTGCGAATACGGCCATGATTCAACATCCGGCGGTGCAAAGAAATATCACCTGCCTGAAGTCGGACGGCTATCTGGTGCTGCCGCCGCTGTCCGGGCCGGAAGTTGCTACGCGCGAGGGCATAGAGACCATGGGTGATGCTTTTCCGATGCCGACGCTGCTGGTCCAGATGGCATCCATCATCAAGTCTCCCGGTTCGCGCCGCGTCAATCGACAAAACACACAGTCGCATGCCTGATTCGCAGCGATGAATGAATTGAAGAGAGCCTGGAACCTAGTATTGGTACAACTACCTTGCGCAAAAGCTGTTCTCGTATGGATCATTGGCGCGACGGTAGCAGTAGTAGCCGTTTCGGGTTGCGCGGAAAAGCGGATCCCACAAGCCATCTCCGGCAAGACAGTCGCACCCGGCATTTATTCGAGCCCACCCTTGGGAATTCATTCAGTGAATGGAGAGTGCGTCGGCAAAGTGGCTCTAACACCTGCTCTACCGCATCGACATTTCGAGTTCCAACCGTACCCGCTTGTATACGATTGCGCCTCAAAGACATTTGAGGTGCTTAACCGGCCAAGTGATTTATTGTTTATTGCGGACCTTACCTTAATCGACAGTGGTTACTACTTGCATCAAAGCCAAATCAAGAACGGGCAGTGGCAAGGGGGATACCACTTTTACGACCGCAGCGGAAAAGAAACGCACAGGCTACCTCGACCCGATTCACCCAAAGTACATGACCTCATTCTTACGTCGCAAGACATCACTTACCTCCACTATTTCAATGATTGGGATAGCGCAAGTTGCGGCCAAGGCGCGCTACGGGAATTCGATATCGTTACAGAGTCATTAGAGGGAAAAATCCTGTGGAAATGGACATCCAAAGGCCAATTTGGCGCAAGCGAACAAGTCAACCCTGCATCCGCAGATTCCGCGAAAGGCGGTATCCGCTCATTCGTAAAAACAATGCGCAACTGCTACACCTCTATAGCGAGGCGTCTGGCCCGCTTTGAGCCACCGAAGTGGCTTCTTGGCAGCAAGCTCGCGCTGCTTGACTTGGAAGTTGAAGACTATATTCAAGTGCAATCCCTACAGCGTGTGGGAACCAATGGTGACATTCTTGTCAGTGCAAAGAATTTCGACACGATCTATCTGATCGACAAAACGACAGGAAAGCTGAAGTGGTCGATGGGCGGTAAATACTCGAAAACCTCACCTAATCATCCGGTCGATGATCCCCGGGGCGGCTTTTCTCATGCCCATTCGGCGAGACTGTGGAACAATACACTTTGGGTATTCGACAATGGCAGCGTCGCTTCGAGCCTTCCATCGCGAGCCGTTGCTTATCAATTGGATTCGACGCCTCAGAAAAATCGACAAACGTTTGAATTTCAGGAACCCAACGGCCGACATCGCTACACGCTGGGATCAGTCGAGCAGATTACTGACAACCAAGTGCTTATTGGGTGGGGTGCTGTCCACTCAGAAGATGCGCACAGCGCCCAACGTGGGGTATCCATTGTGCGCCTGGACGATCAGAAAGAAATCTTCTCTATAGATCTTTCGCCAGGCTGGATCAGCTACCGAGTAAAAACGTCAAAAACTTGGTGATCTGGTTTAATGCCACGCCTCACTATTGGGAAACTGCTACGGGGGGAAACTGCTACGGGTGCCGAGCAAATCGCTTGCCGCCATTCAACGCACCACCAAATGCGGCACCGCAGTCCTAAAAATAAAGTCTGCCGCAGGCGGCAAAATTAGTATGACAAGCCCCCCCCAGATATAGGCCCAATTCACGCACTTTTGCGACACAAGGTCGTACAAAATTGCCACCAGCACCAGTACATCCTGGTCTACATAGTGAGGCAGTGTTTTAATCCCCAACAGGCTACCCAGAACCGGAAAGCGCCAACCGACGGTAATCGTCGCCAACAGCATAAAGCGCCTGTGAGCGGCCGGGTCTTTGCGGCGATTTAGGAATCCTAGCGTCGCCAGAATCGTGAAATTGACCATGTCAACATGCACGAAGACGGACAACATCAATGTATCAATAGCGGGACGCGGCGGCCCATGCAGAAATACCCCCAAGCCCGACAGGATAGTCAAGGCAACCATCAACCCTGCTACATAAGCGGTGACTATGCCCGTTTTTGCATGGAAGTCACGTCGCTCAGTCGCGGCAAGAATAGCCTGTGTCAGAAATAGCAGTATCCAGCAGGAGAAAGCAAATACATGCGCCTTGACCCAAGTCGAATGCAACTCTGCGGCGATGTTGGTTCGCATAAACGCTATCGTAAACATGACGATATTCGTCGACACAATGCCGAGCGCCATAGCGACGAAGAAATAGCGTTCCGAATGTTGGAGAGCGGCGGCGTTCCAAATTTTGGGCATTTAACGAACAGGCAGAGTCATAAATTTGTCTTTAGAATCAATTAGTTAAATATAATTTAGCCCACTGCCTCGCTCGTATCATTTTACCTTATAATCCGGCCAGCCAATCTTTTACACCCTCATGACTTCCACTTACCGCAGGAATCCGCAGATTGAAGAAAGCCCTTTGCAGGGTGAATTGATGCTCTTCGATCCCGTGAAATCCAGCTTCTTTGTGCTCAATCAAACGATGGCGCATGTTTGGCATCAGTGTGATGGGGCCACCGGCATTGATAATTTGTTACAATCTGTGCAACATTCGTTCGCTGGCGCGGAATCGGGTCGAGTAGCAACTGAGGTCAAATCCGCGCTGGACGAATTGCTCGCATTAGGTCTGGTACTAGAGAATCAATAAGAACCCGGCTTTCATTGTGTTTTTAGTTTTTCCGTGAAGTCATCAACGTTAAAGGGGCCTTGACCATGAACTCAGAAGCACATAAAAAATTTGCCGATTTTGGTGCTACGCAAAAAAATGGGGCCTCCTTGCCCCAATATGAAACGCCCAAAATCCAAGCCATGAGTGAACAAGACATATTGAAATCGTTTCAGATTACCCAGTCCATGGGTACTTGGTGGACTACGCCAACCTGCTAACCTCAGCAGGTTGTAGTGCAACGTTTGCCTTGCTGCCGTTAAGCGTAAGTGAACTGTTGCAATTGTTCTAACTGAATGTGTTGTTTGCGGCATGCACACCTATCCAGAGGCATCATTAGCACTGGCAGACCTTCTGGGTGAACTGCAGGCAAACGCTGACGTAGCAAGTTTGCACACAGCCGCAGCGCGAATGGCGGATCATCACATCGTGGCCTCTTGTGATGATTCGCTTTTTTTTGCCGATTTTTTCAGCATGTTTGGCGGAACTTCGCCTAGTCGCGTGGTGCCAGCCTGCCCTGCCGATATTCACTTGGATATTCATACCGCCGCGCGAACTGACTACGGTTGGTTTCGAATGTCCGGGCTCAACCCGCTTCCGGTTGACGCGCGTGAATTCAGCTTTTCCCTGAATGCCGAGCGCGGAACTTTTGAGAAACTAGCCGTTGCTGATCCTGCTTGGGATTGCGTGGCTTTCCGAAACACCAAAATTCCCGCTTTGGCATTTCATGGGCGTGACTGTGTGTTTGCCTTGGATTCACAATGGCGAAACAGCATTTTATGGTACTTGTTTTGGCGCTTGCTGCGAATCCGCTCAGACGCTATCTTTTTCCATGCTTCGGCTATGGGTATATTTGGCGAAGGCACCATTTTTGTCGGCCCAGCCGGTGCCGGAAAATCGACGACATCGCTGGGCTTGGCTGCGCGCGGCCACAATTTTCTGAGTGATGAAATTGCGGGATACATTCCGGAACGCGAGGAATTAATCCCGTTTCGCCGTCCAGTCGGCATCAAACCCGGCCCGCGCACGACGGCAGTGGATCGTGGCCTTGATCCGCTAACCGCACAGCGAATTCAACGCGACGGGTTCGTCCGCATAGGTATAGAAACACTGTTTCCCGTTGCACCACCGAAAGCACTGCCGCTGCGTCGCATTGTTTTTTTACGTGGGTTTGCCGAGCGTCCTGCGCTTGAACGCATCAGTGCAGGCCGGGCCGAGATGGTGGAATTGCAGCCGCTCATGAGTTCGTTTCTTAACGCATCACACAGCCGCAGAATATTCGAGTTGACGCGCCTGTTATCATCCGCGAAAGTGTACCAACTCCGCCTCGGCAATCCGGATGAAAGTGCAAGCTATATCGAAAAGGCATTCGCGCAAGAATGAAAATGATTACTGTCGGCGAACGATGCCAAGCCATCGCAACCTTCCGCTTCGTGAGTGTATGGCTGATGGAAACCGTTGCCCGCTGGACGCCTACCACGCCCGAAATGGAGGCCAAAGTCATGTTTGGCCGTCATATATGGGACTTTGCCCAAATGGCAGATGCCTTGGGAAAACGCACCTTTGAGTTGCGCCAGCCCATGCATTTCACGCTGCGCCCGGTGGATAGCTATTCGGCACTGCTGCAAGAGATCTCAGAGGCCGCGTCGACAGAAAATCGGGTGTCAGCGGTCTATCAAGACATTCTTCCCTCGCTGGTTGAACGCTACAACGATTACCGGCAACAGGCTGACCCCATCCTAGATGAACCGACGGTGGTGATCGTTGATAGAATTACCGCCGATCTCCGGCGACAGTGCGCTGACGCCCGTGCGCTTCAAGCGGAACTGAAATTGGGTGCCAATTCGCGCTCTGATTTTGCCGCCCGGGCATGCGCCATAAAGTCCATCGTTGCGCCACAACCAACATCATGAGTGCCATTGGGTATTTTCAGGTTGACAATGTCACGTTGCGCGAGGCGCCTGCACGAGATGCCTGCTTTAACGTGGTGTACCGGGATGCAGATATGCATGAATATCCCGATATGTCCGACACGGCGCGCAGGGAAATCGTGCACCGTCACATGACCAACGAGATCACCAGCATCGACATTGCCGCCGACTGTCTCGCAGAATTTCCCGATGCACCATGGGACTTGCGTATGGAGTTGGCACGGCAGTGCTGGGACGAATCTCGGCACGTCAGGGCGCTTTCGCGCCGCCTAACCGAACTCGGCGGACACAAAGGTGAGTTTCCCATCAGCACGCTGGAGTGGAGCGTTACGTGCGCGGTAGACAATCTGGCTGGCCGTCTTGCTATCCAGAATCGAACGCTAGAGGCTGGCGCGATTGATGTGGTAGGCGCTCTGTTTCGCGTGTTTCGGGCGTCGGGCGACGACGCCACGGCGGACATGCTTGAGGCCATTAACGCCGATGAGGTGCAGCACGTCCGGTTCGCCAATCGTTGGATCAAAAATATGGCGCAGCAAGACCGTCGGGTGTTGATGCGTATGGCTAGCGCGATCCGATTTCTGATCGAAGCAAACGCCAAGTTCCAGATTCGTGCGGGTGAAGTGAACGCAGTGGGCAAGTCACTCGAAGCACCGCAAGACAGAATCCCCGCAGTCAACATTGAAGACCGTAAATTGGCTGAATTTACGGATGAGGAAATCCATGAGATTCTTCGACAAGCGGGCTTTCGTTCTCTGGTTCCCTCAGTGCCTGCGATAGCGCAAGCGCAATGATCCCTTTGACACCGCTCATGGAACATCCGACCCGCGATGGCCGGTTTGACGTCAAGCATCTGTGGCAGGAGATGTCCAATCTGGGTCATGATCATCCGGATGTCGGCATCGAATTCTTGCATCGGCAAATGAATGAGGAAGTCGAAAGCTTGGAAATTGCCGCCCGCAATATCGCCGATTTTCCCAACGAGGACTGGGAATTGCGTATGTCGATTGCGCGGCAGTGTTGCGACGAGGCACGTCATGCCATCGCGTTTCGCCGACTGCTCGAGTCACGCGGTGGTTTCGTCGGCCAATTTCCGGTGTTGAATTTTCAGTTCGGCATTATCACGCTAATCCCGTCGCTGATAGGGCGATTGGCGGTTGCGAACCGCAGCTTCGAAGCATCAGGAATCGATGCCATACAAGATGGCCTTGATGCTTCCCGTCGCAAGAACGACACGGCGTTTCTTGCGCTGTTTGATGCGCAGTTGGCAGATGAAGTCCAGCATGTTCGGTTTGCAAACATATGGGTTAAGCGCCTGGTGGAACGCAATGGCGGGCGAGCCGTTATGGACTTGGCTCGCGCCATTGCGCTAGCCGACAGCACGTTTAAGCAAATTGTCGGTAATGACGCGATCACATACCCGGTTTCCGCCGAATTACGGCGCGAAGCAGGTTTCACTGAAGAAGAGATACAAGTGGCGCGTACTATGGCGAGCAAAAGGCAATGATCTCGGCGAGCACGGTCTTGCCCCACATCACCGACAACGCCCTCGCCGCGATATCGGCCGTATGGCGAATGGAACGCCGCCAGATATCAACATTCTTTACCGGCACGAGCATGCTACCTGCCATTTCGCCCGGACAGTGCGTCACTATCGACTGCGGTGCCCTGCCCCTGATTGGCGATGTGGTTGTATTTCAACGCAAAAACACGGTCGGCGTTCATCGCGTCATCGCGTTGAACGCGTCTTGGCTGTTAACTTGGGGAGATGCCAATCCACTACCCGACGAGCCGATTTCCCATGAAATGATCATTGGTGTCGTTCGCGACGTTCCGGCATCAACCCGCGTAATCCGATATGCCATTACCAGAATGTTATTTGCCCGTGCAGACGCCACAGCAGACTCGCTAACCAAGCGAGTAAGGCTTGGCTACGGCGTTCGTGCGGCGTGGGTTGAAAGCCCGTGCGTATTTGCCCGAAAAAGTATTCGCGCGCTGTTACGCCACATCACTCCATGCCGTACCCGATAACACAGTCCCACGCACCTGTCGTGGAAAATCCAAGCGCTGACCCGATGCTGTCACCGACATCTTGGATCCAATCCCGGGGATTTGACATCTTTCTGCTTGTCTTCGCCCCATTAGTTACGCTGCCTGTCATTGCTGGCGTCTATTGGAACATACCGCTTTTGGCAATTGGCGCTGGAATGACGCTTGCGTTTGCGCACTACAGTTCTACACTCGCGTTTTATTTTTGGGACGACAGTCGTCAATATCATCGAACGCGGTGGCTGGCCTTTTATGTAGGGCCTTTCGTAGTCGCTCTCATTTACTTGCTGCTGCTAGGCTTTCAGGTGCCCTTTGTCATCCAGTTCGTACTGTTTTTCTGGAATACCTTTCACGTGGCCCGGCAAAACTGCGGCATCTTGTCGATTTACCGTCAGCGTGCTGGCGTTCAAGATCCGACGCAACGAAACGCGGCCAACGCAGCCATCATTGCAACGAGTGCGTTCTTGGCGCTTTGGAATATTGAGACACACAAAGAAGTGATGGGATTGTTTGGACTGTTCTCGACCGAAATTGCCGGATGGGTGCGAATCACAACGGGTGTTGTTGCCGCAATCCTGATTGGCCGTTTAGCCATTGCACTGCTGCGACGCAAAGAAGACATAGGCTTGCCGGAGGGCTTGTTCCTCATGGCGGGCCTCGGGTTTTTCTTTCCCTACATTTTTATCCGGAACTCGGAGGTAGCCACGTTTGCCATGTTGCTTCCTCATTATGTGCAATACATGGCGCTGGTATGGCTACTGCATCGACGCAAATTTGGAGCCGCAAGCAGTGGTGCGCCGCTGCTCCTTCGGCACCTAAGCGCGAAACTGTATGTGCTGATTCCTGCTCTCTTTGCGGTTGGGTTCTCGTTCTATCTGATGAAAAACTTCTTCGAAAGCCGGGGCTACACCTACGGCTTTGAAAGCCTGTATTTACTGATCGCCTTTTTGCATTTTTACTTGGATGGCCTGATCTGGTCGTTCAAACGGCCACATGTCAGAAAAACTATTGGGTCATACCTTCTGCGCCCGCCAATGCAGGCTCCGCTAAAGGCTACTGCATAGTGGAGCAATTTACCGGACTTTTGACGTGGTTGATCTCTCGTGCGGAAGTGCATCTGCTCAATCCAACCGCATTGAGAAACTACGGCCTGCTCGCCGTTATTTTAACGATCACCCTTGTGTTGGAAATCGCGCGTCGCAAGAACTGGCGCGTACGCTATGGATCCCGCAATTTTCGCATTGATGTTCTTTACTACGTTTTTTACTACAGTGGCCTCTACCACATCTTGTTTTTCACTTGGCTATACAAAGCCTTGACCGCTTTGGTATCCGTCCATGCGCCCTGGTTGCAAATGAACCTTCTCGCACGAATGCCGGAAGTCATGCAGATTATCGTAATTATTTTTGCTGCAGACTTCATAGGCTATTGGAGCCATCGGTGGCGGCACTCCAACGGGGTATTGTGGGCGTTTCATTCCATACATCATTCGCAAACTATACTCACGCCGGTATCCAACTATCGTTTTCATTTTGTTGACGAAACATTGCTGCGCCTTTGCCTGTTCATTCCGTTTCAAATGCTCGGCGTAGGCATTACCATGTGGTTATGGCTCGATTTCATGATGGCTTGGATACTGCTGATGCAGCATTCCGACTGGACTTGGTCGTATGGCCGATTGGGGCGCGTATTTGTCAGCCCTCGTTTCCATCGAACCCATCACTCACCGGACGAGCGACTCCAAAACCAGAATTTCTCGATGTTATTTACATTTTGGGATGATCTTTTTGGGACAGCAGAACGCAAAGCGCCTTGCCCTGAGGTACATGGCTTAACCGGGAATCCTGTTCCCGAAACGCTATGGGGACAGCTCATCTATCCATTCAAGCAAGTTGCGTTCGAACTGCTCCACCCCAAACGCACGCCGGTGCCCGCGGATACCAATGCACCACTAAAGTGACGCAGCTTCCCCCCTCATTGTGGCCGAAGACCTACCGCCTTGCGACCCAGCGAGCGTGGCCACCGCGTGAGGATATCGACGTAGGGCTGTTGTTCGAATTCGCCAATCGGCAGGGATTATTGCCGCTGCTGATGGCGGACGATACCCTGCCCGCCGAGATTGTCTCCGTCAAAGGAAAGTATCGCGCGCTCAATGCCCTGTTCCGAACGCGCTACCAACTGAGTCGCACCGCCACTCTGGAAATCAGCAGAATTCTTGGCCCTGAGTCGTTCCTCTTCCTCAAAGGCAGCGATTACCGCCATCGGCTGTACCTAATGCCAGAGCTACGTCCCATGGAGGACATCGATATTTTCATACCAGCGGCAAGCATGGCCGCTGCGATTGAACGTCTCAAAGTGGCCGGTTATCCGCGAAAGTATGGCGCACATGGCGCATGCTTTGCAGCAAACCATGAGGAACTCTCTTTCGTGATCGACAACGTGCATCTAGAAGCGCACAGAAGCTTTTCGCAGACTATCCGCGCACGCGTCGACTACAACGCGCTATGGCAACGGCGCGAGCCGTTCGTGCACGACGGCGTTAGCGGATTCCGCATGGCCCCTTCCGATATGCTTCTAGCCCACGCTTACAATGCCATGGCCATTGATGAATTCAGTTCCCCGCTCATTCGCTACGTGGATTTCTATTTGATGCTTCAGCAGCACGAGCAGGAATTGTTTGAGAGCGTGGCGCGTGCAAAATCTTGGGGAATCGAACGAAGTCTGTATGGCGCACTTCACACGACTTCAACTGTTTTTCCGGAATTTCTAACCCCCACCATCAAAGAAGCTATCGCCCTGTTGTTGAACCCGCGCACAAAGGCATTTTTGAGTGCGTATGTGCTGCCGGATCCATCGCGGGAATCCAGCGGACATGCAACGGGGCGCCTGCTGCAGATTTGGCGCAAAATGCTTTTAATCGAGAATATGTGGCGCCGTTTAGCGCTTGTTGCAGATCACGCTTATGCCACCGCAGTCGGCCACTTCACCGAATGGCGATTAGTGAAAAATAAAGTGCTTGTCAGACGTCAACCCAAGTAGCCGTACCACAACATCGTTGAATACTGTCGCGCCAGTATGAAATGCTTTGATAGGGTTAAGGGAGTAAATCGTGCGCGCCCCCCGCCCCCGATAATGCATTCCAGCCCCACTCCCAGGCACAGTGGTTTACAATAATTGCTCACTTCCCCCTCCCCCCCTCAGGAGAACCAAAAAATGCGCATTAATCGTGTAAAAAAACTATGGCGCGAAGGCAAGCCTGCTGTTGGCGGCTGGCTTTCGATTCCGCATTGCTTTCAGGCCGAGGTGATGGCTCATACCGGATTGGATTGGCTTTGCATCGACATGCAGCATGGCTGCATCGATTATTCGGATACCGTGCCCATGCTGACGGCGATTTCCACCACCAACGTGATGCCGTTCGTGCGCGTGCCGTGGAATGATCCGGCGATGATTATGAAGGTGCTGGATGCCGGCGCGTACGGCGTGATTGTGCCGATGGTGAGTAATCGCCAAGAAGCCGAGCGTGCGGTGGCGGCGTGCCGCTATCCGCCCGTGGGCATGCGCAGCAACGGGCCCAACCGCGTGATGCTCTATGGCGGCTCTGACTACCAAAAACACGCGAACGATGAAGTCGCCTGTATCGCGATGATTGAAACACCCGAAGGCATCGAGAAAATGGACGAAATCATTTCCACGCCAGGGCTGGATGCGGCCTACATCGGCCCGACCGACCTCGCCTTGGCGCTGGGATTGCCGCCGGTGATGGACAATGACGAACCCAAGCACGTAGCCACGGTTAACCGCATTCTTGAAACGTGCAAGAAGCACCACAAGATAGCCGGCATGCACACCGCCAGTTCCAAATTCACGCAGCGCTATCTCGATCAGGGCTTTCAAATGGTGATGCTGGGGACAGACCGTTCAGGCATGTCAAACTACTTCAAGGCTGAAATCGGTCGGCTGACGGGCTGGACGCCGCTGGTCCCGGTGGGCGCGCCGGACAAAGGCGGGTATTGATCCTGCCGCCCTTCCCTGCCCCATCATTGAACCTACCCATGCCAGCCAGAGGCCAAAATCCATCATGAAAATTTATCTCGTGCATCACGCCGATGCGCTCTCTGCGGAGCAAGATCCGCAGCGTCACATTAGCCCCAAGGGCCGTGCGCAATCTGACCGGTTGGGAGATCGCTTCAAGGCCATGGGTGTCGCCCCGGTGCGCATTTTGCACAGCGACAAACAATGGACCATCGACACCGCCGTGCATATCGCAGCGAAGTTGGGCCTGCAAAGTAAGACGGAAAAAACCGAGTACCCGATCAACACGGGTGATTCACTGTCGCCATTCATCAACGATATCGCCGCTGCGGGCGGCGATATCATGATGTGTGGTCATGTGGATTATTTGCTGCGCACAGCTTCGCAGTTGGTGTGTGGCGACGAGAAGCGCAAAGTCGTCGAGTTCAAACCGGGCAACGGTACGGCGGTTTGCCTAGAAGGCGAAGGCAAAAACTGGGTGGTGACTTTCGCGTGGCGGCAGGATCACGCGCCGGGCTAGATGCACTGCCCGTGCTAAGCCGAATACAACTAACTAATTGATTTTATTGAGTTTTTAATCCAGCTTCGCACCGGTAGCTTTGATCAGTTTTTCGTATTTTTCGTAATCTGACTTGAGCCGCGCGGCAAACTGATCCGGCGTCATGGGCATGGGGTCTAGCGTTTGCCCGCCCATGATTTTCACCACATCCGGGTGCTCCAACGTCTTGCGAATTTCAGTGTTCAGCCGATCAACGATGGGTTTGGGTGTCGCTGCGGGTACGAACGCGCCGATCCAAGCAGCGAAGTCGTAGCCCGGTATGCCTTCGGCAATCGCGGGGATATCCGGGAACTGTTTTAAGCGCGTCGCCGACGTAACGCCCAGCGCGCGCAGCCGGTTGCCGCCCAGAAACGGAATCACCGAGCCAATAGTCGCGGTCATCGCTTGCAGCTCGCCTGAAGCCAGTGCCACCACCGCCGGGCCGCCCCCTTTGAACGGCACGTGAACCATTTTTGTGTCCGTCATCTGGTTGAGCAGCGCCATGGCCATGTGCACAAAACTGCCGTTGCCGGATGAGCCGTAGACCATTTGGCCCGGACGCTTGCGCGCCAGCGCGACAAATTCCCGGGTGTTTTTCACCGGCAGCGACGGATGCACCACGAGCATGCCCACCTGCACGGCCAGCGGCGTAACGCCAGTGAAGTCGCGCAGCGTGTCGTACGGCAGCTTCTTGAATAAATGCGGGTTGGTCACGTGCGCGGCCGAGTGCACCATGATCGTGTAGCCGTCCGCAGGACCTTTGGCCACATGATCCGCGCCGATGGTGCCCGACGCGCCGCCACGATTGTCAATCACAAATTGCTGGCCAAGCTGTTCCGACATTCGCTGAAACACAATGCGCCCGACGACATCGTTTGCGCCGCCCGTGGGCCAAGGAATCACTACACGCACCGGCTTAACCGGATAATTTTGCGCGGTAGCCATGCCTGTGTTTACTGCGGCAGCCACTGCCGCCACCATCATCAACTGAAATTTCATTGCAGTTCCTCTGACCTTGCAACCTTCAATCAACCTTGACGCCGGTTGCCCGGATCAACTTGCCATACTTTTCGAAATCAATCTTGATACGCTGTGCGAACTCTTCGGGGGTAGACGGCTGAGGATCCAGCACTTGATTCGTCAAACTGGTTGCCACATCCGGATGCTTCAACGCCTTATTGGCTTCGGCGTTGAGCTTGTCGATAATGGCTTTCGGCGTGTTGGCTGGTGCGTATACGCCAATCCACGGACTCATTTCATAGCCCGGCACGCCCGCTTCAGCGATGGTGGGCACATCCGGTAGCATGGCACTGCGCTTGGCAGACGACACGCCCAGCGCCCTCAGCCGCCCCGATTTCACATGCACAAGCACCGTCGACACTGTCGCCAGCGACGCCTGCGACTCGCCGCCCACCAGTGCGGTCACTTGCGGTGCGCCGCCTTTGTACGGCACATGCACCAAGTCTATCCCGCTCATCGACGTCAACAGCGCCATCGACAAGTGCGGCGCGCTGCCGTTGCCCGACGAGGAATAATTGATCTGCCCCGGACGGCTTTTCGCCAGGGCGATAAATTCCTTCACCGATTTCACCGGCAGCGACGGGTGCACCGCCAGTGCGCCCGGTTGTGCTGCCAGTGTGCCCACCGGGGCAAAATCACGGATCACGTCGTACGGCAGCTTCTTGTAAAGGTGCTGGTTACCCAAGTGCGTGGTTGAATGCACCATGATGGTGTAGCCGTCGGGCGGTGCCTTGGCCACGGGTTCGGAACCGATAGCCCCCGAAGCGCCTGGTCGGTTGTCGACCACAAACTGCTGGCCCAGCGATTCCGCCACTTTTTGCATAACGATGCGCCCCACCGCATCGTTTGATCCCCCCGGCGGCCACGGAATCACCACACGCACCGGTTTAACCGGCCATGACTGCGCGGCGACCACGCTCGCGGCAAACAGCACGACACACCCAGCCACGGCAATCGCCGTCTTGCGAAACAACTTCAAGGTTTCTCCTCCAGCGCTATTTTGACTGCGTAGTTTGCGCGAATTATCGCCGCAAACGCAGCCCGAGCCAAGGCATGGCATGGCATGGCATGGTGGATTTCGCCGCGAATGCAGCGCGGGCCAGCCGGGCGCAAGGCGCGCCCGGCAACGAGCGGGTTAAATGACCAAGCCGCCGCTGACTTCGATCACCGCGCCATTGATATAACTGGCATCGTCTGAGGCCAAAAAGGCAAAGGTGTTGGCCACATCTTCGGGTCTGCCCAAGCGCCCCATCGGCACCTTGTCTTCTAGCGCCTTGATGACTTTTTCCGGAATCGTCGAGAGTATGCTGGTAGCGACAAAGCCCGGACACACGGCGTTGGAACGGATGCCCTTGCGCCCCAGCTCCCGCGCCCAAGTTTTGGCCATGCCAATCACGCCGAATTTCGCCGCTGCGTAATTGGTCTGACCGAAATTGCCATACAAACCCACGATGGACGACGAATTCAAAATCACGCCAGATTTTTGCGCGATCATGGTATCCACCACCACCTTGGTGCAGTTGAACACGCCCTTCAGGTTGACCGCAATCACCTTGTCAAACTGCTCGTCGCTCATGTTCTTCATTTGCGCGTCAGACACAATGCCCGCATTGTTGACTAGGCAATCAATGCGGCCGAATTTCGCCAATGTCGCCTGCACCATGGCTTTCAGCGACGCCACATCGGTCACATCGGTGATCGCGCCCAACGCTTGCGCGCCTTCAGCCTCACACAGCGCCACTGTCTCGGCCACACTATCGGCGCTCAAATCGCACACCACGACTTTGGCACCTTCGCGCGCAAACTTGACCGAAGTCGCCTGCCCAATGCCGCGCCCGGCGCCGGTGACGATGGCTACTTTGTCCTTTAATCGCATTTGATTTTCCTGTTCCTCGTAATCGCTCGTTGTGTGTTAGCCGCTAGTGCAGCGCACAATTTATATGATTTTAGTGCGCCGCACAATAAGAAAATGCTGCGCAACAAAATTTTTATTGACGAGCAGCGCTGAGAACGTGGCCAGACACCGTTGCCACCGTTAGGGACGTAGCGAAAAAACCGCAAGTAATTGTTTTTATGTAATATTTACGAAGGTTCCCACTGGAACCCGATCAAACAGTTCGATGATATCTTGGCCGCGCATCAGAATGCAGCCATGCGATACCGGCACGCCCATGGGCACTGTTTCCGGCGTGGAATGGATGTAAATGTAGCGCCGCATCGTATCGACGGTACCCAGTCGGTTAAAGCCGGGTTCACAGCCGGATAGCCACAAAATCCGCGTCAATATCCAGTCTCTGTCCGGGAATTTCTCTTTTAAATCAATATCATATGTTTCACCGGTAGGGCGGCGACCCACAAAAACCGTATTTAGCGGGCAACCTGAGCCAATTTTGGCCCGCACGATGTGCCGCCCACGGGGCGTGCATTGGCTACCGGACAATTCCCCGACGCCATTCTTCGCCGTGGCAATACGGTATTCAGAGAAAATTCCGTTAATTTCATCTTTAAAAACAAGAAGTTGAGAAATAACTCTAATGTCGATACTAGGCATGGTGAGCGCGCCGCCGCGCGAAAAAATCTTTCAGTAACTGCGTCGATTCTGCGGCCAATAGGCCGCCCGATATCTCAGCATGGTGATTCAGTCGCGTTTCGGCAAAGAGGTTGACCACACTGCCGCAAGCGCCGGTCTTGGCGTCCGAGGCACCAAAAAACACCCGCGCGATCCGCGCATGCATAATCGCCCCCACGCACATGCAGCAGGGCTCCAGAGTCACGTACAGGCTGCAATTCGTCAAACGATAATTGCCTGCATGCTGCGCCGCGTCGCGCAGCGCCATCACCTCGGCGTGGGCCGTCGGATCGTGGCGAGAAATCGGCTGGTTATAGCCGCGACCGATAACTTGGCCATCGCGAACCACGATAGCGCCAACCGGAACTTCGCCTGAAGCTTCGGCTTGCGCCGCCAGAACCAAGGCTTGTCGCATGAGATATTCGTGCATGCAGGGGATTTTAGCGCGAGCGAGATCGCTCTGGCGCACAGCATGCTTCTTCGTGCGTAGAAACACGCCGGGAACACCACCGCTGCTACCGGCGACGTCCCCAGCCGCGCGGCGGTGGGGTCATCGCGAGCAATTCGTCCAGAAAAGCGAGTTCGTCTATGTCTGTGTCTGCCGCGCCTACCTGGTAGTGTTTCAGGCTTTGCTTGAGCTTGCTGATATCCGCAAAGTCGCTCAAATCGTTTTCGATAGCACGCAGACTCTCGCGCAAGTCTTCGAGTTGTTCAGCCAATTCCTGCCGCACGGTCTCCGGCGACAAATCGCGCGCAGAAAATTCGCCCAGCAGGAGTGCAAACGGAACGGTAATCTCCTCTAATTCCTCGCGCAAGCGCTGCAGTTGCCCGGTCAGCACTGTATTGAAATGCACCAAGCGTTCGCGTGCCATACCGCTCAAATCCGCCGGATTGATCTGCTCAATTTCCAGTTGCAACTCCAGCAGCGCCAGCAGGTCACTGGCTTCGTAGGCTTTGTTGACCCGCTGCATAAGCGCCGTCTTGCGTTCACGCTCGGCAGCGTCAGGTTCGCGATCTGGGTGCAGTTCACTCGCCAGCTTGCGATAGACTTCACGCACAGCGTTACTCGCCCCCCGTGCGGCCTGCTCACGCGCGGCCTCGCGCGCCGCCGCTTGCGGATTTTTTTTCGTGGAACGCTCGGCGCGGCGCGCTTCGCGCTTTAATTCCTTCGCCTCCAGCTTTTCGTGTATGCGATGCGCCACCTCATCCGCGGTGCCCTTGATCTCCTCAGCATCGAGTTTTACGCCGAACGTCTCACCCGCAAGCGCCTGCAATAGTGCGGCCTCCTCAGCCTGCTCCGCTTCATAAGTCACACCACTGTATTGGTTGTAGAGCTTCACCAGTTCCGGCTCGACCGTCTCGGCAAGCAGCTCGCGCAGCAACGCACGCAGCATGTCCGCGACCTTGCGACGCTCACCCTTGCCCAGCCCTTTACCCCCCATCGCGCTGTGGAGCAAAGCCGCCAGCGCTTTGCGCTTCTCGCGCAATTGAGCCAGCAAAGGCGGCACTTCAGTAAGCTGCACCCGCTGCATCTCGGGGAAAAACGCACGCCACATTTCGATCTCTCGCCGCGTGTCGCTTATCTGCCTGATCAATCGATTGAATTGCTTTTGCTCGCGCGTCAGCACGCGCGGGCTACCGGCTACGGCGATGGGCGCACCGCGTGCGGTCGCCGCACCGTCTTCATCAAAAAATGACTTTTGTAGGGTCACGACAGTGGCTCCCAGATTATTCCCACCTAAACGTCAACTCACCATCTTGTCGTGTGGTCAGGACGCGACGCTCCCCAGCACCGCCCCTAAATCCTCGAATTCCGGAACACTTGCTGCGATAGTAATCCGTTGTCTCTTGCGTGTCATGCTGTCGATAGTCATCGGAGATGACAACGACCTCTGGCTGGCATCCGTACACATCGAACAGATCTGCCTCAATGCCACTGAGCCGGCCATGATGAGCAGTCACTAGTACAAAGACACATTAATTACGATATATAATGTTTTGCCAATTTCGCATCGGCGTCCTGCCGAGTGAACGACCATGCAATACCTCGCTGGTCCGTATTGCGACGCGACTGCCAAGCGTCCACCTCAGTCACGATTGCATTGCGGCTTGGCAAGCGCCGATCAAGACACTGCCGATCCAGAATGCCAATTTCAATTTCAGCCATGTTCAGCCAACTGGCGTGTTTCGGGGTGTAGTGAAAGACCACGCGGCGCAAAAGCGCTTTCGCCCGCTTCACGCCCAGCACGTCCTCGAAGCTCTTGCGAAAATGGGTATTGAGGTTGTCCATCACCAGATGAACCCGATGCGCCTTGGCATAGACGTGTTCGAGCAGATACTGAACAAAGGCCACAAAATCGACCTTGGCGCGATGATCCGTGACCAACACCGTGCGCCGCCCGCCCTTGGGCTCGACCGCCACGAACAGATTACACGTGCCCGCGCGTACATACTCGTAATCCCGCCGCTCTGGCATTCCCGCACGCATGGGCAAAGGGACACGGGATTCCTCGATCAATTGCTTGCTCTTTTCGTCCAGGCAAACAACCGGCTGCGCTGCGCGAAAAGGAAGGGCATACAGATCAAGCAAAGCGTACATCCGCTGTCGATACTCCGCCGTCAGCTTGCCGATGCACCACATCAGCTTGCGCCACGGCTTGAGGCAGTTTTTTTAGCAGCCGACGCACCGTCTCGCGACTGATAGGGCCGATCCCTGCCTGCGCTTGTGCGGCCTGCTCCAGCAATTCCATCGTCCAATGCTTGGCCCCCTTGGGTGGTGCCGAACAGGCCAAGGCAGCTACTTGCGCCTCGACGTCGGTATCATACTGGCGAGGTTTGCCGGGGCGTGCCACATCGTGCAGCGCGTGGTGCACGCCGCCTTCATGGTATGCGGCTCGCGTGCGCCAGATTACCATCGGGCCGACGCCCAGAACCGCCATGATCTCAGACTGCGCAATACCTCGATCA
>JAYTWR010000209.1:0-32096 GCA_043743335.1 Burkholderiales bacterium
TGGCACTCGTGCCAAAAAAACAAAAATCAGCACGTGCGGTGCTGAAAATTGAGGCTGCGTGTTTCAAAAATTGGGGGTTTTCTGTCAGGCACTAGTTACTCAACCGCCACGCGCGGCACCGGGCAGTTCACCGCCTTCAATTCCGTGCCCGCCATGGCGGTTTTTAGCGCCACAAATTTGGCCACCATGGCTTCACTCGGATCGCGCGTAATGAACGACACGCGGCGGAAGAACGCCGCGCGCACTTCGACGGTGGCTTCGGCCACGCCGCGTTTTTGCAGGCTGGCGAGTAAATTCTGCGCGCCTTCTTCGGTGCGAAAAACGCCCAGCGAAATCGCGTTGCGGCGCGGCGGCTCCTGCACCACGGTGAAATCCGTCACACCGTAGCCTTTGAGTTCTTCGCTCATGCGCTCGACCTCCACGCGCGACTTGCGTGGCGGAATCATCACCCAGTGGCCATCTAAGTCCGACACCAGCCGCCGCACTTGGCCGGCGGCAAAGCCTGCTTCGGCAATGGTGGCGTCGCCGCGCGCGGCCTCGTTGCCGATAAAGGAGCCCCACTCCAAACAAGCGCCGGCCTTGACGCGCGGCACTGCGGGCTTGGCAGGCGCAGACGCAGCAGAGGGCGCAGCAGAGGGCGCAGCCGCGAGGCGGATTTTCTCCGGCGTGATCTGCACCTGCTGGATACGCTCCTGCGCGCTCACCGGCGTGCGTAGATAGTGTGTCCACGCATAAAACGCGGCATTGCCCAACAGTAACAGCAGAAAAAACGCACGCATTATTTCAATCCGCGATTCAAGTCCAAAACAATTCTAAAACGGCATTTGCCACAGCGGTGAAAGCGAACAGGGAGAACACAGAGAACACAGAAAAAACCAACAGATTCGCTGCGCTGGCCCGGCCTTTCACAAGATGAACCAATGCTATCGCCCCTGCATTGCTTTTCCGCATTCACGGCGCTGTCCATGGTGACCAAAACGCTTTTCTAAATTTCATCCTTCGTCACCCGCCCTCACCCGCCCTCACCCGCCATCACGAGCAAACCCTCCAATACCAGATTATCCACGAGCGCGACCTCGCCGGTAAGCCGTGGTGCCAGCACTGCCGCCGCACCGCCGGACAGCACGACCAGCGGCACGCCTTGCCCGGTTTCGGCCATGTAGCCACGCAGGCGATCAATGGCACCAGTGAGTGCGTTGACAGCACCGCTCATGATGGCATCCGCCGTGTTGTCGGGAAAGTAACCGAATGCGCCCTGCTGCAATTTGAGTTGCGCCGTGCCGCGATCGAGCGACGTGCGCATGAGCTCCAACCCCGGCACAATGATGCCGCCAAGAAACACGCCTTCGTGCGATAACGCATCGACCGTCAAGGTCGTGCCGGCGTTGACCACCACACACGCGCGCGCCTGTAGTTTCCACGCCGCGATCAAGCCCGCCCAGCGATCCGGCCCCAATTGCGCGGGATCGGCATAGCCGCATTTGACGCCACACTGCTGTTCGCGCCCGCGCACCCACAGCGGTGCCACGCCGTACGCCGCCAGCGCCTGTGTCAACGACGCACGCACCGACTCGCCCGCGACATTGGCGGCGATGATACGTTGCGGCGCAGGCAAGCCCTGTAACGCCACGCCGAGTTGATTCACTTCAGCGGTCGCCAGTGCGCCACGCCGTACCCAACCGTTGCTGTCGGCGCAGCCCCATTTGATACGGGTATTGCCGGCGTCAATCGCCAGAATCGTGTCGTGGCTCACGCCACACGCCCTGCCGCGCGCAAACTCACATCACCACTGTGAAACGGCTTTAACCCGCGCGCGGTTTCCAGCAGCAACGCGCCGTCGTCGCGCACGCCACGCGCCAGGCCAGATTCGCTGGTGCCGCCGGATAGCGTCAGCCGCACGGGGCAGCCTTGATGCACGTGCCGGCGCTGCCAGTCGTCGCGAAACGCAGGAAATCCTGCGCGCTCAAAATCCAGCAGCACACGATTGAGTTCGCCCAGCAAGCTGGCCAGCAGCCGGTTGCGATCCACGCCCACCCTATCCAGGCCGGTCGCGCCGTTAACATCCAGCACAGTTTCAAGATCGGCCACGGATTGATCGATGCGTGATGTCACCGCCGCCGCCAGCCGCACGTTAATGCCCACGCCGATCACCACCGCGCTTGGCCCCAGCGCGTCGCCCTGCATTTCAATCAAAATGCCAGCGAGTTTTCGGCCCCGCCACAGCACGTCATTGGGCCACTTCAAGCCCGCGCCGGTGGCACCCAAGCTTTCAAACGAGCGCACCACCGCCAGCCCCACAGCAAGGCTCAAGCCCGCCAGCGCCGCCGCGCCCTGCGTAAAGCGCCACAGCACGGAGCAGGTTAACGCACCGCCCACCGCCGTATGCCACGGCCGGTTCATGCGGCCACGGCCCGCAGTTTGCCACTCCGCCGCGATCACGCTGGCGTGCGGCGCACCGGCCTGCGCGCGCTGCAACAGGCGTGTGTTGGTCGATTCCATTTCATCCACAATTTCCACGCTGAACGGCGACGCCTCGCCCAACGCCTGCGCGATACACGCCGCATCGAGCATTGCCAATGGCCGCGCCAGCCGGTAGCCGCGTCCGCGCACGCTGAACACATCCAGCCCGGCTACGCCCAATGACTGCACGGCGTTCCATACGCTCGCGCGCGATACGCCGGATGCGTCACCAAGCGCTGCGCCAGAATGAAATTCGCCGTCCGCCAGCAGCCGCAGCACGTGGTAAGCCAAGGGTTTCATGTGGCGCCAAGGATACTACGATCACTCGTGCATCTGCGTGCCTGCCGACGTGAGGCGTTAGACGCCGCCACACGCTGCGGCTACACTAGCGCCAAAGTTCACGAGGAGAGGTTCATGCACATCGCCCCCCGCACCGCGGGTCTGTTGACCGCAGCAGCCACACTCATCGCGCTCGGCACGAGCCTGCCCGCTGCTGCGCAAAGCTGGCCCACCAAACCGATACGCATGCTGATTCCTTACCCGGCTGGCGGCACCTCGGACATCCTCGCGCGCATGATCGGCCCCAAACTCACCGAGGCGTGGGGGCCGCAAATTCTGGTCGACAACCGCGTCGGTGCCAACGGCAACATCGCCATGGATATTGTGGCGCGCGCACCGGGCGACGGCTACACCATGGTGCTCAATGACCTCGGCAATCTCGCCATCAGCCCCAGCATGTACAGCAAACTGCCGTTCGACATTATTCGCGACTTCACGCCCATTGCGATGGTTTCCTATTCGGCGCATCTGCTCACAGTGCATCCCAGCGTCCCCGTTAAAACAGTTGCTGAGTTGATCACGCTGGCGAAAAAAAGCCCCGGCAAGCTCAACATGCCCGTGGGCTTGGGCGCGGCGGTGCATCTGGCCGGGCTGTCGCTCGAGCAACGCACTGGTGCGCAATGGACCTATGTGCCCACCAAGGGCGGACAGGCTTCGATCATGACGGTGGCCACCGGCGAAGGCGATTTGTTGTTCATGGGCATGTTGCAAACGTTGCCGCACGTGAAATCCGGGCGTTTGAAGTTGATCGCGGTATCAAGCGAAAAGCGCGATCCCAATCTACCCAACGTGCCCACCGTATCTGAAACGCCGGGGCTAGCGGGCTTTGTCACCGGCTCCTACCAGGGCATCGTGGGGCCGGCCAAACTGCCAGCGGACGTGGTAGCCAAATCCAACAGCGAGATCAACCGCATTATCAATCTACCGGACATCAAAGAAAAACTCGCGAGCTACGGCACCGTGCCGCTGCCGATGTCACCGCAGGAATTGGGTAAATGGATCGTCGCCGAGAAAGACAGTTGGGCGAAAGTGGTGAAGACCAGCGGCTTTAAAATTGATTAAATATCGGCACTAAAAATCAATTACTGATGAAATTTATCGCTTTTGCAGCATGATTTTTTTGATCCAGCCGTCGCCACGCGAAGCGGTGATTTTGACGTAGCCGTTTTTCTCTTCACCGTGTAATAGCACTTCTTCGCCACGGCCAAGCGACATCACTTCGGGCGCGCCGTCTTGCGGATCAATCAGCACTTTGGCACCCGCAATTTTAGGCACCATCACATCTCCTGCCACAGCCGGATTAGCCTGCACGCTGTTGGCGGCATTGGCCTGCGACGCAGGCCCGGCCCGGGCCGCGATCAGCGACGGGCTGTTGCGAATGGCGCGCACGATGTTGTTCCAGTTATCCACGAACGAGGCCGCGATCACCTTGCCTTCATTGGTGTTGGTGTAACCACCGCCGCCCGCACCGCCGCTGCCGCCAAACAGCGCACCGCCCAGTGAAAAATCGGTTTTCTCCGCGCTGCCCTCGGCTGCCGCCACTTGCACGCCCGAGCGTGCATCAACCAGTAGCATGGTGGTTTGCGCCTGCTTGAATTTAAGCCCACCCGCGATCGCGCCGATCAAACCCAGCCGCCCGCCAAACTGCCCCAGCACGCCGGCGCCGACGCCGCCTGCGTTGTTCTCGCTAAACACCACACTCGGATTCACCACAAAATCCGCCGCCACCAACTGCCCTTTGCCGATGTTCGCGCCCGACTGCAATTCACCGCCAGCCGCCAGTGCGCGCTCCTGCATGAGATTTTGCATGGCCGCGCCGCGTTCGACAATCTGAAAGCAATTCGATTGCTGAATCAAAATGCGAATAATGCCGCTCGGCGAGCCCAAACCATAGCGCGACAAGCCTGAGAGCGTCTGGCTTTGCGGCTCTACTACTGCCAGCGTACCCAGCGGCGCAGCGCATTTCTCAAGCTGCGACGTGGCGTTTTGGCTCGCACCACCGGGGCCAGCGCTGCCCTGCACTATGGAACCGCCCTTGCCGAGCTCCTGTGCGGAAGCGCCCAAAGCAACACACAAAGGCAGCGCGCACGATAGCGCTACGACGGCGCGCGGTGAAAGCGGAAACATCAGCATCGACAGTACTCCTTGATTCAGACGCTATAGCAAAAAGTTATTCTGCGAATTTGAACAAGCTTCATCCGCCCTGTCAATTTACAAATACACGATTTACCCAAAAGCGCTGCGTGGGCAAGCGCGGTCACCGCGACCGGTGCGCTGTACCGCCGTCTAGCGATAATCTTCCAGTGGTTTATATGACGTAACTTGTTGTTTTTATTGCGTTTTATGATTTGTGCTTTAATGGGGCCTTTCAGCATTGCCGCGCCGCGCCTTATGACTCACTACACCATCGCTACGCTCCTCAGTTGCTTGGCACTGGGCACTGCCACGACCACCCTCGCCGCAGACGCTTGGCCCGTGCGACCCGTGCGCGTGGTTGCGCCCTTCGCTCCCGGCGGCGGCTCTGATACGGTGGCGCGTGTGCTGGCGCAGCATTGCGCCGAGCAATTCGGTAAAGCGTTTGTGGTGGACAACCGCACCGGCGCGAGCGGCATGATTGCCTATGACATTGTGGCCAAGGCCGCGCCAGACGGGCACACACTACTCATCACCAATTCCGCGTTTGCGAGTTTGCCCGGTCTCTTTAAATCGCTGCCTTACGACACGGTCAAGAGCTTCGCGCCGCTATCGGAAATTCTGCGCGCACCCAATGTGCTGGTGCTGCATCCGTCGACCAACGTGAGCACGGTGAAAGATTTCATCGCGGCAGCGCGCGCGAATCCCGGCAAGTTCAATTTCGGCTCCGGCGGCGCGGGCAGTGCGCTGCATTTATATGGTGAACTTTTCAAGGTGGCGACCAAGATCGATCTCACGCACATTCCGTATAAAGGCGGCGGCGACAATATGGCGGCGCTGCTCAGCGGGCAGATTCACATGAACATCACACAGTATCAGGCGAACGTGATTGCGCTCATTAAAAGCGGCAGGCTGCGCGCGCTGGCGGTCACCACCGACGGCAAGCGTTCACCGGCGTTGCCTGACGTGCCGTCGATGAGCGAAGCCGGTGTGCCCGGCATGGCCATTTACGCGTGGGCAGGGCTGCTCGCGCCCGCTGGCGTGCCTAACAGTGTGGTTAATACACTGCACGCCGAAGTGGTGAAAATGCTCGCGTCGCCGCCGGTGCGCGAGCGCTTTGCCGCGCAAGACGCCGAACTCATCGGCAGCCGCCCGGAAGCGTTTGCCAAGCTGCTGCAAGAAGAAATTCAGCGCTGGTCTGGCGTGATACGCAGCGCAGGTATTACGCCGAATTAGCGCGCAGGCCAATTCACTTTACACCGCTCGTCCTGAGCTTGTCGAAAGACAACGCAGCCCTTCGACAAGCTCAGGGCGAATGGGGTAGCGCTATCGATAAATTCGTTAAGTAATTGATTTAATTGATTTTTTTAATTACACCCAAGCCGCCTTCACCTTCTCTGGCGTAAACGGCACTTGGCGCAGCCGCGCGCCGGTCGCGTCAAAAATCGCGTTCGCTATCGCCGCCGCCAGTGGGCGACAAGTCGCCTCGCCGCCACCGAAGGGTGCCTGCTCGGGATGATCAATCAAGGTGATGTCGATAGACTCCGGCACGTCCTTGATATCCATGATCGGGTAGCTCATCCAATCGACGCTGGTGACGTTTTTGTTGTCGAACTTCACTTCTTCCATCAGTGCGCGGCCCGTGGTTTGCACAATTTGCGCTTCGAGGGTTAGCCGCAGCAAATCAGGTGCGATCACCTGCCCGCAGTCGTGGGCCACCCAAAAGCGCCGCGCCCACACTTTGCCGCTACTGCGATTGACTTCAACTTCTGCCACCACGGCCACGCGCGTGCCGCCGCGCACCGAGTACGCAAGGCCCTGGCCCACGTTGACATCGCCGCGCACTTGCTTACGCGGGCCGACATGCGGCTGCCAGTTAGCCTTTGCCGCCACCGCCTTGACCACAGCGATATCGTCTTTGTGGCTCAAATACTGCATGCGAAATTCGACCGCATCGGTGTTGGTGGCCAGCGCCAACTCATCCATGAACGACTCGACGCCAAAGTGGATTTGCGGCCCGCCCGGATCACGAAAGTGCGAGGTGCGCAGCGGGGACGCGCGATCCAGCAACGGCGCTATGGTTTCAGACGCCTTGTGCCGTGACGCAAACGAATACGATTCCGCCGGCGGGCCGAACAACCACACCGGCTTCAAGGGCCAATCGAGAAGCTGCCCCGCGAGCGTGCGCTCCGGCGAGCCTTCGTCGCGGAAAAACTCCTGCCGCGAAAAACCTTTGGTTTCGAAATGCCAGGCAATCACTTTGCCGTCTTTATCCAGCGCCGCGCGCGACGTGTGCGACGACGCCGGCGATTTCGGATCCCACTGCGTGCCGTCAGCGCGCATGTATTGCACGCGCACCGGTTTGCCCACCGCTTTCGACAGCACCGCCGCGTCCATGGTGGCATCGCCCGAGTCGTTACGGCCATAGGAACCGGGGCCGACCATGGACATCACTTTGACTTTCTCTTCGGGCAATTTAAACATCAGCGCAATGCCGTCGCGGCAGTGATGCGGCTTTTGCCCACCGCTCCAGATGGTTGCTTCACCATCGCGCACATCCGCCACGCCGCATGCCGGTGCCATCGACGCATGCGACTGAAACGGCCATTCATAAGTGTGCTCGATCACGCGTGCTGCGCCAGCAAAAGCAGCGGTCACATCGCCGACATTCTGCTCTTCGTTGCGCTTCATCACCGGCGCTTTGCGCACGTGGTTATAAATTTCTTTTTGATCCGGGAACGGCGGCTTTACCTCCGACCAGGTCACCTTGAGCTGCCGCGCAGCACGCACCGCATCCCATTGCTTGGGTGCCACCAAGCCGATAAACGCCTTTTGCCAGACGACTTTAACGCCGGGAATGTTTTTGACCGAAGCCTCATCCACCGCCACAGGCACTGCACCCGCCACGGGCGGGCGGATCACGCGTCCGTGCAACATGCCGGGCACTTTGACATCCACCATGTTTTCAGCCGTACCAAAGAGCTTGGGCGCAATATCGCGGCGGCGTGCGCCGGGTTTGCCGACGAGTTTGTATTCGCTCGCTGCCTTGGGCTTGGCTTGGCCTTTGACCAGCAGCAGATTGCCATACTGCTTGTTCCATTCGAGCTGCACGTCAAAGTGCTTGCCGCCAATGAGCTCGCCGTAGGATACTTTTCCGGCCGCATTGTTTTTATCGCTCACCACACCGTCATTCACCGTGAGTTGATCTGCTGCCACACCGAGCTTGGCTGCGGCCATTTGCACCAGCGTGTGGCGCGCCTCAGCCGCTGCATAGCGCAACGCCAGCCCTGCACGCCATATGCCGGTGGAGCCGGATGCGCCGCCCTGATCGACGGTTTCTTCAGTATGCCCCTGCACCATGCGCACGCGATCCAAACGCAGATCAAGCTCATCGGCGATGATCGTAGCCCAGCCAATATCGGTGCCTTGCCCCATATCGACTTTGCCCACCCAACCCACCGCGCTGCCATCCTGATTGATGCTGATGTAGCTCGACAATTGATCAGGCTTTAAATCGTGACGCGACGCCTGCACGCCCGCTGCACGCGCAGGCATGCCGGGCAACAGGGTTGAAACCACCAGCGCACCCGTACCCGCGAGAAATTCACGGCGATTCATTGGTAATGTCATGATCGTCTCCTAAGTCTGTGCCGCGCGTTTGACAGCGCGCAGAATGCTCATATGCGTACCGCAGCGGCACTTCAGCCCCGACAGCGCATCACGAATTTGCGTATCCGTCGGCCGTGGCGTTTTTTCGAGCAGCGCCACGGACGTCATCACCCAGCCGTTCAAACAGTAGCCGCATTGCGGCACTTGCTCTTCGATGAACGCGGCCTGCACTTTGTGCGGTTTTTCCGGCGTGCCCAGCCCGGCCAACGTGGTGATTTTGCCTTTGCCGACCGAATCCACCCGCGTCACACACGAGCGCACCGGGTTGCCGTTGAGCAACACCGTGCAGGCACCGCATTGCGCGAGGCCGCAACCAAAGCGCGGCTCTTTCATGCCGATATCGTCGCGCAGGGCGTAGAGCAACGGCATGTCCGGCTCTACCTCGACGGTGTGCGCCTTGCCGTTGACGTTCAGTTCGATTTTTTCAGCCACAGGTTCCTCCTCAAAGTGAAGCATGCTAAGACATCATGCGCCCGCTGTGACGCTGTTGCAAGACGTGCTAATACGCGCTAATACGCGCTAATACGCGCTAATACGCCTTGATCCCCTGACTCTGAATCAGCGGCTGCCACTTCTTTTTTTCTGTTGCCAGATACGCCGTCAACTGCGCCGGATCACCGCCGACGATATTAGTGCCCGCCTGCGTCACGACCTTGCGGTATTCGGGCTCCTGAAATATCGCGTTAATGGTGCGATTGATTGTCGCGATAACATCCGCCGGCGTACCCGCAGGCACGAGCACGCCGTGCGGCACGCCCGAATAAAAATGGGGAATGCCGCCTTCGTCGAACGTCGGCACCTCGGGCAGCGTCGCCAAGCGCGTTTTGTTGGCTATGCCCAACCCGCGTGCGCGCCCGCCGCGAATGTGGCCCATGGCGACCGAACCGTTGTCGAAAAACATCTGGATTTCGTCACTCAACAGCGCCGCAATCGCGGGCGCGGCACCCTTGTACGGCACGTGTACCATATCGATGTTAGCCACCTTTTTTAGCAACTCCGCCGCCAGATGCAGCGACGTGCCTTGCCCGCCCGAACCGAAATTCACCTTGCCCGGCTGCGCCTTGGCGTAAGCAATGAACTCAGAGAGTTTGGTGGCGCGAAACGTGGCGTTTACCAGCATGATGTGTGGTGTGTCGCTGACCAGAATCACCGGTGCGAAATCGCGCTCGGCGTTGAACGGCAGTTGCGCGTACAGCAGCGGATTGGTCACCAGTATCGGCAAAGACGCATAAAACAACGTGTAGCCGTTGCGCTCACTGGCAGCCACGGTTTGCGCCGCGTTGTTGCCGGCGCCACCCGCGATGTTATGCACGACCACCGGCTGCTTCCAGCGATTGTTAAGCCGCTCCGCCAGCCGCCGCGCCGCCACGTCCGACCCGCCGCCCGCAGCAAACGGCACAATCATGCGCACTGCGCGTGTGGGATAGTCTTGCGCGTGCGTGATGCCTGACAGCATCGCCATCAACCCTGCTACGCTGAGTGCGCCAACATTCACCTGCATGGTCAACCTCTTCATGGTGGTTATCGGATTCACAGCCTTCGCGCGCGGGAGAGACTGTGCGGACGAGACTGTGCGGGAGAGACTGTGCGGGAGAGAGTAAGTACATCCTGCGGACGGGTCAAGAATGCTGCGCCGCTGGTTCGACAACCTGCAGCAGCGCGCCTACACTTTGCGCAGGCAATCACCCGTCGTGCAAATTTGCCCGTCGCCAAAGCGCAAAGCGCAACGCGCAACCACGACACGCAATCACGACGCATGGCCCACTTAATCTGGAGTTCATCATGGCCGCACGCACAAATAATTCAATAAATTCAATTAGTTACGAATTTTCTGCAATACCACTGCGCTACGCACTGCTGTTCGCTACTGCTTGCGCAGCACCGTTGGCCTACGCACAAAACACGGCTCCCGCATCAGCGCAATGGCCTGTGAAACCCATCCGCGTGATCGTGCCGTACCCGGCGGGCGGCACCTCAGACATCCTCACGCGCATGATCGGCGCGAAGCTGACCGAATCATGGGGCCAGCAGGTCATCGCCGATTCGCGCCCCGGCGCCAACGGCAATATCGCGGTGGAAATGCTCGCGCGTTCAGCACCCGACGGCTACACGCTGACGCTGATGGATGTGGGCAATCTGTCGATCAGCCCCAGTATGTATACCAAACTGCCGTTCGACATTATGCGTGATTTGGTCACCATCACTACCGTGACCTTCTCACCGTATTTGTTGACCACGCACCCCAGCGTGCCGGTGAAAACGGTGACGGAATTGATTGCGCTCGCCAAAAAAGTCCCTGGCAAACTTAATGCGCCCGTGGGCCTGGGCAGCAACATCCACATGAGCACACTGGAGTTGCAACAGCGCGTGAATACGAAATGGACCTACATCCCCACCAAAGGCGGCCAAAGCTCGGTGATGAGCGTGATGACCGGTGACGGCGACTTTTTGATGATGGGCGTGCTGCAAACCTGGGTGCATGTGAAAAGCGGCAAACTCAAATTGATTGCCGTATCGAGTGAACAACGCGAGCCGATGTTCCCGCAAGTGCCCACCATCGCCGAAACGCCCGGCCTCGAAGGCTACAGCACTGGCTCATGGCAAGGCATTATCGGCCCCGCCAAACTGCCGCCGGACATCATCAACAAAACCTACAACGAAGTGAAACGCATCATCGCGCTGCCCGATGTCGGCGACAAACTCATTGCCCAAGGCTCACGCCCGCAGGCGAAAACGCCGCAAGAATTCGGCAAATGGCTGGGGGCGGAGAAAGAGAAGTGGGCCAAGGTGGTTAAGGAGAGTGGGTATAAGATTGAGTAAAATCCAAATAAAATCAATTAGTTAAATTCATCACCCTGTAATACGCGCAACAACAGCGCAAAGGCAAGAGTAAAGCGCTCAAACGCAAGCTGGTCATGGGAGTTCCGTCCAATGTATCCACTGTCCAAAACACTGGCTTTGTCCGCAGCGCTGCTGCCCGTCAGCGCGCCAGCGCAAGACGCCTACCCCGCGCGCCCCATCCGCATCATTGTGCCCACCACGCCCGGCGCGGGCAGCGACCTCAGTGCACGCGTGATCGCCAATGAGTTCAGCAAGCGCTGGTCACACGCCGCCGTGGTGGAAAACCGAGCGGGCGCGGGCACGGTCGTCGGCACTGACCTTGCCGCCAAAGCGGCCCCTGATGGCTACACCCTGCTGATGGCGCCCGGCGCGCTGTCCACCAACCCGTCCACCTACAAAAAACTGCCGTTTGACGCGGTACGTGATTTCACGCCCATCTCACAAGTGCTGTCAGTGCCGCAACTGCTCGCCGTGCATCCTTCGCTGCCGGCCAAAACCGTCAAGGAATTCATCGCGCTTGCCACCGCGCGACCGGGGCAAATTCAGTACGCCGCAGCAGGGCACGGTACGCTGCCACATCTGACCATGGAGTTGTTTGCACACAGGGCGCGCATCCGCATGACCAATGTGCCTTACAAGGGCAGCAGCGGCCTCACCGATCTCATGGGTGGGCGCATCGACGCCGCAGTGTCGAGCAGCCTGTCACAGGTGCTGCCGCATGTGCGCACCGGCAGACTGCGTGCGCTGGGTGTCACCACCGCCACGCGCATACAAGCGCAGCCGGATATCCCGACGGTGGCAGAGGCAGGGCTACCGGGGTTTGCGGCCATGCAATGGGCTGGCCTGCTGGTGCCTGCGGGCACCCCGCGCGATATCGTGTTCAGGCTGCACAAAGAAGTGGTTGCCATCCTCAACAAGCCAGCGCTGGTTGAGCATTTGGTGAAAGACAGCAACGTGATAGTCGGCAGCTCACCCGATGAGTTCGGTGCCTTTATCAAAACAGAGATTGCGAAATGGGCGAACCTCGTTAAGGTGGCGGGGATACAGCCGGAGTGATCACCATGACGGACGTAGCCCCTCATCGCAGCCACTGTCGGGCGCGCTCACGCAGGCGGCTGAGAACTGGGGGTGTTTGTGTTTTCAAAATGGGACTTACTGTTTTTTGGTAAGCTATTGTTTTAGATTGATATTTTTCATGAAAAATGAATTTTTATGCGATCGTTTGACGGGTTATAGAGCGTCGTTGGCGACGGCGACTTTGAGTTATCCTGAGCGACGATAAGCCTGTATTCTCTACCATCGGAGGTGTTTCCATGAGTAACATCGAAGCCATCGAGCAAGCCATCCAAAGCCTTCCGCCTGTTGATCTTGCCAAGTTCCGTAGCTGGTTCACCGAGTTCGACGCAAAAGCTTGGGACGCGCAAATTGAGGCCGACGCTGCGACGGGAAAACTCGACGCACTGGCAACAGAAGCGCTTGCTGAATACCAACATGGCAAGGCGCGCGAGCTTTGAGGAATTTTGCATCCAGCAAATTCTGGGCTTGTCTTAACGCTTTGCCTGCCGAGGTTCAGAACCTTGCACACAGCAACTATTCATTGCTCAAGGACAACCCGACGCATCCATCACTTCAGTTCAAGCCCGTCAGCAACGGGCGTTTTCGCAGCGTTCGTATCGGCTTGCACCACAGGGCTTTGGGTATCCCAGTCCCGGAAGGCGTGCAGTGGTTCTGGATTGGTAGTCACGCTGAGTATGACAAATTGCTGCGCTAACTCAGCGTTCGACTCGGACGCGGTTCAGCGCTGCGCGCTTCACAGCGCCGGTCAACGCAGGCGTTAGGCGTCCCGTCCTGCGAGTGCAGCTTCAGCGATGGCAAAGTATGAGTAAGCGACAACACTATGTATCCCAGTTTCATCTCCGAGCGTTTGCGGATCCTGAGAGCGTAAAATCACCAGACCCATGGCTCTGGGTGGGAAACCTAAATCAGCAGTCCGTAAAACGTCGATCACCAGTTAATTTTGGTTGGGCACGCGAAATTTTCGATTTTCCAGGGGCCAGTGAGAATCTTGAAGAGTTTCTGTCTCAAGAGGTGGAGGGACCCGCTGCAGCAGCTCTGCGCGATTTCTTTTGTGCCGAGCCGGGCAGTACCTCCGAACTTCCACCTGAAATTATGCGCTACTTGGCATGGGCAGCAGCGCGTAGTCTTCCAATGAGAACGCTTTATGAGAACTGGATTAATGAAACGAGCAAAGACGAGGAGTTAAAAATTGTCGAGCCTCCGCCCTCGGGCATCGAAAAAATTCGGTGGGTTGACCGCAAGGTTAATATGACACACCCTGAGCTCGGTTCGCGCAACGACGTTGGGTCAGACGAATTTGTGAGTCTTAGAAAGCTGGGTTGGGAACTTCGTCTCGGCAAGGATGACTTCCTAGAAATAATACGCTTGCAAACTTGGTACTTTCAGGTTCGATTTTTCCCTCGGCTAAAGTGGCTGCTCTTGCGCGCACCTGCTGGGGCATATTTCATCATAGGCGACCGACCTATAGTCTGGGGAATTCAGGACTTTCTCGACAGCCCGCCGTCGGTGTTGCGAAGCCGCGGGGCAAGACTTATTGCACCACTAACTCATTCCTTGGCTCTGCTCGCGCACCATGAGCAAGACTCGCCTCCGGTGACGGTTTTTCCAAGCGATATTAATCGGCTTACTATCGCAGGATCGCATGAATGGGTGGCAGGCCCCACTGAGCTTTCAGTAAAAGAAGCCATGGAAAGTAGGACAATTCAATAGAGGATGAAATTGAATGTCCGTGCCTAACAAGTTCTTGCAGATCTCGTAGGGCGCAATCCCATTGCGCCGCATGCATTTATTCACGTTCCCCAGCGAAGACGTATGTGACAACGCGCGTGCCGCTATGCACAGAATAATTTCCCACGCCGACGAATTGCCGAAACGGGGAACGCGGCCAACCGGCGGCACGCGTGCCCCAAACACGCTTGACCGGGTCGCGGTGGATGTAAATATGCTGAATCGGCAATCGCAAGCGCCGCTGCAGCGAGCGTAGGGTGGGCAAAGCGCAGCGTGCCCACGCGAACACGGGCGCGTGATAACGTTACTTCATGTCTCGCTATCGACGAAACGCGCGTAACCCGCACTGAGTAGGGAGCCAATAAACGAAGTGCATGGTGCCGAATGTCGGGCACGCCACTGCACATGCGGCGCAATAGGGATTGCGCCCTACGCGGGCTGATCCACGGCGTGTCATTGCAAGAGACGTCACACACAGTCAAACCGAGGCGCGTTTTTATTGCTTCGGCGCGATTGATGGCGGCGTACTAACGGTGCGGTACACTCACCGTGCTTCCGTAATCCGCACATTATCGGCGCTGGCTATTGGCGCAAAGGAAAGGCAATTTATGAACGCGAAAATCAAATACACAAATGAACCTGTGGGCGAGACCCAAGTCATTTCGGACTTTCTTCCATCCCCGCGCGAGTTGGCTTTTCGTGAGGAAGGGGTGAAGATCACATTGGCCTTAAGCAAAAAAAGCATCGAGTTTTTCAAGGCCGAAGCCACAAAACATCAAACCCAATACCAGCGCATGATTCGTCGGCTTCTCGACTCTTATGTTGACGCACATGCTCTGACTCTGCGCTCAAGCGGGACGCGCCAAAAGCGGCGCGCCCCGCAGCTTGAACGTTAAGACCTGTCATCAGCCCCATCATCCGACCACCGTCGGGCCGGGCCAGCGTAATCGGCGGCCTCTGACGTTTCGTCATCAGCGTCATTGACTTCTTCAAACCGGTCCATTTCTTTTAGCAGTGACTGTAAGCGCAATTCCGCCGCCGAATCGCCCTTGGGCGCCGACTTCAAGCGCTTCACCACTTTCTTGGCGCCATCGAAATCACGCTTGATTTTGATGGGCCGGGTAATTGACATAGGGTCTACTTTTTCATGCGCCATATCGGTTCTCCCCAGTTGGATCTTGTGCCTTCGCGAGGCAAAGCGCGATTAGAATACCGTACTTCTCAACCATTGCCGAAGACGCAATATAAGCGGCGGCGCTAAGCCGCCAACCGGCGCTAGGCCACGCACAAGACCTGCGATTAAAATGGACGGGCATCCCGCCCTATCAAAAAAGACGCTGAAAAAGCAGAAAGCACCCAATGACATCCCACTGTGCCGACCTCAAGATTATAGAAATCAAAGCCTACCCCACGTCGTTCCCCGTAAAGCCCGAAGACAGTGTGAGCTTGGGCGTGGGCCGCGCGATCAAGCGTGACGCCATCATTGTCAAAGTCACCACGGCGGGCGGTCTGGTGGGTTGGGGTGAATCGCATCACGGGCGCGCGCCAGGGGCGGTGGCGGCGCTGGTGAATACGACGCTGCGGCAACTGGCGCTGGGCATGAATGCCGCCGATGTGGTGGGCGTGTGGAAAAAAATTTACGACAAGCAGTTGGCCTCGCACGGCATGGGCGCAGGCACCTGCCTTGCGATGAGCGGGCTCGATCAGGCGCTATGGGATATCCGCGGCAAGGCGTGCGGCTGGCCGTTGTACCGGCTGCTCGGCGGCGTGTCGCGGCCCATTCCTGCCTACGCGGGCGGCGTGTCGCTGGGCTATCAGCCGCCGCAAGCGTTGATCGACGAAGTGCGGCCGCTGGTGGCGATGGGTTACAAGGCGGTGAAGCTGCGCATTGGCGATACGCCCCAGCGTGATATCGAACGCGTGGCGGCGGTGCGCAAGGCGTACGGCGATGATCTGGTGATACTCACCGACGCCAACACGGGTTATGACATCAATGCCGCGCGCGCCGCGATGCCGGGGCTGGAGGCCCACGGCGTCGGTTGGCTCGAAGAGCCGTTTCCCGCGCAGGATTACCGTGCTTATGCGGAACTGCGCCGCTACGGCACGGTGCCGCTCGCCGCCGGTGAAAACCACTACACGCGCTACGAATTCAGCCGCCTGATCGAAGACAAGGTGGTCACGATTTTTCAGCCGGATGTTTCCAAAACCGGCGGCATTACCGAGGTGATGCGCATTGCGCATATGGCCTCTGCCTATAAAATTCAATGCAATCCACACACGTCGATGACGGGCATCAATATGGCGGCGTGCATTCATGTGCTGGCATCCATCGACAACGGCGGTTACTTCGAGGGCGATGTGTCGAAAAACAATTTGTTCCGCGATGAATTGGTGAGCACGCCTTATACGGTGGATAAAAATGGCTGCGTGCTGCCACTGGAAGCGCCCGGCATCGGCGTGGAAGTCAATGAGGAATTTTTGATCAAACATCCTGTGATTGAGGGGCCGAGCTATGTTTAGGAAATGGCGTCTGTTCAGTGCGTGCGACAACTTCAACTACCCTCCCTCACCCCTACCCTCTCCCCGAGGGAGAGGGGGCAACCCCATCACTGCGCGACCTCAAGTGTTTGCTTGCCCCGCCGATAGTTTCCCCACTCGCTCTTCGAGACAAAGGGACACTTGCAGCGGAGAAGGGGGCGGGGTGAGAGGCGGGGTACGAGGCGGGGTGAGGGAGGCTTTTGATTTTTCGCTCGTACTGAGACGCAGCTACAGGACATTTATCGCGGGTGTCGTCGTTGGCATGGTCAGCATGTGTGCTACCGCCCAACCGTATCCCGCGAAACAAATCCGTGTCGTAGTGCCCTTTCCGCCCGGCGCGTTCAACGACACGCTGGGTCGCACCATCGCGCAAAAATTCGTCGAGACGGGTTTTGCGCAAGCCTTCGTCGATAACCGGCCCGGCGCAGGCAGCACCATCGGCACGGATATCGTGGCCAAAGCACCCGGCGACGGCTATACCCTTTTGGGCGTGGCGGTGCCGTTTGCGGTGAACGCCTCGTTGTATGCGAAGCTGCCGTACGACACCGTGCGCGATTTCACCGGCGTCATTCAGGCAGGTGCTACGCCGAACATGCTGGTGATGCATCCTTCGGTGCCGGCAAATTCGATCAAGGAACTGATCGCACTCGCCAAATCCAAACCCAATCAGTTGACCTACGCCTCCACCGGCAACGGCACGTCGAACCATATGTCGATGGAGCTGTTCAAGCTAATGACGGGCACGCAGATCGTGCATGTGCCGTACAAAGGCAGCGCGCCCGCGTTGACCGATTTAATGGGCGGCCATGTGATGATGATTTTCGATAACACGCCCAATGTGCTGCCGCAGGTGAAAGGCGGCAAGGTCAAGGGTATTGCTGTCACCAGTCTGAAGCGCTCCGAGCTCGCGCCGGACATGCCGACAGTGGATGAATCCGGCGTGAAGGGTTTTGAAGTGAACGTGTGGTTCGGCGTGGTGGCGCACGCGGGTACGCCGCGCGATATCGTCAATCGGCTGAACGCGGAGATCAACAAAGTCATCGCCATGAATGACGTGCGCCAGCGCTTCACCAACGGCGGCGTTACGCCCATCGGCGGAACGGCGGAGCAATTCACCGAGCACATCCGCAACGAAGTCGCCAAATGGAGCAAGGTGGTGAAAGCCACCGGCGCGCGCGTGGAGTAAAATGCGCACCTTACTCATGGAATAAAAATGTCAATAAAATCAAATAGTTATAAGGTTTTTATCATTGCCCTCACGGCAAGCCTCGGGGTGCTGGCGGGCCCGGCGCAAGCGCAAAATTACCCCGCGCGGCCTATCCGTGTGGTGGTGCCTTACACACCCGGCGGTATTACCGATGTGGTGACGCGTATCGCGGCGCAAGAGTTGTCCAAAGCCGTTTCGCAAAACGTGTTGGTGGATAACCGCCCCGGTGCCAACAGCATTCTCGGTGTGGAAATCGTATCCAAGGCCACGCCCGACGGCTACACGCTGGCGTCAGTCATCGCCGCACACGCCGCCAATCAGACGCTGTATCCCAAGCTGCCTTACGACTCGCTGAAGAGTTTCACGCCGGTGTCGCTGCTGGTCACCGCGCCGTTGATTATGTGCGCGACTAACAACCTCGCGGCCAAAGACGCCAAAGAACTGGTTGCGCTCGCCAAGACAAAACCGGGTGCGCTGTCGTTCGGCTCCAGCGGCATAGGCGCGGCGGCGCATCTCACCACCGAGCTGTTGATGCTCACCACCGGCATTAAGATGAACCACGTGCCGTACAAAGGCACAGCGCCGGCCTTACAGGATTTAATCGGCGGGCAAATCCAGGTACTGTTCGACGCGCCGACATCAATGCTGGCGCAGGTGCGCAGCGGACGCATTAAAGCGCTGGGCATGGCTTCTGAAAAACGCATACAAGCCGCGCCAGAAATCCCCACGCTCACCGAATCCGGCGTGCCGGTCGTGGGCGGCACTTGGGTAGGCTGGCTCGCGCCTGCGGGCACGCCCAAAGCCGCCGTGGATAGACTCAGCGGTGAATTACAAATCGTATTCAAGCGCCAGGACATACGCGACCGTATCTTGCAAATGGGTGCCGACCCGGTGGGCAATTCGTCGGCTGAGTTCGAGGCGTTCTTGCGCAACGAAGTCACCAAGTGGGGCAAGGTAATACAGCAGGCCGGCGTGAAGGTGGAAGGCTGATGGCAGCGCGCCATATTCTCGCCATCGGCGGCGCAGCCATCTCCGAAGACCTCAGCAACTTGCTGTTGATTGATTATTTTCTAAAACTCACCGGCAAGAAAAAACCGCGCGTGTGCTTCATCGGCGCGGCGCACGGCGATGCCGATATGGGCCGATTGCGCTTTTACGCGGGTTTCAGCCAGTTCAATTGCAAACCCACGCATCTGCCGCTCTTTGTGCGCACGCCGCGTGATCTGGAATCGTTTGTGCTGGAGAACGATGCCATTTACGTCGGCGGCGGCAACACGCGCAGCATGCTCGCTGTATGGCGCGAATGGGCGCTCGATGGCTATCTGCGCAAGGCTTGGGAACGCGGCATCGTACTGGGCGGAGCCAGCGCAGGGTCCATCTGCTGGTTCGAGCAAGGCGTCACCGACTCCATCGCCGGTCCATTGACGGCGCTGAATTGTCTGGGCTTTTTGGCCGGTAGCCATTGCCCGCACTACGACAGCGAGGCGCTACGCCGACCGACCTATCGCAAAATGATTGGCAGCGGCAAGATTGTTGAAGGTGTAGCCGCTGATGACGGTGCTGCGGCGCATTACGTGGATGGCCAATTGCTGCGGGCCGTAGCCAGCCGCCCGCGCGCCAAAGTGTACCGTGTGGCGCGATCGGGTCGCCGTGCAGTCGAATCTAAATTACCGACGGTGTATCTCGGCAAACGCTGATTTTGGGTTCCCGGTAGCGGGGCGCGTTAAAATAGCCCCATCATGAGTGAAAAGAACAAAGCACCTGCCCCACCGGCAGCGAATTTCATCCGCAACATCATTGATGCGGATCTGGCAAGCGAAAAATTCGCGGCACGCCGCTGGGGCGGCAAGCCCGGCTCTGCCAAGTCGCATGCCGATGCCCCCGTCGACCCTGCGAAAATCCGCACGCGCTTTCCGCCGGAGCCAAACGGCTATTTGCACTTTGGTCACGCGAAATCGATTTGCCTGAACTTTGGCCTTGCGCGCGATTACGGCGGCGCATGCCACATGCGCTTTGATGACACCAACCCTGAAAAAGAAGAACAGGAATACGTCGATTCGATCATCCACGCCGTACAGTGGCTGGGCTTTGACTGGCGCGAGAATATATTTTTCGCCAGCGATTACTTTGATTTCATGTACGAAGCAGCACAACACCTGATCAAAGCGGGCCATGCCTATGTCGATCAACAATCGGCGGAGCAAATGCGCACCCATCGCGGCACGCTTACCGAGCCGGGTAAAGCCAGCCCTTGGCGCGAGCGCCCTGCTGAGGAATCGCTGCGGCTGTTTAGCGAAATGCGCGAAGGCAAACATGACGAAGGCAGCATGGTGCTGCGCGCGAAAATTGACATGGCGTCGCCCAACATCAACCTGCGCGACCCGGCGATTTACCGCATCCGCAAGGCCGAACACCACCGCACGCGCGGCCAGTGGTGCGTGTATCCGATGTATACCTACGCGCATCCGATCGAAGACGCGCTGGAGCGCATCACGCATTCGGTCTGCACGCTGGAGTTTGAAGACCAGCGACCGTTTTACGACTGGTTGCTGCTGCGTCTGGCCGAAGGCGGTCTGCTTGAAGCGCCGCTGCCGCAACAGATTGAATTTGCACGGTTAAATCTCACCTACGTGGTGCTGTCCAAGCGCAAGTTGATTCAGTTGGTCACCGAGAAGCATGTCGCCGGCTGGGACGATCCACGGCTACCCACGCTCGCGGGTGCGCGCCGCCGTGGCTATACCGCCGACGGGTTTAGATTGTTTGCCGAGCGCATCGGCGTCTCGAAAGCCGATTCGTGGATTGATTTTGCCGTGCTCGAAGACTGCATGCGCGAGCACCTGAACGCGTCCGCCGAACGCCGTATCGCCGTGCTCGACCCGGTAAAACTCGTCATCGATAATTATCCGGCAAACCAACAAGAAGACTGCTTTGCCCCGAACCATCCGCAAAAGCCGGAGTTGGGCAAACGCACCGCGCCGCTCACGCGCGAACTGTGGATTGAGCGCGATGATTTCATGGAAACACCGAGTAAAGGTTATTTCAGACTTTTCCCCGGCAACCCTGTGCGCCTGCGGTACGGCTACGTGGTCAAATGCACCGGCTGCGAAAAAGACGCACAGGGGCACATCACCACAGTGCATTGCGACTATCTGCCCGAGACGAAATCGGGCACGCCCGGCGCAGATTCGGTCAAGGTCAAGGGCAATATTCACTGGGTAAGTGTCGCCCACGCGCACGCTGCCGAAGTGCGGCTCTACGACCGCCTGTTCAAGACCGCGTATCCGGGTACGGGCGATACGGATTTTCTGGCTGATCTGAACCCCGAATCTGTCAAAGTCGTTATCGCGCAACTCGAACCCGCACTGCGCGATGCCCAGCCGGAAGAGCGCTTCCAGTTCGAGCGCCACGGTTATTTTGTGGCCGATGTGCGCGACTCCAAACTTGGTGCTCCCAAATTCAATCGTGCGGTGACGTTGCGGGATGCGTGGCAGAAATAACGATGTTTTACTGGGATCTTTTTAAAGCCCTGCGCATAGCGCGCCGCGCAGTCGCCAAGGATAAGTAGCATGGCGAAAATCGATTATGAATTTCATACTACGATAGCGCGGGTGCGACGCTATCAGCAGGTGCCGCTGATAGGTCGTTTGCGCTGGCTGGAAGATATTTGCATCTTTACCAAAATGGTTCGGCAGGCACCTGTCGTCAAACCTGCGCGCAAGCGCACTCAACCCGCGTCGCGCTAACCCCCGGCGCTATGTATTCCGTCAAAGAAATCTTCTACACGCTGCAGGGCGAAGGCGCGAACGCTGGCACGCCTGCGGTGTTTTTGCGTTTTGCCGGCTGCAATTTGTGGTCGGGCCGTGAGAAAGATCGCGCACGCGCCGCGTGCCGCTTTTGCGACACGCAGTTTGTCGGCGTCGATGGCGAGGGCGGCGGTAAATTTCGCACGCCCAAGGCACTTGCCAAGGCGGTACTCGCGCAATGGCCCAAACGCACAAAGGCGTCGCGCTTTGTGGTGTGCACCGGTGGCGAGCCATTGCTGCAACTGGATAAGCCGCTGATTGCCGCGCTGCACGCGCAAGGTTTTCGTATCGCGATTGAAACCAACGGCACACTCAAGCCGCCGCCGGGCATCGACTGGATCTGTGTCAGCCCCAAGGCGCGTGCGCCATTGGTGGTAACACGCGGTGATGAGTTAAAGCTGGTGTACCCGCAGCAAGGCGGCGAGCCGGAGCATTACGCAGCACTCGCATTCAAACATTTCTTTTTGCAACCGATGGACAGCCCGCGCCGCGCGCATCACACGCGGCTGGCGGTGGCCTATTGCAAGGCGCATCCGCGCTGGCGACTGTCGCTGCAAACGCACAAATTAATCGGTATTCCCTGATGAAACGCTCGACCACAAAACCCGAAGTCGAAATTGCTTACAGCTTCGGGTTCGATGCCGCGCATCAATTCAACACCACACCGCGCGGCCACAAATATCGCGGTGTGCATGGGCACTCGTTTCAGTGTCAGGTCGCACTACGCGGCACGCCGCGCGCGCCGCATGGCTTTGTGGCAGATCTCGCGCAGGTCGAGCGTGTATGTCTTGCGCTACGCAAGCAACTCGATCACAAATTACTCAATGAAATCAAATACTTAAAATCTCCAAGCTTGGAGCACATCGCGATCTGGATTTGGCAGCAGCTCGCCACCAAATTGCCGGGACTTGCGCGCGTGACGGTGCGCCGCGATTCGCTGGGGCAGTCGTGCAGTTACACCGGCACGGTGGTGACGTCGTAGGTAAACAGCCACTCGTAGCGTGTGCGCACTTTTTCCGGCTGCCATTCGCGATCCACATACGCTTGCGCTTCTTCGGCATTGGCCAGCGTGCGGCTCTGAAAGCGCTTACCGTTTTCCGCTGAACCGAGCACGACTTTAGTGGTGCGCTCGATGCGCGCCTGCTCGTATCGCTTTAAACCTTGTTCGATATTGCCGTCTGCGGCGTCCATCGCGCTGGCCAACACATAACCGTCTTCGAGCGACATCACCGCACCCTGCGCCAACATCGGCAGCATGGAGTGACAGGCGTCACCCAACAAACTCACGCGGCCCACGCTCCATTGCGTCAACGGTGTACGGTTAAACAGCGCCCACTTGAACGGCGTGGCGATGTGATCGATCATGGCGTGAATGTCCGCACTCCATCCGGCAAAACAGGCGTGGCATTCTTCGTGCGTGCCCTTGGCGCTCCACGATTCTTCTTGCCAGCCTTCGACTTCGATGATGCCGTTCATGTTCATGTATTCGCCACGATGTACCGGATAATGCACTACGTGTCCGCCCGGCCCCACCCAATTGCTGCCGACCTTGCGACGCATATGCTGCGGCAATTTGTCCATGGGAATCACACCGCGCCATGACAGCATGCCCGTGTACTCGGGCTTGTCGTCGCCAAACAGCGTTTGGCGTATGCGCGAATGCACACCGTCGGCACCGACCAGAGCATCGCCCGTCACCGCGCCATCATCGAACTTTAGCGTAACGCCGCGCGCATCCTGCGTGAAGCCGGTGCACTTGGCGTTGAGGTGAATCGCACCAGGTTTGATACGGCGCACGCCGTCGGCCAGCACCGCCAGCAAATCCGGGCGATACGCGGTGTAGTACGGAAACCCGTAACGCGCCACAGACTCTTGGCCCAAGTCGTGAATTTTCCAGGCTTGACCGCTGTTCCACAAACGGATTTCCTTGCCCTCGGCCTCGCACGCCAGCGCACGAAAAGCGTCGTGCACGCCCAACTCGTGCAACACCCGCGCGCCATTGGGGCTTAACTGCAAGCCTGCGCCGACTTCGCGCAGTTCGGGGGCTTGTTCGTAAACGTCCACATCATAACCACGCTTTAGCAGGGCTAATGCGGCGGTTAAACCGCCGAGACCGCCGCCGACGATCAAAATATGGGGTTTGATATGGGGTTTGATATGCGGTTTGTTAAGCGATGATGTCATCGGGTGATTATAATCACGCTCAGTCTCGCTTGCGACTCGTTTGCGGCTCAGTTGCGCTACGCCCCCCGCGCCTGTTGCGTTCACTCACATTTTTGCTTTTAAAAGGAACTACACCATGGATACTGCCCCGTCCGCCACGACAACACCTGACGCAACCGGCGGCATTGCGCACAAAGTGGACAGCACTGGCGCGCTGGCCATTATCGACAAACGCGCGTTACCGGGCCGCCTGAGCCAATATCTGTCGCTACAGGATTTCATCGACGGCGCGCGCAAAATTTTGCCGCGACCCATCTACGGCTATGTCACCGGCGGTGTGGAAGACAACGCCTCGCTGCGCGGCAATCGCAATGTATTCGATGAAATCGGTCTGGTGCCTAAGCCGCTGATCGACACCACCGGGCGCAGCATGGCGACCAAACTCTTCGGCAAAACCTACAGCGCGCCGTTCGGCTTTGCGCCGATGGGCGGAACCTCCACCGCGTGTTATCGCGGCGATACCGTGTTGTCCGGCGTCGCGCAGGACGTGAACATCCCCATGATGATGAGCGGCGCCTCGTTGATGAAAATGGAAGACGTCAAAGCGGCGGGCCGCACCGCGATGTTCCAGGCTTATTTGCCGGGCGACAATGAACGCATCAGCCAAACCTTCGAGCGCTGCGAAAAGGCTGGCTTCGATACCATTGCCGTTACGGTTGACGTGCAAGTGCCCGCCAACCGCGAAAACAACGTGCGTAACGGTTACAGCACGCCGCTGCGCCCTTCGCTACGCTTGGCGTGGGATGTCGGCATACGACCGCAATGGCTGTTTGGCATGTTCCTGAGAACCCTAATGACCGACGGCATGCCGCACGTGGAAAACATGGGCCCGCGCGTGCCGATGCTGTCCGTCGGCGGCACACGCGATTACGGCCGGCGCGACCGGCTGTCGTGGAAAAACATCGAGCACATGCGCAAAATCTGGAAAGGCAATTTGCTGATCAAAGGCGTAGTAGACAAAGATTCCGTGCGCATCGCTCGCGAACACGGGCTCGATGGCGTGATGGTCTCCAACCACGGCGGCCGCCAACTCGACGGCACCGTAGCGCCGGCGCGCGTGCTGCCGGGCATCCGTGAAGCCGCTGGCAAAGACATGGCCGTCATTATGGACAGCGGCTTTCGGCGCGGCACCGACGTACTAAAAGCGTTGGCGCTGGGTGCAGATTTCTGCTTCATCGGCCGCCCGTTCCTGTGCGCGGCAGCGTGCGCCGGTCGCGACGGCGTATCACATGCCGTCAGCCTGTTGATGGACGAAATCGACCGCGACATGGCGCAAATGGGCATCAACTCACCCAAAGAAATGACCCAGGAATTTCTCATGCCCATGACGGGGGCTGCGTTTCTGGAGCGTTAACCGGGTTCCGCTGTTGAATAGGCTAAAGTCCCAACTCACCGAAATGCGCTACGCGATTCTGCCGGATCGCATGCCACCGACGCCCCTGCAACTACGTTCGTTGACGCCGGGCGCGGTGTCGCCGGACGATTACACCCTCTGTCCTTCGCAGGCGAAGGCGTTTGACGCGCCGTAAATGCTCGCCAATAATCCGCTGGTCACCGCACACGAAGGAAGCCGTCAATGCAAAATTTTCCCGGCAGCATTTCCCTGCTGGTAGGCGGCGATTGCGGGCCGGCGCACGGGCCTAAAGACGGCTATCCGCTGGAGCGTTACACCGAGTTGGTGCGTCCAACGCTGGCGCAAGCGGACCTGCGCTTCGTCAATTGCATGCGCACTTATTCCACCCGGCGTGTGTCGAATTCACCCGCGCCGCAAGTCGGTCAGCCACCGGAAATGGCGCAGATTTACACCGACTGTGGCTTCGATGCCATTACCCTCGCCAATAACCATATCTACGACAACGGCCCCGAGGCGATGCTCGATACGCGTGCGTTGCTCAACAGCAAAGGCATACAGGTCACCGGCGCAGGCCGCGATCTAACCGAAGCGCGCCGACCGGCCATCGTCGAACGCAACGGCGTTCGGGTCGGTTATCTCGGCTACACCTCCGTCGGCGGCCCCGGCAGTGAAGCCGGACTGGGCAAGCCGGGCGTTGCGCCGCTGCGCGTCAATACCACGTACGATCTGCGCGGCCCGAATTCGCCGGTGCGCGTACTCACGCAGCCGCTGGCCAGCGATTTGGACATGCTGGTTGAAGATGTGCGCAAGCTACGCAGCCAAGTGGATATCGTGATGGTAGCGCTGCACTACGGCGTGATTCGCCTGCCGCGCGTGATTGCGGATTATCAAGTCACTGCCGCGCATGCGTGTATCGACGCAGGGGCCGATATCATTGTCGGCCACTCGCCGCACATTCCGAAAGCCATTGAAGTCTACAAAGGCAAGGCTATCTTTTACAGCCTTGGCGTGTTCTGCATGACGCGCAGCGGCGTGGCCACCGCCTGGAGCGATCCGCCCTGGATGCACGGTGCGCTGGGCAATCACGCCGTGCTAGACCCCGATTACCCGTTCATGCCCTACGGCACAGACAGCAAGCGCAGTCTGCTGGCCAAGGCTGTGGTGTCAAAACAAGGCGTCTTGCAAGTATCGTTTCTACCGATGATGATCGATAAACAATACCGTCCGGAAGTGCTGCGCCACAGCGACCCGCGCTTTGCGGACATCCTGCACTACATGGATTGGACATCGCAGGGGTTCGACCACCAATTTTCCGTTGCAGGCGACGAAGTGATGGTCACCGCCGCCTAATTCAGCGCCGGCATGACCTCTTTGGCAAAACGCTCCATCGAGCGCAGCACGCGCTTTTGATCCATGTCGCCGAACCAGAAGCTGCAGTTGAAATGCGTGATGCCCATCACGGCTTGCAGACGTTTGATTTGGCTAATGCACTTTTCCGGCGAACCAATCACGAGATAGCGTTCGACCAATTCGTCAATACTCGGCTCGGTTTTGGCGACAATCGGCATCGCTTTGCCGTTCTCAACCTGCTCGTAGTGATTACGCAGACTCAAGGTGACGCGCATGTTCCAGCGCGCGTGCTCAGCGGCATCACGCGCGTCGGCATCGCTTTCGGCGACGTAAATCGCGCGCTGCACGCCCACACGCGGTTTCACCGGCGGCTGCACTTTCGCCACCACCTCTTCAAACATTTTGCCGAATGCCGCCAGATGATCCACCGTCACGCCAAAGCCGCCAGTCAACACGTTAAAGCCGCGGCGCACCGCCGCCTCCAGGGCGTACGGGCTTTGCGCGACGATCCAGATCGGCGGGTGCGGCGTTTGCAGGGGCTGCGGAAACACCATGGTATCGGGCACCTTGTAGTGCTTGCCGTCATAGCTGAATGATTGGCCTTTCAGCGCACTGAGAATGATGTCGAGCGATTCGTCCCAGCGGTGACGCGCGCTTTCCAAATCCAGCCCGAAGCGCTCGAATTCATAGTTCTGATAGCCACGCCCGAAGCCGATATCCACACGCCCGCCGGCCAGCAAATCCAGCGTGGCAATTTCTTCGGCCACCAGCAGCGGATGATGCAGTGGCACCACAATCACCGCCGTGCCCACACGCAGCGTTTTGGTTTTGGCCGCGATGTGCGTGGCGAACTGCGTAGGCCGCGCGAGATAACCGTAGGTTGAAAAATGATGCTCGCCCAGCCACACATTGCGATAGCCCAGCGTCTCGGCAGCCTGCGCTTGCTCTACACCGCGTGCGTAGATTTCTTGTGATGACGCCATCGACGGCGATTGCATGAGGAGAAACGTACCAATATCCATGATCTTCCCTTGAGATGTATACGTTGTAACTAATTGATTTTATTCAGGTTTTATTCCTGCCGCTTGAATCACTTTGGTCCATTTGTTGAGTTCGCTTTGCAGGTACGTCCCCATCTCGACGGGCGTCATGTCGAACGACACCGCGCCCATCGACGCCAACCGTTGCTTGACCACCGCCGTTTGTTTAACCTGCTTCACCGCCTCATGCAACTTGCTCACCACGGCGGGCGGCGTTTTCGCCGGCGCAGTCAGCAGGTAATACAGCAGGCCTTCGTAGCCGGGCAAGCTGCCGCTCTCTGCCACCGTGGGCACATCTGGCAGCGTGGGTATGCGCTGCGCGGTAGCCACCGCCATCGCACGCAATTTGCCGGACTGTATGTGCGACTGCGCCGCCACCACATGACTGAACGCAAACGGCACGTGCCCGCCCAACAGCGCCACCAGCGACGGCGTATCGCCAGGGTATGAAATCTGCAGCATGTCGATGCCCGCCATGTATTTCAGCAGCGCAATATTCATATGCGAACTTGAGCCGATGCTTGCCGTGCCGTGCGACATCGCGCCCGGTTTGGCTTTAGCCATTTTGATAATGTCGGCCACGGTCTTGCCGGGGAACGACGGATGCGCCACCAGCACGCCCGGCACATGCGCCATCATCGCCACCGGCGCAAAATCGCGCATTGGGTCGTAGGGCAGCTTGCCGTACAGCGGCAGCCCTGTGGTGAGCACGCCGCCGTAGGTGAAAAACAGCGTATAGCCATCTGCCGGCGCTTTGGCCGCCGCCGCAGCAGCAATTTGCCCGCTGGCGCCACCACGATTGTCCACCACCACCGGCTGCGCCCACATCTCCACCATGCCCTGCTGCAGCAAGCGGCCGAGAATATCCGTACCACCGCCGGGAGGCGAGGGGATGAGCATGCGGATGGGTTTGGTCGGGTACGCCGCTTGCGCGAACGCATGTGTCGCCGCATTCAATGCGAGCCATGTCAACATTAGCACCACTACACTTCGATACATTGAATTCATGCCGCGCCAGACAAAAAAAGTCATCTCGCTCAATCAACGCAGGCGTAACACCAAAACCTTCCCTCACCCCAACCCTCTCCCCAAGGGAGCGGGGGCAAACCCATTTCTGCGGCATATCAATGATATCGCGATTGCGAATAGGCTCTCGCCCCTCTCTCCCGCCGGGACAAGGGCACACTTGCAGCAGAGCAGAGGGGCCGGGGGCGAGGGAAGGCTGTGAACTTCTAGATGGTTCGAACTGAATAGACACGAATTGTCCAGAATAGGTGAGTGGGTTGTGTTACACCGATACCAAGGCTATTGTAGCGAATGAAAGCGAAAACACCATGAACACTCAAACTCAAACTGCTGCCGTTACATCCGCGAACGGCTTTCCGCCCATTGTGAGCCTGCTGCTGAATCTCGCGCACGCGATCGATCACATGTTTTTGCTGATCTTCGCTACCGCGGTCGCCACCATCGCCGTGGAATTTGGCTTTGCCAACTGGACCGATCTCATGCCCTACAGCGTCGGTGCGTTCGCGCTATTTGGGCTCGGCTCGTTACCCGCCGGACGCCTTGGCGATTTATGGGGCCGCCGCATTATGATGATTATTTTCTTCATCGGCATGGGGGTGGCCGCCATGCTGGTGGCGCTAACGCAAAACGCGTGGCAACTCGCGGCGGCATTGACGCTGCTGGGCGCGTTTGCGGCGATTTATCACCCGGTGGGCATCCCCATGCTGGTGCAAAACGTGCCGAATCCTGGTGCCGTGATCGGCTTGAATGGACTGGTGGGCAACCTCGGCATCGCCGGCGCAGCACTCGTCACCGGCCTGCTGGTGAAATGGGTCGACTGGCGCGCGGCGTTTGTGGTGCCAGGCCTCATCAGCATCGCCTGCGGCATCGTGTTCGCCATTAAATGCCCGAAAGAAAGCGAGTCGCCGTCCAAACGCAAAGGCGGCAAAGCGCAAGTGCAACTCACGCCCGCCATGCTCGCGCGCGCCTTCGCCGTGATGACGACGGCCGCTGGAGTGAGCAGCATCTTGTTCAACTTTACCACCAACGGCAACGCACAACTGTTAACCGAAGGCTTTCGCGGCGTGGTGGAAGACCCCGCGCTCCTCGGCGTCATGCTCGCCGTTATTTACGCCGTGGCCTCCCTCGCACAACTCGTCGTGGGCCGATTGATCGACCGCGTTGCCTTCAAGCCGTTGCAAATGTGGATATCGGTGATACAAATTCCGCTACTCATCATCGCCGCCCACACGCAACACTGGTGGCTCTTTGCGGCAATGGTGGCGGTGATGGTCTTCATCTTCGGCGCCATCCCCTTCACCGACGCCATGATCGTGCGTTACGTCGACGACCGCCTGCGCTCGCGCGTCGCCGGCATGCGTCTGACCGTCGCCTTCGGCTTTAGCTCAGGTGCCGTATGGATACTCGGCCCGATGGTGAAACAGATTGGCTTTTCTAACGCGCTGTGGATTATGGCGGGGATCGCGGCTTTGAAAGCGGCTATTGTTTGGTTTTTGCCGGACGAGCCGGTGGTTGTTAAGAATAGTGGAAGAATCTAGGCACCCAACACAACTTTGAAGGGCGATGAACATCGCTCCTGTAGCGCACTTGCGCTACCGTTAAGCGTGAAGCCATTTTGGACATCCCGCAGCTATGTCCACCACCACGATTCGCCTGTCTGAAAGTCTGAAATCGCGCGTCGCTGCCGCCGCTGCACGCAGCGGTAAGCACACAGCTTTATGTTGGAGGCCATCGCTGAAAAAGCGGAACAGGAAGAACTGCGCGCCGATTTTAGTGAGATTGCGGAAACACGCTACGCACAATTTATCGCCTCGGGACAATCAATCCCGTGGTCGGAAACGAAGCGCCGATCTCGAAGATCGGTTGCAGGGCAAAGCGCCCGCGCGCCCAATCGTTATGTGGAAAAATTTGATACGGTTTTCGTACTAGCCATTCGCGGCCAGCGCGAGGCGGGCTTTACGGATAAGCGAACGCACGTAACCCGCTCTTGGGCCGTATGTGGATTGCGGCGCACACACATTTCAACGCGCATCAAGCGGGCTGATAACGCCACGACCCCCTTTATTCAAAACGTGCGTATAGATCATGGTGGTCTTCACATCGGCGTGACCCAGAAGCTCCTGCACCGTGCGAATATCGTAGCCGCCTTCCAGCAAATGCGTGGCAAAACTGTGGCGCAAGGTATGCGGCGTAGCAAGCTTGGTGATGCCGCTATCGCGCACCGCTTGACGCATATGCCGTTGCAAGGCTTGTGGATCAACATGATGCCGCCCCTCGTTGCCCGAACGCGGGTCTATGCTGCGCCGCTGCGACGGAAACACATATTGCCACGCCCAGTCACGATCAGCGCTGGGGTATTTGCGCGCCAGCGCATAGGGCAGATACACGCGGCCAAAACCGGCTTCAAGGTCACGCGTATGCAGGGCGCGCACCCGCACCAGATGCTCGTGCAACGGCAGTGTTAGGGATTCAGGCAGCATGGTTACGCGATCTTTGAACCCCTTGCCATCGCGCACCATCACCTCCTTGCGAGCAAAATCGATGTCCTTCACGCGCACGCGTGCGGTTTCGAGTATGCGCATGCCCGTGCCGTAGGCCAGCCGCAAGATCAAACCCGACGCGCCGTCCAGCCGCGCAAGCACAGCCTGCACTTCTTCACGGGTGAGCACGACCGGCATGTGTTGTGGCCGCTTGGCCTTGACCACGTTATCCAGCCACGGCAATTCGACTTTCAACACCTCGCGGTACAAAAACAGAATCGCCGACAGCGCCGGATTCTGCGTAGACGCCGAAACCTTGCGCTCCACCGCCAAATAAGTGAGATACGCCTCAACCTCCGGCGCACCCATCTCGCGCGGATGGCGCAGGCCGTGAAAACGGATAAACCAGCGCACCCAGTAGACATAAGCATCCTCAGTACGTATGCTGTAGTGCAGCCGCCGAATTTGATGGCGCAGTTGATCCAGCAGCTTGGGTGGCGTAGAAACTGGGGGTGTTTGCATTTCTGGTTTCGGACGTACTAATTTTTATTAAGCATTTGTTTTTATGGCGAATTTTATATGACTACTGGTATTATATATAGCTTCTTGGTGTCTTGTAAAGCGTCGTTGGCGACGCCTACTTTGAGTTGGGCCTCTCGGCAAATTCGGAGCCGTTCATTGATTGCAGAGATGTTCGCTGAATCGAACCGTTTTCTTCTGAGTGCAGCCGCCGAATCCGTTTGCGTCACGTCGCTACCGTCGCCAATCTTGTCGCGATGTGGGTGCACGTGAGTTCTCGCTCCGTTTGCCGGTCGCGTGACGCAAGCC
>JAYTWR010000210.1:0-4730 GCA_043743335.1 Burkholderiales bacterium
CGTGACCGATCAGTGTAAAAAACACACACAGCGCCGACCGGGCGTTCCGCCCGGTCACGTTCCTCCGGAATCACCGGTCACGATCACCGGAATACGCAATGAGCATGATGTTTGAGCGTTTTGTCTCGCGCGAGCGTGAAGAACCGCCGAATATTGATGTCGATTTTGAGCATCAGCGGCGCGAGGAGGTCATTCAATACATCTATGGCAAGTATGGACGTGATCGCGCCGCACACGCTGGTGTTGATCTCCTAGGGCGGCTTGGAGCGGTCCGCACGCAGCGCGAAATTGCCCTATAACCCGGAGCGCGATTTGACGCCCATTTCATGGATAGCGGTAGGCCCGCAAGGGTTGGTGGCACACCCAGCCGTGCCAGCAAAGACCGCCGGGGGAATTAATTACGCTCACGCAAAAAATGCCGTGCAAATTGAGCTGTGGCTCGTCGGGCAACGGCAGCGCGCAACATCTCGCGGGCGAGCTGTTCAATCTCACCGCGCAAAGAGATCAGGCCGGTACTGCTCCCGAACGCGATACCATTTCCAGCAGGCTATGCGCTTGTTGCTGCATCGACTCGGCTGCCATGCCGGTTGTTTCTACCACCTGCGCGTTCTGCTGCGTCGCCTGCTCCAGATGGACAATGGCTTGATTCACCTGCTCAATACCATTGCTTTGCTCCTGCGAGACTGCTGCAATTTGCGAAATGACAGTTGCTCGCGCGTTTTACCGAATCGACGATTTCGCGCATGGTCTGCCCCGCGTCGGCCACCTGTTTGCCGCCACTATCGACCTTGGCCACAGAGTCGCCGATCAAGCCGATGCGCTCGTTGGGTTGTACCGTGAGATGGGCGCAGTCGAGCAGCGGTGTCAGGCCGAAGGCGAGTTCGGCGTCTTGCAATGTGATCAACAGGGTAAAACGTGAAATATAGGCAAATCATGGAAACGACTCTTTGAACAACGCGCCTATTGTTCAATATCACACTATGATGCGAAACGCTGTGCTATCAACAATGCTGGTACCGCGAGTGGTACCAGCACGGTCAAGCACGATTGCATCACCAACAACAAGAATGCCCATGCGTCGCTCAAGCGCGTGGTGATTGCGGGATTGTAAAAAACGTTTTCTCGAACGGCTGCGACAGGTGCATCCAGCAGCGAATCCAACGAAACGTGGCCATCATCGAAGCATTCCAAATCGAACGCAACGGATCCCACACGACTTCGCCTTCCACGGGATTTGCGGTATCCCAGTTAGTGAGTGAATTGACTTTGTAAGCATCTGACAGCGGCGTGACTGGTGATGTCATGGTTATTGTCCTTCTTGCGGTCGCAAAGTGTTTACTGTCGAGTGGCGTTTGCAGAACGAGGTTTGTCGGTCGCGCCCGACGTGCCAGCGTTCATGCGCTTTTTCAGCGCGCGCGACTCTTGCTTCAACGGTCGGCCCACAGGGCAGATATCGAACGCAAAGCCAGTGAGCGTGGTGACCAAGCTATCGCGATTCAAGCGATACACCACGCGCTGGCCTTGGCGATCACTGGAGACCCATGCAACGGGATTGCACTTTGTATAAAAATACTCAATAAAATCAATTAGTTACATCACAACCACACACGCCACTGAATACCGCAATCACCGCCCTTTAAAAAACGGCAGCACCGTATCCACAAACAACTGCGGCGTTTGCAGCGCCATAAAATGCCCAGTATCCGCTTCGACATATTTTGCGCCGGGCAGCGCGTTAGCCACGCGCTGCGCGAGTTCCGGTTTGCGCAACGCGTCATGTGTGGCACCGATCACCAGCACGGGTGCGGTGATTTTGGCGTAGCACGGCGTGAGATCAACCGCGTGAATCATGTACGCCTGCGCCTTAAACGACGCCGGCGTATTGCACACCCAGCGCGATTGATAACGCTTGAAACGCTCGCGATCAAGCGCGCGCAGATTTTCGGGATACGAACGCTCATGGCTCGCCTGCATGGCGGAACGTATGCCGTCGCGCTCAACCTGCGCAGCGCGATCTAGACTGCTGGTGCCGCGCAGTGCGTTGTTGCCGATGTTGGGGCTGGCCACCGCCAACTTGGCTACCCGCGCCGGATGCTGCGCGGCAAAACCCACAGCGAAATCCGCACCCATGGCACAGCCCGCCAGATGCACGGGCGCGCTGATGTTCAGCACATTCAGCAACGCGGCCAAGTCTGCAACAACGCCGTCAAACGTCAGCTCGCGCACTTTTTCCGAATAGCCAAACCCGCGCTGGTCGTAGCGCAGCACACGAAAATCTTTCTCCAGGCCCGGCAGCGCTTCTGCGTAGCTTTCAAGGCAACCGCCGGCTTCGTGCACCAGCACCAGCGTGTCTTTTCCCGACCCGCTTAATTCGTAGCGCAAGCTTGCGCCGTTGGCTTCTATCCAGGGCATGGCAATTCCTTCAAGGGTTCGTTTTCAAGGGCGGCAGAATAACATCCACGTGCGGCTACAGCTTGTCCAGTTTGGCGTCCTTCGCGACTTGCCCCCAGCGCACTGTCTCACTGCGGATAAATGCGCCAAAGGCTTCGCGGCTGGTGGGCGCGGGCTCAATCACCAACTCAATCATGCGCTGCTGCACGTCCGGCGCTGTCAGCACTTTGGTCAGGTCGGCGTTCAGCTTGTTGAGTATCGCCACCGGCGTTGCCGCCGGTGCGCACACGCCGTACCACGACGTGACCTCGTAACCTTTGATGCCGGATTCATCCAGGGTGGGCACAGTCGGCATTTGCGGTGCGCGCTTCAGGCTGGTGACCGCCAGCGCACGCGCGCGACCGCTTTGCACCGCCGGCAGAAACGCGGGCATATTGGAAATGCTCGCCGGAATTTGCCCGCCGATCAAATCGGCCAGTGCCTGCGGCGCGCCTTTATACGCAATGTGCACCACATCGATACGCGTCAGGGTTTTCAGCAACTCCATCGCCAAATGCGGCGATGTGCCGGCCGCCGACGAGCCGTAGCTCACCTTGCCGGGGTTTGCTTTGGCGTAGGCAATAAATTCTGCCACCGTGGTGGGCGCAAACGACGGATGCACCACCAACACACTGGCCGTGGTGCCGATGCGGGAGATAGGCTCAAAATCGCGCGCCGCGTCGTAGGGCAATTTCGCATACAGCGCCACCGCCACCGCATTGGAGGCGATATTGCACTGAAATAGCGTGTAACCGTCTGGAGCGGCACGCGCGGCGATGCCCGCGCCCAGCGTGCCGCCGACGCCGGAACGGTTATCGACAATCACTTGCTGCCCCCAAATGCGGCTCAATCGATCCGCCATCAAGCGGCCCACGATATCGGGTGAAGCCCCCGCAGGGAACGGCACGATGTAGCGCACCGGCTTGGTGGGATAGGCTTGCGCGTGCGCAATGCCGGGTAAGGCCATCATGACAGTGCCCAACCCCAGCACACTGCACGTTACGGAGAGGATATGCTTTGCCGACATGATGTGCCCCATTCGGATTTGACGGAACGTTTCAGACGCGCCAAGATGAATACTGCCTGAATACTTCCTGAATACTTCCTGAATACTTCCGCAGAATAGCGAACCTTATTATGCCCAGCCATTTGCCCCACTTGCAATGCCACCGCATCCCGGCCCGAGAGAAATGCGTCGTATCTAACGCCTTATGGAAAGCCCTAACCACCACTACCTGTGGCATCGTGCTGACCGGCTTGAGCGCATCTGCCTATGCCCAAGCGCCTTCCGCTTACCCCGCCCGTCCCATACGCATCATAGTGCCGGGCACGGCCGGCAGCGCCAACGATTTCACGGCACGCGCGATTGCGCAACGTTTTACCGACGCGTGGGGCCAGCAAATCGTCATCGACAATCGCTCCGGTGCGGGCGGCATCATCGCGCATGAGATCGCGGCCAAGGCCAACCCGGACGGCTACACGCTGATATTTTCGACGTCAGCCGGTCTGGTCATTAACCCCCTGCTCTACAAAACGCCCTACGATTCGTTTCGCGATCTCGCGCCGGTGTCGCTGGGATCCATCAATCCGCAAATGCTGTTTTCCAACCCTGCGGTGCCAGCGAAAAATGTGCCGGAACTCATAGCACTCGCCAAAGCCAAACCCGGCCAGTTGAACTGCGCCTCAGCAGGCACCGGCACGCCCAATCATTTGGGCTGCGAGTTGTTAAAGTCACTGGGCAACATCAACTTTGTGCATGTGCCGTACAAAGGCTCAGGGCCGGGCGTCACCGACGTGGTCGGCGGGCAGGCGCAGTTCATGTTCAACAGCATTCCGGCGGTGTTGCCGCTCACGCGCGCGGGCAAATTGCGTGCGCTGGGCGTCGGCGGGCCAAAGCGCTCGCCGGTCGCACCCGATGTGCCCGCGATTGCCGAAACGTTGCCCGGCTTTGAGTGCGTGAACTGGTACGCGATGCTTGCGCCGACGGGCACGCCCGCGCCGGTGATTAACCAACTCAACGCCGCGATGGTCAAAATGATCGCCGATCCGCCGTTCGCGCAACGTCTGCTGGATATGGGCTCCGAGCCGCAATCGAGCACGCCGGCCGGCCTTGCCGCGCACATGCGCGCCGAGTCAGAGCGCTGGGCCAAGGTGATTAAATCGGCCGGCATCAAGATCGAGCGCTGATCTACGGAAATGTTGTAACTAGTGCCTGACAGAAAACCCCCAATTTTTGAAACACGCAGCCTCAATTTTCAGCACCGCACGTGCTGATTTTTGTTTTTTTGGCACGAGTGCCA